>NZ_ALWW01000102.1 GCF_000344175.1 Listeria fleischmannii subsp. fleischmannii LU2006-1 | reverse complement strand
GTTGGCGGTGAAATTTAGTGAAGCGGTCTGGCCACTTTTTAAATAAATTTGCGCGTATTCCTGTTTGTGGAACTATTTCCAATTATAATTCACCGGCAGAAGAGGATGTTGGGACGCGAGTACAGCGCTATTTAATTCAAGCGAATGCGTTAATGCAGGGCTTTTCGGTAACGAATTATAAGGAGGACTACAAAGAAGCCACAGAACAGCTCATTAAATGGCTTCGAGAAGGGAAGTTGACGCATAAAGAGACGGTTTTAAAAGGATTTGATCAAATTGTTCCCGCCTTTATTTCTCTTTTTGAAGGTAAAAATATTGGCAAAATCATTGTTGAAATGACAGACTAGAATCCAGCGTTTATATGCTTTTAAGGAGGACTATTTTGATGTATGTTGATTTATCGCACGCAATTGGGAATAGCTCACCTGTTTATCCGCAAGACACTCCGATAAACCTTTC
>NZ_ALWW01000101.1 GCF_000344175.1 Listeria fleischmannii subsp. fleischmannii LU2006-1 | reverse complement strand
GAAATGTGAGTCCAAGCAGGTGAGTGTGAGAAGTAGGCAAATCCGCTCTTGCGAAGCATGAGCTGTGATGGGGAAGGAAATAAAGTACGGAAGTTCCTGATTTCACGCTGCCAAGAAAAGCTCTAGGAAGAGAGATACTGCCCGTACCGCAAACCGACACAGTAGATGAGGAGAGAATCCTAAGGTGAGCGAGAGAACTCTCGTTAAGGAACTCGGCAAAATGACCCCGTAACTTCGGGAGAAGGGGTGCTCTATTAGGGTGAAAGCCCGAGAGAGCCGCAGTGAATAGGCCCAGGCGACTGTTTAGCAAAAACACAGGTCTCTGCAAAACCGTAAGGTGACGTATAGGGCTGACGCCTGCCCGGTGGTGGAAGGTTGAAGAGGAATGGGTTAGCAGTCTCGCGAAGCTCAGAATTGAAGCCCCCAGTAAACGGCGGCCGTAACTATAACGGTCCTAAGGTAGCGAAATTCCTTGTCGGGTAAGTTCCGAACCCGCACGAAAGGCGCAACGATCTGCACTGTCTCAACGA
>NZ_ALWW01000100.1 GCF_000344175.1 Listeria fleischmannii subsp. fleischmannii LU2006-1 | reverse complement strand
TAGCGAGTGTATTAAGTTAAAGTCAATCGAATACAGTAACAAAGGTAAATCAAAAGAAGTCTAATTAATTTAATAGGCTTCTTTTTTTTAAAAAAAACATCTTTCTGTTATATCTTATTTTTTGTTTTTTTATTCATTGTGTACAAGTATTTACAATTCTAATTATTTTTTATATACTTATAATAACTAGTTATATGAACGATAGAAGTTTGTTTTAAAATGGAACTTCTACATTACTATTCTAATTTTATTCACTGTAAAGCAAATTAGGTTATCAAATAATCATATTTGTGAATTATATAACAAACTAACATACTCAAACATAAGGATGATAAAATGAAAAAATTTATTTGGCCAATCATTTCAATTATTTTTATATTAGGAAACTATTTAGGATTTTTGACATTAGAGGCTTCGCTTACAGTAAAAAACTTTATATAAAAAATGTAAGTCAAGTAGAAATTAAAAGTGAATCCAACTATAATCAAAATAAATTATTGGACTCTATCAAAACATTTTCCATGAAAAATA
>NZ_ALWW01000099.1 GCF_000344175.1 Listeria fleischmannii subsp. fleischmannii LU2006-1 | reverse complement strand
AATTTTWWTATGAAATACGCAAAATTTTAGCAACAGGGAGTGAAAGAATTGATTACGATTTTTAGATCTAACACCAGTTAGATTACTAAATTTGCAACTTCATTTTGAAAAGAAAGGAGTTGACAACAAGTTTTACGGTTTTAAATATTATTTTTTATAAAAAAGGAGTGTTTTAATTTATGAAGAAAAGAAATTTAATGAAGAAAACAACAGCTAGCGTTTTATCAGCAGGAATAATTGCTAGCACAATTGTTGTTGGAGCGGTGCCATTTAACGTACAAGCGGCACCAAATCTTACATCATCTGTTCAAAGCCAAGAGTTTATGAAAGACCAATCATTCACTCAATTTGGTCAAAATGTTAATACTGGTTGGGCTTATTTTTCAAGTGGGGGATTCAAAACCTAACAGCATTTAATAATGAATATAAAATCAATGCTGATAGACCTGAAAGAATAGGTTATGTTTCAACGGGTTCATTTAACGGTAGCAGTGTTCTTAATTTAAAAGCACAGGCTCTTATGGAAAATAATTATATTCAAGGG
>NZ_ALWW01000098.1 GCF_000344175.1 Listeria fleischmannii subsp. fleischmannii LU2006-1 | reverse complement strand
TTAAATAATAATAAAAAGAAATGATAAAACTTTTTTTTTCTAATGCAGAATTACTAGAATAAAATGTTATGCAATATTCCAAAAGAACGATGGAATACAATAAAGTTGTACATAGCACAAAAGGAAAAAAAGTTTCTTGGAAATGAAAGTTAATGGATTGAGAGAGAACCATCACAATAAACATATTTAATAAGATAAATATATAATTTATGACACTACCTTTAAAAAAACGATTGTTATAAACTGTTTGATAGGTCCAAACACTCCAAAAGCTTAATACAACTATACAATACTTGATGATGGCATCTAAATATAAACCTTGATCTTCAAATGCTACCAATAATACCTCTGACATTTGACTTATTGCGTAGACAAAAATTAAATCGTAGAACAATTCCACCATACTGACACTTCTTTTTTTCTTTCATATTAACCTCCAAAAAATACATTTATTCAAAACAAAATAACTACAAGAAAATTGGTTCCTTGTAGTTATTTTACTTAGATTATTTTTGAACTTATTTCTTAAATTTAGGCACTAACCACTTCATAA
>NZ_ALWW01000097.1 GCF_000344175.1 Listeria fleischmannii subsp. fleischmannii LU2006-1 | reverse complement strand
CTCCCGGGTACCAGTTCTACACCCGCAGGAAGTGGGTCACTCACGCGTATATTATGCAAGGTTGTATTGGCTAAACTATTGGTTGCTTCAATCGTGTATGTTGACTTTCTTCATTTTGTTTTACATCATGATGATCCACTTTTTTGTTTGACTTAAGAAGGCCTTTGGAATCCACCACTTGAATATCTGCTTGTGGTTTTTGTGGATGGCTTTCATCAGCCGGATCGACTAAAGTGGCGATATTCGTGATAGTTCCGTCTGTTCCCTGTGTCACTTTGGCCTTAAACGTGATTGGAACCGTTTGGTTCCCTTTGATTTCGGGGATCACTGTCTTGATTTGTCCCGGGTCTCCTTCATTTATGGCTGCTTGTCCATCTACCTTTACGCTCCCGGGTACCAGTTCTACACCCGCAGGAAGTGGGTCACTCACGCGTATATTATGCAAGGTTGTATTGGCTAAACTATTGGTTGCTTCAATCGTGTATGTGACTTCTTCATTTTGTTTTACATCATGATGATCCACTTTTTTTGTTTGACTTAAGAAGGCCTTTTGGAA
>NZ_ALWW01000096.1 GCF_000344175.1 Listeria fleischmannii subsp. fleischmannii LU2006-1 | reverse complement strand
CATGACCCAATTCATCTTCGTTTTTTGACCTTCTAAGTTGTTGCGCAATGTTATTAGGATAATAATTCAACTCCTCCWATTGCTTTTAATATTTTTTTTCTTTCGTTTTTTTCTGTAAACATAAGGGTGATTATTTGTAGCTCTTGATACAGTCGTCACAGATACTTTCGCTTTTGCTTGCAACATCTTCTATACTTGCCATAACCTTCTCCTCATTCGTATCTTTTTTTTATACTCTATATTTTAATTATAGTCGAAAACAGCTTGAATATACAATGATTTAATTTTATGAAAACGGTTGACATATGAAAACGTTTGACATATAATTTTGGTGAAACAAAAAGAGTTGAGTTTTATGGGATATCTATTTGCGCTATCACTAAATTAAAACGTTTTCATTAGATAGTTATTATACATCTTCCTTATAAGATTTAACTCCACACACTATGATTCAACATCTGAAAGGAGCGTTTTATGGAAATTAAAAAATGGTGGAAAGAAGCAATTATTTATCAATCTATCCTCGTAGTTTTCAAGATTCTAACGGAGACGGTAACAGGAGACTTAAATGGTAATAACG
>NZ_ALWW01000095.1 GCF_000344175.1 Listeria fleischmannii subsp. fleischmannii LU2006-1 | reverse complement strand
TACCTTGCATAATATACGTGTGAGTGACCCACTTCCCGCGGGCGTAGAACTGGTACCCGGAAGCTTAAAGGTAGATGGACAAGCAGCCATAAATGAAGGAGACCCAGGACAAATCAAGACAGTGATCTCCGAAATCAAAGGGAACCAAACGGTTCCAATCACGTTTAAGGCCAAAGTGACACAAGCAACAGACGGTACCATCACGAATATCGCCACTTTAGTCGATCCGGCTGATGAAAGCCATCCACAAAAACCACAAGCAGATATTCAAGTGGTGGATTCCAAAAGGCCTTCTTAAGTCAAACAAAAAAAGTGGATCATCATGATGTAAAACAAAATGAAGAAGTCACATACACGATTGAAGCAACCAATAGTTTAGCCAATACAACCTTGCATAATATACGTGTGAGTGACCCACTTCCCGCGGGCGTAGAACTGGTACCCGGAAGCTTAAAGGTAGATGGACAAGCAGCCATAAATGAAGGAGACCCAGGACAAATCAAGACAGTGATCTCCGAAATCAAAGGGAACCAAACGGTTCCAATCACGTTTAAGGCCAAAGTGACAAAAGCAACAGACGGTACC
>NZ_ALWW01000094.1 GCF_000344175.1 Listeria fleischmannii subsp. fleischmannii LU2006-1 | reverse complement strand
AGCGGAGACGGGTCGACCGCGACCCCACCTGGCACGTGATGCTTCGTACACTGAACTCTCCGCATGAATAGTGCGGGTGAAGGGACTGGAACCCCACCGCTCGGCGCGCCAGATCCTAAATCTGTGCGTCTGCCAATTCCGCCACACCCGCAAAGAGTGAGCCGTGCAGGGTTCGAACCTGCGACCCTCTGATTAAAAGTCAGATGCTCTACCAACTGAGCTAACGGCTCTCGATACAAATTTTATGTATTCCTATGTTAGAAAATGGTGCCGGCTGCAAGAGTCGAACTCGCGACCTACTGATTACAAATCAGTTGCTCTACCAACTGAGCTAAGCCGGCAAAAAAATGGTGGAGGTTAACGGGATCGAACCGCTGACCCTCTGCTTGTAAGGCAGATGCTCTCCCAGCTGAGCTAAACCTCCAAAAACATTGCCCGGCAGCGACCTACTCTCACAGGGGGAAGCCCCCAACTACCATCGGCGCAGAGAAGCTTAACTACCGTGTTCGGGATGGGAACGGGTGTGACCTTCTCGCCATAGCTACCAGACAAAAGAATGAAAGAACGATGTTCTCTCAAAACTAGAGAAGAAAAGCGTTTAGTTATCCACGTAACGAATCAAGATTAAAAGGTTAAGTCCTCGATCGATTAGTATTTGTCCGCTA
>NZ_ALWW01000093.1 GCF_000344175.1 Listeria fleischmannii subsp. fleischmannii LU2006-1 | reverse complement strand
CTCATCATCATATTTATAAAAAACGTGATCAATCTTCACAAAATCTTCTGCCATTATTCGCACCTCTCTTCTACAGGCTACACCTTATTCATTATAGTATAAAGCAGCACTTCACGCAAAGCCTCTTTTTGTAAAAAAAGGGAGTCTTAAAAATCCGCCACATCCCCCTACACCCCCGCCACTCTCCCGCCATCAAAATTGCTTTTTGGGAAAAACAAAAAACTCAAAGCGATGACTTTGAGTCCGGACAGAAATAAAAAAAGCCTGCGCCCTCTTCGTTTTAAACAAAAGAAGGCGCACAGAGCTAGACAAGACAAGTTTCCTTGCTTATCATGACACTCTACTTGCTTTCATACATTTACTATTAAACTAACTCGATAATTACCATTGGTGCACCGTCACCACGACGAGGACCTTTTTTATAAATACGAGTATATCCACCTTGACGATCAGCATAACGAGGTGCTACATCATCAAATAGTTTTTGAAGCGCGTATACCGCTTGGTTTTTCTTCACAGTTTCACCGTTTTTAGTTACGTCAACTTGTTTAACATCAGCAACTTCATGGCGAACAAAAGCAGCAGCTTGACGACGAGCGTGCAAGTCACCTTTTTTACCGGAAGTAATAAGTTTTTCAACAACTTTACGAATCTCTTTAGCGCGAGCTTCAGTTGTTTCGA
>NZ_ALWW01000092.1 GCF_000344175.1 Listeria fleischmannii subsp. fleischmannii LU2006-1 | reverse complement strand
ATAAAAATGGCTCCAACAGGCAAGGACTCGAACCTGCGACCGATCGGTTAACAGCCGATTGCTCTACCAACTGAGCTACTGTGGAATAATACAATTGCCCGGCAGCGACCTACTCTCACAGGGGGAAGCCCCCAACTACCATCGGCGCAGAGAAGCTTAACTACCGTGTTCGGGATGGGAACGGGTGTGACCTTCTCGCCATAGCTACCAGACAAAAGAATGAAAGAACGATGTTCTCTCAAAACTAGAGAAGAAAAGCGTTTAGTTATCCATGTAACGAATCAAGATTAAAAGGTTAAGTCCTCGATCGATTAGTATTTGTCCGCTCCATATGTCGCCATACTTCCACTCCAAACCTATCTACCTGATCATCTTTCAGGGATCTTACTTTCTTACGAAATGGGAAATCTCATCTTGAGGGGGGCTTCACGCTTAGATGCTTTCAGCGTTTATCCCTGCCGCACATAGCTACCCAGCGATGCTCCTGGCGGAACAACTGGTACACCAGCGGTGCGTCCATCCCGGTCCTCTCGTACTAAGGACAGCTCCTCTCAATTCCTGCGCCCGCGACGGATGACGGGAACCAACTGTCTCACGACGTTCTGAACCCAGCTCGCGTGCCCGCTTWATGGCGAACAGCCACCCTTGGCCGAACTACACCCCAGGAGTGCCGACGAGCCCGACATCGAGGTGCCAACCTCCC
>NZ_ALWW01000089.1 GCF_000344175.1 Listeria fleischmannii subsp. fleischmannii LU2006-1 | reverse complement strand
GTTCCCGCACCTAAAACCCCACGCATTCCAGCAGTTCCAAACTCCATATTTTTATAAAAACTATCTTCTAATTGTTTTTTCATCACCTTGTAAAACCTCAAGCTGTCCGCGCAAATCCGCATCTAGCTGTCCATTATTTAACCATTTTTCATATTCTACGTTCCAATTCATTGTACCTTGGCTCCTCTCACAATAACCTTCTGTTTTATTTTATCAGTTTCGAGCTTTATTTACAAAAAAGCGAAAAATCGTTTTGGAATAAAATGGGGTCCCCGGCCGGAGCACAATATCTCCAAAATGCGGATGATGAATAGCATCAGGCAAACTTTGCGTTTCAAATGTTATCCCTGAAAACGGCCGAATTTTATCCCCAAAAACAGTATAATCACCCGTTAACGTGTTTCCTGTATAAATCACCACAGCCGGTGCATCCGTTTCCATTTTTATGCCCCGCCCTGAATCCCGATCAACTAAAATGGCGTCAGGTTGGTTGCGTACATGTTCCAAAACAAACCCGTGATCTAATCCACCACTTGCTAAATCCATCTGCGGGTCGCCTTTTAAAATCGCGCTTTGAATCTGCTTGGCCTCATTAAAATCAAACGCAGTTCCAAAAACCTCTCGAAGTTCTCCTGTTGGAATCAATTCCTCATCGATACATGCATAGGCGTGGCTACGCACAAAAAGCTCATTTTTTAAGATGGACTTTTTTAACATCTCCCGAAAGATTA
>NZ_ALWW01000088.1 GCF_000344175.1 Listeria fleischmannii subsp. fleischmannii LU2006-1 | reverse complement strand
TTCAAGACAGATATTGTGTCAATGACCTTTTCCTCCGAAATATGTTTAGGTAGTGGTAATTGAACTAAAATGCCATGAATGGTATCATCCTCGTTTAGTTCTTCCACAGTTTGAAGTAATTTTTCTTCTGATACATCTTCATCTAGTTCAATAAGTACTGACTTCATGCCGCTTTCTTCTGTGCGCTTTTTGTTTATTTCTTACATATGTACGTGATGCTTGATTGTCCCCTACAAGAACTACTGCAAGCCCAGGCTGTTTGCCCTCACTTTTTAATCGACTTACCTCTTTTGTTACATTTTCTTGAATCTCTTTCGCTAATTTTTTTTCCATCAATAACTTGTGCCATCTTCATTGCCCCCTTAAAAACTTATGATTAAATAGATTTGGTGAAAAAGTACTTCTCACCAAATCTAAAGTAAAACCACTAATCGTTTTGCGCAATATTTGCAAGTACACCATTGATAAATTTGCTAGCTTTCTCATCACTATATATTTTAGCAATTTCAATTGACTCGTTTAGACTTACACGGTCTGGAACATCTTCTAAAAATAGCATTTCAAATGCACTAACACGTAAGATAGATAAATCCACTTTATTTAAGCGGCTTAGTTGCCAATTATCTAAATGTGTTTCGATTGTTTGATCAAGTTCGCTTTTATGTTCCGCTACACCAGTTACAAGCGTCTCAACATAATCATCTTGTTCCTCATCCATGACATTTTGAATMGCCTGTCT
>NZ_ALWW01000087.1 GCF_000344175.1 Listeria fleischmannii subsp. fleischmannii LU2006-1 | reverse complement strand
AGGCCGGAATCGCTAAATCGCGGATCAGCATGCCGCGGTGAATACGTTCCCGGGCCTTGTACACACCGCCCGTCACACCACGAGAGTTTGTAACACCCGAAGTCGGTAGGGTAACGCTTAGGCGAGCCAGCCGCCGAAGGTGGGACAGATAATTGGGGTGAAGTCGTAACAAGGTAGCCGTATCGGAAGGTGCGGCTGGATCACCTCCTTTCTAAGGATAAGGAAACCTATGATGTTTTTTCACTTCTTTTGTTCAGTTTTGAGAGGTCACTCTCATATACGTTCAGGTGACACGCAGGTGTGCCGGAATATGGGCCTATAGCTCAGCTGGTTAGAGCGCACGCCTGATAAGCGTGAGGTCGATGGTTCGAGTCCATTTAGGCCCACTTTCATCTGAAAAATAATCCATTTTGGGGCCTTAGCTCAGCTGGGAGAGCGCCTGCTTTGCACGCAGGAGGTCAGCGGTTCGATCCCGCTAGGCTCCACCAAGATTGTTCTTTGAAAACTAGATAAGAAAAGTTAGTAAAGTTATCACAAGTGGAAACACTTGAACAAGTAACCGAGAATCAACTGAAAGTGTATCTTTCAACCGAATAGGCGTTTATCATCGCTGATAAAAACGATATTCAGATTAACCGCGCTTCGAAGAAGCGAATGAGGTTAAGTTAGGAAGGGCGCACGGTGGATGCCTTGGCACTAGGAGCCGAAGAAGGACGGGACTAACACCGATATGTGCTTTGGGGAGCTGTACGTGATCCGAGAGATTTCCGAATTCGGGGAACCACGTATCTT
>NZ_ALWW01000086.1 GCF_000344175.1 Listeria fleischmannii subsp. fleischmannii LU2006-1 | reverse complement strand
TGACTTAAGAAGGCCTTTGGAATCCACCACTTGAATATCTGCTTGTGGTTTTTGTGGATGGCTTTCATCAGCCGGATCGACTAAAGTGGCGATATTCGTGATGGTACCGTCTGTTGCTTTTGTCACTTTGGCCTTAAACGTGATTGGAACCGTTTGGTTCCCTTTGATTTCGGGGATCACTGTCTTGATTTGTCCCGGGTCTCCTTCATTTATGGCTGCTTGTCCATCTACCTTTACGCTTCCGGGTACCAGTTCTACACCCGCAGGAAGTGGGTCACTCACGCGTATATTATGCAAGGTTGTATTGGCTAAACTATTGGTTGCTTCAATCGTGTATGTGACTTCTTCATTTTGTTTTACATCATGATGATCCACTTTTTTGTTTGACTTAAGAAGGCCTTTGGAATCCACCACTTGAATATCTGCTTGTGGTTTTTGTGGATGGCTTTCATCAGCCGGATCGACTAAAGTGGCGATATTCGTGATGGTACCGTCTGTTGCTTTTGTCACTTTGGCCTTAAACGTGATTGGAACCGTTTGGTTCCCTTTGATTTCGGAGATCACTGTCTTGATTTGTCCTGGGTCTCCTTCATTTATGGCTGCTTGTCCATCTACCTTTAAGCTTCCGGGTACCAGTTCTACGCCCGCGGGAAGTGGGTCACTCACACGTATATTATGTAAGGTCGTATGGTCTAAACTATTGGTTGCTTCAATCGTGTATGTGACTTCTTCATTTTGTTTTACATCATGATGATCCACTTTTTTGTTTGACTTAAGAAGGCCTTTGGAATCCACCACTTGAATATCTGCTTGTGGTTTTTGTGGATGGCTTTCATCAGCCGGATCGACTAAAGTGGCGATATTCGTGATGGTACCGTCGTGTTCCCTGATGTCACTTTGGCCTTAAACTGTGATTGGACCGTTTGGTTCCCTTTGATTTCGGGGA
>NZ_ALWW01000085.1 GCF_000344175.1 Listeria fleischmannii subsp. fleischmannii LU2006-1 | reverse complement strand
ATAAGAACTGTATAAGCCCGCTTCCACTTGCTGTGCCAGTGTATGTTGCGCCATTAATCGTCACAGTAACTCTGTAGTTAGGGTTCAGCTGTTCCAGTTACTTGCGTTTGAACGTCTGACACTGGATTTACGCGTGGTGCTAGAGGTGTTGTTGTATCCGAAACAGTAAACGTGTCTTTTACACTTGCTTTTCCATTTTCACCTGTTTGTGTTGCTTCATATACTTGTCCTACTTGAGCTGCCGGTACACTAAATATTGCTTTCCCTGTTCCATCAGCTGTCATTGATGGTTTACTTCCACCAGGTAATGTCAATGTAATGCGTGCTCCTGCTGTACCTGTTACAGTTACTTGTGTATCGCCAACTTTTATATTTGAAATTATTGGCGCGCCTAAAGTCGTATCAGAAACCGTCACTGTTTCTTTTGGACTCACATTACCATTATTTGGGTTCGTTTGTGTCACTTCAATTCTTGTTCCACTAGTTTGTTTTGGAATAAGAACTGTATAAGCCCCGCTTCCACTTGCTGTGCCAGTGTATGTTGCGCCATTAATCGTCACAGTAACTCTGTAGTTAGGGTCAGCTGTTCCAGTTACTTGCGTTTGAACGTCTGACACTGGATTTACGCGTGGTGCTAGAGGTGTTGTTGTATCCGAAACAGTAAACGTGTCTTTTGCACTTGCTTTTCCATTTCCACCTGTTTGTGTTGCTTCATATACTTGTCCTACTTGAGCTGCCGGTACACTAAATATTGCTTTCCCTGTTCCATCAGCTGTCACTGATGGCTTACTTCCACCAGGTAATGTTAATGTAATGCGTGCTCCTGCTGTACCTGTTACAGTTACTTGTGTATCGCCAACTTTTATATTTGAAATTTTTGGCGCACCTAAAGTCGTGTCAGAAACTATTACAGATTGTTTCGGACTCACATTACCATATCGAACCACCT
>NZ_ALWW01000084.1 GCF_000344175.1 Listeria fleischmannii subsp. fleischmannii LU2006-1 | reverse complement strand
TCAGTTGGTAGAGCAACTGATTTGTAATCAGTAGGTCGCGAGTTCGACTCTTGCAGCCGGCACCATTTTCTAACATAGGAATACATAAAATTTGTATCGAGAGCCGTTAGCTCAGTTGGTAGAGCATCTGACTTTTAATCAGAGGGTCGCAGGTTCGAACCCTGCACGGCTCACTCTTTGCGGGTGTGGCGGAATTGGCAGACGCACCAGATTTAGGATCTGGCGCCGCGAGGCGTGGGGGTTCAAGTCCCTTCACCCGCACTTATTTATATGCGGAAGTAGTTCAGTGGTAGAACATCACCTTGCCAAGGTGGGGGTCGCGGGTTCGAACCCCGTCTTCCGCTTAAGTTTCTTTTTTTATGCCCTTGCCGGGGTGGCGGAACTGGCAGACGCACAGGACTTAAAATCCTGCGGGTAGTGATACCCGTACCGGTTCGATTCCGGTCCTCGGCACCATTTTTAATTTAATATATTGCGCCCGTAGCTCAACTGGATAGAGTACCTGACTACGAATCAGGCGGTTGGAGGTTCGACTCCTTCCGGGCGCGCTTGTTATTTACGGGAAGTAGCTCAGCTTGGTAGAGCACTTGGTTTGGGACCAAGGGGTCGCAGGTTCAAATCCTGTCTTCCCGACCATTATTATAATTATACTTATTTGGGGCCTTAGCTCAGCTGGGAGAGCGCCTGCTTTGCACGCAGGAGGTCAGCGGTTCGATCCCGCTAGGCTCCACCAAATTATTTTTTTGAAAAGTTATTGACAAGTTTACAAAAAAAATAGTAAGATATAAGAGTTGCTGAAATAAGCAATGGTGACCTTTGAAAACTGAACAGAACGAAGATGAAAAAGCGATGAAACAGATGTTTCACCAATCAATTCATAGGACAGGAAACAAAAAGATGTTTCCAAAAAAACTAGTAAGAAGCTAGCAAAGTCAATTTGTGATGCTAAGGAAACTTATTCACAGTGTTGAATAAAGTATTCAAATTCGTATTTAACATTTTAAAGATGAGTTTGATCCTGGCTCAGGAC
>NZ_ALWW01000083.1 GCF_000344175.1 Listeria fleischmannii subsp. fleischmannii LU2006-1 | reverse complement strand
ATGCCACCTATACCAACTAAYAGACGAGGCAATAACAATAAGCGAATTTATCGGAAAGAAAGCGAGAGAATATACAATGCTTAAAAAAATGGCGATTAAAAATGGTAATAGAAAGGTAATGTAGACGATAGAATCAACTAGTGAAGTTGGTATCGTAGGGTAAGCATTCTCTAATTCAACTGTTGCAACAGATAGAGAAGTATAGGAAGTGATAACAAAAGAGGGTAACAAAAGGGTTATTTTTAATTTGATTGAAGCGATTAAATCCAAACGATTGTCTTCCTTTCTTAAATAAACGGATACCTTTATTTTATCATAAAGCGGCAATACCGTGGTATCTTGACATACTTTGGTTAGAAACTAGAATGAGGATGACTAATCTTTTATAGGTTGTTGTTGTCTAGCTCCTTCTAGTGATAGGTGCACAGCTCCTCCCTCGTTTTACTCTGGCATTTTTTCTAGCTAAAATATTGTTCAACAAATAGACACACCTATACATCTTCCAGAATGGTATACTAAAAGTAAGGAGGGGATGGGATGAGTCGAATTGACATCGGAGAAGTGAGGCATTTTCTAACCATTTTAAAGCAAGCCAATGCGGAGGCGCGTGTCTGGTTACTCCAATTAAAACAAACAGTCGAACGTTATGTGCAGGATGATAGCTTATCGGGAAAAGCGGTCGAAGCGTCTAAATCTTATTTTGAAGCAAGCTATCCGCCCTTGATTGAGACGATTTTACAAGCTTTTGATACGAGTGAGGCGCTTTTGGTACAATATATCCAAGAATTTCATAGTCAAGTGGACCCTTCACCCAATGCGCGAATTGATGCCGTTTTACTGGGGCAAGCAATGGAAAAAGTGAAAAGTATTCGAAGGAAACAAGAAGCGTTACAGCAATCTTTATCGGGCTCTACAGCGGGAATTTACGAGGGAAGAGCTCAAACTTTGCGTCTTGATTTTATCGAGGCCGTGGAACAAGAAAAGATTCTTGAAAAGTACTTACAATTTGAGCAAAGCCATACTCATTTTTTTTGAACCCCTTATCGAATTAGT
>NZ_ALWW01000082.1 GCF_000344175.1 Listeria fleischmannii subsp. fleischmannii LU2006-1 | reverse complement strand
AAAGTGACATGCCAGGTGCAAGCCGGAGGAAGGTGGGRRTGGACGTCAAATCATCATGCCCTATCGACCTGGGCTACACACGTGCTACAATGGATGGTACAAGGCAGGCGAAGCCGTGAGGTGAAGCCAATCCCATAAAACCATTCTCAGTTCGGATTGTAGGCTGCAACTCGCCTACATGAAGCCGGAATCGCTAGTAATCGCGGATCAGCATGCCGCGGTGAATACGTTCCCGGGCCTTGTACACACCGCCCGTCACACCACGAGAGTTTGTAACACCCGAAGTCGGTAGGGTAACGCTTAGGCGAGCCAGCCGCCGAAGGTGGGACAGATAATTGGGGTGAAGTCGTAACAAGGTAGCCGTATCGGAAGGTGCGGCTGGATCACCTCCTTTCTAAGGATAAGGAAACCTATGATGTTTTTTCACTTCTTTTGTTCAGTTTTGAGAGGTCACTCTCAACAACCTGTTCTTTGAAAACTAGATAAGAAAAGTTAGTAAAGTTATCACAAGTGGAAACACTTGAACAAGTAACCGAGAATCAACTGAAAGTGTATCTTTCAACCGAATAGGCGTTTATCATCGCTGATAAAAACGATATTCAGATTAACCGCGCTTCGAAGAAGCGAATGAGGTTAAGTTAGGAAGGGCGCACGGTGGATGCCTTGGCACTAGGAGCCGAAGAAGGACGGGACTAACACCGATAGTGCTTTGGGGAGCTGTACGTAAGCGTTGATCCAGAGATTTCCGAATGGGGGAACCCACTATCTTTAGTCGGATAGTATCCTTATGGTGAATACATAGCCATAAGGAAGGCAGACCCAAGGGGAAACAGAAACATGACTAAGTAACCGTGAGGAAGAAGAAAAGAAAAATCGTATTTCCTGAGTTAGGACGGCGAGCGAAACGGAAAGAGCCCAAACCCAAGAAGCTTGACTTCTTGGGGTTGTAGGACGACTCTTATAGGAGTTACAAAGAAGGATGATAGATGAAGCGGTCTGGAAAGGCCGCCAGAGACGGTAATAGCCCGGTAGTTGAAATGTGCTTCTCTCCAGAGTGGATCCTGAGTA
>NZ_ALWW01000081.1 GCF_000344175.1 Listeria fleischmannii subsp. fleischmannii LU2006-1 | reverse complement strand
AATATATCTTCTATAATTAATTTCATTGTTCCTTCAAAACCTTTCGTAAGCGTATTAAGGGACTTTAGCTTTAGCTATTTTAACATTACAAAAATAATAACATGATTTTGTAGTATCCCCACAAAGTCCATTACTCATAACTCCGTCTGGAAAATAATTACTCATATCTTTTACAAATTACTCTTTATATTTTAACATATCAATTGGTGTCATGTGTTATATTTTAAAATATAGCTAGACAAGAATGAGGACAAGTCATAAAGAAATTTGTATGGATTCTTTCTTACAGTTAAGAGTTGTGATGATAGCTATCAGCTCGAATGACTTTGATTTTCGGCCCATGGCAAAGAAGCGTGCAAGATTTAATAAAAATGTGCACGCTTCTTTACATTAAATTGCTCTATCAAAATAGGGTGTTCTCAAAATTATGAGTGAATCAATGTATTAAGAGGTTTTAAACCAAAAACAAATCATCCGTTTACACGAGTAATCATTATTCAACAGGAATATAGATGTTAGTCAGGCTTTTAGTTTTAAAGTTTTTTGGCGGCTCGGTAACGTATAGTTCAAATGGGAAGGCATCACGAGCTTTGTTTTTGCCTTCAAATAGCCAATTTTGATACATATAATTCCAGGCATCACCATATTCGCCAAGGCTAATTTCGAAATGACCAACACCAAATTTACCGCTGATTGTCATTATCGAGATTTCATCAGTTTCATTGACAACGGCATCTTTTGGTACAGTCATTGCCACACTAGTGCGTAGGTTTTGGGCATCGGTGATAAAAGGATTGTCATGATAGATAGTCAGTACTTTGGTGACTTCCGGGAGTATCAATTGATGCGACTCGGCAAAACTAAATAGCTGTTCAAAAAGTTTTTTGCTGTTTTTACGGAAGTCGATGTAGGTGCCACGAAAGCGTACATAAATAACGCGCATGGTTTCAATGGTTTCAATTGTAATGGTCGGTTCTTTCATAATAAATCATTCCTTTCATACTTCAATTATAAGTGGTCAGAATCTCTATTACTTGGCATATCTTGCGCTTTTCGGAAGGCTGTCGGGCTTATTCCGAAATGACGGCGAAAAGCGCGATTGTAGCTGGTGGCATCATTGTAGCCATAGCGCAAAGCGATGTCAGTGATACTGACATCTTTGCGAACACGTAAAAATATTGCTGATCGCTCTAATTTTATGCGGGTAACAAACTGATACAAGGTTTCTTTGGAATGTTTGTGAAAAAGCCTATGAAAATGATATTCTGACATATGAATATTACCCGCAACATCAGCTAAAGTTATTTTTTGATCAAGATGGTTTTCGATGTAGTCCTCAGTATGATTCAACAACCAAGTATAATTTTGCATGATTCCCACTCCCTTTGCTCTGTAATTATTTTAGCATTCGCGAAAAAATAGCAAAAAGTTTTTCTTAAAAAAGCGTCTATACAACCTGATTCTATCCAGCTAAACTATCAAAACAAGATTTTATTTTGTCAAATTATATTATATCACTGTATAATTTTTTTCAAGGTAAGATTTATTTTTTTATAAAGGATGAGAAATACAATAGAGGATTAGGTATTTTTAGTGCACAGTTTATATAATATATTTTAGTAAATCTAAATTAMTTTTAATTCTTTATTAACAAATTTTTCTAT
>NZ_ALWW01000080.1 GCF_000344175.1 Listeria fleischmannii subsp. fleischmannii LU2006-1 | reverse complement strand
ATACTAATATATTTAAACAAAAAAATAAAGAAAAATGAAAATAAAAATATGATATTCATCCCATGAAAGTTAATAAAGCGACTGAAAATCTTAATTCAGGAACAAAAAAAAGCTCTGGTAAAAGCACTAAGAGCAGCTGGGATTTCTAGGGGACTGCTCAAAGTTTGGCTTTTTCGTTTGATTATTCATTTTGTTTAACTAAATTAGCGATAAACAACAAAAAAATTCCAAAAAGCAAGATTGCAATTAACTAAAAATCTCTGAAAAAATCGTACTGCATAATTTTTAAGTGCGATTTTTTAGTTTGATATGCCCTTGAAAAAAGTGGATGCATTAGCTTAAGTAGTATGTCAATAGATTTATATATTTTTACATTAGTTTTTACAAAAACATTATAAATGTTGGTACATAGCAATTAATTAATCTCTCTCAGGACGTTTCTTTTAATTAAGTAATACCAACGTTTCCGGCGTTTGGTATTACTTTTTTATTTGTTTAAAACGTCTAAATTGCACACTTTTTTTGTATAGAGAGTAAGAGCGTTGGTCAAGATTTTTTCAAGGCTTGCTGTAAAGCACGTTGTAGTGTTGATTTTTAAACGCCATATTCTGTAACAAATTCATTGGCGTTTTTTGAGTGATACAATTTTCCCGTTTGCAACTTAAATTTTCGGCTAAATCTTTTTTGTTCTTTTTATTGTAGCCAATCTATAGCATTATTCTCTAACTTGTTAGTAAAGTGATATATTAAAAGTAGAGAGTAAAGAAAAATATTAGGACATATAAAAATCGATAACAGAATATAGGCAGTTCTGTTATCGATTTTAGTTTTGCTTTTAAATAGTAGTACTTTTAATCTACAATTGCGCATTTAACTCCCATATAATACCAAATTTGTCTTCAATTTTAGTATATTTTGAATCCCAAAAGGTTTCATGTAAAGCATGAATGCTTGTTGAACCAGTACGCAGCATTTTCTTTTCTAATTCATTAATTTCTTCGATCGAATCAATTTCAAGCCAAATAGATATTTGTTGTATTTTTTGTTTTATTCTGAAAATTTTCTTTTTCGATAGCATCCGAAGCATATAGTAGGCTTTGACCTAATTTAAATACTGAATGGCCAATGCAAGATTTACGATCTAACTCCTCTATAAATCCCATATCTTCAAATGTTATCTCTTCAATGATTTCGGCACCAAAAATATCAACATAATAGGATAGAGCTTCTTTGCAATCATCATTATACACCAAATAAGGAACGCTAGTTTTAATCATATAATCACCTCCATTCTTATTTTATTTTATCACGAATGAAGCGAGAAATATTATTCTACATTGTGGTCTTTTTTTAAAACAGACACTAAAAGTTTAGCTACATTAATTAAAATTGGCGGATCTTCTGATATTCTAGGTCTTAAATTTATTGTATAATGGGAGCCATTACATGTTGGAAAAGACAGTTTTTCATTAATTTTTCCTCGTAAGCAATTTTTTAAATGGAAGTATGACAAAATATTATTTGAAGTATCTATAGCACATGCTAACAAATAATAGTCACCATCAGGGATATTTTTTAACTTATTAAGATTCATACTTTTAGTTGCTAATCCAGCTATTGGTTTATGGTTTGGAATTGGAGTATTGAATAAGCCTATAAAGATAATTCCTGATTGAAAATTACTGGGTGCATCAATTTTAACATGACAAAAAGAGTTAGTACTGCTTTCATAATAATCTAATGATTTAGAGGCGCTCGTTTCAAAATTTTTCACTTGAGTGTATAGATTATCCATTTCACCCATATATTGTTTTGGGGAACTTCCGGTATATTTTTTAAAAGTATTAGAAAAACTTCCAGAACTGGAATAGCCAACCGAAGACTGAATAGTAGTAACATTCTTTTCGGAATGAATCATTTCAATTGCTTTTTCAGTTTTGATGCTTGAAGTATATTCATTAAGAGAATAGCCAGTTATTTTCTTGAATTCTCTACTAAAATAATATTTGTCGTATCCAAAGCAAGAAGCAACATCTTCTATTTTTAAGTCAGAAATAAATACGTTCTCTTGAACATACTGCAATATATCTTCTATAATTAATTTCATTGTTCCTTCAAACCTTTCGTAAGCGTATTAAGGGACTTTAGCTTTAGCTATTTTAACATCAAAAATATAACATGATTTTGTAGTATCCCCACAAAGTCCATTACTCATAACTCCGTCTGGAAAATAATTACTCATATCTTTTACAAATTACTCTTTATATTTTAACATATCAATTGGTGTCATGTGTTATATTTTAAAATATAGCTAGACAAGAATGAGGACAAGTCAATAAAGAAATTTGTATGGA
>NZ_ALWW01000079.1 GCF_000344175.1 Listeria fleischmannii subsp. fleischmannii LU2006-1 | reverse complement strand
TTTGGGAACCATTGCACATGCAGAACGAAATGCTGTTATTTTACAAGGATGTCAAGGAATTACAATTAGAGAGTGTG
This sequence comes from Listeria fleischmannii subsp. fleischmannii LU2006-1, assembly GCF_000344175.1. Classification (GTDB taxonomy): domain Bacteria; phylum Bacillota; class Bacilli; order Lactobacillales; family Listeriaceae; genus Listeria; species Listeria fleischmannii. The sequence goes on along the minus strand of NZ_ALWW01000079.1, from coordinate 3,043 downwards.
CTTTTACACAAGTCTCAAAAGCAGCTATCTTAATACAAAGAGGTGTTTATGGGAAACAAATAGATTCTAAATATCATTTTATTCAAAGTAATACATTTGAAGAGATAACAGAGACAGGTATTACACTTGATGGTGGTGCTGGAGGATTTGCAGGTGGTAAAAGGGAAGGCGTTAGCCAAATTACAATTTCTGAAAATCGATTTTTAGGTAATAGTACACCGCGATATGATTATTGGATGGATAATTGTAATTTAATTGTTATTAAGGATCGTGCAAAAGTATATATTGGACATAATGCGACAAATTCAACCATTCATGCTGTGGATTTAAACAATTCTAGTAACGATTATAAAATAACAGATAATGGCAAACGCACAACTATTATGGGTAAGGAATATGAGTATGAAAACGGACATCTGATGAATTATGATGCCTACACTTTCCATACAAGGTTAAAAGCAGATCGCCTAACAATTCCAATTATTGATAAAGATGATTTATACCAAAGTGATCGGAAAGTAACGGAAGGTGATATTGCACTAGTTAAGGTAGAAAATGAAGTAGAAAAGAAAATTGCAGTTCTTAGAAGCGCAGCAAGTGGTTCGCTGAAGTGGACATATATCGACGGAGGAGATATTTTTTCAGGTGGTATTAGAAACGTGAACGAATATTGGCCAGGTGATAGGAAAGTAACTGGTAGTTTTGAAGGCGATGTAGAATTATTTAAGGTCACTGCAAGTTTTTCAGATAAGCCCGATTTAGTTCAAACAGGGGGTCGATTACTCGAAAATAATGCTTTTGAAATTGATTTTTCTGTTGCTGATTTTTCAAAATGCACTAGCATGGTGATTCAGGCATTTGATATTGCTAGAAATTTATTAAATGAACGAGAAGTACCTATTTTTTCTAGAAAACCAGGACAAATTATGGAAATTAGTAACCATTATATTCGAAATACTATCATCTATGGTTCTTTGTTAGGAGATATTAAAAAATTCCGCTTGTTAGGAGAAACAGCAGATGGAGTGGTTACTGAAATCTCCCTTGGAGGTACAGTTGATACTGTAAAAGGAACTTTCCAATACTATCTCAATCAGCCAACTTCTTTTTACGAAAATCATACACTATTTATTGAACCTCTGGATGAGTATGGTATAGTTTCTGGGGAACGCGTTAGAGTTCCTGTCGTTGCAGAAGGCAATCTTTCAGTAGCGACATTTAAAAGAGGAGACAGAAATCTTACTGGAACATTTGAAAATATTCACAGATTAGAACTATTTGTTGCTAGTACTAATACAGTGACACGAGGAGGTACATTAGTAGCTGATGAAAACTACCAAATAAAGGTACGTTCAGCTTTTATGCTATTAGTGTTATTCCAAACATTGATAAGAGTAACGAATATTATTTAAGAGGTTATGATGCCAAAAATAATAAAATAGCAGAGGTGGATTTGTTCCTAAGAAAGGAATAGGCTAAGAAATGGCTAAAGTAAAAAACTACATGGTCCAGAATATAGGCATAGGAATAGGAATGCAAATACTATACCTTGTTGTTTCATTTGGAATTCGAACAATTTTTATTCCAAATTCTAGGAAAAGAAATTTTAGGATTGGATCGACTTTTTACAAATATTATCACATTAATTTCTTTTGCAGAGCTTGGCATAGGGGAAGCGATTATTTTTCAAATCTATTCCCCTCTTGTGAAGAAGAATAATCAAAAAGTGAGAGACTTCCTTCTTTTTTATCGTAAAATATACCGATATATTGGGAGCATCATTATGCTACTAGGAGTGCTTCTCTTACCTGTAGTATGGAATTTTTCTTTATTAGGCTCAGCGAATAACGGCGAAGTATCTATCATTTATTTATTATATGTGGCAAACGCCGGAGTTAGTTACTTTTTTGTATATAGAAAAGCATTATTTTTTGTTACACAGAAAGAGTATATCAATGTAATGTTTAAACAAGGTGGATTTTGCATTCAATCTTTGCTTCAAGGAATATATTTATTTCAAACACACGATTTAATTGGTTATTTAGTTATTCAATTAGTTTGCATGCTTGCTTTTAATTGGATTCAATCCTATTATGCTTATAAAAGTTATCCTGAATTTTTAAAAGGAAAGCCAGAAAAATTAAGTACGGAAGAAATAAGTTCTATTAAAAAAAATATGCAAGGAATCGTACTTTATATGGCTGGGGGGTACCTTATTACTGGAACCGAAAGTATTTTTATCACAGCCTTTATAGGACTATCTACAGCAGGAGTTTATGCTAACTATACGCTTATTATAAATGCAGTTGTTAGCATTCTTGCTAGAGCTATGCGAGGTTTAATTGGCAGTATTGGACAAATAACAGCTCGAGAAAATAAAGAAGAGGCATTTAAGCTCTTCAAAAAAATCTATAAAACTACAATTTTAGTTTATTTCTTCATTAGTTTAGGCCTCATCTTATTGCTGAATCCTTTTATAAAGATTTGGCTGGGATCAAATTATTTGCTTGGGCAACAGGTTGTACTTATCATAGCATTACAATTTTTTGTTACAGGGTTGCAGTACCCCTCTTATTTATTCCGAACGGCTCTTGGGCTTTATCAAAAAGGGAAATGGTCTCCCGTTATTTTGATGACCGTATACTTGCTAGGATCATTTTTACTTATACCTAAGTTTGGAGTAGTTGGGAGTGCTTTGAGTATTGCGATAGGTAGATTAATGAGTACTACTTGGGTTGATCCATTTCTTGTTTTTAAATCATATTTTAATAAAAGTTGTTTTCGATTTATTTTAAGACAATATGTTATAATCATTTGTTTTATCATTTTAGAGATTATTTTATATTTTCTTTTTTACTAAATTAGAATAAAGCAAGCCCACTTTGTATTCAAAGTGGGCTTGTGCTAATTATTTCGAATTCACTGGAATATAAATCGTAAATTTATCCTCTACGTAAATCCTTCTAAAGTTTGAAGTTGCCAGACTAAGTCATATTGTCCGCCTTTGCATGACTTCACCGTAAGTTTGACCGATAAAATTATC
>NZ_ALWW01000078.1:2500-4957 GCF_000344175.1 Listeria fleischmannii subsp. fleischmannii LU2006-1 | reverse complement strand
GACAAAAGAATGAAAGAACGATGTTCTCTCAAAACTAGAGAAGAAAAGCGTTTAGTTATCCACGTAACGAATCAAGATTAAAAGGTTAAGTCCTCGATCGATTAGTATTTGTCCGCTCCATATGTCGCCATACTTCCACTCCAAACCTATCTACCTGATCATCTTTCAGGGATCTTACTTTCTTACGAAATGGGAAATCTCATCTTGAGGGGGGCTTCACGCTTAGATGCTTTCAGCGTTTATCCCTGCCGCACATAGCTACCCAGCGATGCTCCTGGCGGAACAACTGGTACACCAGCGGTGCGTCCATCCCGGTCCTCTCGTACTAAGGACAGCTCCTCTCAAATTTCCTGCGCCCGCGACGGATAGGGACCGAACTGTCTCACGACGTTCTGAACCCAGCTCGCGTGCCGCTTTAATGGGCGAACAGCCCAACCCTTGGGACCGACTACAGCCCCAGGATGCGACGAGCCGACATCGAGGTGCCAAACCTCCCCGTCGATGTGGACTCTTGGGGAGGATAAGCCTGTTATCCCCGGGGTAGCTTTTATCCGTTGAGCGATGGCCCTTCCATGCGGAACCACCGGATCACTAAGCCCGACTTTCGTCCCTGCTCGACTTGTCAGTCTCGCAGTCAAGCTCCCTTGTGCCTTTACACTCTGCGAATGATTTCCATCCATTCTGAGGGAACCTTTGGGCGCCTCCGTTACTCTTTAGGAGGCGACCGCCCCAGTCAAACTGCCCATCTGACACTGTCTCCCCCACGCGCTAAGCGTGGCGGGTTAGAATGGTCATACAGCGGGGGTAGTATCCCACCAGCGCCTCCTCGCATGCTGGCGCACGCGATTCTTCGGCTCCTACCTATCCTGTACAAGCGGTACAAACATTCCATATCAGATTGCAGTAAAGCTCCACGGGGTCTTTCCGTCCTGTCGCGGGTAACCTGCATCTTCACAGGTACTATAATTTCACCGAGTCTCTCGTTGAGACAGTGCCAGATCGTTGCGCCTTTCGTGCGGGTCGGAACTTACCCGACAAGGAATTTCGCTACCTTAGGACCGTTATAGTTACGGCCGCCGTTTACTGGGGCTTCAATTCTGAGCTTCGCGAGATGCTAACCCATCCTCTTAACCTTCCAGCACCGGGCAGGCGTCAGCCCCTATACGTCACCTTACGGTTTTGCAGAGACCTGTGTTTTTGCTAAACAGTCGCCTGGGCCTATTCACTGCGGCTCTCTCGGGCTTTCACCCTAATAGAGCACCCCTTCTCCCGAAGTTACGGGGTCATTTTGCCGAGTTCCTTAACGAGAGTTCTCTCGCTCACCTTAGGATTCTCTCCTCATCTACCTGTGTCGGTTTGCGGTACGGGCAGTATCTCTCTTCCTAGAGGCTTTTCTTGGCAGCGTGAAATCAGGAACTTCCGTACTTTATTTCCTTCCCCATCACAGCTCATGCTTCGCAAGAAGCGGATTTGCCTACTTCTCACACTCACTGCTTGGACGCACATTTCCATTCGTGCGATTCCCTATCCTTCTGCGTCACCCCATTGGTCAAACAATTGACACTGGTACAGGAATATCAACCTGTTGTCCATCGCCTACGCCTATCGGCCTCGGCTTAGGTCCCGACTAACCCTGAGCGGACGAGCCTTCCTCAGGAAACCTTAGATATTCGGTGGAAGGGATTCTCACCCTTCTTTCGCTACTCATACCGGCATTCTCACTTCTAAGCGCTCCACCAGTCCTTTCGGTCTGACTTCAACGCCCTTAGAACGCTCTCCTACCACGAACCACAAAGTGGTTCATCCACAGTTTCGGTAATACGTTTAGCCCCGGTACATTTTCGGCGCGGGGTCACTCGACCAGTGAGCTATTACGCACTCTTTCAAGGATGGCTGCTTCTAAGCCAACCTCCTGGTTGTCTAAGCAACCCCACATCCTTTTCCACTTAACGTATATTTGGGGACCTTAACTGGTGGTCTGGGCTGTTTCCCTTTCGACTACGGATCTTATCACTCGCAGTCTGACTCCCGAGTATAAGTACATGGCATTCGGAGTTTATCTGAATTCGGTAACCCGAGAGGGGCCCCTAGTCCAAACAGTGCTCTACCTCCATGACTCTTTACCTCGAGGCTAGCCCTAAAGCTATTTCGGAGAGAACCAGCTATCTCCAAGTTCGATTGGAATTTCTCCGCTACCCACACCTCATCCCCGCACTTTTCAACGTGCGTGGGTTCGGACCTCCAGTAAGTATTACCTTACCTTCATCCTGGACATGGGTAGATCACCTGGTTTCGGGTCTACGACCTGTTACTTAAACGCCCTATTCAGACTCGCTTTCGCTACGGCTCCGCTTTTTCCGCTTAACCTTGCAACAAATCGTAACTCGCCGGTTCATTCTACAAAAGGCACGCTATCACCCATTAACGGGCTCTAACTACTTGTAGGCACACGGTTTC
>NZ_ALWW01000077.1 GCF_000344175.1 Listeria fleischmannii subsp. fleischmannii LU2006-1 | reverse complement strand
AGGTGGTTCGATCACAGCCGTTCTGCTTATGTCAGCCAGAAAGTCTATTCCATCGTAAAAAACGTGCAGAGAATCGAATTTGATTCTCTGCACGTTTTTTTATAAATCAATCGTCAGTTCAACAGGACAATGATCCGATCCTAAAACGTCTGCGTGAATTTTGGCATCAATGAGTTTGTCTCTTAAGCGGCTTGAGACAAAATAGTCAATCCGCCACCCTGTATTTCGTGCTCTGGCATTCATACGGTAAGACCACCAAGAATAAGCTCCTTCTTTTTCGGGATAAAAATGACGGAAGGTGTCAACGAAACCTGACTCAAGAACAGTGGTAAATTTCCCTCGTTCCTCGTCTGAAAATCCAGGATTCCTGCGATTAGTTTTCGGATTTTTTAAATCAATTTCTTTGTGCGCAACATTTAAATCGCCACAAAAAATAACAGGTTTTTCTTGATCTAAACTTTTAACATAATTTAAAAAAGCGTCCTCAAAAGACATGCGATAAGCGAGTCGCGCTAGTTCAGGTTGCGAATTAGGCGTATAGACAGTGATAAAATAAAATTGCTCAAACTCAAGCGTAATCACACGTCCTTCCTGGTCATGTTCTGCAACCGAAAGACCGTAAAAAACGCGGAGAGGTTCTTTTTTTTGTAAAAATGGCTGTACCAGAATAGCCTTTTTTGATGGCATAATTCCAGTAATCATAGTAACCATTTAAATCAAGCTCGATTTGGCCTTCTTGCAGTTTGGTTTCCTGCAAGCAAAAAATATCGGCATCCGCTTCATTAAAATAATCCATAAACCCTTTTTTAACAGCTGCTCGCAAACCATTGACATTCCAAGAAATGAATTTCATTATTCATCACACTCCAACACGTTTTTTTATCATTATAACTTACAATGCATATAAGGTATAATGAAGAAAACGCAAATTGGAAAATAGAAGGAGGGCGCAGAATGAAATTTGTCGTTTTACTAAGGGCTATTAATGTAGGCGGACATAATAAAGTGAAAATGGCAGAGTTACGAGAAAGTTTAGCAAAAGAAGGATTTAGAAATGTCAAAACATACATTCAAAGTGGCAACCTTATTTTAGAAGCCTCCTTTTCTAAACAGGCGGTACGCGGTCAAATAGAGCAACATTTAAACACTTATTATGCGATTCAAAACGCAACAGTTGTTGTGTTAGAGGAAAGTGAGTATCGTCAGGTGCTCGCTCAAAACCCATTTACAGACTTACTTGAAACTGAACGCTTAATGATTTTTTATCAAAACGGAAAACTGGATGATAACGAGGTGGAAGAGCAAGATGCTAGCTATGTTGCGAAAGATCAGGCGATTTATGTCAAAATGAAAACAACCAAAATCCATGAAGTCAAAACGGAGAAAGTCATAAAAACATGGACGAAGGAAGCTGTTACAGGGCGCAATTTAAAAACGAGTGAAAAATTACTAGATCTTTTGAATTAGATATTTTGGTTAGAGTAGCCTATAATAAAAGGTGAAAATAAAATGGAGGAAGTGTAGAAAATGAGAGAAGAATTGATTGAACGTTTTACTACATACGTCAAAGTGGATACGCAGTCGAATGAAGAAAGTACGACTTGTCCGACAACAGAAGGGCAAAGGGAACTTGGCGCTATTCTTGTAAATGAACTAAAAGAAATCGGTATGAGTGATGTAACCATGGACGAAAATGGTTATGTTATGGCCACATTACCGGCGAATACGGATAAAAAAGTGCCTGTTATTGGCTTTTTAGCACATTTAGATACGGCAACGGATTTCACTGGTAAAAATGTAAATCCTATCGTACGTGAAAATTATGATGGCGGCGACATTATTTTAAATGCAGCCGAAAATATCGTTTTATCGCCCAAACAATTCCCGGAACTTGCCGGATATAAAGGTGAGACGCTCATTACAACGGACGGCACAACACTTCTTGGGGCGGATGATAAATCGGGTATTACAGAAATTATGGTAGCAATGCATTATTTGTTAAAACATCCTGAATTAAAACATGGTAAAATCCGTGTTGCCTTTACACCAGATGAAGAAATTGGCCGAGGTCCTGCGCTCTTTGATGTAGATGCTTTTGGCGCAGACTATGCCTATACGATGGACGGGGGTCCGCGCGGCCAACTGGAATATGAAAGTTTCAATGCCGCCGGAGCAAAAATTACCTTTAAAGGAAATAGTGTGCATCCTGGAACAGCCAAAAATAAAATGGTTAACGCAACCAAAATGGCCATGGAATTTAACGCACAGCTACCACAAAACGAGGCGCCCGAATATACAGAAGGTTACGAAGGCTTCTACCACCTTTTAACCTTAAATAGCGAAGTCGAAGAAGCCAAAGCAGCTTACATCATCCGTGATTTCGACCATTTAAAATTTGTAGAACGAAAAGCCAAAGTCGCAGAAATCGTCTCTTCTATGCAAGAAAAATATGGGAAAGACAAGGTTATTTTGGAAATAAATGACCAATACTATAACATGCGTGAGAAAATCGAACCCGTAAAAGAAATTGTCGACATCGCGTTTGATGCTATGAAAAACGTAGGCACTGAACCACTAATCGAACCAATTCGCGGCGGAACAGATGGTTCTCAGCTGTCATTTAAAGGCCTCCCAACACCAAACATTTTTGCAGGTGGGGAAAATATGCACGGCAAATTCGAATATGTTTCAGTTGAAAACATGGAACTCGCAACGAACGTGATAATCGAAATGGTACAACTATTTGAAAAACGCGCATAAAAATAAGAGACTAGGAAGTACTTCCTAGTCTCTTTTTATAAAAGTCAAATTACACTTTTTGCAATCGGTCAGAGATGGCTTGAACAAAACGCTTTGCATCCTCTTGTTCGACAAGCATAGTATAGGATGTGCCGTCTAAAAAGGAAAGTTCGATCTTAGGACTCATGGCAAGCAAGCTCACTTTTTTCGAACAACTGCGAATATCCTTATACGGAAACGTTTTATTGATATAATAATCTTCCGTTTCAGAGAAAAAGGTAATGCCAGATGTGCCGGCAAGCCAAAGGCCATTTAATTGGATACGTTCGTTCTCTATTTTAAAAGGAAAACTACCATAAAGCGGGACGCTCGCTGGCTCAATTAAATTGTTCAAGAGCGCTTTTTGAATCATACTTTTATAGAGCATCAAAAGAAAACCTCCTTTTAACTATTATAACTTTCTTTTGGGTAGATCGCTATTCGCCCGTTCGCCACTTTAAAAATATCGATCCCATGTTCATAAAACTTTTCCATATTTTTAGCCGAAAGCATTTCGCTTGTAGAGCCTTTCCCGAACACTTCGCCATTTTTAAGAAGGATAGTTTGCGTGAATTGTGGTAAAATTTCTTCTGTATGGTGCGTAACAAACAAAATCGTTTTATCGCTAGCAGCAATCTTCTGCACTTGATGAAGCAACTTTTCACGAGCAAATAAATCAAGGCCACTACACGGTTCGTCTAAAATAAGCAACCTAGGGTCCGCCATAAGTGCGCGGGCAATCAAAACAAGTTGGCGCTCACCTTGTGAAAGTGTCGCGTAGGTCTTGCCGATTAGCGAGCTAGCCCCAGCAGACAAGAGAATCGTTTTCGCCTGATCGATATCTGCTTTTGAAACTGGCTGATAAAGCCCGATGCTCGCATACTTACCGCTAAGGACAATTTGCTCCGCCGTTTCATAATCTTTAAGCTGATATTGCATGGCGCTACTCACCCAGCCGATGGACTTCCTCAGTTCTGGCAAAGAGGTTTCCCCAAACCACTCTCCAAGAACTTGAAGTTTTCCGCTACTAGGCCAAATATAGCCATTTAAAAGCTTAAGTAAAGTAGTTTTTCCGGCGCCGTTTAAACCGAGCATCGCCCATTTTTCGCCTGCGTTCACCATCCAATTAATCTGTTTTAAAATTTGTTTTTCTCCCCGAGTAAAAGTCACTTGTTGAAATTCAAACATATGTATCACCTCATTATTAATTTTACATAATTATCTGAAAAAAGAAAGGAGAAAGTAAAATGCCGGATATAATAGAAGAAGCAAAACAGTGGATGAAAGAAAGGTTCGCCGGTGACAGGACAGGCCATGACTTTGAACATATTATGCGTGTTTATCACACCGCGAAAGAACTTGCTGAACTTGAGGGTGGGGACCCACTTATCATTGAACTGGCAGCACTTTTCCATGATTACCCAGATGAAAAGCTAACGACAGACCCTTCTTTGGCTAAAAAGGAATTACGCGATTGGCTAACAAAAGCAAGCCTAGATGACATGACCATCCAAAAAATAATGCGCGCCATCGATTCCGTATCCTATAAAAAAGGCAAAAATCCGATTTTAGCTGAAACAATCGAAGAAAAAATAGTCCAAGACGCTGACCGCCTAGATGCCCTCGGAGCCATTGGTATCATCCGAGCCTTCACCTACGGCGGATCAAAAGCCCGCCCGCCACTCGACTACCATTTAGAAAATTCCGAAACAACCGTGGCGCACTTTTATGATAAACTTCTACTATTAAAAGATAAGATGCACACCAAAACCGCCATTAAGTCCGCCAAGAAACGACATGACTACATGCTAAAATTTCTTCTAGAATTAGAAGAGGAAAAAGTTATCAAAATCAAATAGTTTTTCCTTGAACTTTTTCACAAGATATTATATAACTTAAAAAGCTCTAAAAAAGGTGAAATAATTTTTTTGTTTTTCATTGACGCAACAATTTATTCATGATACGATAATTAAGTTGTCGCAAAAGAGCGATATGACCTTTGAAAACTGAACAAAACGAAGATGAAAAAAGCGATGAAACAGATGTTTCACCAATCAATTCATAGGACAGGAAACAAAAAGATGTTTCCAAAAAAACTAGTAAGAAGCTAGCAAAGTCAATTTGTGATGCTAAGGAAACTTATTCACGGTGTTGAATAAGTATTCAAATTCGATTTACATTTTAAAGAGAGTTTGATCCTGGCTCAGGACGAACGCTGGCGGCGTGCCTAATACATGCAAGTCGAACGAACCAAAGAGAAGCTTGCTTCTCTGTCGGGTGAGTGGCGGACGGGTGAGTAACACGTGGGCAACCTGCCTATCGAGCGGGGATA
>NZ_ALWW01000076.1 GCF_000344175.1 Listeria fleischmannii subsp. fleischmannii LU2006-1 | reverse complement strand
TTTTTCGTTTAGTAGATTTCTTCTGAAAAATCTATTTAAGTTTACTGTTACTAAACCATCATTTTGTATTGAGATATCATTATTTGGTTCTTTAGGAAAAGTATCTTTTCTCTTATTTTTTAAGTTTAATTCATCACTTTCTCTTTCAAGGGGTAAATATTGACTCGCTCCTTCAAAATCTAATATCTCAGTACTAGAAATCTCGACTAAACTTTGAACACACTTTTTCATCCAGTCATAAATCCCCGTTAAATATTTTCTCGAATTAAAATCTTCTCTTCCCTCATAATCTCGAGATCTCTGATACTCCCACTTATCGTGCGCTGCCGGCTCCATCTCACTCAATTTTTGATTAACATCATCTCCTGTTGTATAAAAAAGCCCTATAAAATTAGTTGCGCCCTGAAAATGCTTTTTATCAAAAATTCTCATCCCTATTTTCCGAAACATAGCTACTTGCTTTGGATAATCTTTTCCTTCCAAAAGATATAATTCTAAGCCATCATAATCAGATGCATACTCATATCCCTCTTTTGGAAATTTCTTACCTTCAGTCATAGCTAAATAATACAAATAGGGTAAAGATTCTTCATAATTTGATTGTTCTTTGATAACTTGTAATAAATTTTCCTTGCAAATAATCGTATTTTCAACTTCAACTATTAGGGAATTATTAAAAATTGCTACAAAAAAATTCCTTAATGCTGATTGAATAATTTTTGATACCCACTTTTTCTCAACTAAAAAATCATAAATAAAGACATCAGTTCCTGTTTTTTCCCTCGAAAAAAAAGAATGTTGATAGAAATCCAATTTATTAATTTCTTGATCATATATTGGTGCATTATCTTTACTAACATCACCGTAAAAGCCCGTTCCCCTAAATTCTTGATTATTCGAAGTTCGACTCACTAATTTTGCGATTCCTTGAAAGGCCCTTATTCCTTCCTTATCTACAGTATTATAAAAAACAGTTCTTATTAAAGAACAAGCAAATGGCGCATTTTTCCCTATACCAAATGCCCCTCCATCTCCCATAGTTTTGTTAGAATTACCAATTGATTTTACAAGCCCTACCCAATTACTATTCTTATTTTTTAAATCTTTCGACCCAGTTAATCCAGTAGTATTGAAATCGCTAATTTTAAGTATATTTATTGTTTCCTTATCAATACTATGTAATGCTTTCTCGAAAAATGTCCTAGTTTTTGGGTTATCTCTCCAAGATTCTAAACATTCTTCTAAAATTGTCCTATACTGCTGATAATTAGGGAAGGAGTGAACATCAAGTTTGTTTTGCTCAAACTTGATTGTTACTGGTTTAGTTTTGTCTAACCTTGCATCTATTGAATTTTGTATTGTTTCCTTCGCTAAACTTTCATAGACATCATTTTTGAAAGTTTCAACACCGGCATCATTAAGCCCCTCAGAAAATCCACCATCCAATCTTGGAAACGACCATTTGTACTTTCCTCTCATTTACCTCTCTCCTTTATTCAGATAATATTTTCTCTATCTCTACTGCTAAAATTTGTGATATTCTCGGTGGTACTGCATTACCAATTTGCTGGTACTGAGAATCTTTAGTCCCCTTAAAAATAAAGCTATCTGGAAACGATTGTAATCTTGCGGCTTCGCGTATACTAATTGCTCTATTTTTTTTCGGATGAATCCACATAGATTTTCTAACATTTACGACAGTCCCAGATGGTTCATCATAAATAACCCTTAAATATATAGTATTCTGTGTCCTTTCCGGTGTTGTGTAAGTATTTTTCATCGTTTTCGAAAGGTCATGAAAATTCTGCCCTTCCTTTAAAAGTTTAAACCTTTGAAGTGCTACATCTGTTGTTTTTGTAACAACATGATTGTATATTTTTTTCGAATCACAAACTTTTTTCCTATATTCATTATCTTCATATGTATTGTTTTTTATGATGCCATCTTCACTAGAGAGATTAGATATATTAACAGCTATATCTTCCAAATCTTCAATAGCATCTCTCACAGTGAACCTTTGTTCAGATTTATAATTAAAAAAACTAGATATATCTGTATTGAGCATATCTTTTCTTATACCTATTAAAATAAACCTCTGACGTTTTTGAGGAACACCAAAATTCAGAGCATTGATAACATTTTTCGTTTGAACATAATCTTTACCAAGGATTTTATCGCTATATTCAATAACAGAGTATGACAAGACATGAGCATAAACAATATCATCGCCTTCATCATATTCTCGAATTAGACGGTTAGATTCTATTTCTTTAAGAATTTTCATAGATTTCTCAAAAAGCACGAATTGTTCCAAAGTTTCAAAAAAACCTTCGGAATATGTTTTATTTTCTATTGCCCTATTAAATATATCAAATTCAGGTTTAAAGTATGTAACCAATTCTTTCTTCATCAAGTCAACTAAACGCCCAGAATTCATTTTCAGGAATTTTTCAATCTTTTTTTTATCTCTTTTTTTTGTTATTAAGTGTATTCAGAGCCTTAAACAATTTTTCATCTACCAAATATTCTCTATATGTTTGTTTTTTAGCAATTATTAAAATATCAAATCTAAAAATATTATGTTCACTAATAATAATTCTTTCATTTCTTAAACTTATATCAAACCTATCTATTTCTTTTTTGTCATTCTTTGAATAATAAAATCGATGTTTCTCAGACTTAAGCATTTTCACATTTTCCATAACAAATATTTTAGGATTTAAATATTTAATCGCTTTAAAATATTCTTTGACTAAATTATTATTTGAACTAATCAATCCATTCTTCTGTCTATTAGCATTCGAAAAACCTTGACATGGTGGTCCGCCAACTACAACATCAATGTTACCATACGTTTCTAACAGATATTTATAATTAACATCTTCTATATTCGCCATCATCTCTATATTTGTATCATGATTGTTTTTATATGTTTCTTGTGCAAACTTATTATTTTCAACAGCAGCTATTATTTTAAAAGAGTCATTAACGCTAAAACCATAGCTTAGTCCTCCAGCTCCAGAAAATAGATCTATTACTTTATACATTGTTTATCCACCCTTATTCAAGTACCGTAATATCTTCAAATGATATTATGAATGTTGTTTTATGTTGAATTATTGTCATCCGATAATTCAACACCAATTATAGCAATTTTTATAACGAAAAGAAATACTATAATATATGTCATCTTATGTTACGAATTTGTCTTATTCATTCTCTTCTTCAAATCAGTTGTTATTTGATATTACCAGATGATTCAATAAAGATATTTGCCTACTTTGTAAACTACTTGGAGATAGCAGTACTTATATCTTTCTTAAAGGCCTCTCAAAAGCAGGTGAGCGTTACTAAAAAACATTAATCAGAATTTATAAAGTAGTTTTCCTTAGCCTCTTATAAACTATTTCGAAAGAATGCATATTTATAAATAAAGTTTTTTAACAAATTGCAAGAATATAATAACATTTAAAAAGTTGAATTTCAAGTTCATTCAGGCTATTTCATAATTTAAATACCTATTACTCTTTAATTCAAGTACAAAGATATATCACTGTAAAGCCGTGGAAAACAACTAGATTATTTCATATTTATACCCATCAAAAGAGAATAAATCTAATACACATATTTCACTAATCATGTTAAGTTTATTTTATATTCAAAATTCCAACTCAAGCAAAAAACTGCTAAGTATTGATAAATCAATACTTAGCAGTTTTTATCTATTCCCTACCCAATCGATCCTTCCATCTCAAACTTAATCAACCGGTTCATTTCAACAGCATATTCCATTGGCAATTCTTTCGTGAACGGTTCAATAAAGCCCATGACGATCATTTCAGTGGCTTCGACCTCTGAAACGCCGCGGCTCATAAGATAGAAAAGTTGTTCCTCGGACACTTTTGATACTTTAGCTTCGTGCTCAAGGGAGATATTATTGTTTAAAATTTCGTTGTACGGAATCGTATCTGATGTGGAGGCATTGTCCATAATAAGCGTGTCACACTCAATATTAGAACGAGCCCCATCCGCGTTACGACCAAAATGAACGATACCACGATAGGTCACGTTCCCACCATGCTTGGAGATGGATTTGGAAACAATCGTACTTGATGTGTTAGGTGCCATATGCATCATTTTCGCACCGGCATCTTGACGTTGCCCCTTGCCAGCAATGGCGATAGAAAGCGTCATACCACGCGCGCCCTCTCCTCTTAGGTAGCAAGACGGGTATTTCATCGTGAGTTTAGAACCGATGTTGCCATCAATCCATTCCATCGTGCCGTTTTCTTCCACAAAAGTTCTTTTCGTTACAAGATTATAAACGTTATTCGCCCAGTTTTGAATGGTTGTGTAACGGCAGTAAGCGCCTGGTTTTACGACAATTTCAACAACAGCCGAATGAAGAGAGTTTGTTGTATAAACAGGAGCGGTACAGCCTTCTACGTAATTGACACTCGCATTTTCATCTACAATGATAAGCGTACGTTCGAATTGCCCCATGTTCGGGGAATTAATTCGGAAGTAGGCCTGTAGTGGCGTGTCGATTTTAACGCCAGGCGGTACATAGATAAACGAACCTCCAGACCAAACGGCGGAGTTTAGCGCAGCAAATTTATTGTCAGAAGGCGGAATCACTTTTGAAAAATATTCTTTAAAGATGTCTTCGTTTTCTTTAAGCGCAGTGTCCGTATCTTTAAAAACGATGCCAAGCTCTTCCAAGTCTTTTTTCATATTGTGATAAACTACTTCCGATTCATACTGGGCAGAGGCACCTGCCAAATATTTTTGCTCAGCCTCTGGAATCCCCAGTTTATCAAACGTGCGTTTAATTTCTTCCGGAACCTCATCCCAAGATTGAACGGTTTGTTCAGAAGGCTTTACATAATACGTAATGTCCTCAAAATCAAGCTCTGAAAGGTCCCCGCCCCAAGTTGGCATAGGCATTTTATAAAATTGCTCTAGCGATTTCAAACGGAAGTCGAGCATCCATTCAGGCTCTTCTTTAATTTTTGAAATTTCGCGTACAACATCTTCCGTTAAACCGCGTTCTGTACGGAAAACGGATGTATCTTTATCATGGAATCCATATTGGTATTCGCCAATATCTGGAATTTCAGTCATAATTTACTCCTCCTTTAACGCATTTTTTCTTCATAAATCGCTCGCTCTAAAGCTTTCCAGGCTAGTGTGGCACATTTAATTCGTGCTGGGAATTTAGCAACGCCAGCGAGTGCCTCCACGTCCCCGTATTCATCAATCGTTTCATGATCATGTCCTTGTACCATTTCGGAAAATTGGTGTGCCATATGGATAGCCTCATCTTCCGTATGCCCGATAACACTTTCTGTCATCATGGAAGCACTGGCCATCGAAATCGAACATCCACTTCCCGTAAAGCTTGCTGCTGTAATAACATTATCATCGAGCTTTAAATGCAAATGAATTTCATCACCACATGTCGGGTTATTTAAATCAATCGTAACGTTTGACTCCGCGAGCTCCTCCTTTATTCCGAGGTTCTTGTCAATGGTCCATAATCTGCTTCTCTATAATCCCTATCATAATTACCGACTTCTCACTAAGTCCCAAATTACTCCTTTGACATCAACTTTAAT
>NZ_ALWW01000075.1 GCF_000344175.1 Listeria fleischmannii subsp. fleischmannii LU2006-1 | reverse complement strand
CCCAATACTTTCAAAAGTATTTTACACGCGWWTTTATATGTTCCATCGGATTATAATCATGTAAAAATTTGAAATTCCTCATTTAAAATTTTAAGTTTCGTATTAACTTCCTCTAGTGCAAACCGATGCATTAACATGAGGTCGCGCCACTCTTTTAGTTCATTTACTGAAGGTTGTTGTTCCACCACATAGTCTCCTCTCAAACATCTCTACCCTCTATGTTACTATATTTTTGAGGAAAGTAGTGTCAAAATGTAAAAAAACTTATATAATTCTCATGAGATTTTTACTTTAACTCCGCTAAAAGCTTGAAAATGCTTTCTTTTAAGTCTAAATCTAAATTTCGATTCTGTTCGCTTGTAATTAAGTAAAAAGGACGATTTAAACTCGTTTTTTCTTGCGGTACATGTTTAGAGTGCGTCACGAATTTGGATTGCAGTGTGCGACCAAGTCCAAGCTCTATCGCCTGGTGAATCATAGCGTTATGGTTCATAATCATTTTTTCTTCAGGTTGGATATTTTCCATAAGTAAATACTGGTCCATGTAATCACGTATCCCTGAACCCTTTTCTCTGTAAATCCACGTCTTATTTTCTGCGGCCCCAAAAACGACCATTTCATCCCACATAAAAATCTCCCGTTTGACACCCGGCACGATTTCAGGCGATTCTACAAGGCCAATGTCGGCATCTAGCATATGGACTGAATGAAAAACGCGGTTTGAGTTTTCAATAAAAAAATTAAAATCCACGTACGGAAATTGAATTTTCAGCGGTTTCAAAATTTGAGGCAACAAAAAATCACCAATAGTTTGTGAGGCTGCAATTTTAAATTTCTTCCGAAGCGTTCCATCAAGACGTGAAAGTTCGCTTAATACGTTACTCCAATTATTTTTCATTTGTTTTGCTTTTTCATATAAAAAATCAGCCGCTTTCGTAGGTGCAATTCGGTTGTTCCCGCTACGTATAAATAGTTTTACTCCGAGATCACGCTCTAACTTTTCAATATGAACCGAGATGGTAGGTTGTGAAATATATAATTTTTTCGCTGCTTTCGTAAAATTTTGCTCCTCATAAACCGTCGTAAATGTCTCTAAAAGCTGAAACATAACTTCTCCCCCTGCTTAAAAAAAGAATTTGCTTGCCAAAAATGAAAAACCAAACAGCACAGCTGAACTAATGCTAGCCGCTAAGAAAACATTGCCCCCACGCGTCCGAATCACCTTAAAGTTTACACTCATGCCAAGCGCCGCCATTGCCATCCCAAGAAAAATATACGCCGCACTAACAAGCCCATTTAAAAGCGCTTCTGAAAGTGGTAGATATGTTCCTAAAACACTGGCTATTAAAAAGCCAACCATAAACCATGGTATGGGTAATTTACGTTTTCCCTCCGCGCGGCTCTCCTTGCGTCCAAACCACATGCCGACAACGATAGCGACAGGCGCCAGTAAAATCACGCGTGATAATTTCGTAATAAGCGCCGCATCAAGTGAAGCTGTTCCGCCTGATCCACCTGCTGCTACCGCATGGGCAATCTCATGTAGCGAAGCTCCGTTCATTACGCCAAATTGCACAGGAGACAAACCTAGCCACGGTTTTAATCCAATTTCTATCAGTGTAAAAACAGTTCCCAAAATACATACAACTGCTACCGCTAATACCGAATCATCTTTATTTGCCTTCACCTCAGGTGACACACCCATCACAGCTGCCGCGCCGCAAATCCCGCAACCACTCGCCGTTAAAATCGCAAGCTTTTCATCCACTTTAAATAAACGACATAGATAATAGGTTAAAAAAATCATGCCACTAACAACAACAAGAGCTAACAAAATCGTCTTAACGCCTGATTCTGCAAGCACTTTTAAATTAAGCCGAAAACCTAACAAAATAATACCTAAACGTAAAAATTTATTGGAAATAAAGGCCATCCCCACTTCACTTTTTTGAATGATGGGGCGACTCACTTGAAAAAGCATTCCAAACAAAAGCGCTATAACAAGTGCGCCAACTAAATTAAATCCTGGTAAAAGTGCCAAATATTTTCCGGCAAGCGAACAAATTAGTGTCACCACCGCCGCATACCAAAAACTTTGTTTCGCAAAATCATTTTTATCCCCCTTCTCATCCTAACTTACTTTTAGTATAAAAGATTTTTGCTATTAAATAAAATAGTAATAATTAATAATTTTAATTAATATTTTTAATAACAAATAAATCTTGCTCAAAAAAAGAAGCCAGCGTAATCTCTGACCTCTTTCTTCTATTATTCTAATGTGCGTTTTATTTCCTGCTGCACCTTGCGAAGCGCTTTTTTCGAACCGCGCGCAAAATCATGCGCTTCTTTTCGCTCGGCAAATGATACAAAAAGGGAGTCCAAATCGTAGTCGGCTGGGTATAAGTCGCTCGCGCTAGCCAGTTTAGTCAATCTTTTGGCGCGTACATCCACTTGCTTCTCACCCACAAAAACGGTCACGATATCCTTATCTTGTGCATAGACAAGCCCCACTTCTTTTGTTTCTGAAAGCTCCACCCGGTCCCCTTTCTGAAAAACAACGGGCACGTCGCTCACGTCTTGTTCCACTTTTTGAATCGTCATTTTTTCATACTGATAATCTTTTGAAGTCATATAACGCGCTGCTTGGCGGATAATTTTATCATCCAAGTTCATCTTACGGGCAATAAAAAGCGCATTACTCTCCCCAGATTCGCCAATAATGAGCTGATATTTGGGTTCAAGCGTCTCCTGATTAAACGCCATTTTAGCGTTCATAAAATCGGGATGTTCGCTACCGTATTTTTTAATTTCCGCATAATGGGTCGTAGCAATTGTTGTGGCGCCTTTTTTGTAACATGCTTCTAAAATGGCAATGGCAAGTGCCGCCCCTTCATTTGGCTCAGTCCCACTTCCAATTTCATCAAAAAGAAGAAGGGTTTGTTTATTTGTACGTGATACGATATCAGCAATGTTTCGCATGTGCGAGGAGAACGTGCTAAGGGCATTTTCGATACTTTGGTTGTCGCCGATATCCACGAAAACATGATCAAAAATCGCCATTTCTGCTCCCTCATCAGCGGGAATATGCAGGCCGGCCATGGTCATCAGTGTAAACAACCCAATCGTTTTCAGTACAACCGTTTTCCCGCCGGCATTCGGCCCCGTAATAATCAAGCTACGATATGCTTCGCCAATTTCAAATTGCAAGGGAACATTGTCTGTACCTAAAAGAAATGGATGCCGCGCATTTTTCAGCCAAATTCTACCATTTTGATTGATATTTGGCGAAATGCCTTCCATCTGTCTAGATAACTTCCCTTTTGCAAAAATAAAATCAAATTCTGCGATAACATCTTTGTTATGCTTAATTCCGTCTAATTTTTCAATAACACTTCCGGTTAAAGTCATTAAAATTTGATACACTTCGGCACTTTCCCACGCGTAAAGGCCAATTAATTCGTCATTTAACTTCTGAACGGCTTCCGGCTCAATAAAAACGGTCATGCCTTTTCCGGAAGAATCCACTACTGAACCCGGAACAAATTTCTGAAAGCTCGCTTTAATTGGCACCGTATAGCGTTCATTTTTTTTACTAACAAAAAATTCTTGAATATATTTACGGTTTTGGCTATTCTTCATAAATTTTTCAAGCCGCATAGAGATTTTTTCTTGCGTTTCTAAAATCGCTTTTCGAACTTTTCGTAACGCACGGCTCGCCTCATCTACCACTTCACCATTTCGTATCGCCGCATAAATTTCATCTTCTATTTCAATAAAACTTTGAATGCTTGTCGAATAGCCCGTTAAGATAGGGGCAATATGTTCATTTTTTTCCATAAACTGCTGTACCCGTCTTGTACTCCGCAGAAAATCAGCTATTTCAGTAAGTTCTTGAGGCATGAGTTCCTGCCCCCGATCAATTTTACCAAGAAGTTGATCAATGTGACTGACGCCTGCAAGTGGTAAATTTTGTCCACTGTTTAAAATCGCACGCGCTTCAGATGTTTCTTGTAATTTATGTGTGATTGTTTTTTTCGTTTTATAAATAGATGCACCTAGCGCTTTTTCCTTCGCCACTTGACTCACACAATTTTCACTAAGTCGCATCATTAAATCGTTAAATCCTAATTTTTGATAGGTTTCTAAATTCATTTCTTCCAATCTCCTTCATATAAAAGTGGAAGATACCTGTTTTTGCGTCCTGATTTTATTTTAGGGTAGTGTCACTTATTTTTCATTTCAGTTTTGTATGGCACCTTTAGACGTTGTGAACTGGAGAATCCTTGACCGCTGTGTTCGGTCTTATATTGCACCTCTATGCCCTATTGGACTAAGAGGCCTCTTGGATTAACACCTCACTACGTTCGGTCTTATATTGCACCTCTATGCCCTAAAGGGCTAAGAGGTGCAATAAAAACTGCAAAGACCTTTGCAGTTTCAGTAAACATATCAAATTATGATACACATAATCCAAATGTTTTTTGAAAGAGTTAGGTATCTTCGGTAGGCAGACCAAATAAGCTTTCGTTCTCGGAAATTTTATTTGGTTCGTTTTCCTAATTTAAGATACGACTACACTCACAAAAAGCACCTCGATTATTTGTTTGGACGCAATACTTTCTTTCTATTTCAGAATACAAGTTAGGAGAATTTTTGTCAACCTCATATCTTGCCTAATTTTTAAGAAAGGGTTGATTTATTAAGGGTTTTCCTTTAAGATAGTACAAGTAATTTAATAAAATCCTCAACATTTTTGAGGTAGAGGTTGCAAAAATCACGAGTAGGTTTCTTGAAGCGCGCGAAACGCTAAGGATGGGAATCAAAAAGGAGTTTTGCCGAAGTCAAATAAATTTTTGCGGTTTATTTGGTTGGGACGGTTTGTGAAAGCGGCCGGACTGCTACTAGAATAGTCTATTTTAGTAGGTGCGCTATCTGACAAGGATGCTTTTGTATGTTATTCCCGTTCTTATAGCTCATAAGGACGGGGTTTTTGATATGATGTAAAAGTCCTGAAACAGCGCGTAATTCAGACAAAAAGGAGTTTTTATTTTGGAAAAAAAATCAAGTGGAGAGATTAAACGTTCTCTTCAAACACGACATTTGTCCATGATTGCGATTGGCGGATCAATCGGAACGGGGCTATTTCTTGCGAGTGGGAATGCCATTGCAACAGCTGGACCAGGCGGAGCGCTTGTAGCGTATGCTGCCATTGGATTAATGGTCTTCTTTCTTATGACGAGTCTTGGCGAAATGGCGACGTATATGCCCGTCTCAGGCTCATTTAGTACATATGCATCGCGGTTTGTAGACCCTGCTTTTGGCTTTGCGCTCGGCTGGAATTACTGGTTTAACTGGGCCATTACGCTTGCTGTTGATATTTCAACCGCCGCTCTCATCGTCCAATTTTGGTTGCCGAATACGCCGGCTTGGCTTTGGAGTGCGATTTTCTTAGTTCTTATTTTTGGATTAAATGCACTGTCTGTTCGTGCTTACGGGGAGTCCGAATACTGGTTTTCTATCATTAAGGTGGCCACTGTGATTGTCTTTCTTATTGTGGGTGTATTAACCATTTTTGGCATTCTAGGCGGCGAATTTATCGGTTTTAAGAACTTTACAATTGGGGAGGCACCATTTAAAGGTGGATTTTTCGCGATACTTGGAACATTCCTCATCGCCGGATTTTCCTTCCAAGGGACAGAGCTCGTGGGGATTGCAGCGGGTGAAAGTGAAACACCTGAAAAAAGCGTTCCAAAGGCGATTAAACAAGTTTTCTGGCGTATTTTGCTCTTTTATATTTTTGCGATTTTCGTTATTGGTCTAATTATTCCTTATACAAGCCCGAATTTACTCGGTGGGGAAGCAACGGATGTGGCTATCAGTCCTTTCACCCTTGTTTTTGAAAAAGCTGGTTTAGCCTTTGCGGCTTCAGTTATGAATGCTGTTATTTTAACGAGTGTTTTATCCGCCGGAAACTCTGGTTTATATGCCTCAACACGTATGCTTTGGTCGATGGCGAAAGACCGCAAAGCGCCTCAATTTCTCTCTAAAGTAAATCAACGCGGGATTCCAATGGCAGCGCTTGTTGTGACTACGATTGTTGGTGCGCTTACTTTTGTGACTACCTTAAGTGAAAATGGAACCATTATTTATACGTGGTTGCTAAGCGCATCCGGTTTAACGGGCTTTATCGCCTGGGTTGGCATCGCCATTAGTCATTATCGTTTCCGTCGCGCTTTTATCAAACAAGGTCACGATTTAAGCGAATTAAAATATCGCGCTAAATTTTTCCCGTTCGGACCAATTTTAGCCCTTGTTTTATGTATTCTCGTGATTATCGGTCAAGATTACAATTCCTTTTTACATCCTGACTTCACAGATGCCGCCTGGTGGCAAAAAATTGGTATTTCTTACATCGGACTTCCAATCTTTTTCATCTTTTGGCTCTCATATAAATTAACAAAGAAAACCAAGATGGTCCCACTTGAAGAAGCTAAGTTCGATCATCGGCCTATAGAAAAACAGCCGCGCTAATTGTGCGGCTGTCAGCTTGTAGAAAAACTCAAAGTTTACGCAAAACAAAACGATTCTCACCAAAATCAGACTGCTGACAAATGGTGAGATTCTAGGCAAATCCGAGTACCGGAGCGGAGCGTACTCGAGTACGTGAGCACCGGAACGGAGGTTTAACGACGAAGATTGCCGTTTGCCAGCAGTCTGACAGCCGCGCTAGTAGCGGCTGTTTCTTTTTTTAAACATATAAAGCCCTAGCCAGATCAAGAAAAACGGCGTGGCAATTAAAAGAATACTTATTAAAATCGAAAACATCAGCATAACTCCTAAACGTTAATTTCATTTTGAATAAGTTCAGTTGTTGGTTTTGTGAAAATCGCTAAAATACATCCGACAATGAAGCCGACAATCGCGAAGGTAATCCACCCCATTGAAATATCGTAAAATGGAATGAAACCTCTAAAGAATGTGTGGATCCCGTCAATTGGAAGTTTAATCGCTTTAGCACCTTCTAAAATTGAAATGATGGCCGTAACACATATCGTTGTGACATAAACCACTCGGCGCCCTTTAAACAGCGGGTTAAGGAAGGTCAGTAAAATCAGTACAATCGTGAGTGGATAAATCATCATTAAGATGGGTAGCGAAAATTTAATTAAATTAGCAAGCCCAACGTTTGCGACAAGGCAGGCAAAAGCAGAAAATAGAATCACATACGTTTGATATTTCATTTTCGGCAGTAACTTTTGGAAATAACTCGCACAGGCTGTAATAAGCCCAATACTCGTTGTTAAACAAGCAAGCGTAATAATAAGCGCAAGTAAAATTTTACCCCAAAAACCAAAATAAAACGAAAGCTGCTCCGGATAAAATAGGTCCCCCGTTATCGAATAATCCGAGGCGGTTCACACTCATGGAACCGATATAGGCCACAAAAATATAAATGATAGCCAAAAACCCTACCGCGATGAGTCCTGTTTTTAAACAAGCAGCAGCAATGTCGCGTTTTGATTTAGCCCCGTAGGATTTTATCGCATTAATCACAATAATCCCAAATACTAAAGAAGCAAGGGCATCCATCGTATTATACCCATCTATGAAACCCGTGGAAAACGGAGACGCAATATACTCCCCTTTCGGAGCAGTTTGTTCCCCTAGCGGCTTCACAAGTGAACGCGATAATTAAAATAAAGAATAAAAATAAGCAAAAGCAGGTGTTAAAAATTTACCCCACTCGGATCCTATACGATTTTTGAAGGTTGAAAGCGATAGCCACATC
>NZ_ALWW01000074.1 GCF_000344175.1 Listeria fleischmannii subsp. fleischmannii LU2006-1 | reverse complement strand
TTGATTATTTAAACGCACCAGAATATGCAGAAATGATTATCATCTGGTGRAAGATCGTAAAAGRAAAAATAAAAAGGATTTGGAAGGGAACATTTTAGAAGCGTATCCCTTCCAAATTTTAGTTGTTTCAAGGAGGGAAAACATGCTTAAAGCCATTATTATGGATTTTGATGGAGTGATTGTGGATACAGAGGTCATTTGGTATGACATTTTTAAAGAATGGTTGCAAAAAGAACAAAATTATCACGTGTCGATAGAGGAATTTTTAATTTGCGTAGGAGCAAGTGATGATGCGTTTTTCAAACAATTAGCGGAAGAAAAAGGAATTCGCGTTGATCGAACTAAATTTGCCGAGGAAACAAAAAAACAATTTATGGAACGAAGTAAGGACCTACCGCCTAAAGATGGCGTTGTTTCGTTTATCAAACAGGTGAAACAAGCGGGCTTAAAATTGGCACTGGCAACTTCATCGATGCGTGAAAAACCAGTTTCACATTTGACGCGTTTAGAGCTACTCGAATTCTTTGATATTATTGTGACGGCAGAAGATGTTAAACGGATTAAGCCGGCACCGGATTTATTTCAGGCGGCCATCCAAAAACTAGGCGTAACGAAAGAAGAAGCGATGATTATTGAGGACTCTAAAAATGGGTTGAAAGCGGGGAACCAGGCAGAAATTCCCGTTATTGTTGTCCCTAATGAGGTTACAAAACATAGTGATTTAACCCCAAATTATCGTTTGATTGATTCTTTAGAGGGTTTCGATGTAGAAAAATTAAAAAATGAGGTGGATAAGCATGCTGCTAAATAAGGTGAAAATTGAGGATGTTGAAATTGGTGTGTCGGCTAGCAACTGGGAGGCGGCTATTCGAAAAGCTGCGGCGAAATTATTGGATAGAGGGGCGATTGAGCCATCTTATGTGGAAGCTATGATTCGGTCGATGCACGAAAACGGGCCATATATTGTGATTGCAAAACATATTGCGCTGGCCCATGCTAGACCGGAGTTTGGGGTGAATCAAAATGGTCTTACTTTTACTACTTTAAAAGAAGGAGTGGCATTTGGAAGCGAGTTATTCGATCCGATTTATTTAATTATTACGCTTGCAGGGGCGAGTGCGGATGACCATTTGGAACTTCTCGGTGAACTGGCAGAAGTGTTAATGGAAGAAGAGCGTATTAACCGGCTTATTCAAGCAAAAACGGAAAAGGAATTTTACGAAGAACTTATAAAATCCTAAATACGGGGGTGTTTGGATTGAAAAAATATCTGTGTTTTGATATTGGCGGAACGGCTATTAAATTTGCAAAGTACGATCAGGCCGGAAAACGTCTAACACCGATTCAAACTGAAAAAACACGGCTAAGCGAAACGGATAATTTTATAATGGAGACGGTACTCAATATTATTCGTCATGAACAAGATAAATTAGATGGTATTGCGATTTCGACAGCAGGTGTTGTGGACTCTGAACGAGGCGAAATTAGTTATGCAGGCTATACGATTCCGGCTTATACGGGTACAAAAATAAAAGCGCAAATTGAAGAAGCCTCCCAAATTACTTGTCATGTTGAAAATGATGTAAACTGCGCGGCACTTGGCGAATTTTATTCAGGAAAAGTAGCGAGTGGTGGATCCGTTTTATGCCTCACGATTGGAACAGGCATCGGCGGCGCCTTTTTATCGGAAGGGAAGCTTTTTAAAGGGGCAGGAAACCGTGCGCTTGAAATTGGTTATATGCAAATTAATGGCAATGATTATCAAGAGTTGGCGTCAACTAGCGCACTTGTGAAAAAGGCGAATGCTCTTTTTAGTCGAACGGATTTAACAGGAAGGCAAATTATGGCGGAGGCGCAAGGTGGAAATGAAAAAATGCAGGCCTTACTTGGGGTTTGGATTGACAATCTTACAGCGGGTCTTGTAAATTTAATTTATGTTCTTAATCCAGAGGTGATTATCCTTGGCGGTGGTATTATGGAACAAAAAGACTATTTTAAGCCGCGTATTGAAGAGGCACTTTTAAATCAGCTTGTTTCACCTTCTTTTAATGCAAACGTTCAGTTTGCTACACTTGGAAATGAAGCGGGGATGGTCGGAGCGCTCTATCACTTTTTAACCAAAGAAGGTTGTGTGTCGTGAATATCTTACAAAAAATCCAGCAAATGTATAATGTTCTGCCGCTAAAAGAGCGGAAGGTGGCGAAATATATTTTAGAGGAAAGTAATGCCATTCAAAACATTACTATCACTAACTTGGCGAAAAAAACCAAAACGTCTAGTGCTACGATTACGCGTTTTGGAAAGCGACTTGGTTGTGATAGTTTTGTTGACTTGAAAATTAAAATCAATACGGCATCCAGAGACTTACCAAAAGCCGGTTATGAAGATATTTTTGAAGATGTATACTCGTTTTATCATAAAGTGATTGATAATACGGTGGAAATGATTGATAAAGAGGAGATTCGAAAAGTTGTTCAGTTCATTCGTTCTGCAGGCCGCGTATATATTTGCGGATTAGGTAGCTCTGGGCTAACGGCCATTGAAATGTCTCAACGGTTTATTCGGATGGGATTAAATGCAACAGGGCTAAATGAATCGCATATGATGATTATTACAGGGGCCATTACTAAACCATCTGATATTGTTATCGGGATTTCAAATTCAGGAAATACACTTGAACTCATCAGCACGCTAAAAAAGGCGAAAGAAAATGGAAGTAAAATTGTCACGTTTACGAGTTTTGAAAAAAATGAAATGGTAGAGTTAAGCGACATTAACATTCCAGTCTACAATAGCCTTTTTGTCAGCAATCAATATTTTGTGAATAGCCAGTTTTCGCTTATGTATGTGATGGACATTATTTCGATGATGTTACTTGAAGACACAAAAATGCACGAAAACATGGAGAAAACCATTCATACGGTTAATAAAGAATTTTTTTAATGAAAAACCACGCATTCACAAGCTGATTGCGTGGTTTCGGTTTATTTTTTTTGTTCTGCTAAATATGTTTTTAATCCGTCAGATATCATTTTATCTAATTCTTTTTTAGTGACAATGTCATCTTTTTTTGGTAGCTCGGTTACTTTTTCATAAGGTGACCAGTTAAGTTCTAAATTAACATCAAAAGCATCCTGTGTCGCATCGTCTTTGTAAATGGTATCCAAATTAAGTTTACGAATACCCATTTTCTCATCAGGCGTTAGTGTCATAAGAATATCAAGATGGCGATGTTCATCTTTTTCTAATTCTTTAAAATAACGCCGCGTTTCATTTTGGTAGTCTCGCCAAATTTCCTTCGCTCTACTTGTTGAAACTTGATTTTTGTCTGAAAGAAGGGAAATAATCGCGCCGTTTTTATTCCAAGTTTTAAGTAGCTCGTCATTTAATTGGACAAGATCATCTTTATGAATCGAAATTTCAAACGTACCGTCTGGCTTTGTTTTAAAACGATTATCATCAAGATTGTTCATAAATTCGTATAAGGTAATACTTGATTTTTCTTCTAACAGTTTAATTTGTTCTGCTTGCACCTGAACGTTTTCAGGATTAATGGGTTGATTGGAAATATTCTGTAGTGCAGAATAAACATCAAAATATTTTCCTTTTAATTGTTCATTTTGATTTAGAGCGGTTGTATAGACCTGCTTCGCTCTCTCGCTAAGAAAATCTTCAGAATTTTGAGCAAAACGATATAATGAATTCACAGGCAGATAAATCAGTCCGTTTTTGTTATCTTGAATGGTTTCAAGGTCAATAGACTGACCATGCCAAGCGATATTTGTCTGTAAATGAGAGATATCGTTTTCGTTATCTTTTGAAAGCTTAAGATTTAATTTTGTTGTGTCTAAGTAGTCTACGTCTAATAATTTTTCATATTTAGTAGATGCTTTATTAATTGATAATTTCGCATCTAGTGTATACGTTTCATTTGTACTTAATTTGCGTAGTGCCGTTGTAAAATCGGACTTAGGCGTACTACATCCACTTAATGAGAGAAAGAAGAATAACAGGACAACGCCTAGTATTCTTTTTTGCATAAAAATCTCCTCCGATGTCAGTCGTCATATCAATGCGTGCGTCGATTTGTTTTGCGTAAACTTTGAGTTTTTCTACAATCTAATATTACATAAATAAATTAATGTTTCAATAATATTACGCTAGCTTAACATTAACATATCATAACGGAATAAACAACCTCTTTTTTTATGGGGAAAAGCTAGTTTCTCCTTGTTTGAGTGAAACAATGTAAGTAAAAATGAGTAGAGATTCTCAAATACATCTTGAAAAATGATAATTTAAAGTGAAGTGGAAAATTTGTGTTATTCATAGTAAAATGAAGGTTGGATGATTAGCTGTGTAGTTTTTTATAGTTGTAAACAAATTAGAATTATACTAAACTGGAATTATGCGAAATTGCACGCAAAACAAACTAGGGAGGGTATTTTGAATGTCAACACTTAAGATAGAAGATTTACATGTTGAAATAGAAGGAAAAGAAATTTTAAAAGGTGTGAACCTTGAAATTTCAACTGGAGAGATCCATGCGATTATGGGGCCAAACGGAACTGGGAAATCAACACTTTCCGCGGCTATTATGGGTCACCCTAAATATGAGGTAACAAAAGGACAGATTACACTCGACGGAGAAGATGTGCTGGAGATGGAAGTTGATGAACGCGCACGCGCCGGTCTGTTTTTAGCGATGCAATATCCAAGTGAAATTAGTGGGGTAACTAATGCCGAATTTATTCGTGCAGCAATCAACAGCAGACGAGAAGAAGGAAAAGAAATTCCACTCATGCAGTTTATTCGTAAACTAGATGAGAAAATGGAACTTTTAGATATGGACGAAGAAATGGCTGAACGCTATTTAAACGAAGGATTTTCTGGTGGGGAGAAAAAGCGTAATGAAATCTTGCAACTCCTAATGATTGAGCCTGAGATTGCGATTTTAGATGAAATTGACTCTGGTCTTGATATTGATGCACTTAAAGTTGTATCTAAAGGGGTAAATGCTATGCGCGGCGAAGGATTTGGCTGCCTTATTATTACCCACTACCAACGTCTTTTAAATTATATTGAACCAGATTTTGTGCATGTTATGATGCAAGGGAAAGTTGTGAAAGAAGGCGGCGCAGAACTTGCTAAACGCTTAGAAGCAGAAGGTTATGACTGGATTAAGCAAGAACTTGGCATTGAATTTGAAGAAGAAGACGACGTAGTCGAAAAATAAGGAAAGTGGGGTTAAAATCATGGCAGAAAATGTAATCGCAGGGAATGATTTTATCCGCGCTTTTTCTGAAGATGCCAGCGAACCAACTTTTTTAACCGAAAGTCGCTTGGCAGCTTGGAAATTAGCAAGTGAATTAGACTTGCCTTTTGTGGATAAAACGAAGATTGAACGTTGGAATTTTACAAAATTCGATACATTTGAAGGAGCTAGCACGGGAATTTCAAACGAAGAATTAGCGGAAAAAGTAACGAATTTAGTTGATTTAGATAATCAAGATGCGAACTATTATATACAAGTGGATGCGCGTCCGGCAAGGCTACAACTTAAAAAAGAGTTGCGTGACAAGGGCGTTATTTTAACGGATATTGTAACAGCTGCAAAAGAACACACGGATCTTTTTAAACAATATTTTATGAAAGATGCGGTACAAGTGGATGAGCATAAATTGACGGCGTTTCATGCCGCGCTTGTAAATGGTGGCGTATTTTTATATGTACCGAAAAATGTGGAAATTACTGAGCCGATTCAAACGATTTTTGTTCAAGCAGATGCGAGTAAACCACTTGTGAATCATGTTTTATTAGTAGCGGATGACAATAGTTCCGTTACCTATGTTGAAAATTATGTTTCACTTGATGAGGAAGGCGCGGGAATTGCAAACATTGTAGAAGAAGTAATTGCCTGCCAAAACGCGCGTATTACATTTGGTGCTGTTGATAACCTTTCAAAAGGTGTGACGACCTATGTGAATCGTCGCGGTCATATTGGGGCGGATTCTTCTATTGAATGGGCACTAGGCTTAATGAATGACGGTGATACGATTAATGAAAATGTCACGAATTTGATGGGTGACGGTTCAACTGGCGACGTGAAGACGGTAACGGTTGGACGAGGGAAGCAGACACAAAACGTGACGACAAGAGTCACTCATTACGGGAAAGCCTCTACTGGGACTATTTTATCCCATGGAGTAATGAAAGATAAGGCTACGACGATTTTTAATGGAATTGGACATATTAAGCATGGCGCTTCGAAGTCTGATGCACAGCAAGAATCCCGCGTTCTTATGTTAAGTAAGGGTGCGCGTGGTGATGCTAATCCGATTCTTTTAATTGATGAAAATGATGTTGTCGCAGGTCATGCGGCTTCGGTTGGTCGGGTTGATCCGGTTCAGTTGTTTTATTTGATGAGCCGAGGTATTTCAAAACAGGAAGCTGAACGTCTTGTGATTCACGGATTCCTTGACCCTGTTGTGAAACAATTGCCAATTGAAGGCGTAAAAGTGATGTTAAAGGAAGTTATCGAAGGGAAAGTGCGTTAAATGAAAGATTTCGCCAAAATTCGCTCTGACTTTAAAATATTGGAGCAGGAAGTTAACGGAAAGCCGCTTGTTTATTTAGATAACGCGGCGACTGCACAAAAGCCAAAGCAAGTGGTGGATGCGCTCGTTTCTTACTATGAAATGGATAATGCGAACGTCCACCGAGGTGTACACACGCTTGCTGGACGCGCGACAGATGCTTACGAGGGTGCACGGGAAAAAGTTCGGGCATTCATCGGGGCTAGCCATACAAAGGAGATTATTTTCACACGAGGCACGACGACGGGACTCAATTTGGTAGCGGATAGCTACGGGGCAGCGAATATTTCGAGTGGGGATGAGATTGTTATTTCACACGTAGAACATCATAGTAATTTTATCCCGTGGCAACAGCTTGCAAAACGCACAGGGGCGACACTTAAATTTATCGAACCAGAAGAAGACGGCTCTATTTCTGTAGAAAAAGCGGCTTCCGTTATTGGCGCTAAAACGAAAATTGTAGCGATTACGCATGTTTCAAATGTACTGGGAACGATTACGCCGATTCAGGCAATAGCTCAAATCGCACATGAAAATGGGGCTGTCATTGTTGTTGACGGGGCGCAAGCTGTTCCGCATATGGCGGTGGATGTAGCGGCTCTTGATGTAGATTTCTATGCGTTCTCGGGACATAAAATGCTGGCGCCAACTGGGACGGGTGTTTTATACGGGAAAAAAGCACTTTTGGAAAAAATGGAACCGACTGAATTTGGCGGCGAAATGATTGATTTTGTGAATTTGTATGATTCAACGTGGAAGGAGTTGCCGTGGAAATTTGAAGCGGGGACACCGACGATTGGAGGACAAATTGCGCTTGGTGCGGCGATTGATTATTTAACGGAAATTGGTATGGATGCTGTGCATTTACACGAGGGGGAACTTGTTCGTTATGCGTTAGCTGAAATGCAGAAGATTTCGGGCATTACGATTTACGGGCCGCTGGATGCGAATAAGCGCGCTGGTCTTGTGACATTTAATTTGGAGGGCGTTCATCCGCACGATTTGGCGACTGTTCTTGACGAAGAAGGAATTGCTATTAGAGCGGGGCATCACTGTGCCCAACCGCTGATGAAATGGCTTGGCGTAAATTCAACGGCTCGAGTGAGTTTCTATATTTATAATACAAAAGAAGAAGTGGATGCGTTTATTCAAGGATTAAAGTTGACAAAGGAGTATTTTGGCTTATGACGAGTCGTAAATTAGATGGGCTTTATAGACAAGTGATTATGGACCATTACAAGAACCCTCGGAATAAAGGAGAGCTCGCGGAGTCAAACGTTACGATTGATTTAAATAACCCGACATGTGGTGATGAAATTCATTTGCATTTAAAGCTCGATGATAATGTTATTACAGCAGCAAGCTTTACGGGAAGTGGATGTTCGATTTCGATGGCCAGTGCTTCCATGATGACAGAAAGTGTTATCGGGCATACGGAAGATGAGGCTATCCATATGGCACACCAATTTTCCGAAATGGTACAAGGACATGATCATGAAACGATTGATGAATACGGGGACGTGGAGGCACTCGCTGGCGTTGCTAAATTCCCAGCACGAATTAAACCACACTAGCCT
>NZ_ALWW01000073.1 GCF_000344175.1 Listeria fleischmannii subsp. fleischmannii LU2006-1 | reverse complement strand
TATCTGTATCTAAACAGTTAAAAAAAAGTTTTTGTCGAGCCCTTAATCCTATCAAATATGGCAAAATCGTATTTCGTTTGCAGCCTGCTGTAGCTAGTGCAAAGTGCCCTACAGGAAACTACGATTTTATTATTGCACACTACGGAAATATCGGGCTTCTCGCGAGCATTTTATGTGATCAAAATATTTTAAGCGGACAATTAATT
Organism: Listeria fleischmannii subsp. fleischmannii LU2006-1; assembly: GCF_000344175.1. Taxonomy (GTDB): domain Bacteria; phylum Bacillota; class Bacilli; order Lactobacillales; family Listeriaceae; genus Listeria; species Listeria fleischmannii. Next base: position 8,243 of record NZ_ALWW01000073.1, on the reverse strand, counting down.
ACTTTTTTCCACGGTTATGATTTAACGCGAACCATTCAAAAAAGAGGAAAATCCTTTTATCGTTTCTTATTTCAAACGAACGCGATTATATGCCCTATCAGCCAATTTTTTGCAACAATTTTAGTTCAGCTTGGGGCGAATGAACATCAAATTAAAGTCCATCATATGGGAGTAGATATTCACCAATTTCCTTTTTCTCCTAAACAAAACCTTTCAAACGAATTAAATGTACTCATTGTCGCTCGTTTAACGGAAAAAAAGGGCATTAAACACGCCATTATGGCCATGAAGTTGCTGCAATTAGATGGACTTAAATGTCAGCTGCAAATTATTGGTGACGGGGAAGAAAAAGCCGATTTACAAGCGATTACACAAAACTTAGGACTTCAGGAACAAATTATTTTTCACGGAGCAAAATCACAAACTTTTGTGAAAGAAGCTTTAAATCAGGCGGATGTTTTTCTTTTACCAAGTGTGGTGGCAAAAGATGGGGATATGGAAGGAATTCCTGTTTCCCTTATGGAAGCGATGGCTACTGGAAAACCTGTAATTGCAACAAAGCATAGCGGAATTTCTGAACTTATTTCTGATAAAGTAAATGGGTTTTTAGTCACCGAACAAAGCGCGGAGGAAATTTGTACGGCGCTAAAAAGCTTCTACACCTTACCAAATCCATTACGGCAAAACATGCTTTCATCAGCGAGAAATAAAGTAGAATATGACTTCAACATTCATCATCTAAATCGCATTTTATTTGAAGACATGATGGAGTAAATCAAGCAAAAAAGAAAACGGGGTGACTACATTATGGAACGTGTATTAATTACTGGCGGAGCAGGTTTTATTGGCTCCAATTTAGCAAAAAAATTAATCGCTCAATTTGAAATTGTCGTTGTAGACGATTTATCCATGGGTTCTAAAGAAAATCTACCTTTATCAGAAAATCTAACCTTTATCGAGGAAGATATTAGCGAAAAATCTGTCGTTGAAGCATTATTTTCCACCTATACCTTTCATTACATTTATCATTTAGCCGCCATCGCAAGCGTGGCAGATTCTGTCAAATACCCGAAAGAAACCCATAAAGTCAATATGGAAACAACCCTTTTACTACTAGAAGCAGCCAGAACACAGCAAAAAAACCTTAAACGCATCATTTTCGCCTCTTCCGCTGCCGTTTACGGAGATGAGCCCGCCCTGCCTAAACACGAAACGTCGACCATTCAACCTTTAACACCTTACGCCATTGATAAATTTTCTTCGGAAAACTATATTTTAGCCTATCAAAAATTGTTTGCTATGCCGACCGTGGCCGTTCGATTTTTCAATGTATATGGAAATAACCAAAATCCCTCATCCCCGTATTCTGGCGTGATTTCACTTTTAGTGAGCGCACTTCAGCAAAAAAATCCTGCGACAAATAAGCCATTTACCATATTCGGCGATGGGAATCAAACGCGTGATTTTGTTTTTATTGAAGACGTTTTGCAGGCCCTTCAAATCGTTGCGACAAAAAATGAAGCACTAGGACGCGTTTTCAATGTAGGCACCGGCATCAGAACATCCTTACACGACATCATTCGAATTGGCGAACGAATTAGTCACACCAAACTGGTTTTACATTATAAACCGGCACGTGCCGGTGACATTAAAGATTCCTGCGCTGATATAACCGCCCTCAAAACACTAGGTTACCGACCGCAATTTACCATTTTAAACGGCCTTGAAAAATATTGGCAATTCGTCACCACATAACCCCATCTGCTCATTTGAACCACTCCCTGTCAAGTAGACAAGGGAAATATAAAAAAGATTTTAAGCTCCTGATTTTTTAGGAGTTTTTTTATGATGCTTTTTCTCTAAACTCTCTTGGCGTTAGGCCATTGAACTTGGGAACATACCTTTTGTTTTGGTAAAAATGCATATAGCTGTTAATCCCTTTTTTGAGTTCATCATAAGAAGTAAACTCTTTTCGATAGTAGTATTCTGATTTTAATGTACCCCAAAAAGATTCAATCGGTTGATTATCTAAACATTTTCCTGCTCGAGACATGCTACTAGTAAATCCGTACTTTTTTTTCAAAAGTTGGTAGACATTTGACATATATTGAAATCCTCGGTCACTATGAATAATGGGGCTCGCGTTAGGATTGGTCTGTAGTGCATTTTTAACTGTATCAATGACCAGCTGATTATCATTTCGTTGACTAATCACATAAGACACAATACTCATATCATAGCGGTCGATAATGGCGCTGAGGTAAGCTTTTTGGTGATTTCCATAAAATAAGCAACTCACATCTGTGAACCATTTCTGGTTAGGTTTATCCGCATGAAAATCTCGCTGGATAATGTTTTCATCTATATGAAAAGGAACCGTTCTAGTCCATTCCGAACGTTTCTTTCGAATCTCGGGAAATAAACCCATGAGTCGCATGAGTCGCCGTATTTTTTTAATATTGACTTTCTTTTCAACTTCTCTCTTTAAAGCATAATGCATCCGAACCACACCAAATGTACGGTCGGACTCTTCAAAAATACGTGTGATTTGTTGGGCTAACCACTTGTTCTCCTTTTCGGTAGCGGAGGGTTGCCTTGTTTTCCATTTATAGTAACCACTACGGCTAACACCTGCTACCTGGCACAGCTTTTCTATCGGATATTTTTTGGTTTGCCATAGCTCAAAAATAGCGACATAATACAACTCATAGCGATTTAATGAAAATCGTTGTTTTCTTTTTTTGAGCTCTCGTAACTTTTTTGCGAAGTCATTTTCCATTTCTAAAAATTCATTCCGATGACGTAAACGTTTGTTTTTTAAACGTAAACGATCTAACTCTGTTAATTCTTCTACAGGTCGATGACGACCACGTCTATCTCGAAGTCCTTTCACCCCGAGGGCAGTATATTTTTTAGTCCACGTATACACTTGTTGATAAGAAACACCACATTTTTTCATAGCAGCTTGATAATCATTGTTGTGCTCCAAGGCATATTGTACAATTTCAATGCGTTCTTGCAAGGTTGTTTTTGCCGATTCTTTTCTAGATTTCATTTCAGAAAGCCCTCTTCCAGTATTTTTTTAAGTCTTTCTGTTTATTATAATTAGAAATCCATGCCCTGAGAACAGCTGAAGAAGAAATTTTATATTTTCTCATCACAGTCCGCTGTGATGCACCTTGATAAAGCACGTCTTCAACAGCATTTTGCTTGGTTTCAGAGCTGTACTTAGCTTTTGTTTTATAAGGATGTAGCCCATTTTTTCCAAAAGTTTGGTATCTATCTATCCAATCGCGTACTGTAGCACAAGAAAGATTGTTTTCTTTCGCTACTAAGTTTCTAGATTTTTTCGTTTCAAGTACTTCTTTCACGATACATAATCTTTTTTCAAAGCTTGTTTTATTTATAGTCACACAAAAACACTCCCCATAAAAACACTAGATTTTTTTGTTTTCTAGTGTCTACTTTATGGGGAGTGTATCAAAATAGGAGACTTATTGCAGCATGATTATTTATTATACAGGTTATACTTTAAAAACCACTCCGAAAGAGAATTAATTGCTATAAACAACCATTTTCAATGTCTTTGAATGATATAGTTAATCCTGATAACCCTCATGACTTAGTTCCTAGACTAGAGCACTATTCAGTAAATCAATTCCTTTTTATTGGGAAAAATGAATATCGAACACTTATTTAACTATTACTGATATACATTACTATATACTCGTCGGTCTAATGCAATACGGTAAGCAGTTCGAACTGAATGTGTAGTCTTTTCTTTATACTATTGTTATATTAAAATCAATAATTATTTAGAATTTTCAACTTTACTCAATACAAAGTTATCAAAATCTGCTTGGCCATCTCCTGCTTCTGGGTTCATATAAATAAATATACGAAGTCCACCATCTTCACCTGATTTTAAAACTACTTCGCTACTTTCAAATTTAGTAGAAGCTGGAGCATAAACCGATTTTCTTTCCCCGAGAATATTTTCTAAACCTGATCCAGACTCAATTCCTATTCCATTTGGAATATAATCTTGTTTACGAGATTCCATACTTAACTTATATAGTGTGTTAGGGATTAAATTTCTTATTCTTTGTTCTGTAATAGGACCAAACCCTGTTGGTGTCGTTGTGTATCTCAAAAAGTGATTGCCGTTCTCCTCAATGATTTGCGCATGTTCAGGAAAAGCATTATCCCACCCATTAAAACCATCTTCGAACGAACCATTAATGACTAAATTCCCAGTCTGCTCACTATCAACTTTTTTTTCTATCGAATTTGCCTTTACTTGAGTATAAGGCAACTGAGTTAGACTTACTCCAAAAATTATTGTCAATACTAATATATGTTTAATATAGCTCATCATATTCATCTACTTTCAAATATTTATAGTCATTTCTATAATATCAAATTCTCTCTTCAAGTTATTCCTACGCGCTAACTAGCCGTATCAAAATGAATTCATTTGAAATTTTTCTAACATGCACAATCACTTCCTCTTATATTTGTTGATTTTAACTATTGAACCTTTCTTACAATGCGATCAAAACTTTTTTGTACACCTATATAAAAATATTATTGTCCGCTGTATCTACTTATGTCATTTCATCGTATTCTATATTCCTATTAGAAAATCCAACATTCTCTATACGAATAAAGACGAAAATTTATCCATGAATTTTATTTTCTCTGGTTCTTTTAAAAGTTGAATTGTCGCATATAGTTCCTTTTTATCTACTGATATTGCAAAAGGTACATGTAGTTGGCTGTCTTCATTTAAAAGTTTAGTTCCTTTATTATCGACTCTATTAATAAGTGCATCATACGCATTAGGATTAGTATAAGGATTTTCAAAGCCCCACTTACTTGGTATTAAAACTTTGCTATTACTATTTGTATTTAAAAGATCATCATCCGTCACCAATCTTCCATTTGCTTCTGCATGATAAATAACCAAGGTATTTGTATGTTCACCATCTAGAAGTGGTAAATTTAGAATATCCTCTCCAACTATAGCATGCGTCCCCTCAATACTTTTATCATATTGTTTAACCCCATTATTATCGTAAAGAGTTACTCTTGCATATTCTTTTCCGTCAAAATAACTATGCGGTGTTTCGTTAAAAATATCAAATGTCGCAGACTGTTCCTGAGGATAATTTTTCAATGTCGCAAATGGAACATCATTTAATCCTAAAAAAGTGATTTCCTGATTTAAGAGTGTATCTGATTGAGACAAATTAATATCTACATCATTTTGTGCCTCTTTGACATAAACATAATTTTTACTGGATACTACAGTTTTAGTGTTTTCTCCAGAAAATTCCAAACTATACACCCCGTTTGGAATATTTTTAAATTGAGCCGTATTATTTTGAATTTCCTCAGTAGCTACTTCTTTATTTCCATCTTTTAAAGTCACCTTACTGCTCTCGATATTCGTATTCTCATCATTCTTAAATTGAAGGGTAAGATTTCCTTTTAAATTGAGTGGGGCTATCTCTTTATTTTGAACTAATTCAAAGTTAGACGTAATTAATAGCGAAGGATCTAATAATGCGCGTGCACGGTCCAATTGATCCTCTGGTACTACTTCAGCCAATGCAGCTACTGCAGGATAACCATTTGCGCGATTTTTTTCTGACTGATGTTCATCTAAAGCAAGATATCTATTTTCTAGGACAGATGTAAAATCTTGATGACTCATTTCACTATAATATTTATTCATCAAATCTGATAAGGGATAATCATTCTTTTTGTAACCTGGCTCACTAGCAATTTTTCGATAGTCTTGATACATTTTCGTATAAGCATCCATGCCAGCTTTTTCTCTTAACATGGTTAATATGAGCAATTGCTGACGTAAATCTAAATCTCGATAAGGTTTATCATTTCTGATAACGGCATTATAAAAATTTTCTTCTACATGTTCTTTATCACCATAATCAAACAACCAGCCAATTTGATCAGCCTCTTTTCCATAATGCTCATATTCATATTTCACTCCAAACAAATTGTTAGAAACTTCACCTGTGTACATACCTACACCATCGAAGCCTGCTTGATAGCCGTGTGCTATTTCGTGCAGAACACCCCAATTACTTTTGGATAACCACATACTCACATCGGTATACGTTTGAGCCGTCCAATACGAGCCATAATAGGCAGCACCAGCACCATGCAAATCTGCCTTTAGAAAATAACGATTTTCGCTATTTACATTTTCAGGTTCTATATTATCTAGGCCGACCCATGCATTGTATTCAGAAAATATTTCAGTATAGTGCTGAATAAGCTCATCCATAGAATCATAATCTTCTAAGTTCCTAACTGCTTCTTTACTCTCTTTTGGAATTAAAAGCTGGAAATTTTTGTCTTTAATCAAGGCGTACTCAGCATCACCTTCATCCCATGTTGCGAAAAAATTTTGTTCACTACCTTTATACTCATAAACTGGCAAAACAGGTTCTGAATTAGCACCAATGACCTCATACTCAATTTTTGCCTTCGCGTCACCATAAGGAGTATCTACAAAAGGAACCAAATTATCCTCTGCACTCACTTCTACCCAATCAGTCCCAACTTGTACTGATTTTTCCTTCCAATTATCATTTCCTAGTAAGCGCACAGTTAATTTATCTGTAAACTCCGGATTAGTTTGGCGAACTCTTAGCACATCTTTTGCCTGCAACACAAAACCTAAATCTTGACGATCGTGATATCTTCCTTTACTCATCCCTGAATTTGCGATGTAGGTTGGCCATGGTAAACTAAACACTTCTTTTTCTGTGACTTCTTTTGCACTGGCTTTAAGTGAACCACCAACGCCACAAAGAATCAATAGGAATACACAACAAAATACAATTTTTTTCATTTTTTACACCCCCGTTATTTTTTATAAAAATGTCAATTTAGATTCAAACTCACCTCCTTTTTTGTTAGCTAAGCTTTAGGTTCATATAGCTAGTGACAGTGTATGCATACGATAAGCATCTATATTACAAGTTACGTCTTCGTAGAAAAGGATGTATTAGAGTTAAAATGCCACCCATAACCAGAATGATCCCAAAAGGCTGAGAAATCTTATTGTCATAATCTCCTGTAGACGGTAATTTTTTAATTGGATTAATTTTTATTTCGTCTTTAGTCATCGTTTTTATTTCTGATTTCACTTGAATATCCACCTCTGGTTTTTGTGGATGGCTTTCATCAGCCGGATCGACTAAAGTGGCGATATTCGTGATGGTACCGTCTGTTCCCTGTGTCACTTTGGCCTTAAACGTGATTGGAACCGTTTGGTTCCCTTTGATTTCGGGGATCACTGTCTTGATTTGTCCCGGGTCTCCTTCATTTATGGCTGCTTGGCCATCTACCTTTACGCTCCCGGGTACCAGTTCTACGCCCGCGGGAAGTGGGTCACTCACACGTATATTATGCAAGGTTGTATTGGCTAAACTATTGGTTGCTTCAATCGTGTATGTGACTTCTTCATTTTGTTTTACATCATGATGATCCACTTTTTTGTTTGACTTAAGAAGGCCTTTGGAATCCACCACTTGAATATCTGCTTGTGGTTTTTGTGGATGGCTTTCATCAGCCGGATCGACTAAAGTGGCGATATTCGTGATAGTTCCGTCTGTTGCTTGTGTCACTTTGGCCTTAAACGTGATTGGAACCGTTTGGTTCCCGTTGATTTCGGGGATCACTGTCTTGATTTGTCCCGGGTCTCCTTCATTTATGGCTGCTTGTCCATCTACCTTTAAACTTCCGGGTACCAGTTCTACGCCCGCAGGAAGTGGGTCACTCACACGTATATTATGCAAGGTTGTATTGGCTAAACTATTGGTTGCTTCAATCGTGTATGTGACTTCTTCATTTTGTTTTACATCATGATGATCCACTTTTTTTGTTTGACTTAAGAAGGCCTTTGGAATCCACCACTTGAATATCTGCTTGTGGTTTTTTGTGGATGGCTTTCATCAGCCGGATCGACTAAAGTGGCGATATTCGTGATGGTACCGTCTGTTGCTTTTGTCACTTTGGCCTTAAACGTGATTGGAACCGTTTGGTTCCCTTTGATTTCGGAGATCACTGTCTTGATTTGTCCTGGGTCTCCTTCATTTATGGCTGCTTGTCCATCTACCTTTAAGCTTCCGGGTACCAGTTCTACGCCCGCGGGAAGTGGGTCACTCACACGTATATTATGCAAGGTTGTATTGGCTAAACTATTG
>NZ_ALWW01000072.1 GCF_000344175.1 Listeria fleischmannii subsp. fleischmannii LU2006-1 | reverse complement strand
CAATTAATCAATCAAACCAAAAAAACCCAAAATGTATACTGTATATCTTTTGGTTTTTTACTTATTAATGCCTTACTTCCTTTAATTTTTTTCGAATTCTGAAGCATTAATATACGTGCATCCTCTTCGTTATGAATGTCTATCTCATCAATATTAATAAACAAGTGTGTCACTATGATGATAAGAAGTAAACCAGTCATCATAACGACTGTGTAAAGTGGTATAGTAATCCAGTAAAACCGGGGATTTTAAAATTGAAATTTTGTTTACACAAGGGACGACCGCGCATTTTTTAAATTTCGTTTTAAAACATGATCATCTAAGCTTTCCTTCGCAAATAAAATACAGTAAATCAGGATGATTTTTTTCGGAAGGGTTATCGGATTTCTTCCATCATGTTATCAAGTAAATACGAGATAAGTATCCATCTCAGGTTCGGAAATATTACCTTCTTCAAAATTAATTTGTGTAAAAAGGGCGTCTTACATAAATACTTCTGTCATAAAACATTATTTTGTAAACATCAAATTGGGCCAGTTGTTTAATGCTACGAAAAACGTGTATTTAAAAAAATAAATTTGAAGTGCAAAAGCCCAACGTTTCGGTTCCTTATAAAAAAAGTTCAAGAATACGATTATCTTTGAATGCTTTCAGTAAAAAGCTTTTGAACCTAATTCCTTTGAAATCAGTTCTGTATAACTACTTTTACCAGCGCCAATCATTCCTGCAAGTACAATCACGTTTTTTTCCATCCTTTCAAATCTCCTATATCAATTGTCTTACTAGTTATTGTATCAGATAGTCGAGCGAAGTTAAAAGTTTGAACAAAGTTTGTACAAAAGTTCACAAAAAATACACAGACATTTTAAAAAAATAATGTTAAGCTTACAGAGTAATCTGTTATTTCAAGTTTCACCTCTTGTGTCTATCTCTTGATAGACACTTTTTTTATTCTCATGACAAAACTAGCATTTTTTGGTAGTATAAAAAAGAATGAAATGGAGGAGAGCATGTTGAGCGAAGCGCAAATGAAGGTCGGGCAAGAATTTCCCCTGACAATTAAAAAAATGGGCATTAATGGTGAAGGAATTGGTTACTTCAAAAAAACCATTATTTTTGTTAAAGGCGCGCTTACGGATGAGGAGGTCGTCGTCCAAGTGACTAAAACGGCGCCCAACTACAGTGAAGCCGTGGTGCGGAAAATAAGAAAAGCATCTAAAAATCGGGTTGTAGCGCCTTGTCCTGTTTATGAGGCGTGTGGGGGATGTCAATTGCAACATGTATCCTATCCGGCCCAGTTACAATTTAAAAAAGATATTTTAATTCAAGCACTAAAAAAACAATACAAACTTTAATACGGATAAAATGAAAATTCGAGAAACCATTGGAATGGAAAATCCATTTCGTTATCGTAACAAAAGCCAATTTCAGGCCAGAATGAATCAAAATGGCGCCATTGAAACAGGCCTTTTTAGCGCCGATTCCCACGAACTTGTGCCAACAAATGATTGCCTCGTACAAGACGAGCGAACCGTTCAAATTACGAATTCAGTACGCGATTTACTTAATCAATACGGTCTTTCGGCGTATGATGAGACATCTGGTCAAGGTTTCATCCGCACCATCGTGGTTCGGGTTGGAGTTGTAACGGATGAAGTACAGCTGGTTTTCATTACAACAAGTGAAAATTTCCCGAAAAAACAAGAAATCTTGACTGAAATCAAAGCGTTACATCCAGAAATTGTTTCGATTATGCAAAATATCAATCGAGAAGCGACCTCTTTAATTTTTGGTGAAAAAACAATTCTTTTAGAAGGTAAAACGAGTATTGACGAAGCGATCCATGAATTTCATTTTGATTTATCGGCACGCGCATTTTTTCAGTTGAATCCTAAGCAAACTAGTCGCTTATACGACGAAGTAGCTGATGCGCTTACGCTAACAGGCACGGAAAAGCTTGTGGACGCTTATTGCGGCGTAGGAACAATTGGTTTATCACTTGCAGATAAAGTATCTGAAGTGCGCGGCATGGATGTGATTCAGGAGGCCGTTTTAGATGCTCAAAACAATGCAGCAAAAAATGGAATTAAAAATGCTCATTATGTTACGGGGACGGCTGAAGATGTATTTCAAAAATGGCGTAGTGAAGGCTATACACCGGATGCTGTCATTGTCGATCCACCGCGAACTGGGCTAGATGCGAGTTTAACACAAGCGATTTTAGGCGCTCGTCCGAAGCAAGTCGTATATGTATCATGTAATCCTAGCACGCTTGCACGAGACTTAGCTTTATTCGAAAAACGTTATCGTATTCGTTATTTACAACCTGTAGACATGTTTCCAATGACAAGCCAAGTGGAATGTGTTGTAAAATTAACTTTAAAATCGAATCAGAAGCAAAAAATAAAAAGCTGACCGCAAAAACGGGCCAGCTTTTTTCCTATTTACAAAAGGTAGGTCTTTTGTTATATTTAGTTTGTAAAGGAGGGAGAAAATATGTCAAAGGCAAGCTACATCGCCTCATTACTTCAAAATGGAAAATTTATTGAGAAGTATAAAGAAGCGGGTAATTCCATGTTGCCAATCATTAAATCAAATCAGCCGGTCAGTCTAGAACCTGTGAATGAACATACTTTATTAGAACCAAAAATGATTGTTTTTTGTAAAGTAAAGGGGAACTATTACACGCATCTGATTTCCGCTGTACGAACGCGCCATCAAGAAACGGAATATCAAATTGCGAATAACCACGGCTTTGTAAATGGTTGGGTCAAACGCAAGAATATATTTGGAAAAGTAGTTAAAATTTGGTAACATCTACCAAGTTTTTTTTAATGCCCAAAGTTTGCTGTTTTCTTTGTAAATGTACTCACCATAAACGTAACCAAAATATTGGCAAGAAGCGGTAAAAAGCCGATATTAATATCACTAATAACACGTGGCAAACTAGGGAAAATTGTCGCAAGTGTCATACTATAATTGCTAATAAAAATGGTAATTAAAATCCCCGTAACAATACCAGAAATCGCCCCCGCCGTCGTAACCGGATTTCGTTTCATCAAACTGGCAAACAAGGCCGGACAAAGTTGTACAATAAGACTATACCCCACTTGAAGAATCGCAGCCAGCGCATTCCCACCTTGAAAAACAAATAAGCACGACAGCCCGCCAAGAATAGGCACGAAAATCTTCGAAAGCCGCGCGACACGAGCCTCATCATAGCCCTCTTTTAACCCATAAACAATATTTTTAGAAAAAAGGGTACTCGCCGTCATTAAGAGCATAGATCCGGGCACAAGTGCGGTAAGCATCCCCGCCGCCCCAATGATACCCACAAAAAACGGATTAAAACTATCTATCGCGAGTTGAATAAGAGCCAAATCACTTTCGTCACCTTGGAGGCCCGGTACTTTAATAACCGCTGTAAAGCCGATAAAAATAACAAATAAAAGCATTAGCGTATAAATGGGACTAATAATGGCATTTTTTCGAAATGTATTGGCATTTTTAGCAGTAAAAGTAGAGGCGAAAACTTGAGGCCACATATAAAATCCAAGTACATAGAAGAGAACTGTGCTAATAAACCAAGTAACTGTATAGGTTGTTTTAGGAAATGTTAAAAGTTCGGGTTTCACTTCCGCCACTTGTGTGAAAAGTTCTCCGTAGCTACCAAAATAATGAAGAGGTAAATAAATCCCCATAAAAACAATAACAAATAAAATCATAAAATCTTTCAAGACAGATATCCAAGCAACACCACGAATACCTGAAAGGACAGAGTATAAAATAATGCCAAGTGTTCCAATGATAATCGCGGTATTCATCGGGATTTTACCATACGAGGTTAGGGAAACAATGATACCGAGTCCTTTTAGTTGAATAACAATAATCGGAACAATCGCAATAACCCCAACAAGCGCGACAATCACGCCGAGCCATTTACTGTCATATTTTTTAGCAAAAAAATCAGACTGGGAAACAAGCCGATGTTTATTGGCATAAGACCAAATAAGAGGTAATAAAAAATAAGAAGAGACATATGAAAGCGCAATATACACCATTACATATACCGCTGAAATCCCTTTTGAATAAGTCCAACCGCTCCCACCTAAAAAAGAAAAAGTTGTATAGACTTCTCCAGCTGTTAAAAGAAAAACAAATACCGTATTAAAGCTTCGATTTCCGACTGCCCAGTTTTCAAGTGTCATTTTTTGCTTTTGCTTTGCGCGAACAGCTAAAATAATCGTTAAAATAAAAAAGGCTGAAATAATAATGAGCGCTGTCATGACACATTGTCCTCCCCGTTTTGCTCCCATTTATATAAAAGAAATAAAATAATGGAAGAAAGAATAATCCCACTTGCAATATAAGCTAAAACAAAGGGGATACCAAAAATAAGAGGATAAACCCGGTTTGCAAATGGAATGCCGCCAAGAATAAATAAAAAGGGGATGATTAAAAGCCACTTTTTCATTTTCTTCCTCCTTCATGTTATTGCATTAATGCCCAAATAATAATAGCATCAAAAAGTAATAAGCCGAATACAACAACTACTGAAATTTTAATGAGCAGTTTTTTATCGGTCGATTTTTTCGTCATACACAAGCCTCCATAAAGTTTTCTATACAAAAGATACCATAAAAACACACAAGACGCCAAAAAATCTCGCTCTCCACAAGGAGGGCGAGATTTAATTTAGATAGAAGCGATAACCGCATCACGAAGCCGTTTAGCCGTACCCTCACCACCACGTTCATCATAATAAGCTGTAAAACGCGAATCATCCACATACATATTCACAAGCCCGGCGTGAGCTTCTTTTGAGTAGCTTGGCCAAGAATACGACAGCCATTTTTTATGAGCTTCATAAATTTCTGCTTGTAAGTGATCCTCTGTTTTGGCACGCTCTAATAATTCAAAAAGCGCGTTATTTAAAGCTTCCATTTTAGCAAAATCTTCTTCCGAAAGCTTCATCATTTTAGCATTACTTTCATCTATCTTTTTATCCCCGTATTTTTCACGGATTTCCGTGCCGTACTTTCGTTCATTTTCATCAACTAGCTCTTTTTTAAAGCCTTCAAATTTTTCTTTATCCGTCATTTTCTTCATTCCTTCCATACTACTAAGCGTGTTTTCAACATTACGAATTAACACATCTAAGCGTTCTTTTTTACGAAGAAGTTCTTTATGATGACTTTTTAAAGCCTCTTTTGGCTGAAAATTAGGGTTTGCTACGAGCGATTTAATCTCTGGAAGAGCAAGATCCATCTCCCGGTAAAATAAAATTTGCTGCAAAAGATCCAGCTCAGCTTGCCCATAAATCCGGTAGCCACTTGAAGTCAGCCTGGCCGGTTTTAATAAACCAATCTCATCATAATAGCGTAGCGTACGTGCACTTACGCCAGCTAATTTTGCGACTTTTTGAATTGTATATTCCACCGCTCAAACACCTCCGTAACTGTATTATAAACCTTGACGTAACGTTAAGGTCAATATGATTTTTAAAATATTTTTAGGCTTGCAAAAATGTAAGCTAGAATGTGCGTGCGTTCGCTTTTCAATAAGATGCCTATCTGCTAAACTAGATATATAGAAAAAATATTTGGGAAGGCGTGAACTTTTTTAATGCAAGCACGTAATTTGAAATATCTTGTCCTTAGTCTTCCTCTTTTATATCTTGGGTACGGGATTACACTGGCGCTTCAATTTGGAAGCAGACCAGAACTCATTAATTCAGCAGCAAATGGAATCTTTTTGTTCATTATTACTTATATTTTAACAAAAAAAGCAGTTTTAAAGACAAGTATTGATTTTGTGTGGTTTGTCGTTTTTATTTTATATGTGTTTGTATTACATCATCTTGTCACGTACATCGCGGTGGGGGATTTTATTAGCAGTACGTATACGGGCCATTTTTACATTCAAACAGATATGATTAATCTTGAACCATTTACAACAATTGAAAATACATTTAGACAGACGCTGCCAACCATGCCGACCATCATTCAAATTGCTGGAAACGCACTGCTTCTTGCACCGTTATCTTTCTTTCTACTTTATTTTAAAATATGTAAAAGGGCAGGTATGGCCATTTTAGTAGTATTTTTGACTTCTTGCGCAATTGAACTGATACAACTTGCACAAACAACACTGATTACCGGATTTGATGGCATTATGTTACCAGACGGAAGATCAACAGATATCGATGACGTTATTTTAAATACCTTAAGTGGCTGCTTGGGAGTAGTAGTCATATATAGCATACCGGCGCTTAGAAAACGAATTGGGAAAAAAAGGCGTTAATTCTTTGACGAGCGAAGGAGATTGAAAATGAAAGAAAAATTATTGCAAGCTTATGATTTTTTTCAGAGAAACAGTAAAGTTGTAAAGATTGTTTTTGTCACACTCATCATGTTATTTGTAATTTATGAGGTTATCAATATTTTAACCACCGTGGATTACAATTCTTTAAAAGAAAATTTAACCTCACAAAGTCCAGAAAGTATTCTCATTATGATTATCGTCGGGTTGATTGCAGTCACCCCTATGCTTATTTATGATTTCGTTATCGTAAAACTTTTGCCAGGGAAATTTTCGACGATGCATGTCATTTCATCTGGTTGGATAACTAATACATTTACAAATATAGGCGGTTTTGGTGGCGTTTTAGGAGCTTCACTACGAGCAAGCTTTTACGGAAAAAATGCTTCGCATAAAGAAATTCTACTTGCAATTTCAAAAATTGCGTTGTTTTTAGTTTCCGGCCTCTCGATTTATTGTTTAATCGGCCTCGCAACACTTCCAATACCGAATTTTGCTAATCATTTTGTAAACTACTGGCCGTGGCTTCTTGGTGGGGGACTTTATTTTCCCATTTTATTTATCATAACCAAATGGAAAAGTAAATCTTTATTTGAGGATCTCCCATTAAAACGTGAACTGACACTTATTTCCGCGTCTCTACTAGAATTGGGGCTTTGCTTTTGGTTGCTTTGTTATCATTGGCTTTTTAATGAATGAACCAGTAGATTTAATGAAAGTATTTCCATTATTTGTTATCGCATCGGTTATCGGGATTATTTCTATGGTACCAGGCGGGGTAGGGACATTTGATTTAGTTATGCTGTACGGTTTAGGGCAACTAGGCGTTTCCGAAGAACTCGCTTTAGTTTGGTTACTGTTTTACAGAATTTTTTATTACATCATCCCATTTGTCGCAGGTTTATTTTTCTTTGTACAAAAAGCAGGCAAACGTTTTAATGATTATTTAGAAAATCTGCCATTTTTATTTTTACAAAAGCTTGCCCACCGTTTCCTCATCATTTTTGTGTACTTTAGCGGGCTCATGCTCATATTGTCATCAGTCGTTCCGTTTGCGATTTACCATGTTCCTTTTTTGTATAAACTCATGCCTTTTAGTTTTCTGTTCATCTCTCAAGTTACAAACGTCGCGTTTGGTTTCTTACTCCTTGGCCTAGGACGCGCCATTGAGAGCAAAACCAAAAAAGCATATATTACGACCGTCATTATTTTAGGCTGTGCCATTTTTAACACCCTAGCGCGTGTATTTTCCATTAAACAAGCCATTTTCCTTGGCATCGTGTTACTATGCGTTTTTCTAGCACGAAAAGAATTTTATCGTGAGAAATTTGTATATACTTGGAGTAAAATTATTATGGATGTCCTTATCTTTATTGCTTGTCTAGCAGGTTATGTAATTATCGGCATCTATAATTCACCAAATATCCAACATAAAAAGCAGATACCAGAATATTTAGAGATAGCTTCAGAACATGTGTGGATAACAGGCTTTATTGGAATGCTTATCGCTGTCATTTGTCTTATTGCAATTTATATCTACTTTTCCCAGTCCGAAGAAAAACTTGGAAGCCCATTTGAGGCAGAGAAAGTTCGCGCCCACTTAGAAGAATGGGGCGGAAATGAAGTCAGCCATACCATGTTTTTACGCGATAAAATGCTATTTTGGG
The DNA here is from genome assembly GCF_000344175.1 of Listeria fleischmannii subsp. fleischmannii LU2006-1. GTDB lineage: Bacteria > Bacillota > Bacilli > Lactobacillales > Listeriaceae > Listeria > Listeria fleischmannii. Next base: position 1,317 of record NZ_ALWW01000072.1, on the reverse strand, counting down.
CACAAGATAATACCGTTTTATTCGCCTTCCGTATTATTGCCGATAAAATGGTCATCATGGGTGAGCCGACAGGAGACCCAAATCGGCGTGATGCCGCCATTCTCGAGCTACTTGAAAATGCGGACATGTTCGGTTACCGACCAGTCTTTTATGAAGTCCGTGGCGATATGCTTCCGTATTTGCACGAAATCGGTTTCGATTTTATTAAATTAGGCGAAGAAGGTTATGTTGACGTCACTAATTTCTCTCTTTCTGGTAAAAAGAAAAAAGGTGAGCGGGCGTTAATGAATAAATTCGAACGCGAAGGTTACACATTTGAAATTTTAAAAGCGCCGCTTAGTGCCGAAACTTGGAAAACCTTGCGAGCAATCTCAAACGAATGGTTAGATGGCCGTACCGAAAAAGGATTTTCGTTAGGCTTTTTCGATACCTATTACCTGGAACAAGCAGGCATCGCTGTGGCTAAAAATAAAGATGGAGAAATTGTGGCCTTCGCCAATCTAATGCCAGCTTATAACGATGAGCTTACCTCCATCGATCTAATGCGCTACGGTAAAGACGCGCCTTCTGGCATGATGGACTTCCTCTTCATCCACTTATTTGAAGATGCAAAAGAACATGGTTATCAAGTATTTAACATGGGCATGGCACCTCTTGCTAATGTTGGGGAATCCAAATACGCCTTTTTAGGGGAGCGGATGGCCGGTTTAGTTTACCGCTATAGCCAAGGCTTCTATGGTTTTAAAGGTTTACGCAATTATAAAGCCAAATATGTCAATGTTTGGGTTCAGAAATTTGTAGCCTATAGAAAAAGAAGCTCTATCGCCTTTACCATGCTCCAATTAATGCTCCTTGTAGGAAAAAAACGTCAACTTTCACATAAACAAATTATTTTAGAAGTCCCCCTTTCTGATTCAGAGCAAGAAAAATAAACAATGTTTCGAACCGAATCATTTCATTTTGTTGGAATAGATATGTTTAAAACGGAAAAGAGAAAGAGAACCATGCGCGAACATGGCTCTCTAAGCAGTTGTGATGATAAGAGTGCATAGCAAAAGCTATGCACTCTTATTTTACTCAGCCATCAAATCAGCTAAAGCTTCATCGATGGTGTTAAATTGAAATTCAAAATGGTTAGCAAGCAATTTGTCAGGATACACACGCTGGCTATCTAGAATCATAGCCGATTTATCACCTAAGACAAGTTTTAATGGCTTTTTTAGGAATTCGCGTCTTATAAGGACGATGCAATTCTTTTACCTAACACCTCAGCAAACTTCTTTTCTTGAACAGGGTGGGGGGCAACAAAATTGATGG
>NZ_ALWW01000071.1 GCF_000344175.1 Listeria fleischmannii subsp. fleischmannii LU2006-1 | reverse complement strand
TGTAAATTAAGACATCCGCTATTTCATCCTGAATATTATCAAAATTTTCTTGTAATAATAGCTTCTTCACTTCGTTTTCCACTGGAAGTTCTCGAGTAATTCTGCTGCTTCAATAGAGACTGATAAAGCTAAATCTTTTAGTTTATGAAACTTTCGCCAGTCCCGCTCTTCCCGAAAATGATTAATTTCTTTCATTGTATCTCTCACACTTTTCCCCCTCCCAATATGTATTATAGCATGCGAGGGGAATACTTTTAAAAAAAGTGTTAAAATAGAATTCGATTTAGAAAAATAATTTGAGATGAATTTTTAGTGGCTAGTTGTAGATTTAGCCCCAAGCTTAAGGAGTTTACAATGAAAAAAATCTTTTTTAATGTGATGAGTATAGGTATTCCGTTTATAATTTGCAGTCTTGTTTTTTATTCGTTAGATATTGCGCCTTTTGGTCATCAGACGTTTCTTGTAAGTGATATTGGTTCACAGTATCTACAATTTTTAAATTTTTTCCATTCCTTTTTCACCGACCATTTAAGTCTTTATTCTTTTTCAAATGGAATTGGCGACTCTGTTTTAGCGCTTGCTGGTTACTATTTGACAAGCCCTTTTAATTTAATTAGTTTATTCTTTAACGAAAGTAATATGCCTGTTGTACTGTCACTTCTTATTCTGTTGAAAATTAGTGTTATGGGTTTTTCTATGAGTTTTTATTTATCTAAGCATCATAAAAAATTAGACTACTCCATTTTACTTTTTTCTACAGCCTATAGTTTTTGTGGCTTTGTTATTGCTTATAGTATGAATTATATGTGGTTAGATGCACTCATTTTACTTCCCTTTGTTGTTCTTGGCTTGGAGCGTCTTTGGCTTCAAAATCGCCCGACACTCTATGCTGTATCCTTATGTTTAACCATTGTGACGAATTATTACTTGGGCTATATGGTTTGTTTATTTTCAGTTCTTTATAGTATATATTTATATGCGCTTCAGTATGAAAAACGCGAAGACTTCAAGATAGCTATACTTTTTAAAAGAGGAAAAACTTTTATTTTATACTCACTTCTGGCTGGTTTAACTTCAAGTTTTGTTCTTATCCCGTCGATTTTAGGTATGATGAACACAGCAAAAACAAGTTTTTCGATTATTTCTCTTTTGCCCTACCCTAAATTTTTCATTTCTGTATTTTCACAATTTGGAATAGGGACTATTCGTTATGACTTGCGCCTCGATCACTTACCTACCATTTATTCCGGAATATTCATTGTGATTTTCTTTATTGTTTATTTTTTAATAACCGGAATTTCGAAACGGGAAAAAGTAGCTAGTTTTTATTTACTTGTAGCCCTATTTGCAACACTCATTATAGAGCTTTTCAATACAATTTGGCACATGTTTCAATCACCAGCCGGCTTTCCGTATCGCCAAACATTTATTTTTAGTTTTTTAATCATTGTTTTTTCCTATAAAGGCTTTATTGTGTGGCGAAAATCTTGTGAAAAAAGCTATCTTTTTAAAGCAGCAGGGCTATTTATCGGCTTTCTTTTTATCGGAGAAATTGGTTTAGGCTTTCAAAATATCTTTTTTAAAAACAAGTCCTTTTTTGAAACTCAGCAACTAGAAAGCTTAGTACTATCGCTTGCTTTTATTATCATTTATGTCATTTTACTTCTTTTATGGTCACGAAAAAAAGCCGTTTGGATATTCACTTGTATCGCTATTCTATTATGTTTTGAATTAGGCTTAAATTACCGTTTTGGACTGCAAAATGTTCCATTTGGGAATCAAACGACGTATTCTAGTTTTTCGAAAAAAATCAATGCAACTGTAACTGATTTAAATCCTGACCACAACTTTTTTAGAGTGCAAAATAAACTTTCTGGTTCGGCTTTAGGTTATCATACTACATATAATGCCTATAATGATGCTTGGACCTTTCAATACGCAGGAACATCGGCCTATACGTCTACCTTAAATGAAAAAACGCTTGATACACTAACAAACCTTGGTATTTATTCCAAAAATGAGCGTCGTTTTAATTATGTAGATACCAATCCTGTTATAAACTTGTTATTAAATGTTAAATACCAACTTTCTTATGAAAACGGACAATTAATTACCCAGCAAAACAAGGAAGCTATTGGTTCTGGATTTTTCATGCAAAATGACCAAATAAAATTACGTGACGGCGCTGTTTTTTCAAATATTGAAGCTGTTCTTCAAGGTATTTTACCCAGCAAAAAGCCTTATTTGGTTAAAATGGGGGCAAACAATGAAACGCAAGCGGAAGGGAATTTATTGCTATACGCGCCTAACACTGAGTGGACAAAAACAGATGCCATTTTCGTGAACGGGCAGAAGCATCAAACCCATGTGGCCATTTTGTCCAACCAGCTCTTTAATCTTGGCTATTTCAAAAAAGGGGAGCATGTCGAGATTAAATTTAAACCAGATGACCTAATGCAAGCTAAAAAACCGGATTTCTATACGCTTAGTAACGCCAGATTCCAACATCTTCTGCAACATTTAGAAAAAAATGCTTTAACACTCACGGAGGGAAAAGGGGATTATTTAAGCGGTACGGTAAACGCGCCTAATGAAACGAATAAACTCTTTCTATCTATCCCGTTTGATGAGGCATGGCAAGTGAAAATAGACGGTAAGCCCGTTCCAAAATCGCAAGTAATGGGGAATTTCATCGGTATCTCAGTTCCTAAAGGGAATCATGCCATTACACTAAGCTACTATCCAAAAGTCGTCCCTTTTAGTTTGCTACTCTCCGCCGTAGCTCTCTTAACCGGAATCGTGATACGACGACGAAAATGACCATCCTCAAACTGGATGGTCATTTTACTAGCCTAATTCACACGTATAAATTCGCGATTTTTCGCCCCACGGATGATAGCCCTCCCCTATGTAGGAAAACTGGTGTTTTTCGTAGTAGCCAATATGATTGGTACATAGGTAGACGTGCTTGAATCCTAATTGTTTCGCTTCTTTTTTTATATGCGTCATGAGAATTTCGGCGTAATTTCTCCCCCGATAATTTTTTTCAATGTATAACGCGCAAAGCCACGGATATAAATCCATGCGGCTGATAAAATCATTCGTGATAAGCCCCGCGCATCCGATAATTTTTTTCCCCGTCATAAAGCAAATACCACTGCGGTAACGGATTTTCCGTTTCAAGCGCATGTGCCAAACAATCTTCATAAATCATTTTTGTGTCTTCATTTGCCCACTTTGCTTGAAAATAATTTATTGCCGGGCGGAGCAGTTTTGGGGTTTTTCTTAGGGATTTTATTTGCATTTGGAACCTCCAAATATATTAAAATTTTTAATATCAATTACAGTTCAAACATATTTTTAACTATTTCAAGAATATACTTTCTATTTAACCAAAAACATTGTTTTGTCATTTTATCCCCATTAGGTAATTCATCAGCGTCTTTGTTGATATCGCCATTTCCATAAATTTTACCATCAATCCTATAAATTGACTTCGCTGCATGTGGTCTAAGGTGAAAAATTTGAGTTTCTGTAGATTTTGGTAAATCATTGAGTACTCTATTATCTTTAATCTCAAAATGAACACCATTTTTAATCTTTCGTTGCACTGAAAGCCACTCTTTTTTTCCAATAGTATCTAATTCATATAAAGGCATATTCCAAAACTCTCCGCCTTTAAAAACATACTGACCTTTTTCTTCTTTAAAAACCATAAAAAGAAATTTAGTCTCACTAAAAAAGTTATATACCTCGGATTCTTCCCATTGTTCATTTACGAATTTTTTGAAATTGAGTGCTGGAAAAGACATACTTTCTTTATTTTTATTGTTTGCTTGTATGCGTATTGATTTTATTGCTATATTTGCTTTATCAAATTCCTCAGCATTGCTTGATTGAACACCCAACATTCTTAAAGCAATTTGACTATAAAAATTTTTTGCTAGTCCACCTTTTGGGTTTTTAAGTTTAAATAATTCACTTAAAGTATTTACATCCATTCCAATAAATTTACTTACTTGTTCTAAAACTACTTCTTCAAATGTTTTATCTAGAATCTCTAAATCATCTTTAATAATCGAATCATATGTACTTACATTATTTAAAATATATTCATTTATTATATGTGTCACATAACTTTGCTTAAAACAATATGCTCGCCTTTTAGCTGGTATATTTGCATTATAATATTGAGGTTGTAGACTTTTTTTAGCATCAGCACCTTTTGTACACGCACCTAAATAAAGTGTGTCTCCTTCCGAAATAGTATGTGCTTCACCAGCTTGTATTTTGTTCACGATTTTCTTGTAATCATTCTCAATAATTGGAAAATCATTCTTACATGCGTCACTAATGATTGAAAATAGCTTAACATAATCTATTATAAAATTAGTTCTTTTGTCTCCTTTTTTTCTTAAATATAGCACTAATAAAATTGCTTTAATTTTATTGAAAAGCTTAGCCTGTAAAAGGTTGTCTGTAAGAGGTTCATCATTTGGAACCATACATAAAACTAAGCGCTCCCCTGATTTATATCCTCCCTTCTTTTTTTCTTCATATGGCGCTACCTTAAGTTCCACCCCAGCATTTGGAAAATCTGGTTCCGGACTGTTATTCGGTTTATAACCAAAATGAAATTCTTCAATCAAGTTTCCAAGCCCACCTTTAGCCCTTGGATTATTATAATAGTTTGTCCTTTCTTCTAAAATAATCTCTTCTTGAATATTTGCTTCTAAAACATCTCTAAATGTGAGGCCAATAAGATTTTTTTCCATATCTTTCAATATCTAATGGGTTATAATCATCATAAAGTTCTCTGTTTGTCATGTAGATGCACCTCTTTAATTTATTTTATGATTATATTATAACATTTGATCTTTTTTTTTAGTAGAAAGTATAGTATAATGAATTAGATATAATCGAAAGGATGTTCGTATATGCAACAAAATTTAAAAGTTTTGGAACTATTCGCTGGTGTAGGTGGATTTAGAGTTGGTCTTGAAAATAGCGTAGATGGTTTTTATCAAACCCTCTGGTCTAATCAATGGGAGCCTTCTAGAAAATCTCAAGATGCTTTCGAGTGTTATAATAAACACTTTCCTGACTCACTTAATATAAATGAAGATATCTCTAAAGTTACTAATAATCGATTAAAAGAATTTGATGCTGATTTAATAGTTGGGGGATTCCCTTGCCAAGATTACTCAGTCGCTAGAAGCTTATCTGGTGGTATGGGAATACAAGGAAAAAAAGGCGATGCTCTTTTGGGAGATAGTTCGCTCGGTAGAAGCAATCAATCCCCAGTTTTTATTACTTGAAAATGTTGATCGACTACTTAAGTCTCCCGCAAAACAAAGGGGCCGTGATTTCGCTATAATGTTAGCTGCATTTAACAAGCTTGGCTATTCTGTCGAATGGCGTGTGATTAATGCAGCAGATTATGGACAAGCACAGAGAAGGCGTCGTGTTTTTATTTTCGCTTACAAAAATAATACTAGTTTTGCATCAAAATTTCACAGTTTATCCGAAGACGAGATTATTTATTCAAAAGGAATTTTCGCTCGTGAATTTAAAATTGAGCAAATTCCATATAAAAATCGATATATAACAGGAACTCTACCAGAGGATATTGTAAATATATCAGATGAATATTCTACTACCATTTATAATTCAGGTATAATGCGAGATGGTATTTTCACATCAATTGACACTATTCCTATCTATGAACAACCAATAGTATTGGGTGACATCTTACAGGATAGTAATCTCATTTCCGATAAATATTTTTTGCCTGAAGAAAAGATAAAGAAATTTCAAGAATTACGAGGAGCAAAAAAAGTTAGTCGGACAACAGCAGATGGGCATACTTATACATTTTCAGAAGGGTCCATGTCTGAAACTGATGTTCTTGACAAACCTGGACGAACAATGTTAACAAGTGAAGGTAGCGTAAATCGAAGCACACACCTAATAAAAATTGATGACTCTTATAGAATATTGACACCTATTGAATGTGAACGTCTTAATGGTTTCCCCGATAACTGGACTGCTGACATGGCTGACCGAATGAGATACTTTTGCATGGGTAATGCTTTAGTAACTGGAATAATTGAACGCATTGGCCGTCAATTACATCAACTTATTACAGAATAAAAACAAGGTTCACAATAATTGTGAGCCTTGTTTTTTATTTAAGATAAACCTCCTCTACAACCGCGGATCGATTTCTGTTTCTTTCGTTGTTTCAAAAAGCAGATTCATGACGGCTTCTTTATATGATTCGTTATAAGGTGAGATTTCTGCTAATGGAATGTTTAGCATCTCCTCACCATATTCGTATTCCGCAATGGATGTGCGTAGTTTTTGTTTTATTTTTTTATTCCGCACGAGCTTTTCATATTTGCTATTAAAATGGTAATCATAGCCATAAATCAAATGCAAATAGTCTTCATTTCGCACTTTCATAGCTGGTGCGATGCCTTTCGTTACTTTTTCAGGCTTTATGACAATACCTTCCATTTTTTGATCAAACGTAATTGTTTTAAAATATGCTTTGGCTCTTTCCACAGCATCTTCCTGTCTTAAATCGAGCGAAATAAAATCATCATCTGACACAAAACGATACATCGCCGAAGTCGTCCCTTCCCACCTTTTTTCCACACCATTATTTTGCACCATTTTTAAAATCGAAAAGGCCTTAAAAGTGACTTCTTCAGGATTACCATATAAATTAATTTGTTCATCAAATTTATCTGCCGCTTTTTTTAACTTTTCCGTTTCCACATAACTATATTTTAGCCCTAAAATATTTTTAAAGTTTTGGTAGTCTTGACTACCATATTTTTCAAGTAGATTCTTTTTACTCATCTTCACTTGATCATATTCAAAATCAGTGCTATCCATTTTTTGAACAGCTAATTGGAAAGCCTTATCATAAGAGGCGTGATTTAGTTGGTCGATTTCAGTGTGCTGAGCTACACTCATCGGGATATATTTTTCTTCAATGAGACCCTTTCCAAGTGCATGCCAAGGCATAAGTTCTCCGTCTAAAATCAGCCAAGTTAAGTCATTTTCAACAAAAATATCATTAAAACGCTTCTTTAAAGTAGCAAACAAGTCTTGTAATCGTTCATCACGAATTTTAAAACCATTTCGACTAACCGCATAGCTATTTTCTATTTGTTTATGCAAATAAATGTTGCAACGCGAACCCATATACTTTGGCTGAATAGTAATTTCATAGCACTCTTTATTTTTAAAATAATCAAGCGCCTTGTCTAAAGATTCCAGTTCATTTTTCTCCACGTCACTTTCGGCAGGAGCAATGGTGCCGGAGATAAAATTGATTTTTTGTTCCGCCACGTAGGTTAAACGCTTTAAATCAGCGGGAACTAAATCAGCCTCCACCACTTGTTTTTTTCGTTTAAACAAAGTAGGTAGTGTTTCGTCGATCATTTTTGTACCAGAAACAGACAAGTAAGATAGTCGCCGGTTTAAGGTCACACCTGTTAGCGCACCGCCGTGCACGCATCCTGTATCGAGGTGAATGTTATTCTTCGCCCGAAAAGCGCTCTCCGCAGCAATGTGTCCAAAAAAGTGATACGGATGCAGATTGTTGCCTTCTTTTTCTAAAAAGGCCAACTGCTTTTCAACATTTTCTTCTCGGATTAAACGGAAGTTTCTCATTTGCCGTTTCGATTCGTCGTCAAACTTTCCTAAATATTTCTTTTCACAAGGCGCATGAGTCGCATAAAAACTTGGTTGTACTTGGCCGATGACACGATAAAATGGTTGTGATAAAGCCACCAGTTCAGCAAATTTATCATAAAGACCCTTATCTAAAGAAAAAATGGCTATAGAATCAAAATAGTTGCGAAGAAGCGTTTCATCCACCCCTTGAATTTGATTTTCCATATATTTATAGACAAAATTTTCATGGTTTCCTAAAACAAAACGGAAGTGTTCTCTATTTTTATATAAAAATTCAATGATTTCACCTGTATTTTTTCCCTTATCAATAAAATCACCGAGTAATATAAAATCATGTTCCGGTTTCTTAACGATATTTTCTTCTTCGTCAAATTCAAACTGATATTTTTTCAAAAGTGCCATTAAACGATCTTTACACTCGTGAATATCACCAATTAACGTATAAGGTTTATCCGGCGTAAGTAGTGTGTCTAGCATTTCCCTATAGTCCGAAATCTCTGCCTTTAGTTCTGTTACAGGCGCTTTCACGCGGTGAATCGCATGATAATTTTCACGCCGCAAAACCGGTAAGACTTCTCGCCGTAAACGTGTAATGTGTTTTGAAATGAGCGATTTACTCCGCTCGGTATGCAAATAATCTTCTCGATTTTTATAGTCAAAAAGGATAACTTCCACATGATAATGATTTTCTGCAGCAATCGCTCTTACTTGTTCGCGAAATTCGCTCGAAAGGCCAGTTGAGTCAATCACAACAAAATCAGCGTTTAATGGAAAAGAGGTCACTAATTTTAGCTTTTCAAATAAAAGCGAAAACGCCTGTTCACTACTCATCAACATGACATTCGCATATTTATCATAGTCATGTCCCAATAATTCTTGTCGTATTTCATCCGAAGAAAGATAGCTGATATTCATAAAATAGTTTTTTTCTGGAACATTTCTTCTTAACGCTTCCATCAAATAATTTTTTGCAAAAGTCGTTTTACCGCATTCGCTCGGCCCAATCATTAAAAAGATTGTATTTAATCTAGTTGTAAGCTCCATCTTATTCCACCCCTTTCCTGCGAATCATCGCACCACTTGATGTACTAATTCCCGCCACAGTGTCCCCAATTTGGAAAAAATCCACTTCAAACTGGCTTGACCGCTGAACAATATCACTCAACCAATTTTGAAATTCTTCCGTAGTGCTTTCGAATTGATGGTCCTCATTTCGAAACTCCCCTTCTAATTCATAAAACACATTAAAATCCCGATTAGGTGTCGTTATAATAAAACGTTCAAAGTTTACAAAATTTAAAACTTGTTGAATTAATTTCTCAGCTTGATCTAAAGACATGTGTTCAATTACTTCCGTTAGTAATACATCCACTTTTTCAGAAGGCGCATTTTCTAAGAAATAATCCAAGGAAGCGTAGGTCCCAATGTTTTCAATTTCTAGATGTAGTGCTCTTTTTTCAACATGAAGAAGTAAATCCGGATTAATATCAATCGCATAATAAAAAAGCGGTGCCTCTAATTTTTGGGCAAAAGGGAGGGCATAGAAGCCTTCCCCACACCCAATATCTACAATGGAATTCGAAAAATTAAACCTTGATTTAATCGCACTACGTCTTTGTAAATGGGTGTTCCCAAATTGTAATTTAATCGGGTATTTCTCCGTTTGCTCAAGTTGACTTTTAAACTTTTGAAATGTTTTTGGTCTAAATAAGAAATTTTGAGCAAACAAATAACGAATAAAATAAGGTACGTCTAAATCGATCAAAAATTGAATATATTTCTGTATTAAGTCATCCTCCACTTGAAAAGGCTCTTTACTATTCATCGCTAAAAATAAGCAAAATACATTGGAAATTTTTAATAAGTCTGCCAATTTCCCATTTGATAGAATGGTAACTTCATAATATTTCTCTGCTTTTTGAATCGCTGTAAAATCATAGCCTTCAAAATATTGATTAAAAAAACGCAAATAATGTTCTTTTCTTGCATAAATCATTGAAAAAACAATACGATTTTGAAAGCCAACTTTTATCTTGGTCATTTTTCTTTTTGTATAGACCGTTTTTAAAAAAATTCATTAATCATTTGTAAATAAGCAAATGGACTCGTATATTTTGATAAATTTT
>NZ_ALWW01000070.1 GCF_000344175.1 Listeria fleischmannii subsp. fleischmannii LU2006-1 | reverse complement strand
TGTATTCATCCATCATTTTCGTCATAAGACGCAATACCTAGCAATTTATCGGCATCTTTCGAATTATAAAATTTTTCCAGTACTTTCTTCAATCAAAATGGCTGCACTTGCGTTTACATTTGGTGCATCTGCCGCCTGGGACTAAACTTGGCTCATCCATAGTCCACTAATTGCAATCGTTCCAGCCATTAACATAGCGCCGATTTTTTTTGTAAATTTCTTCACTCTACCTTCTCCTTTATTCAACCACTGGTTCGAACCAGTTTTCTCTAAAATTTAATTTTATTTACTAGACTTACGGAAAATATCACGCAGTCTTTTTTATTTTAACACGAACAAGACATGACGTATAGGAACTATTTACCTTATCTCTCACCTAATTATCGGTAAAATGATACAGGACGGATGTGCCGCATCATGAAAAATAGTTTGGTGCGCAGGTACACTCGCCGTCGTATCAATGAAGCTACCGCCTGTATTAGGATTGGGATCGAAACGCGGGAAGTTACTCGACGAAATTTCTACGCGAATCATGTGTCCTTTTAGAAATACATTACTGACAGCCCATAAATCAATTGTATATTTTAAAATATTTTGCGCAATGCCATTTTTATACACACTGGACGCCCGAATAATGCCATCAGCCAAATTAAACGCCGTTCCGTCAGGTGCCACATCCACTAATTTCGCCGTAAAATCCGTATTGACCGCATCCGTTTTAGCGTATAATTCCACACTAACCGGCCCTGTCACTTCCATTTCCTCCTCTAAAGGTAAAGACGTATAGCACAAAACATCCTCGCGTAGCTCAAGTGCCGCCTGATTTTTCGGCCCATCCACCTGAAGGCCCTTGTGAAGCGTACCGCCACCATTTGACGGAACAGGATTTTCCGGATTATACGTATAAAAATCCGGTTTCCCGTCCCCCTCCGGAAGCCTAGTGCTCAGCCTGCCGTCACCATTTCGCGTATTCGCAGAACCATCACTCTCAAAATAAAACGGCGTATAGCGGGTATTTGGAAGCGGCCAATTTATAGCAGACCGCCATTCATTCGCCCCCATCGCAAAATACAGAACCGCTTCCTGCTCCGCCATATCCGCGCCCTTCAAATGATGATCAAACCATTCCAAATGAATTTTATGCATGTTTGGCCCGCTAAATTTATTCGCCGCCGAACTAAAATCCCGCTCCCCAATATACTGTGTAAAATTAGCATGCGTCCATGGCCCAATAATCAATCTATCACCCAAACCACGTTTATGCCCATTTTCAAAATTTGCAATCGTCTTATCCAAAAAGCAATCATACCATCCTGCAATATGTAACCCCGGCACATTCACCTTTTCATAATTATCTCGCACCGTTAATTTCTCCCAGTGCGCATCTCCAGAAGGCAGTTTCATTAAGTCCGAAAAATAACTCATCACGCCTGTTTTAACAATCGGCGGCCACTCCACATATGGTTTAAAATCATACCACGAATTAATATTATCCAAATCATTTAAAATGCCCTGAAGACGTTCCGTACGTTTAGCGGTCTCACCTTCACGTGCTATCAAATTAGGGAGCATCGACTCCAAGTTCCACGTTTCCCACATCCCAAGCTCAAGCGCTCCGTTATGATCATTAAACACATCGGTCATACTATTTTGGGCCATAACAGGCGCTATTGCTTTTAATTCAGGTGCGCCGCTAATCGCAGCAAGCATTTGCGTATAACCATAATAAGAAAGGCCGAACATGCCGACCACGCCATTTGCATATGGCAGGTTAGCCGCCCACTGAATTGTATCAAAGCCGTCATTTGCCTCCGCCACATAAGGCACAAATTTTCCCGCAGAAGAATAGCGACCACGTACATCTTGCACAATCACCACATATCCTGCTTCCGCCAAGATTTCTGCCCGCATAAAATTCAAGCCGTATTCCTTGCTGTAAGGCAGTCGCGTAAGTAAAACCGGATACTTCCCTTCTTCCGGGCGATAAATATCCGCCATAAGAGTAACTCCGTCACGTGTTTTCATCGCAACATTTCGTTCTAAAACAATCCGTTTCGCTTCCATTTTAAAACCACCTCTCCCTTCCATTTTTTCTTAAAATGAAATAGAAGTCAAAAAAGAACCCTCCGCATCCATGTTTTAAAGTTAAAACATTTTTACGCTTTACCCCGCAACAGGAGCAGGCTCTTCAATCTCATCCTGACTACATAAAACCACTTTATTTCGTCCTGTATGTTTGGCCTCATAAAGCGCCTTGTCCGCATATTGGTAAAGCTTATGAAGTTGTTTTCGGCTTTTTTCACCAGATGCAATACCTATGGAAATGGTAGCTTGGATGGTTTCGCTTGAGCTAAGCATAATGGGATGGCTCTCGATTGCTAGGCGGATTTCTTCACCAACTTCAAATGCTGTTTCATTTGAAACATTCGGCAGTAGGTAGCAAAACTCTTCCCCGCCAACACGAAAAAGGTTTTCAGATATCGCCACTTTATTTTTCATCGTTTGAGCAATCGATTGGAGTACACGGTCACCTGACGCGTGCCCATATGTATCGTTTACTTTTTTAAAAAAATCAATATCTAAAATGAAAATAGCGAGCGTTTGAACTTTCGGACTTCTCGCAAACTCTTTAGTCCTGTTGCTAAAAGCCCTCACATTGTAGAGCCCCGTCAAGAAATCCACATACGCATACTCCACTTCCTCGCGAAGCAGGCGCCGCGTTGTGAGCATATCATTGATAAGAAAATTGATACTGAAAAGCGCAACAAACGAAACGATAAAAATGCTTCCGCCAACCAAAAAAACGAACGGCTTATACCCGTAATAAAGAAAAAGCGTGGCTGTATAAATCGTGACACCTATTGTGTTTAAAAGTAGAAAGGACTGGATTTGATGCAATTTACTTTTCCTAAGCTTTACCGCTATAAAAATAAGTGGCAGTGCTACGGCTAAAGTGCAAAACACCCCGAACGCTGTGGCTTCGTTTAGTCCGCCGCCAATAAAAATTCGAATACCGCAAGCCACTAAGGCTGTTAAAGACGCTTGTTGAGCGCCGATATAATACGCTAACAGCATAAAAACGATAAAGCGCAAGTCAGCTTGAATGCCATTTGGTAATTTTACTGCAAAAAACATTAATGCAAAGTTAGTCACAGTTGCTGCTAAAACAATATAACTTGTTGTCTTCCAAGTTAGACTAAGCTTCTTTTCATTTGGAATAATCTTGTTGATAATGTAACAACCTGTAATCACAATAAAAACATTTGTTAGTGATGCCATAATGATTTCGATTAACATACATTTTCCTTCCCATAATAGAATTCTCCATTTTATTTTAACAATTTAAAGCAACATTGTAAAATTCATCACAAAACAAAAAAGGGCCCGCCAAGGAGCAGAACCTTTTCATTCACTATTTCTTATTTAATTGGTCTTCTAACTCCCTTACCCACGTCGTAATCGCATCATAGAATAAGACAAACTCAAAGTCAGACATATTGTAATGCACTACATACTTCCCTTCACGAAAACGAATCGTCATACTTGATCGAATTGTCTCTGTTAGCGCATCCTTTTGAAGCTCCTCACGGTAAAATATCCAATGTGTGGCAGTAGGTGTTTTTTCAAACTTCTTTTGCAGGTCCGCTTCTACCAGCTGACAAATTTGATTCTTCAACCCTTCATCTTCCGTACTGCCAAAATATCCGTACCAAAGTGTTCGGCTGCTTTCCTCACCAGAGGAGTGGGTTTCATCATAGAATTGTTTCATACATGTAACCTCCTATTGCAGAAGTAAATGTTTCACGTGAAACATTTACTTCTTATCAATTTTCAACTTAGCCAAAGCTTCCGCCATTGGGTTGTTAAATGGCTCATCTTCCTGTTTACCTTGTTGTTTCATATACTTCGCCACATCTTTTTTCGAGACATTTCTATTTTTTTCCTTACCTCGGCGTTCATTAAAGGCACTAAGTTTTTCGCGATAACCACATGTCCCGCAAACAAAAATTTGTTTATCCCCTTGCCCTTTCATTTCTAACTTTTTATGACAATTCGGGCAACGGGCATTTGTTGTTCGTGATAAAGATTCACGATGTCCACACTCTCTGTCTTGACAAACGAGCATAGTTCCACGTTTCCCTTTTACTTTAAGCATTAACTTTCCGCAATCTGGACATTTTTGCGAAGTAATATTGTCATGTTTAAATTTGCGGTCATTTTGTTTGATTTCTAGAACCGCTTTTTTAGCGTAGTCACGCATTTCTGCTGTGAACTTCTGTTCGCTAAGTTTTCCAGATGCAATTTGCGATAGCTTCTGCTCCCAAACGGCTGTTAGTTCGGGGGATTTTAAATCAGACGGGACAAGTTCGAGTAATTGGCGTCCTTTGGATGTAATCTGAATTTCTTTGCCATTTTTTTCTAAAGAAAAGCTATTGAAAAGTTTTTCGATAATATCCGCTCGAGTTGCAACGGTGCCTAGTCCACCCGTTTCGCCTAACGTCTTCGCCAAACTTTTATCGGAAGTCGCCATATATTTAGCTGGATTTTCCATTGCCGAAAGTAAGGTTGCTTCATTAAATCTTGCGGGCGGTTTTGTTTTCCCGGAACGAATATGAACTTGACGGACAGCGATTTTATCCCCTGCCTTCATTTTTGTCACAGTATCCGGCTCTTCGTCTCGACCTGCTATTCCTTTCCAACCAAGCGATTTTACAACTTTTCCTTTTAGCGAAAACGGAGTATCGCCAATTTTAGCTTCTACACTTGTTTCCTCATACACATAGGGTTCAGATAATACGGCTAAAAAGCGCGTCACGACAAGGTCATAAATCTTGCGTTCTTTATCCGATAAATCGCCAAGTGATACCGTTTCTTCTGTTGGAATAATTGCATGATGATCACTTACTTTACGATTATCTACGAAGGATTTATTGGCCTTTATTCCTTTTTGGATAATGCCACGTGCAAATTTTGCATACTCCCCAACGCCGCAACCTTCAAGACGTTCCTTTAGAGTAGGAACGATATCATCAGATAGAAAGCGCGAGTCTGTACGCGGATACGTGAGCACTTTATGACGCTCGTATAGATTTTGCATGAGATTCAATGTTTCTTTTGCTGAAAAGTCATAACGTTTGTTGGCGTCCCGCTGAAGCTCCGTCAAATCGTATAAGCTCGGCGAAAAGATTTTCTTCTCGACCACACTTACATTTGTCACGAGTAAATCGGCCCCGCGTAACTTTTTAGAGAGCGTTTCGACACGCTCCTTATCAAACACTTGCCCTTCTTTCCAAGTAAAAGTGCCGTTTTCTGTAATCGCTTCAAGCGTATAATGTTCACGCGGCTTGAATTTTTGGATTTCTTCCTCACGGGTAGCAATCATGGCAAGCGTAGGCGTTTGAACCCGGCCGCAAGAAAGTTGCGCATTATATTTAGTCGTGAGCGCACGCGTCGCATTAATTCCCACTACCCAGTCCGCCACTGAACGAGCTACAGCAGAATGATAGAGATTTTCATAATCTTTACCAGGCTTTAAATTTTTAAACCCTTCACGGATCGCCTTATCCGTCACAGACGAAATCCAAAGCCGCTTAACCGGTTTCTTCACCTTCGCATAATCAAGCACCCAGCGCGCAACAAGCTCACCCTCACGCCCCGCATCTGTCGCAATCACAACCTCGGACACATCTTTTCTAAGCAAAAGTTTCTTCACCGTTTCATATTGGCGGCGCGTTTCCTTAATCGGCATAAGCTTCATTTTTTCGGGTAAAATAGGGAGGTCTGCCATATCCCAGCTCTTAAATTTCGCGTCGTACATCTCAGGGTCAGAAAGCGTAATGAGATGCCCCAGTGCCCAAGTCACAATATATTTATCGCCTTCTAAAAAACCATTTTTACCATTTCCACGTGCGTTTAAAACACGTCCAATATCTTTACCAACTGAAGGCTTTTCAGCTAGCACTACTGTTTTTGTCATTCTATATTCACTCCAGTTTGTTCATTTTGTAATAGCGTTAGGAACTCAAAACCATATTTTTCCATCTTAACCGCCCCAACACCTTTAATTTTCAACATGTCCTCTTCATTTTGCGGCATAAATTGACACATTTCACGTAAAGTTTCGTCTGAAAAAATGATATACGGTGGCACTTTATCGCGCACCGACAACTCCCGCCTTTTTTCACGCAACATTTGAAAAAGCGTTTCATCCACATCAAGAACCACTCGTGTAGCCTGTTTCGCTTCTTTACGCATCACGATTAGCTCAGATTTTAAGACGCGAACGGCTTTTTCTGTTAAATGAAGGGAGGGAAATTGCCCATCTGCTGGTTGCAAATATTTTTCAGCCGTTAAATAATCAATCAGTTGCAATACCTCTTTTTGGGAACTACCTTTCATCAAACCATACGTACTAAGCGTATTAAAACGCCAATCTTTCACTTTTTGGTCATTCGAACCCGTCAAAACTTTAGAAACAAGCACCTTACCAAAACGCTCGCCCATCCGTTTCACACAGGAGAACACTTGCTGCGCCTGAATCGTAATATCTTTTTCCTCGCGAGTATCCAAACAGTTACTACATTTCCCGCAATTTTCTTCATCCTCACCGAAGTACTGAACGATATACTTTTGCAAACAAATCTCCGTATAGCCATACCCAGACATCTGCCGCAATTTGCGATATTCATTCTCTTTTCTTTCCACAGGGAGTTCAGACTGATCAATCAAAAACTGCTGAATATGCGTATCTTGCGGTGAAAAAAGCAAAACACAATCACTCGGCACCCCGTCACGCCCCGCACGTCCCGCTTCCTGATAATAGGCCTCCATATTTCGCGGAATATTATAATGCACAACAAATCGCACATTGGACTTATTAATCCCCATACCAAACGCATTAGTAGCCACAATCACCCTTTTTTCGTCAAAAAGGAAAGCAGTCTGTGTCTCGTCGCGCTCCAAATCATTCATGCCCCCGTGATATTTCAAAGACGCAATACCTTTCTTATTTAAAAATTCCGCAATCCGTTCAACTTCCTTGCGCGTTGCGGCATAAACAATTCCCGATTCACTACTATTTTTCTCTAAATAATCAAGTAAAAATTTATCTTTGTCTTGGCCTTTCACAACTTGAAATGCTAAATTATCTCTCGAAAATCCCGTTTGAACAACATTTTCATTTTGAATATCTAATAAATGACATATATCCTTTGAGACATCAGGCGTTGCAGTGGCAGTCAGAGCCACTATAAGCGGCCGCCGTTTCATTTCATTTAAATAATCACATAGTTTTAAATAACTCGGCCTAAAATCGTGTCCCCATTGTGAAATACAGTGCGCCTCGTCAATCGCAAAAAGCGAAATTTCCATTTCATCTAAAAGCGTTTGAAATTGCGGCGTATCTAAACGTTCCGGAGCAATATATAGCAATTTAAGATTCCCCGTGCGTGCCAAATTCAACCTTTCGTTAACTTCACGAATGGAGAGCGTACTATTAATAAACGTCGCCGAAATGCCCGCTGCATGAAGAGCATCCACTTGGTCCTTCATAAGTGAAATTAGGGGCGAAACCACAATGGTTAGGCCTCTAAAAATGAGCGCTGGGATTTGGTAGCATAAAGATTTCCCTCCGCCAGTCGGCATAATGGCAAGCGTATCTTGGCCATTTAAAAGCTGTGAAATAACCTCTTTTTGCCCCGTACGAAACGACGTATAACCAAAGCTCTTTTGCAAAATTTGTTCCGCTTGTTCGAGCAATACAATACGCCTCCTTTTCCGAATTTAGTCTATTTAAAAGTGTACCACAAAACCTTTAAAATGAATAATCGCCCGAAAAGCATAAAATCCCATTTTCACAACTTTCCACATGCAAAAAAACACTCTAATTACATCATCAGAGTGTTTTTCCTGCACTACCATTTTTATAACCTATAAACAAGATAATTTAAACGCTGTAATTAGGTGCCTCTTTTGTAATTTGCACATCATGCGGATGACTTTCCCGAAGTCCGGCACCACTCATTTTTACAAATTGTGCTTCCTCGCGTAGTTTTAAGAGGTTTTGTGAGCCACAGTAACCCATTCCTGAACGAATTCCTCCAATAAGCTGGAATAAAACGTCCGCGACGGATCCCTTATAAGGAACACGGCCTTCAATGCCTTCTGGAACAAGTTTTTTTGCGTCAGCTTGGAAATAACGATCTTTTGACCCTTTTTCCATAGCAGCGAGACTTCCCATTCCGCGGTATGTTTTAAAACGTCGGCCTTGATAAAGTTCCGTTTCCCCTGGGCTTTCATCTGTTCCAGCAAACATACTTCCAAGCATAACTGCATGTCCACCAGCGGCAAGTGCTTTCACAATATCACCGGAATATTTGATTCCACCGTCTGCAATAATCGTCTTACCGAATTCACGCGCAACGGTTGCGCAATCATAGATGGCTGTTATTTGCGGCACGCCAACACCTGCCACTACACGTGTTGTACATATCGAACCAGGCCCAATACCAACCTTTACAATATCTACGCCCACTTCAAAAAGGCACGTGCCCCGTCTGCAGTTGCTACATTTCCAGCCACAAGCGTCACATCAGGGAATTTTTCACGAATTTCAGCAATTTTATTAATCACGCCTTGCGAGTGACCGTGCGCTGTATCAATAACAATCGCATCAGCACCAGCAGCTACAAGTTTTTCGGTCCGACTAAACGTATCACTTGTCACACCAACAGCAGCAGCCACCAGTAAACGACCATGCTTATCTTTCGCAGAATTTGGAAACTCAATAACTTTTTCAATGTCTTTAATCGTAATAAGCCCTTTTAAAATCCCACTTTCATCCACAAGAGGGAGCTTTTCAATACGATGTTTTTGCAAAATCTTTTCCGCTTGCTTTAAAGTTGTCCCAACTGGCGCTGTAACTAAATGTTCATGTGTCATGACGTCACGTATAACAATCGAATAATCCGAAATAAAACGCAAATCACGGTTTGTTAAAATCCCAACTAATTGGCGCTCCGTTTCATTATTCACAATAGGCACTCCAGAAATTCGATATTTACTCATCAAATGTTCTGCATCAAAAACTTGATGGTCAGGCGTTAAATAAAACGGATCAATAATGACACCACTTTCAGAACGCTTCACCTTTTCGATTTCCTCCGCCTGTTCTTCTGCGCTCATATTTTTATGAATGACACCAATCCCACCTTGACGTGCCATTGCAATCGCCATTTTAGCTTCTGTAATCGTATCCATACCTGCGCTAAAAACGGGGATATTTAGTTTAAGACTTGAGGACATTTCTATACTTAAATCAACTTGGTTTGGCAATACGTCCGATTTAGCCGGAATTAATAAGACATCATCAAACGTAAGTCCTTCTTTTGCAAATTTTGTTTCCCACATGTATTTGACACCCCTTCTATAATTTTAACTATAAAAAAAAAGCATTTCATGATAAAATGCTGACTGATAAAGTAATAGGTAAAATAACCATTTGCCATCAGTTCATAAAATTTTGCCCTCATAAAATGTAATGTATTGATGATACAGGAACAAATTATGACTGTCAATACTACATCAATTAGTCATAATTTACATAAAAAAGGAAAAATTAGACCATCAAAAAACCAACGTGGAAAAGGGAGGAACCACGTTGGTCAAAAAAAGGGAGTTTTGGGATTTTCAATTTAAAAGGGGGAAAATGAAAATGTTTTGTTGTTAGCTTATGAGTATATATTAACCGCACCCTAAATCACTGTGAATAAAATGAAAGTTTAGCTAAGAGTTTCATTTCATTATTCTTTTTTTGCTATTAAAAAAATCCAACGTTAGGAAAAAGGGAAGGAAACCAATCCGTTGTCAAAAAGGGTAGTTTTGGGAA
>NZ_ALWW01000069.1 GCF_000344175.1 Listeria fleischmannii subsp. fleischmannii LU2006-1 | reverse complement strand
AATTTTGAGTAAATTTATGGCAAAAAAACCAAGAAATAAAGAAAAAACAGCGGCAATATAGAAAAGAATAAATAAATCTGTGTATAATACCATACACATTTCCGCTTTCAGAATCCACACCGGGAAACGAATGCCCTAATACTACAAGTAAAATACCAATTCCTCTGAGAACTTGCATTTTAGAAAAAAATGTTGAATATTGTGAGGTCACGTTATTTTACCTTCTTTCTAAGCTAAAACTTTTATTTCAAAATTTAAATATGCTTCTAATCCATCTAATATATTAAAGTAAGGAACATACCCAAGTTGTTTTATTTTATCAATAGATGCAAACGAATATTTGATATCACCTTTCCTCATCGAATGATTCACTTTTGGAATTGGCTGTCCTATAAGTTTTTCAAAAAGTGAAATGACATCATTTAATGTATTTTTTTCACCTGAGGCAATATTAAATACTTCACCACGACTACTTTTATTTTCTCCGAGGATTATTAATCCTTGTACGATATCTTGAACATATACAAAATCTCTTATCTGCTCACCATCCCCATAAATGCTAAACGGCTTTTCAGATCCTTCCTTTAATTGGATAGCGGTATTTGCTAATATGGAGAGCACTCCAGAATACGGAGAATCAGGGTTCTGCCTAGGCCCATAAACATTAAAGAATCTAGCAACTGAAACAGGTAGTCCGAAGAGTTCACCATATGAAATCACATATTTTTCCGAACTATATTTATCAATCCCATATGGAGTTATTGGATCAATAAGTGATTTTTCAGTTTTGGGAAGAGTTGGTTCTGCTCCGTAAACTGCAGCAGAAGAAGCAAAAACAAATTTCTCTATTTGTTTTTCTTGTTCTTTGCAAGCCTCCAATAAATAAATTGTACTACTTGAATTAACATAATGTGAGGCCACAGGTTCATTAACTGTCTTTACTACGCTTGCAACTGCTGCTAAATGATAAACAAAATCAAAAGTGAAATTTTCAAATAAACTTTTTACAGTTTCTGGATTACTTATATCTCCGTTTATAAAGATGACCTCATCCGGTAAGTTTTCTATTTTTCCTGTACTTAAATTATCTACAACAACAACCGTATTTTTCGCAACCAATTGTTCAACTAAATGTCCACCTATAAAACCTGCACCACCAGTTACTAAGATCGTTTTCATTTATATAATACCTCCGTTTTCTTTATGATCATATGGTTCTATATTTTTTCCTTAAATTCTG
Source organism: Listeria fleischmannii subsp. fleischmannii LU2006-1 (assembly GCF_000344175.1). Lineage (GTDB taxonomy): Bacteria > Bacillota > Bacilli > Lactobacillales > Listeriaceae > Listeria > Listeria fleischmannii. The sequence continues at coordinate 9,482 of NZ_ALWW01000069.1, read as the reverse complement.
TTGTCTTGATGACCTCTCTACAATTTCGTCACGAAAAAACAATATAGCACCATCTTTTTTTATTTTTGTGATTTTTTTTCGATTAATAAGTGAATAAAACTTTGCCTTGATATTCCTAGAATTTCTAAAGCTTCTGTTGTTGATACAAAATACTGATTTAAGATCTCTAATTGTTCATTTTTAGTTTTTTTCTTCCATTCTTCTCCCCTCCATTTTTTTAAAATTTGAATAACTCCTCATTTAAGGCTGAACATCGAATTCATGTTCAACTTTTTTTTCTTGCGTGTATTAACATCGATTGTCTTGTAGCTTCATTTAATCCCATATAATAAATAATGGCTTCAGCTAACTCTTCTGGGTCATGTTCTTTTACTAATAGCCCAGTTTCTTTATGAGAAATTATTTCAGGAATACCACTATGAAAAGTTGATATGACTGGTTTCCCTTGAGCCATTGCTTCCATTAATGATACGGGAATACCTTCCATATCTCCATCACTCGCTTCTACACTAGGAAGTAAAAAAATATCGCTTTTTTTAAATTGCTCTTTTACTTGCAATTGATCCATAAATCCATGAAAAAGTACTTTATCCTCTATTTTCAAATGACTTGCTAGTTGTTGTAATTTGGATTTCTCACTACCATCGCCAATAATATGCAACTCCAAACCCTTATAACGATTTTCTAAATAAGAAAGTGCTTTAATTGCGTCCTCTATACCCTTCTTTTCTGTTAACCTAGCCACTATTAGTAGCCTTAATCCATTTTGATTTAGCTCACGTGGTTGAAATGGAAAATCAGTTAGTTCAATCCCCATGTGATGTATTTTAATTTTATCTACTGGAGTACCAAGAGCTATTAACCTCTCTGCCCAAAACTTACTAATAGGTAATAATTTAACATCTGACTCAAATAAGAACGAGTAATAATTACTACCTTTTTGCTTTAATGTCCTTGTAAGATCGTAACCATGAAAAAAAGTGATTAATTCTCCTTTTAAATATCCTGAGTCTTTTAAAATACTTGCAATAAGGCCTACATTTCCATAATGCGCGATAATAAGATCTGAAGGTCCACGAACGGATAGTTTTTGGGCACATATTGAAGGAGTTAACGTATTTATAACTTTTCCATATCTCATTTTGAAAGTTCTAAATGTTGCGAAAGGATGTATAATACAACTTATTAGACGTTTTATTTTGGAATCTGGAATATCAATAAAAGTTACTTTTTCCATTAGTTGATACTCTTCTACCTTTGGATGTAACTTTTCAACGTTGCCCTTCTTTAGTGCGATTATTTCCACCTTATGTCCCATATCAACTGCTCCAGTAATTTGGTTTAAAATAAAGGTTTCAGACAATGTTGGAAACTCCGTTACAAAGAAAAGAATCTTTTTTCTATTCATAGGCGATTTGCACACCTTTATTATTTTTTCCATATGTCACTTTCTTCACATCAAATTGTTCTGCTAACATATTTTTCGTGTCTAAGATTAGTTGGCTATTTTTTCCAATCGCTTGCATATCAAAAACATCATGTCCTGTTAATAATAAAACTAAATCATACTTTTGAAATGAGTTATATTCTAAATCAATGGAATACTGTTTATCACCATTTTGATCAGAAAAAACATTTGCTTCCGGATCACAAAAATCAACTTTAGCTCCTTGCTGTTTTAATAATTCATAAACATATAAGCTAGGTGACTCACGCAAATCATTACTATTTTCCTTATACGCCATACCCACAAGTAAAATTTTTGACCCATTGATAGCTTTTTGATGTTTATTGAGTGCAAGAGCTGCATGTTCAATCATCTTCTCAGGCATTAAGCGGTTTGTTTCATGCGCCAACTCAATAAAGCGACTATAGAAATTTTTGGATCTTGCTTTCCATGACAGATACATAGGATCTAACGGGATGCAGTGGCCTCCAATTCCTGGGCCCGGAGTGAATTTCATAAATCCAAATGGTTTGCTACTAGCAGCTTCAATAGTTTCCCAAATATCAATATCCATTTTTTCAGCTAAAAGAGCCATTTCATTGATGAATGCAATATTGATACTACGAAATGTATTTTCAAGTAATTTACTCATTTCAGCAACTTCCGCCGAATTTACAGGAACAATTTCTTGAATAACTTGTTCGTATAACTGAACACCAAGATCTTTTGAAAATACATCAACTCCGCCCACAACTTTTGGCGTATTTAGTGTATTATAAGTTTTATTACCAGGATCAACCCTTTCTGGTGAATAACAAGCAAAAAAATCTTTTCCTAAAGTAAAACCTCTCTCCGCCATTGTTTTACAAATAAATTCTCGTGTCGTTCCAGGATAAGTTGTACTTTCAAGGGAAATAAGGACTCCTTTTTTTACTTTCTGACTAATCATGTCCATTGCATTGCTTATATAACTCATGTCTGGCTCCATTGTTTCTGTAAGTGGGGTCGGAACACAAATAATAACGGCATCTGCTTGTACTATAGCATCCATATCAGCTGTTACACTAAAATTGGTAGCTAATTGTTCTTGAAGATTTTCATCGGAGATATCTGCAATATCTGACTTTCCTTTATTTAACGTATTAATTTTTTTGGCACTAACATCAAAACCAATCGTTTCAAAACCTTTAGCTGAAAAAGCGACAGCAAGTGGCAAACCGACGTATCCTAGACCTATAATAGCCACCTTGGCTTCTTTATTACTTATTTTTTCTTTTAAAGTAGATAACATATCTTTTATTTTCCTTTCAAATTCAATTTTTCTTTTTTATCAACTTAAACCTAAGTTTCGAAGCAATAGTATTCATTATTTTGAACACTAAAACATCTTTTGACCAAATCAAAATAGTTGTATAAATGATACCTCCTAATACAATTTGGATGGCCATAGTAAGTAGCGAATCACGCATCACATATAGCATGAACATTTCTCCTGCAAATGCAACAATACTAGCTACGGCATATGGGAATACTCCTCTTAACAATTTTTTGAAATTAAAGAAGCTCCTTGAAAAATATCCTAATATAAGACACATAACAAAAGTGAACGTTAAATATGCAATGGATGTAGCACCACTTTTTAAATATGGAATAAAAATAACATTCATCCCAAAACTAAAAATAGCAGCAAATAATGCGCTCAATGCATATACTCGATTTTTTCCTGAAGTCATAAGCACTTGAATCCCAAACACACCGCTAATTCCTGAAAAAAATAAACTAGGAGCTAAAATTTGAAGATTTATAACAGTTGGCTGAAATTGCTGGCCTAAAAACCACGGTATAAATATAGGGGCAATCGCAATTAATCCTGTAACAATTGGCAAAGTACTAAATGATACATATTGTATTGAAAAATAAATGGACTTCTCAAATGTTTCTTTACGTTTATTTTTAAATTGTTTTACCATTTTGGGGCTCATAACACTCGATAACGCGGTAACAAATACCACAAATAGAGTAATCAATTTAAAAGCTTGATTAAAATATCCTACTTCCATCTCAGAAGATACATTTCCTAAAATGACTTTGTTTAAGGCGGTTGGAATTAGTGTAATAATCGGTACTATTGCAAATGTTAATACTGGAAGAATATGGCCCATTGCTAAACGTTTTGAAAACGAAATGGTTTTAAAACGTTTTAACACAGGTGCCCAAGTAACAAGTTGGCCTAATAAAAGAGCAAAAGAATTTATAAAGATATATAATGCTAAGTCATCCGGATTCTTAATTAATATAAAAATCCCAAATATGGATATTATTCTTACAATCATATTCTTAATCATGATATTTTTAATATTCTCTTGTCCTGTATAAAACCAAGTAATATCTAAAACATATGCTAATATAGTCAAGCTATTAATTAAAAACAAGGAGCTATAACTATCACTTAAAATGGAAAAGATAAGATATGCGGTGAGCACAATGGTTGAAAAGATAAGCTGTACTGAGTATAAACTAAAAAATTCTAATTTCAACAGCTTCTCATTTTCAGTTCCCGCAATTACTTTCCTTCCATAATCGCCAATTCCTAAAGAAGCAAAAGCAATAAATAGCTGCACAACTGAACTAACATATGCTTCTATTCCAATATTTTCTGGCTGTAAAGCCCGAATAACATATGGCATTGTAAAGATAGGTGTGATAACAAGCAATATTTGATATAGTAAGACAAAAATATAGTTTATTGTCATTTTATTTCTCATCTATTTACACGGCATCCTTACCAGATAATACTTGCTTTATCGTGAGTAAAATAATAGTAAAATCCAGCTTCATACTAATATTATCCACATAGTAAACATCTAGTTTTATCTTTTGACCATGATTCATATTACTACGTCCATTGACTTGTGCCCATCCCGTTATACCAGGATATACATGTAGTCTTTCTTTTTGTTTCTCCGAATAACACTTTGTTATATCTAGAATTTCTGGTCTTGGCCCCACAATACTCATATCGCCTTTCAACACATTCCACAATTGTGGAAGTTCATCTAAACTTGACTTCCGAAGAAAATGACCTATTTTAGAAACATTTGGTTGAGTTCCTGATGCAGATTTAAATACAAAATCATCTGGAACTCCATTCTCCCAATTATAGACCTTTCTTTCTTTAGAATTAATTTGTCCAGATTGACTCATCGACCGAAATTTATAAATTTTAAAAGGCTTTTCAAATCTGCCTGCTCTTTGCTGTTTAAATATAATGTTTTCTCTTGGTGAATCTATTTTTACAAGTATAGCTGCTATAATAAAAAATGGGCTTAAAATGATAATGCCTATTACAGATAAACAAACATCTAAGAATCTTTTTTCTTTTTGCACTAAACTATGAGTAGCTTGATTTGTACGGATTTTCATATTTTTCCTTCCTATCTTATTGTTCTAATGGATCCTCCTGTACGGATATGTTTAAAAAAACCATTCCACACATAACAAGGGAAATAAAACGCAGATTGCAAGAGTGATAATTTTTGATCATATCTATATACCTGCCAAATTTGCTTGGCCATGTTTAATTTATTACTAGATAAAGAAGAAGTATGTGTTTTTCGATAACATGCTAAAACTTCTGTTACCCCAGCAGCTTTGTGACCTACTCGTAAAATAGAGAGCCATGTAGCTGTATCTTCTGCTCCTTTGAAGCTAGGCATCTCAACCTTCCCCGTTTTCTTAGTATCTATAACAACCGTTAAACAACCAATAATCGTATTTTTTAACAACTGTTTATACGTAATATTACTTGGCACGTCAACTATGCCTGTTATCTGCTCTCCCTCTACATTCATCACCTCATAAGCTGAATAACATAAAGCAATATCTTGTTCTTTCATGAAAAGAATTTGTTTCATAAGTTTGTCTTGTTTCCACAAATCATCACTATCTAAAAAGGCGATATATCTTCCTTTAGCTTTGGCGATTCCAAGATTTCTTGCTCCTGACGCTCCAGTATTTTCTTCTAATTGAATAAGCTTTATGCGTTTATCTGTATACTCTTTAACAATTTTACTTGTTCTATCATCTGAACAATCATCAATGATTAACAGTTCAAATTGAGTATAACTTTGTTCTAATACACTATCGATTGCACTTCGAATATATTGTTCCGAATTATATGCTGGCATAATTACACTAACTTGTTCTAACATCTGGTTCTCCTTTTCTAAAATAATAGATATTGAGCATACTTATTGCTAATCCAATTCCTAAACTCAAATGACGTTTATCAACGGTATTACTTAACCCCACACTTGCTGAAATGAAACTGATCAACACTAATAAAATGATGACTGTCAATGGATTAAAACCATTTTTAAAAATAAATTTTATACCGTAAACAAAGAGCAATGAAAAAAAGATAATCAGTGGAACAAATGCAAGGAGCCCTCCATTAGCTAAAGCTTCTAGCCAATAATTATGTGCGGAAAAATAATTATCTTTTAATCTTTCAAAACCATACATATAGTAGTCAAGTTTAATAGGCAAAATCCCAGCACCTAATCCTTGTATGGGATTCTCCTGGATAAACTTCCAAGATATTCTGTACATTTCTAACCGATCACTTGTGGAACCACCTTTTTCTGTAAAGGCCTTTACGATGATAAAATAGACATTATTTATCAAGTTAGAATGTGCTATTGAGAGAAATAGCGTTGTAGCAAGACCTCCTACGTACAAACTGATAATTGTCCAAATCCTAGACCAAGATAGCATAAAAATGAATAATTCTAGGAGGATAACTATCATTGATACACGCGAATATGTCATGATAACAAGATAAAGAGCTATAGATGATACGGCTAAAATGGAAAAAACACATAGCCATCTTTTTTTAATACGTAACAAAGTTAAAATAACAAAAGGAAATAAAATTGTTATTTCAGAAGCAAAATCATTTGTATTTAACAAAAAACCTGTAGGTTGAAATTGACTAGTCGTCGTTATATAGTAATAGCTTCCAGATTGTGGTAAGTGAATACCAGTTAATGTTTCAAAAAGGCCAATTCCCAAGATAGCAATATATATAATGCTTAACATACGGCTAAACTGATGAAACGCTTTGATATTATTGATATAGTAAGCACATAAGAAAATGACATACAACCACTCAAAAGTAAAATATAGATAACGAATACTTAGAGAAATACTCGGTGTCCAAAACAAAGTAAGAACCATACAGAATAAAAAAAGGGCATAACTGATAAAAAACCATTTCACAAATTTTATTCGCTTCCACTCTTTCTTTTGTTTAAAAATTAATATCATTAAATGCACTGGTATCAATATTCGAAATAAAAATATATTTTCATTCCCTGGTATTCCTAAATAAGACCCAAAAAAACCAGCAAACAAAATGACAAAACTTAAAATATAATTTAATCTGTCATAATCTATCTTCACTATCATCGGAATGATTAGTATCAATAAAAAGATGATACTAAATCCATACGGTATAAATATACAAGCTTCTATAAAAATAATGGCTAACGCGATAAATAAAAATAACTTGATAAAAAATTTAGTTCTCTCTGAATTAGTAATAAGCATAATTGCTCTTATCTTTCTTTTTATAATGATGGGCATTTAATATGGCTCCGATTAAAGCTGCTCCGGACTTATTTATATACCCTTGGATTTCTTCGACTTCTGCCACTTTCGTTATGCCTTCTCTTACTACTAACACAACACCATCACATAAGGATGCAATAACTCGGCCATCAGCTAAAACACGAATGGGGGGAGTATCAATGAGAAGAATGTCATACATACTGTCTAGTGTGTCTAATAGCTCTTCAAATGCGGTTGAGCTAATAATTTCAAGTGGATTTGGTGGAAGTGGGCCAGTTGGCATGAAATAAAAATTGTTCTCTATTTCAAATTGGCTTTCCTCTAATAGTTCTGGATTCTGCATGACCGTCATAAGACCATTTTGCCCTTTATACAGTAATTGTTTTGTTAGTCGTGGGCGATGCAAATCCATATCAAGTAATAGAACTTTTTTACCTTGTCTAGCAAATTCTTTCGCAATATTACTAATACAAAATGTTTTACCCTCACCCTTATTGGCTGATGTAAACATAATTCTTTTATTCTTTTTCCGTGCCAGCAATGAGAGTTGCAAACTCACTTGAATCGAACGGATTTTTTCTGCTTCAAATGTCTTTTCACCACTTTCAAAAAGCAACAATTTTTTTCTTGATCTACCTTTAGAAGTGACTTTTTTTATTTTTTTTTTAACATTATTTATCAATCCCCTCTATATAAGGTATATCTCCAAGAAAAGTAATATCCATATTCATTAAGTTCTCTTTCTGACGAATCACATTATCATAACTCATTTGAATTAAAATGATGACCATCGCTAACCCAAAACCAAGCCCAATCGATAATATATATTTCATTAGGTTTGTTACTACATAAGCTGTATCAGCTTTTTCTAACACCACAACTTTAGTTCCGTTAAATAATTTGGGGAAATCTTTCTTTGTGGCTTCACCAACACCATCAGCTATCTTCTGTGCCATTTCAGGATCAGAGTCTCTCACATTAACGGTATAGACTAAAGAGTTCGTATTACTCTTAATCGTGAGTTTATTTGCTAGTTCTGCTGCAGAAATATCTAATTTATTCTGTTTTATAACCTCTTGTAATGTTCGTGCACTTGTAATTGTTGTACTATACGTATCTGCTAATTGTATCGAAGAACGCACATTATCAGAAGTTTGTGAAGCATTCTCTGTACTTGGAGGTGTAACCAATAGTTGCGTAGAGGTTGTATATGTGGGCTTCATGACAAAATGTGTAATCAGAAATGTTAATGCAACTAAAACAAGAGGAATTATGATGAACCAATACCACATCTTTTTTATACTACGAAGAAATTGATTCATATTTTGAGCTTGCGTCATCTACTTTATCCTCTCTTTCTATTTGATAGACATCATTTAATAATTTTGATGCCTCAATCCGCCAATTATAATATAATTCATAGGCATTACGGCCGTTTTCTCCTTCTGCTATATAGCGCTCCTTATTTTGTGCTCTCTGTTCGACAATATCTATAAGACTATCAATATTTTTTGGTGCACATACTTCTCCAGTTTTGTGCTGTTCAACAAATTTTTTCCAATCTGGAAAATCAGATGCTAATATGGGCAATGAAGCAGCCATATATTCGTATAACTTAGTTGCCATAGAATTTCTATGGTTCGGAATATCTTCTAGTAAACATAGTCCTAAGTCTACCGAACGATAAGCTTCCCAGATTTCCGGATAAGGGACTCGACCATATATATCAACATATTTTTGTATAGAATTTTTAACTAAATATTCATTTATTTCATTTTGTAATGGTTTATTTATAGGACCTAATAATTTTAAGCAATATTTACCAGGACTTCTCAAATTTAATACATGAATCATTTCTAACATCACAAATATTCCACGCTCTTTCGTTATACTTCCCACATATATCATCGTAAATGGCCTTATTTCTTGAATTAAATTTAATCTCGGAATAAAAGTTGGAAAGTTATACACATCAACTAATTTTGAATCAGGAATATATTTATAATCATCTCGGTACGATGCTTCCGCTAAAACAACTCGGTCACAGTACTTTAAAGTATATTTCTCCATTAAAACTACCCATTTTTTTAGTGGATTTCTAATTAATTTAGGTATCCATGCTTTTCTTTCGATATCTTTAGGGAAATTTTCATGCATGTCATAAATCATAATAGCTTCTTTCTTTCTTTTTTTTAATCTTGGATAAAGAAGAAGTAATTCTGGATCATGTATATGATAATACTTGGCATCAGAAGTTTTCGCAATTTGATAAAGTTTCCGCCAACGATTGGGTCTACTCCATTTGGACGAACTAACTTTTAATAAATGAATATGAATATTGGGATATTCAATAAGCTTCATTCCATTGTCAATCGCATAAAATTCAACCGTGAAACCATTATCT
>NZ_ALWW01000068.1 GCF_000344175.1 Listeria fleischmannii subsp. fleischmannii LU2006-1 | reverse complement strand
CTCTCTAAGCAGTGTGATGATAAGAGTGCATAGCAAAAGACTATGCACTCTTATTTTACTCAGCCATCAAATCAGCTAAAGCTTCATTATCGATGGTGTTAAATTGAAATTCAAAATGGTTAGCAAGCAATTTGTCAGGATACACACGCTGGCTATCTAGAATCATAGCCGATTTATCACCTAAGACAAGTTTAATGGCTTTTTTAGGAATTCGCGTCTTATAAGGACGATGCAATCTTTTACCTAACACCTCAGCAAACTTCTTTTCTTGAACAGGGTGGGGGGCAACAAAATTGATGGGGCCACTCAAATTGTCCGTTTGAATAATAAAGCGGATAGCAGAGACAACATCCTCGATATGCACCCAAGAATACCATTGTTTACCGTTTCCAAAGCGGCCACCAAAGAAATTTTGAAAGACTTTTTCAAAAATCGGAAAGGCGCCGCCATCTGTTCCTAATATAAGTCCAAAGCGCGCAAAGGCAACCCGAATATCATATTTTTCAGCTTCATAAGCTGTTTTTTCCCATTCATATACAGTACGTGCTAAAAATGTCCTACTAATAGGATTTTCCCCAATATCTGAATAAAGCGCTGATTTAGAGGAAGGATATACACCTGTTGCACTTGCATTTATCCAAACTTTTGGTTTAGTTTTCATTTTTCGAACAATTGATAAAAGCGCCGCGGTTGATTCAACTCGACTTGAGACAATCGCTCGTTTTTTTTCATCCGTATAGCGTCCATCTGACAAACTTACACCAGCTAAATTAATAACCGCATCAAAGGTTTCGTTTTTTAAATCAGGAAGTTCATTGTCACCCCGTAGCCAAGGAATAAAATGGATGTTGGCGTAATCTTTTTGTTCGCTGCGTGTCAAAATAAACACATCGTCCATTGTTTTTTCGAAATCATGCGTTAAATGGCGGCCGACAAAGCCAGTTCCGCCAGCAATTAAAATTTTCATAATCGGTTCACCTCGTTTTGTATCTATTCCCTTTTTTTACAAATAGAAACGCGACTTTCATTGTGATACAATGTAGTAGGAGGTTTTTTTGATGAAAATAACAGCTATCACAGCCCAGCAAAAAAACAAAGAACGTTACAACATTTTTGTAGATGAAAATTATTTGTTTAGTGTAGACGAAGCCGTCTTAGTTAAATTTCAATTGAAAAAAAATAAATCGTTAACCAATGAGGAAATTGATGAAATTGTTGAGGCGGATGAAATTCGAAAAGGCTTAAACCGGGCCATTCAATTTTTAGCGCGTCGCGTGCGCTCAGAAAAGGAAGTGCGAGACTATTTAAAAAAACAAGAAATCTCTGAGGTGCATATTTCAACCGTGATTCAAAAATTGGCAGACATGAACTATTTAGATGACGCCGAATTTGCTAAGCTTTATATAAAAACGCAAATGAAGACGACTACTAAAGGAAAAGGTAAAATTGAACGCGAACTTGTTGAAAAAGGGATAACACGCGAATTAATCACCGATACAGTATCCCTTTATAGTGAAGATTTACAATTTGAAAATGCCACAAAGGAAGCTCGGAAAATTGCACGTCGCGGAAAAAAAACGTCACGTAAAATTTTAACTCAAAAAATTGTGACCGATTTACTTCAAAAAGGTTATTCTATTGAGCTTGCTAAAAAAGCCGCGGAAGTTGCCACAATGGATTTAAATGAAGATAGTGATGAGCAAATTTTAGGTGAACAACTTGAAAAATTAATGCGTAAAAACAAGCGCCTTGATTCTAAAAAAGCTAAACAAAAAACAATTCAATCCCTTATGCAAAAAGGCTTTCAATATGATACAATACAATCTTATCTAGCAGAACATGAAATTGTATTTGAAGAGGTGGAACAAGATTGAATGAATATATCGAAGAGCTTGTCGAGCTACTGCTCTCAAAAAATCCCAATTTAACCGAAGAAAAAGCACTTTGGTGGATTGAAATGTTATGGTCTGATTTTGAGAGTTCCTATGCCAAGGCAGGTTACCCTTATCGCGGCAAAGAATATGCCTATGATTATGTTAAACAACAAATTGAACGCCACGGAAAAATGCTACACCACGTGAGTTCAAAAAAATAAAGGAGTATATCAATGAAAATAAGAGGTTTTGAAATTGTAAAGGATGCAAGTCGAGTGTTTCCAAATCAAATCATTACGCTACCTGTCCGGTCTGATAAAGGCTCAGCTGGGTATGATTTTTTTTCCAATGAAGAAGTGACGCTACACCCAGGGAGCCAGCACATTTTCTGGACAGATGTCAAGACGTATATGCAAGAAGATGAGGTGCTAAGTGTTTTTGTTCGCTCTTCGATTGGCATTAAACGAGGGCTTAATTTATCGAATAATACGGGGATTATTGATGCCTCTTACTATAGCAACCCTTCTAATGATGGGAATATTGGGATTGCGATGCGAAACATTAGTGATACAAGCGTTAAAATCGAGTGCGGCGAGCGGATTGCACAAGGAATTTTCACAAAATATCTTGTTGCGGATGTTGATGATGTTACGAATGAACAGCGCGCAGGTGGCGTTGGAAGTACTGGTAAATAAAAAAGCCCCAGCTGCGAATAAACAGCTGGGGTTTACTTATGAGGTTAAAGTTAAATTGCTACTGGGGTGAGTTTCTTCTGAAGTTTTTCATCAGAGAAAATCCAACCTGTATACGATGATAAAATATTCATATCATCATCCAAGCGAACAACGGCAACAAACGGGTAATGTCCATTGCTGCGGTATCTCAAATCCGTGAACGTAACATAAGTGGCATCAAGCTTTTCTTCAATTCTCCAGTTATACACTTTTGAAAAGGAAACAAAAGCAGCCAAATTTTTATCGAGTTTCGCAGAACGAATGATTTCATTATTTGGAATGGGCAGGCGATCAAACTTCTCATAAATTGAGATATTTCGTTTAAACGCACGACCTACATAATAATGGTCTTTCGTTGTAACAGCGACACGCCACTGGAAGAAGTGAATCGTCGAAGCGACGATAATTTCTTCTGCGTCAGGAATTAAATTTCTAACCGCGTGTTTAATCATTCGCTGTGTCACTGCGCGGGCGGCATAATATAACGCGAGTAAACCGTAAAGCGTAAAGAATGTTGGGCCGGCAGGTGCACCAAGTAGCCAAATGATAATAGCCACCACATGTGATGAAAAGATAAACCAGTCAAATGTGTTGATAAAACCAAATGCTACCCACGTATCCTTGAATGGCCGAATCGCTTGGGTTCCGTATGCGTTAAATATGTCCACAAAAATGTGTAACCCGACTGCTATAAAGCTCCAGAGTAACAAGTGTAAAAAGGTTGCTGCTGGAAAAATAAAGTAAAGTACAGTTGAAATTAGTAGCGGCCAAATAGCAAGCATCGGAAGGGAGTGTGTAATCCCCCGGTGGTTACGAATATAGTCCGCATTGTTTTTAAGTTTTAATACAGTGTCAATATCAGGAATTTGAGAACCAATAATTGTTGCTGCCATGATACCCATCGTAGCATGAGTACTACTTGCAACTACAGGGTCGATTGTAGCGAGTGCCCCAAGTGCAATCCCCATAACAACATGTGTGCCTGTGTCCAAATGCTTTCCTCCTCCAAGAAGTTAGAAAGAGTCTCTTGGGAAACCAAGCGGCATCTTCCTGTGACTAAAGTGTGGGTGAGTAATTACTACTCTGTTTGTTAAGTTTTCTAAGCAGAGAGCTGTTCAAAAAAACACAGCTTCTGTATAATAGAAAAAGCTTAACTATTAATCTATTCCCATGTTTTAATTATACTACACATCAAAAGCTATAGACATTAGAATTTTATGAGAAATTTAGGTGAAAGAATGAATAATACATATTTTGATACAGAAAAAAAAGAAGCATTTAGACAAGCATTAATCGCCTGGTATCTAGAGAACAAACGGACACTTCCTTGGCGAGAAAATAGCGATCCTTACCGGATTTGGGTTTCAGAAATAATGTTACAACAAACGCGAGTGGATACTGTAATTCCTTACTTTGAGCGATTTATGACGCGTTTTGAAACGATGAGAGACTTCGCTTATGCGGATGAAAATGCGATTTTAAAAATATGGGAAGGTCTTGGATATTATTCTCGTGTCCGCAATTTGCAAACCGCAATGCGCCAAGTGATTGAAGAACATGACGGCATCGTGCCAAACACTAAAAAGGCTATTTTAGGCTTAAAAGGTGTGGGGCCTTATACAGCAGGCGCGATTTTAAGTATTGCCTATCAAAAGGCTGAGCCAGCGATTGACGGGAATGTGATGCGTGTGATATCGCGTGTGTGCGAAATTGATTCGGACATTATGAAACCAAGTACGCGGAAAATATTTGAAACGGTTCTTTATGATTTAATTGACCCAATTGATCCAGCTTCCTTTAATCAAGGTTTGATGGAAATCGGCGCTTTAGTTTGTACACCTAAAAAGCCAATGTGTTTATTATGTCCCCTTCAATCGTTTTGTTTAGCGCATCAAAACGGTAGGGAATTAGATTATCCCGTTAAAATAAAAAAAGTGAAGACGAAAAAAATTCAATTGTTATCCATTATTGTACAGGATAAAAAGCGTATTTTAGTTGAGCAGCGGCAAGAGAATGGCTTACTCGCTAATTTGTGGCAGTTTCCAACTGTGGAAGTCGGTGCAAACGATAATCGTGAAATGATAAAACTTGCTTTTTTAAAAAAATACGGGTTTGAAGTGGAATTAAAGGACGCCCTACCTCACGTGAAGCATATTTTTTCACATCTTGTGTGGGAAGTGGACGTTATGACGGCAAAGATTACAGACTTTATCCCGCAAGAAAAAGTGAAATTTGTATCGCTTGAGGAGATGTCTGAACTTGCATTTCCTGTACCATATCAAAAAATGTGGCAAAGTTTTATAGAAGAAAAGGGGAATTTAGATAATGAATAAAGTAGCGTTAGTAACTGGAAGTAGTCGAGGGCTTGGACGTGTGATTGCGATAAAGCTCGCAGAAGAAGGGTATGATATTGCCATTAATTTTGCGCGTAATCGAAAGAAAGCAGAGGAAGTCAAGGCAGAAATCGAAAAACTAGGTAGAAAGTGCGAACTATTTCGAGCGAATATTGGTGATGTGGATAAAACGCAAAAGATGTTCTCGGAAATTAAAGCTATTTTTGGACGTCTTGATTTATTTATTAGCAATGCGGCTAGTGGCGTTTTAAAACCACTTATGGAACTTAGCGAGACACATTGGGATTGGACGATGAATATTAATGCGAAAGCCTTTCTTTTTGCTAGTCAAGAAGCTGCAAAAATGATGCAGGAGAATGGCGGTGGGAAAATTATTGGTTTAAGTTCCATTGGATCAATTCGTTATTTAGACAATTATACAACAGTAGGCGTTTCAAAAGCGGCAGTTGAATCGCTTACCCGTTATTTGGCTGTTGAGCTGGCACCGCTTGGGATTGCTGTGAATACTGTTTCGGGCGGATTGATTGAAACCGATGCGCTCGATCATTTTCCTAATAAAGAAGAATTAATTGATGATGCGATTCGTAAAACGCCGGCTGGACGCATGGTAGAACTTCAAGATTTAGCTAACGCGGTACTGTTTTTAGCGAGTAGCAAAGCAGATATGATTCGCGGTCAGACGATTGTAGTAGATGGCGGTCGAACGTTACTAGTTTAATGAAGAAACAAATTAGTTTAGGTAATTTAAAATGATAAATGCCTAACTAATTTGTTTCTTTTTTGCAAAAAGTAAGGTTTTTAAGTGTTTTTACGTAGTATATTGTTTTTTTGAGCTGTTTGGTTATGTTATAATGATTTGTGAATAACAGCTTCTAGTACATGGAGAAAGTAGGAAAGTGTGTATGTACTTGCCAAAAGAGAAGGAAATCATTCAAATCAAGAGTTACAAACATAACGGTAAACTTCATCGTACTTGGAAAAAAACAGTTGTTTTAAAAGCAACGGAAAATGTTATTATCGGGGGAAATGATCATACACTTGTCGTAGAATCTGATGGTCGAAAATGGGTGACAAGAGAGCCTTCTATCTGCTATTTTCATAGTGATTATTGGTTTAATGTGATTTCAATGATACGAGAAGATGGCTTGTATCATTATTGCAATCTAGGCACACCTTTTGCGGTTGATGAGGAAGCGGTAAAGTATATTGATTATGACTTAGATATTAAAGTTTTTCCTGATGGACGTTTCCACTTACTTGATGAGGGCGAATATGAACAACATCGCCGCCAAATGAAATATCCGGATGCCATTGACCGAATTTTACGCAATAATGTAGATATTTTAAGTCATTGGATTTTGGATAAAAAAGGGCCTTTTTCAAAGGACTATATTGATATTTGGTACGAGAAGTACAAAGAATACCGTTAAAAAGAGGTCTAGCAACTGCTAGACCTCTTTTTTTATTCATCTGTGACACTAATATCAATTTTATTCTCGTCTGTATGTCGAATTTTAAAACTATGAATTAATTTCTCCAAGTAATCGAGTGTTTCTTGATAAGCGAACACGCAAGCGATAATACGCATCAAATGATACTCATCTGGATTGTTTTCCGGATCATCCGATTTCATCTCATTTAAAAACAAATCCATTAATTCTTTTGGATCCTGCGCTAAATGATCTTCAATATATTCGGCATCAATAGCAACTCGGTCAATATAAGTTAAGAGAAGTTGTTCATGTTTATCAGCTAAATAATCAATTTGCTGCCTCATAACTTCCTGTTTCGTCGGCTCAAGCTGCAAATAATCATTTTCATAACGATTTTGAATTTTTAATAGTTCATACGCTTTTTGTGAACAAAGAATCATTTGCCGATAAATCGCGATTTTCCGTGCTTTAGAAACGGAATTCCGTTTTAAAAAAGTACGCTCTTCCTTGTAAAGCTCGTATTGATTTCGAATTTGAGTAAGCTGTTTTTGCATCCAACTCATATCTTTTTTTAATAAAGGAAAGTCAGCAGCATGTCGTAAATTCAAGCGAATCCACTTAATAATTTCATTGTTTGTATTATAAATTTGTTGGAATAAAGCAACTTCATATTTAGGTGGAATAAAAATGAGGTTTACAATAAATGCAGCCACGAGTCCAAGCATGATGGTCCCAAAACGAATTAAAGCAATCTCTAAGAAATCGTTTCCCGGAGAATCCATTACAATAACTAGTGTAACGAGCGCTAAACCTACAGTGTTTTCAAGCTTAAATTGAAGAAGTAAAGCCACACAAAGAACAGAAGCTACACCAATTAAAATGAAATCATTTCCGATATATAAACCAAAAACAATCGCAATAATAGCGCCTATCACATTCCCCTGTGCTCGTTCTAGAATGGTACGATAGGATCGATAAATTGATGGTTGAATCGCAAAGATAGCAGAAATTCCTGCAAGCGATGGGGATGGTGAATGGAAAAGTTCAGCAATAAAAAGGGCTAAACTGATCGCGATACCCGTTTTTAAAATTCTAGCTCCGAATTTCATGGTAGGTAGTTCCTTTCTAATAAGCGGTTTTAGTCATACCTTATTATAACCCTATTTTTCAGTTTTCTAACATAAAATTATTTTTCAGAAGCCATCATAGCAAAAACGCGATTAGTAGCAGCGATAGTTTCATCTATATCCGCTTCGGTATGTGCCGTTGTAATAAACCAAGCTTCATATTTTGAAGCTGCTAATAAAATACCTTCCTCGCGCATCAATTTAAAGAAACGACTAAATTGTTCACCATTACTTTGTTTTGCATCCGCATAATTTTTCACCGTTTTATCTGTGAAGAAAACAGTTAGAGCGCCGACAATTTGATTAATCGTAATCGTAATCCCGTGCTTTTCTGCAGCAAGCAAAATACCATCTTTTAACTTAGTTCCATATTTTTCAAAACGATTATAAAGTCCTTCTTCTTGTAACACTTCAAGGCAAGCAATGCCAGAAAGAATAGAGGCCGGATTTCCAGCATGTGTTCCCGCTTGATAGGCAGGGCCAAGTGGAGCAACTGTTTCCATAATATCTAAACGTCCCCCGTAGGCCCCAATCGGTAGTCCGCCTCCAATAATCTTACCAAGGGCTGTTAAATCAGGTTTTACCTGTAATAAATCTTGTGCCCCACCATACATAAAACGAAAAGCTGTAATTACTTCATCATAAATCACAAGCGCACCAACAGCGTGAGTCAGTTCATTCACTTTTTCCAAAAATCCAGCTTCTGGTCCAACAATACCAAAGTTTCCCACAATCGGCTCCACAAGAACAGCCGCCACTTGCTCTCCCCAAACGTCAAGAGCCTCTTTAAAAGCATCTATGTTATTAAACGGAACGGTAATGACTTCTTTCGCTGTCGCTTCTGTCACACCAGCTGAATCAGGCGTTCCGAGCGTTGATGGCCCAGAGCCCGCTTCGACTAAAACAAGATCAAAATGACCATGGTAAGACCCGCCAAACTTAATAATTTTATCGCGTCCAGTATAAGCGCGAGCTAGACGGACTGTAGTCATAACTGCTTCCGTACCAGAATTTGTAAAACGTACTTTTTCCATAGATGGAATGGCGCTTTTTAGCATTTTAGCAAACGTAATTTCATGTGTTGTTGGTGTTCCATACAAAACACCAGTTTCAGCTGCCTTTGTGATGGCTTTTGTGATATGAGGGTGGGCATGCCCTGTTATAATTGGTCCAAAAGCCGCTAAATAATCAATATATTTATTCCCATCTACATCATAGAAATAAGCACCTTCTGCTCGCTCCATTGTAATCGGTACACCACCGCCAACGCCTTTATACGAACGGCTCGGGCTATTTACACCACCAACAATATGTTTTTTTGCTTCATTATGTATGGCAATTGATTTCGAATGATCCATCTTGACATCTCCTTTAAATTTCGCGGAAACCCGCTTATGTAGTCCATTTTATGCGAAAAAAAACAAAGTATCAACAGGCGAGAACAACTTTATTGCCGTTTTTTGGAAAAAAGCATAAACTATAGAAGTAGAGAGGGAGGCGAATCAGTTGAAAATTTTATTTACGCTTAAAATTTCAAAAGAATGGCAAATGAAACAACAAGAAGCTTATCCAAACGATTTATTTTTTTATGAAAAAGAAATAACAAATTTTAAACAACTAAATGAAATGGACTGCATCGTCACATTTGGCGGCGATATTACACCAGATATCATCAACCGGGCTACTCAGTTAAAATGGATTATGGTATTTTCAGCTGGTGTTGACGGACTACCTAGAAAAGAAATACTAGACCGGAACATTCTTATCTCAAATGTTCGCGGGATTCACGCTATTCCGATGGCTGAATTTATTATGAGTTATTTACTTCATGACGTAAAACAACTCCAACACTTTTACGAAGCTCAAAAAAATAAAGAATGGGAATTTTCCCATCCAGTTGTCGAACTAGGCAATAAAAAAATAATTGTAGCAGGCGCTGGGGCAATTGGATCACAAATCGGGAAATTCGCTAAAGTTTTCGGCATGCAAACGACGGGCTTAAACACAACAGGGCACCCCGTAGAAGGTTTTGACCAAACTTTCGCCATGAGCGACTTAGCCGAAATTATCACAGACGCGGACTATTTCGTTTCCGTACTGCCTAAAACCAAAGCCACTACAGGAATTTATGATATGAACTTCTTCCAAAGTTTGCCAAAAAATGCCGTATTTATCAATATCGGACGAGGTAACGCAGTCGAAAAAGCCGTTTTAGAACGAGTTATAGCAGAAAAAACAATCAGACACCTCTATCTAGATGTCTACCCAGACGAACCGTTGGCTACAGAAAGCCCGATTTGGGAAGCGACAAATGTCACCATGACCCCCCACGTTTCCGGACACACTGATCAGTATATTAGAAGAAGCATGGAAATTTGGCTTGATAGCTTGTCTAAATTTAAAAATGAGCAACCTGTTCAAAATGAAATCAACTTAAATAGAGGCTATTAAATCGTTGTATTGACAGTTCATAGACATTTCCGTTAAAATAAAAGAAAGTCATTATTAAAGGAAGGAGTGCATGACGGTGTCTAACACTCATTTAAAAGAGTCAATAGATATTTTAAAGCAATCAGGAGTTCGTATCACTCCTCAACGTCATGCTATACTTGAATTCTTAATTAATTCACATACTCATCCAACAGCTGATGAGATTTATAAAGCTCTTGAAGGCAATTTCCCGAATATGAGTGTTGCTACAGTTTATAACAACTTACGCGTATTTAGAGATGCGGGATTAATTAAGGAATTATCATATGGCGACGCTTCAAGCCGATTTGATTTTTCCACATCCAATCATTATCATGCAATTTGCGATGAATGCGGAAAGATTGTTGATTTTCACTATCCTGGCCTAGATGAAGTAGAACATTTCGCTTCTCATGTCACAGGTTATGAAATCAACAAACATCGCTTAGAAGTTTATGGATTATGTCCTGAATGTAAGTCTAAAAAAAAGAATCAATAAAACCATCTATCTTCTATTAGATGGTTTTTTTTATGCATAAAAGGGTCAATTTTTATACGTAATAAGCTTTTCAAGGCTCAAAATATACTCTTCAATAGTAAAAAAAATATTTTCTCGCATTTTTATGCATAAACTTGTTGACATCTTCTTTTAAAATTGATATATTAGTTTTCGGCGCTACTAATCAATTAAATTTTGAAATAAATGCAATAAAATTAATTCAAATATTTGTTGACAGGTAAGCGTTTAGATGATATGATTTAAAAGTCGCCAAAAGCTAATAGCTTTTATAAAAGCGACAAAATGTGACCTTTGAAAACTGAACAGAACGAAGATGAAAAAGCGATGAAACAGATGTTTCACCAATCAATTCATAGGACAGGAAACAAAAAGATGTTTCCAAAAAAACTAGTAAGAAGCTAGCAAAGTCAATTTGTGATGCTAAGGAAACTTATTCACAGTGTTGAATAAGTATTCAAATTCGATTTACATTTTAAAGATGAGTTTGATCCTGG
>NZ_ALWW01000067.1 GCF_000344175.1 Listeria fleischmannii subsp. fleischmannii LU2006-1 | reverse complement strand
GCCAGAAGCAGAAGAGAATTACAGCAATTTAAAGAAAAAACTAGACGAAGCGATTCCTGTTTTTTCCAATCTCTGCTTTGACTAAAACAGGATTAAACGCACTTCTTCTTGCTATCGCAGATGAACTGGAAGTAGCGCCTGAATTCCCACTTGATGAACTACTTGAAAAAGAAGAAGAAAATACAGTACTTTATAAATTCGAGGCAGAGGAACCTGATTTTGTTGTTACACGTGATCCAGACGGCGCATTTGTCCTAAGCGGCGAAAAAATCGAGCGGTTATTTGCTATGACAAACTTCGAACGTGACGCTTCAATTAATCGTTTCGCAAGACAGCTTCGTGCTATGGGTGTTGATGAGGAACTTCGGTCACGCGGCGCAGAAGACGGCGATACAGTTCGTCTACTTGATTTCGAATTTGAATTCCAAGAGTAAATGCAAAAGGCGCTGTTTTAGCGCTTTTCTGCTTTTTGATAGAAAGGGAGTGTGGCATAATGAAAATTGCTTATCTTGGTCCAGCGGCTTCATTTACGCATAGTGCAGCAAGAAGCGCCTTTCCTGCTGCCGATTTAATTCCAGCAGCTTCCATCCCAGATTGTATTATGACAATCCAAAATAACGAAGTCGATGCAGCTGTTGTTCCAGTTGAAAATACCATTGAAGGTAGTGTTAATATTACCTTAGACTATCTGTTTCACTTTTCTGATGTTCCCATTCAAGCTGAACTCGTTCTTCCTATTGCACAACATGTGATGGTGCACCCGCTTAATGCGGCATCTTGGAAATCTGTCCAAAAAGTGATGAGCCACCCGCAAGGTTTAGCCCAGTGCGAAGCCTTTTTAAAAGAAGAACTATACGGTTCTGTGCGGGAAGCTACACCTTCAACCGCTTATGCCGCGAAATGGGTGAGTGAACATCCGGACGAATTAGTTGCCGCCATTGCACCCCGACTTGCAGCAGAGGAATACGGGCTTCAAATTGTGCAGGAAAATGCGCAGGATATTGAGTTAAATCAAACGCGTTTTGTGGTATTAAGTCGAAAACCCGTAAATATTCCGCTAAAAAAAGAAGAGGAAAAAACTTCTGCGAGTATTTTATTACCCAATAATATGCCAGGTGCTCTACATAAAATCTTATCAACATTTGCTTGGCGAAATATTGATATGAGTAAAATTGAATCGCGGCCACTAAAAACATCGCTTGGTGAGTACTTCTTTTTGATTGATTTACTTTCAGAAAATAAAGCGGAATTAATCCAACACGCTCTGGAAGAAATTCGTTTGCTGGGAGGAAAAGCGACTGTTCTTGGTATTTATAATGTTTACCGAATTTAAATAAGAGGGGCGTTTTTAAATGGGGATTTTCATTGAAAACTTTAATAAAAATGATTATGAAGACGTTGTCGCGATTCATTTAGAAGGCATTCTGAGTCGAAATGCGACTTTTCTAACAGAGCCACTTACTTTTTCAAATTGGGATGCCAAATATCTCAAAGAATGCCGTTTTGTAGCCAAAAAAGACGATAAGGTCATTGGTTGGGCTGCGCTTTTGCCATTTTCGAGTATGCCAAGCTATAAAGGCGTTGCGGAAGTGAGTATTTATATTTCTAAAGAGGCTCGGGGCATGGGTGTTGGTAAAGCGTTATTCGCGCATTTAATTGAGGAAAGTGAAAAAGCGGGTTTTTGGACTTTGACATCACTCGTTTTTCCGGAAAACGAAACGAGCATTCGCTTACATCACAAGCTTGGCTTTCAAACGCTTTGTATACATAAAAACTTAGGAAAAATGGATGGTGTTTTTCGGGACGTGGCTCTTTTAGAACGCCGAAAGAAGAGTTGACGCTCATTTTTTAATAGAACGGAGAAATAAAAATGAAAATTTTATTCATAGGCGATTGTGTAGGTTCAATCGGTCGCGAAATGATTACGGAATATTTACCCAAGTTAAAGCAAAAATATAAACCGACTGTGACGATTATAAACGGGGAGAATTCTGCTTCTGGTCGTGGGATTACGGAAAAAATTTATAAAAACTTTTTACTACAAGGCGCAAATGCGGTGACGCTAGGAAATCATGGTTTTGATAATCGTGATATCTTTTCATTCATTGATGAAGCGAAGTATCTGGTACGACCGGCTAACTATCCTTTCGGGGCGCCTGGTGTGGGCATTGTATATGTTAAAGTGAATGAAACGCTTGTCGCAGTGATTAACTTACAGGGACGGACCTTTATGGGGCAGGATTTAAAAGATCCTTTTGAAACCATCGATCAACTTGTTTCGGAAGCTAAAAAGAAAACCAATGTTATTTTTGTTGATTTTCATGCTGAAACAACGAGTGAGAAACAAGCGATGGGCTGGCATTTAGATGGCCGTGTATCTGCTATTGTTGGGACACATACCCATGTGCAAACATCAGACAACCGAATTTTACCCGAGGGAACAGCTTATTTATCTGATGCTGGCATGACGGCCCGTATGATGCGGTGCTTGGTATGAATAAGGAAGCCGTTTTGCGTCGTTTTAAAACGCAATTACCAACACGTTTTGAAGTACCAAAAGAAGGACGTGGTATTTTATCAGGTTGCCTCATTACATTAGATGAAAAATCGGGACGTTCTTCTAAAATTGAACGTATTTTAATTAATGACGATCATCCATTTTATGAATAAAGAAGGGTAAAAAATGGCATATTCCAAAAGAAGAAATTTTAAAAAAAAGCCGAAGAACTTAAACAAGCTCTCGAGCATACGGAAGAAATCGAATTTTATAAAAAAGCTGAGGCGCAAATTAATGCGAATCAAAAAGTACAGGCGAAGATTGCGGAAATTAAATTGCTACAAAAGCAGTCCGTAAACTTGGAACATTACGGGAAATATGAAGCTATGAAGCAATCGGAAGCAAAAATTGAAGAACTTCGAAGCGAAATTGATAACTTACCGGTTGTACGGGAATTTAGACGAGCGCAGAGCGATGCGAATGATTTATTACAATCGATTACAGATTCCATTTTAGTCCAGCTTAAACAGGATTTTGAAGATTAATTCGCTAATGCAACACTCATTTAGCCCATAGAGGAGCAGCAAGCTCTTCTATGGGCTAAATGCTTTTTAACAAGAAAGCCGTTTTTGTTTATGGTATAATAGAGGAATGAAAAAACGTGATGAAGTAAGGGATGATGAAGAATATGACAACCTACACACCAATGATGCAGCAATACTTAAGTATTAAGGAAAACTATCAAGATGCCTTTCTTTTCTTTCGGCTAGGTGACTTTTACGAAATGTTTTTTGACGATGCGCTAAAAGCCTCGCAAATTTTAGAAATTACCTTAACTGGGCGAGAAGGCGGCGGGGAAGGTAAAATTCCAATGTGCGGCGTACCTTATCACTCCGCAAGCGGATACATAGATACGCTTATTGAAAAAGGGTATAAAGTAGCCATTTGTGAACAAGTCGAAGATCCAAAAACAACCAAAGGCATGGTAAAACGTGAAGTGGTACAGCTTATTTCACCAGGAACTGTGATGGATGAAAAAGGACTAAAAGAAAAAGAAAATAACTACATCGCAGCCTTTTATTTATATGAAGATAAAGAATTTGGTTTTGCCTACTGTGATTTATCAACTGGCGAGCTCAAATCAACCGTTTTAGAAGCGCGTGAAGATCGCTTACTTAGTGAACTCGCGACACTTTCCGCTAAAGAGCTCGTCGCCCAAAAAGACGATGCCCTCCTTTTATCCGAGGAGCAAACCACGCAGATGGGTATTCTCGTCTCAAATCATGAACAGCTTGATGATGGAACACTAACAGATAAATTGGTTGACCGCGCCACTGCACTTTCTGAAAAAAAAGCGATTGCCTTATTACTGCACTACCTTTCCGATACACAGAAGCGCGATTTAGGTCACCTTCAAAAAACCGTCCATTACGAAACGAGCCACTTCATGAAAATGGACTACTATTCCAAGCGCAACTTGGAACTCTCCGAATCGATTCGCGGCAAGGGAAGAGTCGGTACGCTTTTATGGCTCCTTGACCATACCAAAACCGCAATGGGCGGACGCCTACTTAAACAATGGATTGATCGCCCCCTTATCGAACAAGAAACGATTATAGGCCGTCAAGATGACGTTCAAGAATTAATGAAAAACTTTTTCGAACGCGTTGAGCTCGTTGAAAATTTAAAAAATGTGTATGACTTGGAGCGTTTATCAGGCCGTGTTGCTTACGGAAATGTCAACGCCCGCGATTTGGTCCAGCTACGCAATTCCTTGTTTCAAATCCCTAAAATTAAAGCCGTTCTAACTTCCATGAGCGGCGCAGCACATTTAAATGCCCTCGGTGAAAAACTCGACCCTTGCGACGAGCTGACCGAATTACTTGAAAAAGCCATCATCGACTCCCCGCCAATCTCCATTCGCGAAGGCGGTATTATCCGCGATGGCTATCACACAGAGCTTGATACTTACCGTGATGCGAGTCGAAACGGGAAGACGTGGATAGCGGAACTGGAACGGAAGGAGCGCGAACTGACGGGGATTAAATCGCTTAAAGTTGGATTTAACCGCGTGTTCGGCTACTACATTGAAGTAACCCGCGCCAACACACATTTATTACAAGAGGGGCGTTATGAACGAAAACAAACGCTCACCAATGCAGAACGTTACATTACACCAGAATTAAAGGAAAAAGAAAAGCTCATTTTAGATGCAGAAGAAAAAAGTGTGGAACTGGAATATCAATTATTCACAGAAGTGCGCGAGACGGTAAAAGACTACATCGAACGCCTCCAAGCACTCGCGAAAGCTGTCAGTGAAATCGATTGTTTGCAAAGTTTTGCTGAAATTAGCGAGAAAAATCATTTTATCCGTCCCAACCTTAGCGCAGATGGCACGCTCGAAATCATTCAAGGCAGACACCCTGTTGTTGAAAAAGTAATGGGGGCGCAAAGCTACGTCGCGAATGATTGCGTCATGAGCGAAAATCGCGAAATCTTACTTATTACTGGGCCTAATATGTCAGGGAAAAGCACCTACATGCGCCAAGTGGCATTAACGGCGATTTGCGCACAAATTGGTTGTTTTGTTCCTGCTGAGCGAGCTACATTACCGATTTTTGATCAAGTATTTACTCGCATCGGTGCTGCTGATGATCTTATTGCCGGTCAAAGTACGTTTATGGTTGAGATGCTTGAAGCGCGCAATGCGATTGTCCATGCAACACCAAACAGTTTAATTTTATTTGACGAGATTGGACGCGGCACAGCGACTTATGATGGGATGGCGCTTGCTCAGGCGATTATTGAGTATATTCACGAAGACGTCCATGCTAAAACGTTATTTTCAACCCATTACCATGAATTAACGGTTTTAGAGGACGAGTTACCAAAACTGCGCAATATTCATGTAAGTGCGGTTGAGGAAGACGGAAAGGTCGTTTTTCTTCATAAAATTAATGAAGGTCCTGCAGATAAAAGTTACGGTATTCATGTGGCTGAGCTTGCGGAATTACCTGCCAAATTAATTAAGCGTGCAGCTGAAATTTTAGAAACGCTTGAAGCGGAAGGCGAATCGTCCGGTAAACCTCTGAAAAAAGTGGTTTTAGAGGAGCCTGAAAAAGCGGCAGCAGATGATATGCAATTGCCTCTTTTTGAAATCGAAGCGCCTAAAAAGCAAACCACAAGCTCGCTTGAAAAAGAGATTAAAAAACTTAATTTAATGAAGATGACGCCAATGGATGCGATGAACAAATTGTATGACTTACAAAGTAAACTTTAAAAAATGAACGATTCTCTCTAAAAGGTTGTGATTTTATGGTCAAAATTGTGGAATTAACAGATGATCTTTCCAATAAGATTGCAGCAGGTGAAGTGGTGGAACGCCCTGCTTCTGTTATTAAGGAACTTGTTGAAAATGCGATTGATGCAGAAAGTACGGTCATAGATATTTTAATAGAAGAAGCAGGTCTTTCAAAAATGACAGTAATCGATAACGGTACTGGAATTGACGCAGAAGATGTTTCAACGGCCTTTTTACGTCATGCAACAAGTAAAATTAAAAATGAAGCGGATTTGTTTCGTGTTCATACACTAGGTTTTAGAGGAGAAGCACTGCCGAGTATTGCTTCTGTTGCTCGTGTCCAAATGACCACTTCAACGGGTGAAACAGGTACAAAAATAATAATCGAAGGTGGCCGTGAAGTTGAAAAGCACAGTGATTCAGCTAGACGCGGAACCCAAATTGATGTAAGCGACTTGTTTTTTAATACACCGGCGCGCTTAAAATATTTAAAAAGCTTACCGACCGAACTGGGAAATATAACAGATGTCGTGAATCGCCTGGCGCTCTCTCATCCTGAAATTAGTTTTCGTCTTAGCCATAACGGGAAATCCCTTTTAAATACAAGCGGAAACAATGATTTACGCCAAGTGATTGCTTCCATTTACGGGGTGCAGATTGCGAAAAAAACGGTACCCATTCAAGCAGAATCACTTGATTTCAAACTATCTGGTTATGCCGTTTTGCCAGAGATTAATCGTGCCAACCGTAATTATATTTCAACCATTATTAACGGCCGATTTATTAAAAATTTTGCATTAGTCAAAGCGATTCAAGAGGGCTATCATACGCTGCTTCCAATCGGACGTTTTCCTATTATTGTATTGCAAATCGAAATGGACCCGCTCATTATTGACGTCAATGTCCATCCGGCCAAACTAGAAGTACGTCTTAGTAAAGAGAAGGAACTTGGCCAGTTAATTTCTTCTGCTATTAAAGAGGCTTTTCATAAGCTACAATTAATTCCAGACGGGAGCGTTTCAAAACGCGAAAAACTCATCTCTGAACAAACGCAAATCGATTTTGATGCCCGCGAAGAACCGGTCGCAGAAACAAAACGTCAAGAACCGCCTACCTTATTCGAACGCCCAACTGTGCCAGAATTTACACCTGAGGAAAAAGAATGGGATGCTGTTATAAACGAACCACCTGAGGCTTACATCACAGAGGGCGAGCCTAGTCTCCCTGAGGCTACACGCATTCCGAAAATGTACCCAATCGGGCAGATGCACGCGACCTACATTTTAGCTCAAAATGAAGAAGGGCTCTTCATTATCGATCAACATGCCGCGCAGGAGCGGATTAAATATGAATTTTTCCGGGAGAAAATTGGAGAGGTAGAACGCGAGCTTCAAGAGTTGTTGGTACCCATCGTTCTCGAATTTTCAAACGAAGAATATATCCGCCTGAATGCCGAAACAGAAAAACTAAAAGACGTCGGTGTGTTTTTAGAACCTTTTGGTCAAAATAGCTTTATTATTCGCTCCCATCCAACTTGGTTTCCAAAAGGCGAGGAAGAGGCGACACTTCGCGATATTATTGATGAAGCGCTACACGCGCCAAATGTAAGTATCCACAAATTACGTGAAGATACGGCTATCATGATGAGTTGTAAAAAATCCATTAAAGCGAATCATTATTTGACTACAAGCGATATGGAAGCTTTACTGGATGAACTTCGAGCTGCAAGTGATCCGTTTACATGTCCGCATGGTAGACCTGTCATCATTAAATATACAACCTATGAGCTTGAAAAAATGTTCAAGCGGGTGATGTAAGGAGAACGATGTGAAAGAATTATTTGATGGGCAAAAAATCATTCCTGCTGCACATAATCAGCGTGATATTGAAAAAATAAGCGCTTTAGATGTATCGTATATGGTCATGCTCGAAACCCATGTGGCGCAGGTCAAATCACTTGTTCAATTCGCAAAATCAACGGGTAAAAAAGTGTTGTTACACGCAGATTTGATTAATGGCTTAAAAAATGATGATTATGCCATAGATTTTATTTGCCAAGAAATCAGGCCAGATGGCATCATTTCTACACGAGGAAATGTCATTTTAAAGGCGAAGCAGCATAAAGTTTTGGCGATACAACGTTTATTTATGATTGATTCGAGCGCCTATTCAAAAGGTATGGCTTTAGTTGAAAAAGTACAGCCTGATGCGATTGAGCTTTTGCCGGGCATTTTACCCGAACAAATTGCAAAAATGGATACTTGCTTGCAAATCCCAATTATCGCAGGAGGGCTAATTGAACGAAGCTCTCAAATCGATGCTGTTTTAGCTGCTGGTGCCACTGCCATAACGACTTCAAATAAAGAACTATGGAAGACTGTCGTCTAAAGTAGTCATGACAACGCAGCCAAATATGGTTGCGTTGTTTTCATGAAAAACAATTATATGAAACAGAAAGCGTTTTCCTAATCTGTACTATAACAAAAATGGTGCATTCTACTAATACAGACTTTTCATCTAGCAATATTTTGTCAAAAAATATTCACAATAGAATTAAATATCATCCAGACGAAACACCTACTGCCAGTAGTTGAAAGCCTCGTTTGTTCATAATGTAACAAAATTGTAATAGAAAAGTTTGAAAAAAGATGCACAAAACTGTAGCATTTTTTTTATTTTGTGTTATGATAACAGTATAAATATAACTAACTTTGCTCACTAGCAAACGCTCGAAAATGAGCAAAATACAGGAGGGTTTCCATAATGACTGAACAATGGTATGAATTTACTGGTGGTAACTGGGAAAACGAAGTGGATGTCAGAGATTTTATTTTAAAAAACTATCGCTTATATGAAGGAGACGACAGCTTCTTAGTTGGACCAACAAATGCAACAACAAAACTTTGGGACCAAGTCATGGATTTAACAAAACAAGAACGTGAAAACGGTGGCGTTTTGGATATGGATACAAAAATCGTATCTACCATTACTTCTCATGATCCAGGATACTTAAACAAAGACTTAGAAAAAGTAGTTGGTTTCCAAACAGATAAACCATTCAAACGTGGTCTTCAACCATTCGGTGGTATTCGTATGGCAGAAGTTGCGGCAGAATCTTATGGTTTCAAAGTAGATGAAGAAATCAGCCATATTTTCACAGAATACCGTAAAACACATAACCAAGGTGTATTTGATGCTTATACAGCTGAAATGCGCGCAGCACGTAAATCCGGTGTTATTACTGGTTTACCAGATGCTTATGGTCGTGGCCGTATCATTGGTGACTATCGTCGTGTAGCTCTTTACGGAGTTGATTACTTAATCAGCCAAAAGAAACAAGATTTAAATAATACAGGTCTTCGCACAATGAGTGATGATATTATTCGCTTACGTGAAGAAATCAACGAACAAATTCGTGCTCTTCAAGAACTTAAAGTTTTAGGGGAAAAACACGGTTTTGATATTTCTAAACCAGCAAAAACCGCTCAAGAAGCGTTCCAATGGTTATACTTAGGCTATCTTGCAGCCATTAAAGAACAAAATGGTGCGGCGATGAGTTTAGGACGTACTTCTACTTTCCTAGATATCTACGTAGAACGCGATTTGCGTAACGGTGTTATTACTGAAGAAGAAGCACAAGAAATTGTGGATCATTTCATTATGAAACTTCGTCTTGTTAAATTTGCTCGTACACCGGATTATAACGATTTATTCTCCGGGGACCCAACTTGGGTAACTGAATCTATTGGTGGCATTAGTGAAGACGGTATTCCACTTGTCACTAAAAACTCTTTCCGTTTCTTGCATACGTTAGATAACTTAGGACCTGCTCCAGAACCAAACTTAACTGTACTTTGGTCTACGGAACTTCCTTCAGGATTTAAAAAATTCTGTGCGAAAATGTCCATTAAAACATCTGCAATCCAATATGAAAATGATGATGTGATGCGTCCTAAATGGGGCGATGACTATGCCATTGCATGTTGTGTATCCGCAATGCGTGTTGGGAAACAAATGCAATTCTTCGGTGCTCGTGCTAACTTAGCGAAAACATTACTTTATGCTATTAATGGTGGCGTAGATAGAAAAAATCAAAAGCACAAGTAGGACCTGCTTTCCGTCCAATCGAAAGTGATGTTCTTGAGTTTGATGAAGTTATGGAAAAATATGATGCTATGATGGAATGGATTGCCGAACTTTACTTGAACACATTAAATGTTATCCACTATATGCATGATAAATATTCATATGAGCGCTTAGAAATGGCTTTACATGATACTCACATCTTACGTACAATGGCGACTGGTATTGCTGGACTTTCTGTTGCTGCCGATTCACTTTCTGCCATTAAATATGCGAAGGTAACAGCGATTCGTGATGAAGATGGTATCGTAACAGATTACCAAATTGATGGGGATTATCCTAAATATGGTAATAACGACGACCGTGTAGATGAAATTGCCGTTGATTTATTAAAACGCTTTATGACAAAAGTGAAAAAACATAAAACTTACCGCGATTCTGTTCATACAACATCCGTTCTTACAATTACTTCTAACGTTGTATATGGTAAGAAAACAGGTAATACGCCAGATGGACGTCGCGCTGGGGAACCATTTGCACCAGGTGCAAACCCAATGCACGGACGCGATACAAAAGGAGCGCTTGCTTCGCTTTCATCTGTAGCTAAATTACCATATGAATATGGACAAGATGGTATTTCTAACACATTCTCTATCGTACCAAAAGCTCTTGGTCGCGAAGATGAATCACAAATTAATAACTTAGTAGCAATGTTAGATGGCTATTCAAGTAAAATGGGACATCACTTAAACATCAACGTATTCAATCGTGATACTTTACTTGATGCGATGGACCACCCAGAAAAATATCCGCAATTAACAATTCGTGTATCAGGATATGCGGTTAACTTTATTAAATTAACACGTGAACAACAGCTTGATGTTATTCACCGTACAATGCACGAAAGCATGTAATTCAAGTAGTTTTTCGAAAAGGGGATGCTAGGCGAAAAATAGCATCCTCTTTTTAAAGTCAATCGAAAGGAAGAGGTTAAAATGTCAGACGTAATGGGACGAGTACATTCAGTTGAATCAATGGGGACGGTTGACGGTCCGGGAATCCGTTTTATTGTTTTTATGCAGGGGTGCTTACTTCGTTGCCAGTTCTGCCATAACCCGGATACTTGGAAGATTGGTACAGGTACCGAACGTTCCGCACAAGATGTTTTTGACGAAGCGATTAAATACCGCGAGTTTTTTGAAGCATCAAACGGAGGCGTTACCGTGAGTGGCGGAGAACCACTCTTACAAATTGATTTCTTGATTGAGTTCTTTACTTTATGTAAAAAAGCTGGGATTCACACGACGATCGATAGTTGCGGCGGATGTTTCACAAGAGAACCAGAATTCATTGAAAAATTAGACCGGCTCATGGATTTGAATCCGATTTAATTTTACTTGACATTAAACAAATGAATCCT
>NZ_ALWW01000066.1 GCF_000344175.1 Listeria fleischmannii subsp. fleischmannii LU2006-1 | reverse complement strand
TGATGGAGGAAATGTGTTTAAAATGTCAAATTTGCCAAATTGCCCAGAATGTAAATCAGAATATACTTACGAGGATCGCGGCCTTTTTATTTGTCCGGAATGTGGACATGAATGGAGCGCGGATGCTTCTGCTGTAACTGATGCGGAGCCCGTTGTACGTGATGCAAACGGAAATGTACTAACAGACGGTGACACGGTTTCAGTCATTAAAGATTTAAAAGTCAAAGGCAGTTCCTCTGCTTTGAAAATTGGGACGAAAGTGAAAAATATTCGATTGGTAGAAGGCGACCACAATATCGATTGTAAAATTGATGGATTTGGTGCCATGAAACTAAAATCGGAATTTGTTAAAAAGATATAAAAAAGATGGAATTCAGGCCGAATTCCATCTTTTTTATTTTTCGCATGCTACTTGTTCCTCCAGTGCTTCTCCGTCGCGTTTTAGCAAAATAACATCCTCATTTTTTATGAGCATTTTATCAACATGTTTTTCACCCCATAAACAAAGTTGGTTTAAAATAAGGGATAAAGAATGTCCGTAGTCGCTTAAATAATATTCTACTTTGGGCGGAATTTGTTCATAAACCTTCCGAATGATGACCCCGGAATCTTCTAGTTCACGTAATTGTTGCGTGAGCATTTTTTGCGTAATGTTTGGAATGAGGCGTCTTAGTTCACCTGTGCGTTTTTTTCCTTCGCGCAAGTGACATAAGATGACCGTTTTCCATTTGCCGCCGATGACTTCAAGAGTGGCTTCGACTCCAATATTATACACTTTTGTCATCTTTTTCCCTCCTATAGGTACTAAAAAGTACGTATATAACTTTAAAGTACCTTCTTGTTATTTTATACGGTATATAAGATACTGTATAACATGTTAAACAATTGGTCAAGATGAGAGGGGAAAATCATGGAACAAATTAAAACAAAATCAAGTTCAGCCTTTACTTTACTTGCGCTGGCCATAAGCGCGTTTGGTATCGGCTCTACGGAATTCATTAGTGTGGGCTTGCTCCCACTTATTTCAAGTGATATGGGTGTTGGAATCAGTACGGCGGGCTTGACGGTATCGATTTATGCGTTAGGTGTTATGATTGGGGCGCCCGTTTTTACAACACTTACGGCAAGTATGAATCGTAAGTCTTTATTATTACTTGTGATGTTGACCTTTATTGTAGGGAATTTAATTGCCATGCTTGCGCCGACGTTTGCTGTTTTACTTATCGGTCGTGTTATTTCGGCTTTTGCCCACGGTGTATTTATGTCGATTGCGGCGGTCATTGCAGCGAGTGTAGTGAGTCCAGGTAAGCGGGCCAGCGCGATTTCGGTTATGTTTACGGGCTTAACGGTCGCAACTGTAACGGGTGTCCCGCTCGGCACTTTTATTGGCCAAATTAGTAATTGGCGCATGTCTTTTTTCTTTATTGTAATGATTGGTATAATCGCACTTATTAGTAATTATTTTTTAGTTCCAAAAGAGCTTGAAAAAGGCGAAAAAACGAGTTTTCGAAGTATCGGACAAGTCTTGCAAAACGCACGGATTCTCCTAATCTTACTTATAACGGCATTTGGATACGGCGGAACGTTTGTTGTTTACACATATTTATCACCATTACTTGAGCAAAATATGGGATACGGAGCCCAAGCAGTGGTCATTATTCTTATCATTTACGGACTTATGGTTGCATTCGGTAACACGTTAGGCGGTCATTTGGCTAACCAAAATACGTTACGTGCGCTGTTTTTTATGTTTCTACTTCAAGCTATCATATTACTACTTCTTTTTTTCACGGGAGAAAACGCTCTGTTTGGTTTAATAACGGTCTTTTTAATGGGGATTTTCGCATTTATGAATGTCCCGGGACTACAGTTTTACGTGGTTAAATTGGCGGAGGAGTATACGCCAAATGCTGTCAGTATGGCATCCGCGCTTAATATTTCTGCTTTCAATGTGGGTATTGCCTTTGGTGCGTTTATCGGCGGCTTTGTGACAGACTATTTCGGCTTAAATTTAACCTCGATTTTTGGAGCCATTATGGTTTTGATTGCGGTCTTATTAACAGGTTTACTTGCCCGTTTAGAAAAATAAAAACAAACCGAGCTTCCCGGAAGCTCGGTTTGTTTTTAATGTCCTTCTTGATATTTCACCGAATGTTTCGTTTTCACCCATTTGTTTTGTTTGCGCATGCAGGTGAAAAAACCGATAATTTGGGGATAAATATAAGTGATAGAAGCATAATACATGCCAATCCATAATTGGAAAAAAAGTTTAAATCGATTTGTTTTTTTAGCCTGAAAGTTCTTAGGTAATTCATTGAAAATTGTGAATATTGGCAAGGCAATAAAGCGATAACTATCCAAAAGAATCCAAAGTAAAACTAAATCCCAAATGGGCAACACATAATTATATTCGCTTTTGAAAATTAGCGCGCTAATCGTGATAATCAGACCAAGAAGCGGGCTAAGCATGGAGAATGAATAAAAAATATTTTCGATTCGACTATTTAGTTCACGTAGACTTTTACTTCTTATTAAAGTGAAAAATTGAACAAGGATGGATGAAAATGCCACAAACCAGTGTCCTTGTGCCCATCTTGTTCGCTGTTTTGTGCTAACGCGTAAGGAGTTTGGTTTTTCATCATAGATAATAGCATGGTGATTCCAACTCGTTTTTTTACCAGAAATAGCGAGTTCAGTTTGTAGTTCAAAATCCTCCGTGTAGCTTCTTGGATTCCAGCCATGTTTAATAATGTAATCGGTTGAAAGTGCGAAGCCAGTTCCGCCGATGGTTGTATTCCAGCCGAGCTTTGCTTTTGCAAGCTGATAAATTCGATTGGCGTGGAAATAGGAGGCGGAATAGCCTGATGCGAGAAAAGAGGAGGTGACATTTTTACTGCCAAGATATCCTTGGCTGCAAACTAACTCTGGCATCGCAATGAACTGGTTATTCATTTGATAGAGGTAATCGGGATGCATGATATTATCTGCGTCTAAAATGATTAAATAATCCGCATCCATCCATTCCTTACAATTTGAAAAGTAGCTGCGGAGTGCGTGAGGCTTACCTCTAGGCGCGTTTCGTTCACTCTTATTTTCAAATATAAAAATGGGGTAATTTTGTAATCTTTGAAAGGTGTCATCCTCACAATTATCTGCAATAACAGTAATCGTATAAAGTTCAGCAGGGTAGTTTAAATTAGCAAGCGTTTGGACGGTTTGCTCAATAACTTCTCCTTCGTCTTTTGCAGGTATAATAATATGAAATTTATGCACCGGTTTTTGATCAGGATATTTTTTAGCACCTAATAATCCCCAAAAACTTAGTGATACATAGTAGCAAACAGCAAGAATATCAAAAGTAATTAAGCCAAATAAACTAAATAAAAATATTTTATAAAAAGAATTTGGTAAATCCGTGGCCATTTCAATATGTTTTCCAAAAATGTCTGTACCGACTACGGTTCCAGTTAAGATTCTAGACATAAGAAGAAAGATACTGAAAAATAGAAGCAAAAACGCAAGATTGTAAATAACAGTTTTTTTCATAATAACTTCCTTTTTCCATTTTTTAAGCAAAGGGCAGAGTGTTAGTTTTAGTTAGGTTGAACGACGAATCATCGTGCGCGAAGTGTTTTCAAGCCCTCATTAAGCGTCAACTCCTATTTTTTGTAAATTAATTCACATAAATCGTAACATAGTTTGAAATGAGTGTCTGTGAATTTTTTGTGAACTTTCTTAATTGTGCACAAAAACTAAGAAGCTCGTATAATGTGTTGCGGTTTCAGAGATACACGTGTACAATGAATGAGCGAAATGTATAGGAAATAGAGGCGGGAGATATGAGGACCATAGACTTTTTTAAGAAAGATTTTATTTTTACAATTTCTCTTTTATTGGCACTTATTTTTTCTATTTTTGGAAAATTTGATGTTACTTTTATTGACTTAAAAACTATTTTTTCACTATTCGGTCTTATGATTGTAGTAAAAGCATTTGAACGTTTAGGGATTTTAGCTGTGCTAGCTGAGAAAATTATTCAATTATCTAAAACAACGCGCCATCTTGTGGGTTATTTAATCCTCTTGTCGTTTTTTTCATCGATGTTTTTAACGAATGATGTAGCTATTTTGAGCCTCATTCCAATTTTTATTACGATTGTGAGAAAAGTAAAAGATTTTCCGAACATTGCTTATAGTGTGGTGCTCTTTATTATGGCAGCCAATTTGGGGAGCAGCTTACTGCCGTTTGGGAACCCGCAAAATTTATTTTTATATTCTTACTACCATTTAACGATTATCCAGTTTATAAGTTGGATGTTGCCACTTGCGCTTTTTTCGCTCATCATTTTATTTTTTCTTCATTTGAAAATTCCAAAACAAACGTTATCGATACAAAAAAAGACAAGTCGTCCGTCTTTTGAAAACAAAAAAATTGTTTTTGCCGGGCTTGTCTTTTCTTTTAATGGTTTTGGCCGTAATAGGAATTGTTCCTTATATTTATGTAGTGCCGCTTATTTTTGTTGCGTTCTTTTTGGGGGATAAAAAGGTGTTAGCAAAATTGGATTATCGTTTACTTGGTACGTTTGTTTTTTTCTTTATTATTGTTGGAAATTTAACGGAATGGGAAGTTCTTATAGATACTCTTCCAGCGATTTTTCTGCATCCGCTAACGAGTTTGTTTGGGGCAGCTTTTGTTAGTCAGGTAATTAGTAATGTGCCGGCAGCGATTTTAATTGCCCCGTTTGGGTCAGAAGTGCAAGCAGTCCTTTTAGGTGTGAATGTTGGAGGTATTGGGACTTTAATCGCTTCTTTAGCTAATCTTATTGGGTTTCGACTATTTCAATTGTATATGCCACATTTAAAAGTAGCTTTCTTAAAAAAATTTACGTGGTTAAATCTTTTGGTGTTTATTGTTCTTTTATTGGCTAGTGCCATATTTATTTGTTACTGATGGCGATAAATAAATCGGCATCTTGCTTCATAAATACATTTTTTCCGTGATGGAAATTTTCAATTTTACTGTTGGAAAAACCGACTTGGGCTAGCAATTCAGATAAGTTGCTTGCTAGAAAACCATTATGAACTTTAGGGTGAGAGACATGCTCGTTTTTGTCAAAATCAATCAGGATGAGTTGTCCTCCTTCATTTAAAGAATGATAAAGCTGGGTTAAAATTTTCTTTGTATCAGGAATGTGAAGTAAAACTAAAGAGACAATGATGATATCTACTTTTTCTGTTAGTGTTTCTTTTGTGAGATCTACTACCTTAGCCGTCACATGATGTATGTTTTGAGTGTCTATTTTTTCTTGGATAATTTTAACCATATTTTCTGATGAATCAACCAGTGTACTTTGCTTAACTAAATCGGTTAATGCAAGGCCTACTAAACCAGTTCCGCTACCATAATCTAGTAGCGTTTTTTCTTCTGCCTCTTTAAGCTCGGGACGAATGCGGTCAGAGATGATTTTTGCCAGTGCAATTCGTTCGGGATTATCGTATTTTTGGGCCATGCGTTCAAAGACATTTTCCTCCATTTTAAACCACCTTTCAGCAAAATAAAAACATGGTTTAAAATCCCAGTTTTCGGGCAAACCATGAAAGTATTCGCTATCTCTACTTTTATTATACCAAATAAAAAGATAGAATTATAGACTGTTTATTGTGATTTTTGACTGCTATAATAAGTCTACTTTGAAAACGAGGGGGAAATCAAATGAACGCATTCGTTATCAACCTGCAAGAAATTAATCAGGCGGCGCTTTCTTTTGTAGGAGGAAAAGCAGCGAATTTAGGGGAACTTACTCAAATAAAAAATCTAAACGTCCCTGAAGGCTTTTGCGTCACTACAAACGTCTATCAAGAAATTATCCACCAATCACAAGAAATTCAACAGACGATTGCCGAGCTTTCGCGCATGAATTCTACTCAGACAGAAGAAATTAAACAAAAGAGTGCGAAACTACAGAAACTCTTTTTAAATGAGACGATTCCAAGTGAGATTCAGTCAGAGATTTCCATTCATTTAGAAAATTATGGTGCAGATGCTGATTACGCCGTGCGTTCTAGTGCGACAGCAGAAGATTTACCGGGGGTATCATTTGCGGGGCAGCAAGATACGTTTTTAAATATTTCAGGTAAAGAGGCCATTTTGACGCATATTAAAAAGTGTTGGGCAAGTTTGTTTAATGAAAGAGCGATTCTTTACCGCATGCAGAATGGCTTTTCTGAAAATGAGGTTCAACTTGCGGTTGTGGTGCAAAAAATGATCCCTGCGGAAAAATCAGGCGTTTTATTTACAGCAGATCCGATTTCTGGCGACAGGCTTACGACTTCAATAGATGCAAGCGTAGGACTTGGCGAGGCACTTGTTTCAGGGCAGGTTCAAGCGGATGTGTATCAAGTTAAAAATGGCAAGGTAGTTTCACAAAATGTGGCCGAAAGCCGAGAAAACCCTATTTTATCCGAAGAAAATGTTTTAGAGCTTACGGTTTTGGGACGAGAAATGGAGCGCTATTTTGGTTATCCGGTTGATGTGGAATGGTGTTTTTTCGACGATGCTTTTTATATTGTACAGTGCCGGCCGATTACAACGCTATTTCCGTTACCAGAGAATATTCATGATGAAAAGCGTATTTATTTATCTGTGGGGCATCAACAAATGATGACGGATCCGCTTCTTTCGCTTGGGATGTCTGTCTATACATTAACGTCTTTTGGGGAGCGTTTTATAGCAGGCGGTCGTTTATTTGTTGATGTTTTACCACGTCTTCTTGATGAAAATAGTCGATATATGATGCTTGATACATTTGATTCGGAACCCTTGACGAAAGATGCACTTATTACGCTTTTAAAGAGAGGCGATTATCTGGACATTATGTATGATGAGACGAAGCTTTTAAATCAAAAAAAGCAAAAATTTATGACATTTCCGGAGACGATAAAAGCGGATGTTACGATTGTTAAACGACTGACAGAGGAGAGCGAGGAAGCGCTTATTCATTTGAAACAGGACATTAAAGCGTATGAAGGGGAGTCGTTAATTGATTTTATCCAACAAGATATTCTGAAAGTAAAGGGCTTTTTATCGCAAAAAGAAACGATGCAGGCGATTATGGCGGCTATGGACTCTGCTTTATGGCTCAATGAAAAGATGTTTGATTGGCTAGGTTTAGTTAATGTTTCGGATACTCTTACTAAGTCGCTGCCTGATAATATTACTTCAGAAATGGGGCTTGCTTTATTAGATGTCGCAGATGCCATTCGTCCGTATCCTGATATTGCGGCGTTTCTAGAAACAACGGAAAATAAAAACTTTATAGATGAACTCTCTCGTTTTAAAGGCGGAGAAGTAGTTCAGAAAGCGATACATGATTACTTAGAAATTTATGGCATGCGCTGCCCAGGAGAAATTGATTTAACGAGAACTCGGTGGATGGAGGAGCCTGAGGTATTAATTCCGATGATTTTAACAAACTTACATCATTTTAAAGAGGGGGCACATGAAGAAAAGCATCGAAAAGGCGAGTTAGAAGCACTGGATAAAAAAGAAGAACTAATCAATCAGTTAGCGAAACTGCCGGATGGGGAGAGTAAAGTTTCAGAAACTAGACAGGCGGTGGATGCACTCAGACATTTTAGCGGTTTTCGTGAATATCCTAAATATGTTATGGTGACGCATTATTTCGTGTACAAACAAGCGCTTTTAAAAGAGGCTAAAAAATTAGTAGAGAAAGGCGTTATTTCGGAGCAAAAAGATATTTATTTTTTCACCCTAGATGAGTTAAAAACAATTTTTCAAACAGAAAAAATGGATAAAGACGTGCTATATAAACGAAAAGCCGAGTATCAACTGTACGACAAATTAACCCCGCCCCGAGTTATGACAGCAGACGGTGAAATTTTGACAGGCTCTTACCATACAAGCGATTTCCCGAAAGATGCCTTGCCAGGTTTAGCGGTCTCTTCTGGCGTTGTTGAGGGACGTGCGCGAGTGATTTCAAAAATGGAAGACGCCAAATTTTATGCGGGAGAAATTCTCGTTACGACTTTTACAGATCCAAGTTTTACCCCTTTATTTGTTTCAGCAAAAGGGTTGGTCACAGAAGTAGGCGGTTTAATGACACACGGCGCTGTCATTGCAAGAGAGTATGGCTTACCAGCTGTTGTGGGCGTTACAAGCGCTACGGAATTAATTAAAGATGGTCAAATGATTCGAATAGATGGCACGAGAGGTTTTGTGCAGATTTTATAAAAAAAGCGTCCCCCTTTATATGGAGGACGCTTTTTAAAATTAAAGAAATGAGCCGATAATAAAGCTAATGGAGTCAAAAAGACTATGTGTAATCCAACTTGAGACAATCGATGGTTTTTTCTCGGCTTTTAAAAAGATAAATGTAAAACCTAATCTTGGGATGGTGAGTAGAAGAAGTGGATGAATAAGGCTTCCGTATGTCCAGTAGTGAGCGGCTGCGAAAATGAGCGCACTAAGTATGCTAGCTATGATAATTGATGCCCTATAGCCAAGAAATTTAGACACAAGAGCGAAAATAGCAAGTAAAAAGGCAACAGTTAAGATTTCTTCACCAAAGAGCTGAAAATAATTCATAATCCAGCCATACCAAGGGATTGAGGAAGTAGTAATCGGGTTCGGACGAGCACTAAAGTTAGTGGAAAATTGATAAATGACACCTAAAATAAAACTAGCGCCGTAAATAATAATAGTACCTAGAACAGCTTTAAAGATACCTTTTAAGGTTAATGTATGGAATAAGGCCAAAAAGCTTTTTTTGGATAAAATAAGCCAAGTTACAACAGGAATAGCTACAAATAAAAATTGCTTGACGAGCGTCATACTCTCCGTTTGCGGAAATCCCGTATAGCTAATTGTAAAAAAGCCAAGTGCAACAGCAAAAAGTAAAATAATATATTTATATCCTTTATCAAATAAAAGTTTTTCCAATTTTATTTCTCCTTTAAAATAATTTTTATGCATGAACATGTTGATAAAACAGTTTTTATAAAAATGTATCAAAGGGAAGTTACTTCATAATCACAATCCTCTTCTTTTTTTTCCGTGCAGCCTTAACGTGCGGCGTCAACTTATGAATCCTAGTATATTTGTTTTTAAAAGAAAAAGATGATATGGTCTTATAAATAAGACCATATCGCTCTCAAATGGCAATCTTCGTCGTTCGTGCCTCCGTTCTGGTGCTCATGTACTCTGTACGCTTCTCTCCAGTACATGGCTCTGCCTAGAATCTCACTATTTGCGAGCAACATGATTTTGGCGTAAACTTTGAGTTTTTCTATAAGCTAATGATAGGAGTTGTATGAAGATGGAATATGGGGCTATTCTCCGGGAAATTCGTATTCGTAAAGGTCTTTCGCAAAAAGAAGTTTATACGGGAATTATTTCGAAATCCTATGCGATAGAATTTGAAAAAGGGAAACATGTCATGCGTGTGGATTTGCTTATCCAAATATTGGAACGTATTTCTATGGAAATAGATGAATTTATGTATGTGAGCAGGGGGCATCAATTGAGCAACCATGCGCGTTATATTTATGATTATTCTCGCTTCGCCAATACACATAATATACCAGCACTTTATGAACTTTTAGAAAATCTACCTTACGATGATACACTTATGAGCTCGGTTAGAGCGGCAGAAATTAGATGTCGCATTGCAGTTTTAAAAAAGATGGAGAGAACGGGGATATATAATCCAAAAGATGCCCCGGATGAAGATAAAAAAATCATTCTCGACTACTTAAATACAATTGAAAGTTGGACGTTGCAAGAGGTGCAACTTTACGGGAATACAGTGGAGTTTTTAGATGATACTAACCAAGTGTTTTTATTTAAAAGGCTGTCAAAATCACTCGAGTTATATATAGAATACGACGTCGGACGAGAAATATTTTGCGGGATGTTAGTGAATTTGATATCGGTTTGTTTTAGACAACAAGCGTATACGTATATTGATGTATTAATTACGCAACTAAAATTAATTTGTACTAGCTACAAAGAACTTTTTTACCAAATTACTGCTCAATTTTTTGAAGGGCTCTTAAAAGGGGTAGGAGGAGATACAAATGGCATGAAGCAAGCGAAACGTGCTTTAGATATTCTAAAGGAAGCGAATCACACGGATTTAGCGGAAGAGCTTGCTTCGCTTATTTTGTAATTAAATGTGAGCGCTAAGCGACTTAACGAAGAAGTATAAATAACAAGCAATAACAAGAAGTAAGGCGCTGCATGCAAAAAATAACATCGTGATCGAAAGTGGAATAAATGTTGTGAAAATAAACGGGGCAACGAAACTCCCTAAGTTTAACGAAATAAGGGCAAGCGAAATAAAAAAGGTACCATTTGCTTTTGGAACGGATTCTAAAATGAAAGTATATGTCCAAGGGCTAACAATTCCTGCTGCATAACCGATGATGGGCATTAAAAGGACAATCAAGATAAGTTGGTCGAGTATGGCGACTAAAAAGAAGGCAAGTGCCATGATTAAAACAGAACCGATGGGAAGCCACAATTTCAATTTGATATATAGGCGACCGAAATGCAAACTGCCAACTAGGGCGAAAAAATTGAGTAAGGCAAGTCCGATTCCGAGTGTGTTAGCAAAATCATGATAGCCTTTTTCGGAAAGTAGCGGCGCGATTTTAGAATAGAAGTTTCCAAGGACAACGGCTACTAAAAAGATGGTGACAAGTGTTAATAAAATGATACTTGAAAACCCAGTTTTAGACAGAGCAGAACTTGAGCTCTTTTGTGGTGTGGGTGCAGTCTGAAAATTATAGGCGATGAAAAGCAGGATGGGAAAAGCAACCAGATATGGTATAAAAACATAGGACCACTGATAGGAAACGAGTAAGCCTGATAAGAGAAGGAATGTAATAATACCCAATTTTTGTGTGGCGCTTTGATAACCCATCATCTTTGATAGTTCTTTGCCTTGGTAGAAATTAGAAATCTCGCTCACGGCAAATGGTTTAAATAAGCCAATTCCAAAGCCTAATACTAAACGACAGCTATATAAAAACCAAAAATTTTCGATAAAAAGAGGCGCTATGCCACCTATACCAACTAATGCGAGGCCAATTAACATAAGCGATTTTACGGAAAGAAAGCGAGAGATATACATGCTTAAAAAAATGGCGATTAAAATGGTAATAGAAGGTAATGTGACGATAGAATCAACTAGTGAAGTTGGTATCGTAGGGTAAGCATTCTCTAATTCAACTGTTGCAACAGATAGAGAAGTATAGGAAGTAGAAGATAATCAAAAGAGGAGTAACTAAAAGGGTTATTTTTAATTTGAWTTGAAGCGTAATTAAATCCAAAATCGATTGTCTTCCTTTCTTAAATAAACGGA
>NZ_ALWW01000065.1 GCF_000344175.1 Listeria fleischmannii subsp. fleischmannii LU2006-1 | reverse complement strand
CACCTGCAAATCCTCCAGCACCACCATCAAGTGTAATACCTGTCTCTGTTATCTCTTCAAATGTATTACTTTGAATAAAATGATATTTAGAATCTATTTGTTTCCCATAAACACCTCTTTGTATTAAGATAGCTGCTTTTGAGACTTGTGTAAAAGCACACTCTCTAATTGTAATTCCTTGACATCCTTGTAAAATAACAGCATTTCGTTCTGCATGTGCAATGGTTCCCAAATTATTAGTTTCAATAATTTTCCCTTCAGAATCTGCCTTTTTCCCGCAAGCAATAATTTTTACATTTGTTAAACTACTTTCATTTAAATTTTCTAAATGGATTACTGGTGCAGTAGCGTCTTCAGCACGTCCTTTATCCGCCGAAAATTTTGTATAGTTTTTCTGTGCGCTTCCACTGTTATCGATATGAATATCACGTAAAATTAAGCCTTGTCCTAATCCTTGTGCAGGAAATACACTATTTTCAAGATCAC
This sequence comes from Listeria fleischmannii subsp. fleischmannii LU2006-1, assembly GCF_000344175.1. Classification (GTDB taxonomy): domain Bacteria; phylum Bacillota; class Bacilli; order Lactobacillales; family Listeriaceae; genus Listeria; species Listeria fleischmannii. Next base: position 11,723 of record NZ_ALWW01000065.1, on the reverse strand, counting down.
TTACTGCCTGAATAGCCGTCCCTCTTATATTAAAAAACATTAAATTTTTAAATACACATAAATCATATGGTCTCAAAATCCTAATTGTTGTAACTTTATTTACAAATTTTAAGTTAAATGTTAAATTTGACATCCCAATATTTCGAATAAAACTTCTATTTCCTGTATTATTAACCCCATCAAAATAGGCGAACTCAAATACTGGCTTCCCACTTTCTTGTCCTTCAAAAATCAACTCTCCATTAACTAGCTTTCCAGTTGGAGTAATAACAGTTGGTAATGATTCTGCTCCTGCCAACAACACTCCAGCTTTATTAATATAAATCGTTTTAGTCACTTTATAACTACCAGCTGGAAAATAGACTACGCCACCTTCTTTACTCATTTCAGAAGTGTTATTGGCATGCAAAACCGGAAATTCATATAAGCTATCAATGGCATCTTGAATGGCTTGTGTATCATCCTTTATACCATCCCCTACAGCTCCAAAATCTTTTACGTTGCTAATTTTCTGTGTTCCTCTATACATCTTTTATCTCCCTTACTTTATATTTTTATAATGTTCAAATCTATTTTTTCTTAAATAATCATCTAAGAAATTCTTCCCGTATATCTTTGTTAAAAACCTAGCTTCATCATATGGAACAGAATGAGCATGCCCTTCAAACAATATTTCTTTTGTTGGTAAAATTTCATCCAAAGGAATCAATTCTTTTTTGTTCTTTTTTTCTCCTGCAAAATTAAAAAGATAATTGTTTTTTATTTTTTATACTCTACCCATTTTCTATACTCTTGTTGATAATAACTATTTCTCCTAAAGAATAAGGTTTTAATAAGAAGCCATCTCTTTTTTCTAAGAACAGGCACTTTTTTAATAATGATAATTGTTTTTAATTGTCTTGCGATAAATTTTTTAACTTTAAACTCTAACAAATTATCACTAATGAAATCATATGGAAAGATATCAACAAACACTTCCGAACTCCACCCATTTTTCTCTAGATATGTTGTTCCTTTTTTCTTTACTTTCATAAAAACAAGATGATAATCATCATTTAAACGCGCCTCGTCAACATAGAAAGCGGGATGTAATTCCTTTTTACAGATTTCAAAGAACCTTTCATAATCATTACGCACCATTCCTATATCAATATCATCATCATACGGACCATATCCTCCGTATACAATCGCCCCTAGTAAAGTTCCGCCATCTAGAAAATAGGAAATTTGGTGTTTCTTTGCAATTCTCTTTATTTCATTTAGCACTTCAAGCTGTATCCTACGAATTTCTTCCATCATTCAAACTCCATTCCTATCACTAGTGTTAAAAATTTTTCTTAAATACATCGGAAAAAAGAAACGTGTATCTAAATGCTTACTGTACATGCCATTTTCTTTTGAAAGCGTGTATTTATTTTTTTCAAGTGTCTCAACCAGTTCATCAATTTGATTCTCATAAATTTCTTCTAACTCGGAATATTGTAAATATATTTCTCCATCGAATTGCTGTTCTTGGATTCTCTGGAGCAACAAATGATTATACTCATACTTTTCTTTTTCTCCGGTTATACCTCTATAAACAGCTCTTTTTTCCTCTGTGTCTTGTAAAAAATGCTTAACTTTAACGATAGGTGACCCCACTATAATTTTATCTACCTGCATATCAATGCCTAGATAAAGCGCAGCAAAACCGCCTTTAGATGTTCCCGAAAAAAATGTATGCTGAATTTTTTTTGTTTTTTTTGTATGTTTGTAATGAGTTCTTTCACTGCATCCCTAACATCCATAGTTCCATTCTCACCAAGATAAAATACGCCTGCTCTATTTTCTCCAAAATCATCTAAAATATATAATTTATTACAATTCACATCATCGAGTGTTCGAACATAGTTATAGACCGAGCTTCCTTTCACTGGTAAGGCACTATAAATAACAAGTAAGTCTTCGCTCTCTGTATTCTCTTTCATATAAAAAGTTAAAGTTATCCCATTACTCATTTTTTGTCTTTTTTGTTTAATATAAAAATAGCCTTTGCGCATCCATCGCCTTAACTCTTTTTTCATTCCAATACCCCTTTTTGTGTTTTTTTCAGAAAAAAACCATGACACTAATACTATATTTACTATTATACCTTACTTACCTTCCAAACTTGTGACAAAAAAACGAATATTAAACTCGAAAAACTCCTTTTTAGTGAAAGTTTGATACCTATTCATATACTAGGCAGGATTATTTTATTTTTCGCTATTCTATGATGTCTCCTCCCTTCTCTTTTCCTGTAGTACTTGACTACTTCTTTAGTTTACAACAACTTTTAAAATTTGAGAATTTTAGTATACACCTGCTATTTTCACGTTATCTGGACGAAAAAAAACGCATTTCAAAAACTTAAAATGCGTTTTTCTTCTATATATTAGACAATTGATTGGATAATTTTAGCAGGGGTTCCTGCTACTATTTTGCCGGCTGGGACATCTTTTGTGACCGTTGCATTTGCAGCTACAATAGCATCTTCTCCGATAGTTACACCTGGTAGCACAGTTGCGCCAGCTCCAATCCAGGCGTTTCTTTTAATAAAAATGGGTTTTAAGACGACGCCTAGCCGGTTTTCGGGGCTTAGAGGATGTCCGACGCTTAAAATTTGTGCACCAGGGCCAATTAGAACGTGGTCTTCTATTGTAATGCCACCTAAATCTGTAAGCATGACATTGCAATTGATAAAAACATTTTTCCCGATTGTTAAATTTCTACCAAAATCAGTATATAATGGTAAGTTTACGTCCAATGTTGCATCGATTTTTGTTCCTGTAATTTCGGAAAGCAACTCATGGATTTCTTTTTTAGTTAAGTATGCTGAATTTAAATGATGAATTTTAGGCTTATTTTGGGCCACAATTTCATGAATTTCATCAAAAAGTGGATCATCTGGTAAAATAGTACGATTGATTAATTTTTCTCGCAAATCCATTTTTTTCACCCCTTCTTTACTTGTACTTCTTAGTTTAAAGCGTTATTTTATATATAACAAATACCTATATTAAATACTTTTTTATAACTTTCAGGCATAGGAGTTGAAAATATGGAAATTCGCGTTTTACGTTATTTTCTTGCTGTGGTTCAGGAAGGGAGTATTTCGGCGGCATCAAAGTTTCTCCACTTATCTCAACCGACTTTATCACGGCAATTGCATGAGTTAGAGGAGGAACTAGGCGTGATTCTTTTTGAAAGAGGGCATCGCCATATTACACTTACAGAAAAAGGTGCTTTTTTTCTTCAACAAGCACGTGAAATCATTGCACTTATAGATAAGACGACTTCGAATTTACAAACAAATGTCGTTGCTGGCGATGTTTATATTGGTTGTGGTGAAAGTGAGGCTGTTGAAATTATTACGGATGTTTATAAGAATATTTTGGAAACTCACCCGGATGTTCGCCTGCATTTATTTAGCGGGAACAGTGAACAGCTTAGTGAAAAAATGGACAGGGGATTGCTGGATTTCAGCTTTGTTATCGGGCGCATTGACCAATCTAAACATGATTTCATCAAACTTTCTAAACAAGATCAGTGGGGCATTCTAATGCGTAAGGATAACCCCCTTTCTTCTAAAAAAAGCATTCGCAAAGAAGATTTATCCGAGCTTCCGCTCATTATCTCCAACCAGCCTAGAGCGGATGAAGAAATTTCAAATTGGCTTTTACACGATGTATTTGATTTGCGGATAATTGCAACCTATAATCTCCTTTACAATGCTTCTCTACTCGTTCAATCAGGTGCCGGTTTCGCGCTTTGTTTAGATGGTATTTTAAATACAACAGGTGAAAGTCCGCTTTGTTTTCGCCCACTCGATCCGCCGCTATTTGCAGATTTAGCAATTATTTGGAAAAAGCATAAACCATTATCACATGCTGCCGAACTATTTTTATCTGAGTTGAAACGAGCTGCGTCTACACATAAAAACGCCCTTTAGCCTGATGACTAAAGAGCGTTTTTCGCGAAATTAGTTTCCGCTAACTTCACGTGCCACTCATGCAAGATGGCGAAGCATTATTTCAGATTTCTATTTGTGAACGAGAATATTGCAGCATGATATAAATTAGTATACCGATTTCCTTTTTAAAAATCTGTATATATTTTATTACTTTTTTGATCATACAAATATGAAGAAAAATCCCTAAAATCGTTGATACAGTAGTCTTTTTTCACTCTCTATAAAAAAAGCATTTTTGGGCAAATTACACATTGCTCCGTCATTCTTGGTTCTTTCACTCGTCGCTTGTGGTAAGATAAATATGACATGTATATGAAAAAAGGAGTGAAAGTATATGCCTCGCATAAAAGATTATACAATTGGTATTCAGCATATTAAATCACCTTCTTCGGAAATTTCGGTGGGTACAAAATTATTTTTTGCCATTTCAAACCAAATTACGATTACAACTGCTGAACAAAAATTCACTTTACAAGAAGGCGATATTTTAATCCTTGACCGCCATACACCTTACACCATACACGGGAACACCAATCATTCGATTATTGATTGCACAATATCAGATTCCTTCTTTGCTTATTATTTTGAAGACTATTTTAGTTACTCTTTTAAATTCTTCTCAAAAGAGAGCGCGCCAGGCCGTGAGCATATTGTTGCTTCACTTCGAAAGAGCATCACCGAGCTTCTAGTCGCTTCCAGTGCGGAAAAGTCGGCGAGTAAACTAGATGCACAAAGTGCCTTATTTCAAATTATGCAGCTCCTCACCCGCTTTTTTAAAACCGCAAAGCCCTCTTCTTTAAGAAAGGAAACAGGTGATAAGCGTATTTCACGAATCATCCGAGAAATCGAAGAGCGCTTTTTTGAGCCCTTATCCCTAAAAGAATTCGCGCAAAAGGAGTTTTTGAGTGAGGCTTATTTATCCCGTTACTTCAAAAAAACAACCGGCGTAGGCTTTTTACATTACTTAACAGAAATCCGATTAAAAAACGCCCTCCAAAATCTACTTTACTCTACTGAAAGCATTACCGATATTGCGTTAAAAAATGGATTTTCGAGTCAAAAACATTTCTCAGAGAGCTTTAAAGCCCATTTTCAAATAACGCCTAGCCATTACCGGGCGAAGCATCATTCAGAAAAAAAGCTTTTCGAACAGCCAAGCGAACATTCATTTACAAAACAAATTGTACAGATTGAACCTACGCCTGACATTTTGAGCCAGCTATCTAATTTCTATCAAGAAATCGAACCTGCTAGAGAATTGCATGCGGCACCATTTGAAAGAAAAACGATTGAACTCACGAATAAAACGACCTATAAATTAACAAAAAACGTGCATATTTTAACTATTGGAAAATTAAATGAGGTTTTAAAAGAAAATGTTCAAACTGAAATTTTAACTGGACGTGATGAAGTGGGCATTAATTACATTGGAATTCGGCATCTATTTAGCGGCACAACCTTTTTGCCTGATATGGAAACCGATGAACTTGTCCCCACATCCTCGCCATATGCCAATGCAGATTTGGCCCTTACCTTTTTAAAACAGCAAAACTTAAATCTTTTTGTCCGGCTAGAATATCAAGATATCTCCGAAAATGAAGAAGCAGTTTTTAAAAGGCTCGATCATTTTTTAAGACATTCTGTACAAGTTTTCGGACGTGAATTTGTCTCAAAATGGCATTTTATGTTTTTTAATCCTAAGTATACTTCTGCAGAAAAAAGTGAATTAAAACGGCTTTATAAAAAATTATATCAGCTAATTAAATCCCTTTTACCTGCTATTCAAATTGGAAATTTCGTTCCTTTTTCTCTATCTAAAACGCCGTTCCCACGCGGCATACTTGGTTCCTAGATGTTGCAGAACAAATTGACTTTGTAGCTTATAATGCGAATCAAAATGAAGCGGTAGATTTTTCCAAAGAAGATGCGGCATCATTTTTACTTTCAGAGGATTATTGTCTTTCTAAAACGCTAAAGTTAAAGGCCTTTTTGAAGAAACATCACATAAATAAGCCGCTTATGCTAGTAAATTGGAATACACTCACGGGAAACACAAGGTACACGAATGGTACTTTTTTCCGTGGCGCCCTCGTCCTAAAAACCATGCTTGATTTAACCAAAGAAGTGCAGGCACTTGGTTTTTGGATTAACACAGAGCTTCATGAGGAGGATGGTAGCAAGTTAAACATCAATCTAGATGGTTTAGAGCTTTTTCACTTTTTTAATGGAAAAAGGCCGGCGTTTTATGCAGTGAAGTTTATTCAAAGGCTTAAAGGCACTGTTTTGGCAAAAGGGAACGATTATATTTTGACTTGTTACGCGGATGGTTATCAACTCATTTTATTCAACTGTGCTACGATTAATCCCCGCTATTCCGTTGAAGAAGAATTTTTAAAAACGGAGCGAAAAGAAATTCATATGCAAATAAAAGGTATGGCTCCTGGTGAATATCAAGTTTGCAAATGGCAATTTGACCGCGATAACGGGGCGCTCTATTCTAAATACTGGCAATTAAATAGTAAGCACGGTTTAGATAAGGAGATTCTTGATTATATTGTGGATGCTTCCCAACCTACGCTAACTGTAAGTGATGAGGTCATTTCAGATGACTGGTCCTTTTATGCTTATCTCGATTTAAATGCGATTCATTTTTACGAGTTTAGACGGACGATTTAAAAACCTGCTACAAGTAATATAGATATGAGCAACCAATGTGTTGCTCTTTTTTTATGAGTTCAACACCGTTTTTTTGTCCTCACTTTTATTCCGTATTAAAAAAAGGAAATTTTCAAGCTATAAATAAGCAATTAAACAACCTTTTTTTATTTTCTACTTACTTATAATAAAGGTGTACTTATAAATACTAATGTTCTGGCCAGCATTCGTATGAAAATGGAGGTTAAGACGATGAAAGAAGAATTATTTAAAAAATTAAATGAGAAACAAAGTCGAATGGTCGAAATTCGTCGTTATTTGCACGAGCATCCGGAGTTGTCTTTTCACGAAGAAAACACAGCAAAATATATTGCGGATTTTTATCAAAAGTTAGATTGTGATGTACGGACACATGTTGGTGGTAATGGGGTTGTAGTGACGATTGACACTTTAAAACCTGGTAAAACACTTGCAATTCGTGCGGATTTTGATGCGTTACCTATTCACGAAGAAACTGGCTTACCTTTCGCTTCTAAAAATGAAGGTGTGATGCATGCTTGCGGTCATGACGGGCATACAGCCTACATGTTAATTTTGGCGGAATCTTTAATTGAAATGAAAGACGAGCTTACTGGTAAAATTGTTATTTTGCATCAACACGCTGAAGAAACTCCCCCAGGCGGTGCTATTCAAATGATTCAAGACGGCGCTTTAGATGGGGTTGATAATGTTCTTGGTATTCATGTCATGTCAACGATGAAAACAGGCGAGGTATCTTATCGCGAGGGGGCCATCCAAACTGGACGTTCCTATTTTAAACTAAAAGTGCAAGGTGTTGGTGGTCACGGCTCTTCTCCTCATATGGCAAATGATGCGATTGTTGCGGCGAGTGAGTTTGTGGTAGCTGTTCAAACTGTAATTAGTCGGCGTTTAAATCCATTTGATGTTGGATCCATTACAATTGGTTCTTTTGATGGCAAGGGAAGTTTCAATGTTATTAAAGATTCGGTCGAGTTAGAAGGCGATGTTCGGTCGATGTCAGAAGAAACAAGAACGACGATTGAAAAGGAAATCAGACGCATTGTAGGCGGACTTGAAGCAATGTTTGGGGTGACTTGTGAACTTGATTACAAAAATGATTATCCCGTTTTAAACAATGATGAAGCTTTAACTCATTTTGTTGTCGATTCTATTAAAAGTTCAGCTATTCCTGAAATTACGGCTGTTACACGCTGCGAGCCACAGCCCCCTTCCGAAGATTTTGCTTATTATGCGAAGGAACGTCCAAGTGTATTCTTCTATGTAGGTGCAATGCCTGCTGACGGACATTTTTATCCGCATCATCATCCTAAATTTGATATAAATGAAGATGCTCTTTTAATTGCTTCAAAAGCTATGGGTGCGTGTGTTTTAGATTACTTAAAAGGAGAGACAAACAAATGACAACTACTGCCTATAAAGGAACAAATAAACTTATTGTTGGGATTGTATTTGGGGTTATCACATTTTGGTTATTTGCACAATCAATGGTTAACATTGTTCCAGATGTTCAATCCGATCTTGGTATTTCATCAGATTTACTTAGTATCGCCATCAGCTTAACCGCCCTATTTTCAGGTATTTTTATTGTTGTAGCAGGCGGAATGGCAGATAAATTTGGGCGGATGAAACTGACCTATTTCGGTCTTGTTCTAAGCATTATCGGTTCATTACTTCTTGTTATTACACAAGGAGCAACACTATTAATTATTGGGCGAATTATTCAAGGACTTTCAGCAGCTTGTATTATGCCCGCAACACTTGCTCTTATGAAAACATATTTTGAAGGCGCAGATAGACAAAGAGCCTTAAGTTACTGGTCCATCGGTTCATGGGGTGGTTCTGGTATCTGCTCATTTGCTGGCGGCGCGATTGCCACGTATATGGGCTGGCGCTGGATTTTCATTTTCTCTATCGCCTTTTCACTTTTAGCAATGCTTTTAATTAAAGGCACGCCAGAAAGTAAAGTTGTCCAAACGACTAAGGCAAAATTCGATTCTTTCGGCCTCATTCTTTTTGTCGTTGCCATGGTCTGCTTAAACTTAATTATTACACGTGGTTCAACATTTGGCTGGGCAAGCGCTACAACCATTACAATGATCATCATTTTCGTCCTTTCAACAGGTCTGTTTTTCCGCGTAGAACTTCGTCAAGCAAACAGTTTTATAGACTTCTCTCTGTTTAAAAATAGGGCTTACACTGGCGCAACACTATCTAATTTTCTACTCAATGCAGTGGCTGGAACACTCGTTGTCGCAAATACCTATGTGCAAGTTGGGCGTGGGTTTACAGCTTTCCAGTCGGGACTACTTTCCATCGGCTATCTAGTTTGTGCACTTGGCATGATTCGTGTAGGTGAAAAAATTCTGCAACGAATTGGTGCCAGAAAACCGATGATTATGGGATCTAGTATAACCGCAATCGGAATCACACTTATGGCCCTTACATTTATACCGGGTATATTGTATACTATACTTGTCTTTATCGGTTTTGCATTATTCGGGGTTGGTCTTGGCATGTATGCTACACCATCAACTGATACGGCGGTTTCAAATGCGCCTGAGGACAAAGTTGGGGTTGCTTCTGGTATTTATAAAATGGCGAGTTCTCTCGGCGGTTCTTTTGGAGTTGCGATTTCAGCTACAATTTATGGTGTCATTGCTGCTTCAGGAAATGTCGATTTAGCTGCACTCATCGGCCTATTAACCAACGTAGCCTTTTGCATCGTCTCTCTCATTGCAGTTATTGTCACAACGCCAAGAGCCAAAAAAGTTTTATCTGTCGAACTTAATCAATAAGGAGGTCATACTATGCGTCAACAATTAATGAAGATGTTAACTGATCGAAAAGACGAAATCATCCAAATCCGTCGCCATTTACATGCTCATCCTGAATTATCGTTCCATGAAGAAGAAACTTCAAAATTCATTCGTGATTTTTACAAAGGAAAAGATGTCGATGTAGCCGAAGAAGTTGGAGGCGGCCATGCCGTTGTAGTCACAATTAAAGGTGGTAAGCCAGGTAAAACAATTGCGCTTCGAGCAGATTTTGATGCTTTACCTATCCACGAAGAAACTGGTCTTCCTTTTAAATCTGAAAATGATGGTGTTATGCATGCTTGCGGACATGATGGTCATACAGCTTACTTGCTTGTTTTAGCAGACTGTCTCATTAAGTTGAAGGAAGAAATTCCGGGTACCATTAAAATTGTGCACCAGCACGCGGAAGAAACGCCACCAGGCGGAGCGAAAGGCGTTATGGAATCTGGTATTTTAGATGACGTAGAACAGATTTTTGGGATTCATGTCTTTCCTTTTGGTGAATCAGGCGAGGTTTATTATCATAGTGGGTATTCGATGGCTGGGCGTACTTATTTTAACCTAAAAGTGCAGGGTGTTGGTGGTCACGGTTCTTCCCCGCATATGGCAAATGATGCGATTGTTGCTGCTGCGTATTTTGTGACTGCTATTCAAACAGTTATAAGTAGACGACTAAATCCGTTTGACACAGGCGTTGTAACAATTGGTTCATTTGACGGGAAAGGTAGTTTCAACGTCATTAAAGATGCTGTTTCGCTTGAAGGCGACGTCCGTTATATGAATACGGAAACGCGCGATAAAATTGACAAGGAAATCCATCGTATTGTGAGCGGAATCGAAGCGATGTTTGGGGTTAAAACTGAATTTACTTATACTAATGATTATCCGCCGCTCTATAACGATCCAGATGTCACCAAACAAGTTGTGGCTAGTCTAGAAAAAGGGGTCGGCGAGTATTTAACGGCTGTTTCTGAGTACGAAATGCTTTCTGGTTCTGAGGATTTTGCTTATTATTTAGAAAAAATTCCAGGCGTATTTTTCTACATTGGCGCTAAACCAAAAGGGACTGAACAAGTATACTTTAATCACCATCCGAAATTTGACATTGATGAAGATGCTCTTTTAGTGGCCGCTAAAGCTGTCGCTGATGTTGTACTAGATTACTACAAACTTGATTAAAAAAAATAAAAAGTATAGTATGGTCATTTGATTTGGCTGTACTATACTTTTTTTGTGATTACAAAACGCGAAATCGGGGAATGAAAGTAAGTACATATATAAGGGGGAATTTAAATGATTAGGGAAAGAAAAATTGTGCTAATTACGAGTTTATTTTTTATTGTAATCGCTTTTTTTGGCCTTACTTTTTCAAAGAGAGATTATTTGGAATATGGTTTCTGGGCATTTTGATTTTTCAGTAGCCAATATCGTTAACCTGCTTGCTGGAAAGGATTTGGTTACTTTTTTCTTGCACCAAATTGTAGCCGCTTTAAAGAGTACGGTCATTTTCATTATTATTGAGTTATTATTTATCATTGTCATCCCTATTTTTATTATTATCATTATGTTTCGTGCGAAGAAAAAAGAAGGTTGGACAAAAACAAGTATTGCCATTACAAGCGGTTACGGCTTACTTCTTTTGTCACTCATTTCCTTCATGATAATGTTTACTGTCACATCCCTACATACTTATCAAAATATCCATACGAATGTCGTGACAGCCAAAAAAGCCATATTATCTCATAATTCAGAGGAGCTAGAAGATTCTTTAGCTAATATTATTGATAATCCGCAAAAATCAATTCAAAAGGTGAAGGAAGTTTCAAAAAAACTAGATAACCATACAGGTATTTTTACACTTCTTTCCAATTGGCTAGATAAGGTCCAAAGTTACGAAAATCTATTAATTATTGGAACAATTATCGCTTTTCTAGCCATCATTATTGCACATATTTCGGAACTCTACCTTATGTTTAAAAAACCCCAGATTTAAACAAGAAATTTTAAAATATAATACTTGCCGTTAAAGGAGAAATTATGGCTAACACAAATTATAATGCACTAGAATTTAGAGAAAAAATTATTTCAGATTTAAAAATTAAAACGAGCGACTCCGTTATTTTAATGTGTGCCATCCTCATTGCTTCCATTGGCCTAAATATGAATTCTATTCCAGTTATTATTGGAGTCATAAGTGGGGGAAATAAGCATGGCTCCAA
>NZ_ALWW01000064.1 GCF_000344175.1 Listeria fleischmannii subsp. fleischmannii LU2006-1 | reverse complement strand
AAAAACATAGACATCTTTTTTGCTATAAGGAAATGTATCTGTTAAATGWAAAAAATTTGTTGATAGGTGGTGCGCCCCATTACAACGGTGTCCACATTATCAAAGAAACGCCTGATAACCTGCATCACCGTCACTATCCACACTTTCAAGCCATTCTACACTTCCTAATTCATCCGCTATAAATCCGTCTAAACTAGCTGCAATATAAAGTGATACACGTTTATTTGCCATCGTTATCAAATCCTTCCACAACTAATTTTCCTATCATTTGACCTTCTTCTATCGTTTGATGAGCTAAACGAAGTGTTTCTGCATTAAACGGAGTGAGCACCTTATTTAAAGTAGATTTTAACTGTCCTGTTTCAAAATATAAAGTGGCTTGCTCTAAAATGTCATGTTGTTTCATTTGGTCCTCCGTTTGATATTTAGAACGCGTAAACATAAATTCAAAACTTAAAGTCGCGCTCTTATCTTTTAAAACCCGCATATCTACAGGATGGGTCAGATCTACAATCGTACAAATCTTCCCTTGCGGCTTAATCGCTTGCTCCATAAAGCTAAAATGTCGATACGTATCATGTAAACATAAAATATAGTCAACGCTTCTAAATCCCAGTTTTTGAAGTTGTATAAGCATATCCTCATGATGATTAATAACATAATCGGCGCCGTGCGCTTTTGTCCAACTCACAGTGTCCGCCCTGCTAGCCGTTGAAATAACCGTCAAACCAGCTAATTTCGCAAGCTGCGTAGCTACAGAACCAACACCACCAGCACCATTGATGATTAAAATGGATTTTCCGGACACAATTTGTAAGCGGTCGAATAACGCTTCTGTTGCGGTGATAGTAGTAAGTGGCATTGCGGCCGCTTCCGCATTCGTTAAATTAACCGGCTTATGCCCCACTAACCGTTCATCAATCAATGTATATTCTGCATTATTACCTTGTCTTGTCACATCACCTGCAAAATAAACTTCTTCTCCATCGTGAAAAAGGGTCACCTCTGAACCTTTCCCGACAATCGTTCCTACAGCATCAAAGCCGAGTATACGCGGAGAAATCCCCATTTTATTTTGCGCTACACGAAGTTTCGTATCTACCGGATTAACAGAAACAGCCGCAATTTTAACCAACAAATCATGTTTCGTCGGTACTGGCTTTGTCATCTGAACATCTACTAAGCTAGACTCATCTGTTATAGGTAGTGCTTTATACATGCCAACTGCTTTCATTTTCATACACCTCTTCTTGATTACTTATTCCCCGATATTTTAAAAGTAAAGCGTATTTCATTTAAAATTTTGATTACAAAAAAAATCTCCTTCAAAAAAGGAGACCTCAGACTGCTGACAAATGGTGAGATTCTAGGCAGTGCCGAGTACTGGAGCGGAGCGTACTCGAGTACGTGATGACTGAAAACAGGGAAGGCGTAGTTGGCCTGACCATGTGAGAAGTTATGCGAAGCGCACCGGAACGGAGGGGGTAACAACGAAGATTGCCGTTTGTCAGCAGTCTGGACCTAATTTAAAAATATATTATCTGAATAAGGATCAAAACGTTCGTGCATTTCTGCTCTTGATAAATCCATCACCATTTTAGAAATCATGGACCATTCTTGTGACGAAGGAATTTGTGAAACGTGTAAATTAACCACATTGGCGAAGGATGGGTGAATTTCAAAATTATGAACTAAAATATCAACCTGATTTTCCTTTAACCATTCCTCAGAAATTTGTTGATCATATAGATATGAAATTTTCACACTTGGGTGAATGAGTTCGTGCGCAATATGCTTAATATAATTTAAATAAAACGAGTTGCCTGAAAGAGCGAATACAATGTGCGTTTTATTGTTTCCAATTTCTGTAAAGGTAGAGGTAAGCATTGTTAAATTAACGGCAATATCTTCTAGATTTTCCCAAATTCCTTTTTGAAAATACGGTTCTTTTTGTAAAATATCTATCCATTTTGAAAAGGTGAAAGGATGATTTTTTTCAATGAACTCATTCATCTCATAACTATTTAATTGAAAACCCGGGCTTAGATGGCTAAGGGCATAATACGATTCAATGAAGTTTATATGGTAAAAAATTATTTCATGGATGTCCCCTTTTTTTATAGGAAAAATGGCTAGTTTGGTCTTGAAAAAATTTTGTAAGTATTCAATTTCATCTGCTTCGAAAATATTTGTTGTTTTAAATTCGAGTAAACGATCCGTGTAGACGGTATTATCCCGCGCGGATATCAAAATAAAAATAATTTCATTTTCAGTCACATCTTGATAATTATGATCATCTAAAATGCGTTTGATTATCTCTTTTGCCTTTACATAGTAAACTTGTTGTTGCATTTTTTGAACAACCGGATTTTTTTTAGCGAGCTTCACATTATAACCATATTGAATGCGCTGTAAAATAACCATCGCCCAATAAGCTGCACGATTTTCTTGTAACATAATGGGAATTTTACTCGATTTAAACGCCTTAAAAATATCTTGAATTACGTCTTTATCTTTTAATGATGGCGTGACAGAAAATGGTGAATTGCTTGCGTAAAAGTAATAGTGGAAAAAAAACAAACGAATATCTACTTCATTCCCGACAATTTGCAAAGGTGTACTCGAAAGTTTTAAGTTAAACCGTTTTAAAATTTGTTTAAAGTTCTTTAGGTAGCGGACTAGTGTTTTTTCAGAGATGAATAATTCTTCCGCCCAGTCTTGAACAGATTGAACCTTGTCATTAAATAAACCATCAATAATCACATATAGATGAGATTTTTCTGCGATTTTAGAAACGACTTGATTAATATTAACAGAAGCATCCCATTCTAATGAATAGCCCACATTATTAATCCCTTTTATCATACAATTTTCCGGAAGAATGTATTGTAATTGTTTCAAATCTTCTGCAGTTGTTCTGGCAGATGTATTCAATTCATTACTAATTTGTTCTAATTTCATTGGCGCTCTCTGATTTGAAAGCAAGGTCACAATTTGAATTTGACGTTTTAATTGTTTATTTACAATGAGGTCAAAATGCAGTTTATCCATTTCACCATCGCTCCTTCTCCATTTAATCTAGTATAAAAGCTTCAACATTAAATGTAAATATTGTCCTTTCTCATCGTTCAAACTTCTTATAGAATAGTAAACAGATAAACCTCTTGTCAAAAAGTTGTCACAATTTATAACTAAGAATAGGGTCTATTAATACAAAAAGCGCAGTTCGTTTTTTGTACACTATTATCTAGAAAGAAAGGAGGCACCCCATTTTACCATGGAGTATATAAGTTCAGATATCTCGATACAAAGCATGCTAGAAGAACTCAATATAAATAAAACAAGTGAGTCACATGTAGTCAAACAAACAGCTAAGCTGGGAGAAACGATTTTTGACTCTAATAAACAGCAAACATCTATTTTATTTATCGTAAGCGGACTCGCTAAAAAAATAAATACAGATTATCAAAACGAATTTATTATTAATTTATTAAAAACAGGAAATGTAATTGGACTTTATAACGGACTTACTAATCATGCGCAAATGGAGGAACGAGTCATTGCGATTACGGCTTGCACATTTATTAGTATCGACAGAGAATATTTACTCAATTATTTAGCTATACGTCCTTCTTTCATGGAATTACTTATTAAAGAAATGTCTAATACCATTGCCAAAACTCACAACCGAATGATGTATTTATCCAATTTATCCAGGGAAAATCGTGTAGCTGCCTCAATGTTAGAGCTCTCAAAAGAAATTGGCATAAACGAGGGGGATCATATTATTTTCCCTAAAGCCATCACTAAAAAAATTCTATCTGATTATTCGCGAGTAGAATATCGTTACTTTCAAAAACTTTTTTCAAAAATGAAGACAGAACATTTAATTGATAGTAGGGGTCCACGAATTGAAGTCAATCAAGATCTTTTAGAAGAACATATCGGCCGGTAAACATTTCAGAATTATCCATTTTTAATACAAGGAGGTGGTTAAAATGTAACCCGCTCAATTTTGTTTATAAAAAAAGAGAATCTTAATTAATAAAGGAGTAGATTATGAAAAAAGGAGTTATTCTTGGCGCAACGAGTATTTTACTTGCTAGCCAAATCGTCACAACCATCATGCCTCTTGCAGCAAAAGCAGAGGAAAAATTAGTTCCAAATACTGAGGAAAGCGTGCAATCGAATGCACAAGTAGAGCTTCCAGTTCCCGCTCTACCAGATCAACAAATTGAAAGCACTACTGAGGAAAAACAAGAAGAAGCTTCTACGCCAGATACTAAAGAAGAGACTGCACCAGAAGCAGAAGCTAAAGTTGAAACTAGAGCTTCTGTTACGGCAGAACAAACTAGTGAAGCTGTAACTGCAACAAGTGAAGCGACTGTAAGCACTTGGGCACAGTTACAAACAGCACTTATGGATAACAATGTAACAGATATTTCATTAGCTGCGGATATTACACTGGGTGCGACAACTATTCCACGAGGTTTGAATAAAACTATCCACGGAAACGGACACACGATTAATGCCAACTTTAAACAAATTAAGTTAGGTACAGCCGGTGCTGTCGGAAAGATGGAAAATGTAAAACTTACGAATACAGATATCTACGGATTATTCTGGAGTGATGCTAGAAACGTTACGGTCACTTATAAAGATGTAGACCACAGTGGTCGTCAAATGATTTATTTACCATACGGAGAGTTAATTCTTGATGGAAAAGTATCTAGTTACGTAACAGTAGAAGAAATTTTCCAAGGAAATAAAATGACTGTACTTCCAGGAGCGACAGTTGATTTTGAATCCACACCAGCTAGTAGAACTTTATCCCCTGTTCGTTTAATGAGTACGGATAGCCGTTTAACGGTCGGAAAAGATGCTCACTTAAATATTGTGTCGAATGCCGCTAACATTTGGGGACCAGCAAACTCTTCTCTTGTTAACAACGGACACATGAATCTTGAATCTAAAAGAAATCAAGCAATCAATTTGAGTACTGGTAGCACGATGCAATTTAACACAGGAAGTACTTTCAAAGCTATTTCTGGTGACACTGTAGAAGAAGCTGTTGAAGCAACTAGTGGAAGCATTATCGTTAATTCCGGTGCAACTTTTGAAGTTGAATCTAACGGTACACAAGGTTCTATCATCACTGGGAATCAATTAGTATTTGCGAATGGATCAAGCTTCTCTATTACAAACCATAATCGCAGTGGCGCTGTCTTCGGTAGTTATGCGAAACCAACAAATGTCACTATTGAATCTGCTGAAGGTGTTCAAACTTGGAACCGCGGAGTACTAATTTCCCAACAACCTTCCTTCAACTACAGCGGACCATTATCTGCAAACTTTAACCTAAATGGTTATCTATCTGGTGTAACACAAACTGGTTTAACCTCTAACAACGCTTCTTTCCAAAACACTTTCAGAACTGGAAACACTGGAAAAATCGTTGGCGGTAGTTTTGCTAAAGTTGAAATTGGTTCTACAACAATTGATGAACTAACTACAGAATCCACAACTGTAACAGGTACTGGTGAACCAAATGCTCGTGTTGAAATTAAAGCAAATGGCACTGTGATTGGTTCAGGCACAATTAATTCAGAAGGTAAATATAGCGTGGCAATTCCAAAACAAGCGGCGAATACGGTTGTAACTGCACAAGCTACTTTACAAAACTTAACTTCAAACGTAGCTTCTACTACAGTTCGTGATGCTACTGCAACAGCTGGAACGATTACTCCTAACGCTCATACAGTTGGTGATTCACACATTACTGGTGAGTACACTGGGGATGTTACATCTGCGCGTCTATTTATAAATGGTGTTTCAACGCGTGGTGGAACTTTCAATGCTGACGGCACATTCAGCTTCTTCGTAACACCTGGATCGATTAAAGTTGGCGATAAAGTTGAAATCGTAGCTTTAGACAAAAATGGTCGTGAACTTGATCGTAAAAATATTGATGTAATCAGCAACTTAAGCGGAAATATTATGCCTTCCTCTTATACAACTGGGTCATCCACAATTACAGGTGAATTCACAGGTGATATTAATTTTGCCCGTCTATTCGTGAATGGTAAACACGTAAGTTGGGGTGGAACTTTCAATGCTGATGGTACATTTAGCTACTATGTAACACCTGGCACAATTAAAGCTGGCGATAAAGTAACGATTCAAGGGCTTCACCGTGATGCAGCTGGTAACACTGAGATTTTGGATGAGCAACAAGTTCAAATTGCTATGCAAGGTTCTATTACACCAGACACTTACACACTAGGGACTTCTAACATAACTGGTAAATTTACTGGAGATGTAAACTTTGCTCGTCTATTTGTTAACGGTCAACATGTAAGCTGGGGCGGCACTTTCAACACTGATGGCACATTTAGTTATTTTGTTAACCCAAGCTTAATTAAATCAGGCGATATTGTTCGCATTCAAGGGCTTCACCGTGATGCGGCTGGTAACACTGAAATTTTAGATGATAAAACGATACAAATTGCAGGATTAAAAGGAACTCTTACACCTAGCGCTTACACATTAGGGACTTCAAATATTACAGGTAAATTTACAGGTGACATCAACTTCGGACGTTTATTTATTAATGACCAACCTGTTTCATGGGGGGGCACATTTAATACTGACGGTACTTTCAGCTTTTACGTAAACTCCAGTCTTATTAAATCAGGCGACAAAGTTGAAATTCAAGGGCTTCACCGCACGGCTAATGGAGATACTGAAATTTTAGCTAAAGAGAAGGTTGAAATTGCTGGTTTTGCTGGCACAATTGCACCAAATGCCTATACTCCTGGTTCATCAGCGATTACTGGTTCTTACACCGGGGATGTCAATTTTGCACGCTTAGTTATTAATGGCGTACCAACGGACCGTTGGGGTGGCACATTTACAAATGGTACTTTTAGTTTCTTCGTAACACCTGGTTTTATTAAATCAGGCGATAAAGTTGAAATCCAAGCGATGCATCGCACAAGCACAGGCGATACTAAGATTTTAGACACTAAAGTAGTAAAAATTAATTTACAAGGTACAGTTTCGGCTGACCCTTATACACTTGGTCAAGCTACAATTACTGGTACATTTACTGGTGATGTAAACTTCGGACGTCTTTATATTAATGGTGAACACGCGCTTTGGGGCGGCACTTATAACGAAGACGGCACATTTAGTTTTTATGTTGGTCGCGATTTAATTAAAGCGGGTGACGTTGTAAAACTAGAAGTGATTCACCGTGTATCTGCAAGTGATTTAACCGTTCTTGACTCTCAAGAAATTGAAATAAAATAAAGTTTCATTATAAGTTTCCCACTTTGGTTCGCTAGTTGCGGCTAGCGAACCGTTTATTAAAATAAATGAGGTGTAGTATGAAAAAAGTTTTATTAAGTATTGGTTTAGGAAGCGTATTGTTACTCGCGGCTTGTTCTCCCGGCACAGGGGATGAAAAGAAGACGGACACAAAGGCAACAGAAACAGCGAAGGCGGAAACGAAAGATACTGTTGTTGATGGTTTGAAAATTAAAGTAAAAAAACAAGAAGTAGATGAGAAAGTTTCAGATAAGAAAAAGCAACAACTTTATACCTTCACCATTTCAGGCGAAAATATGTCTTCTACAAACAAAGGACTCGGTGCAGTTGATTTTGTTTTAAAAACAAAAGATGGCAAAGAAATTGAAGTAGATCCGTCCATGGCCATGTTCGGTGATGAAATTAAACCTGGCAAAACATTAGAAGGAAAAGCATCTTTTGCAGTAGATGAAAAGCAAACCGCAACAAAACTCTTGTACAAACCTTTAGATAAAGTATTAGCAGAATGGGATGTGTCAAAATGATAAAAGTGGTAACGGTTGGTCTAGGCTATATCGGCCTTCCGACTTCGCTTATGTTTGCGAAACACGGCGCAGAGGTTGTTGGCGTTGATGTCTCAAAACGCGTCGTGGACTTTTTAAATGCGGGACAGGTGCCCATTGAAGAGCCTTTCTTACAAGATTATTTAACCGAAGCACTTAGCAAGAAAAACTTTAAAGCAAGCCTTACACCTGAGCGCGGCGATGTATTTATTGTAGCTGTCCCAACCCCCAATGCACCAGATGAATTCGGGAGCTGTGACCTTACGTATGTTAAACAAGCGACAGAAGCTATTTTACCGCACTTAGAAAGAGGCAACACCATCATCATCGAGTCCACCATCGCTCCTCGCACCACAGAAGATGTCATCCAGCCAATGATCGAAAAAGAAGGTTTTCTGGTAGGGGAAGATATTTACCTCGTTCATTGCCCCGAGCGCGTTCTCCCTGGACAAATCTTACACGAACTTGTTCACAATAACCGTATTATCGGAGGGGTCACAGAAACGTGTACCGAAAAAGGCAAAGAAATTTACGGTCTGTTTGTCGAAGGAAAATTGCTCGGCGCCACTGCGAGTACCGCAGAATTATCTAAGCTGATGGAAAACACTTACCGCGATGTCAACATTGCTTTAGCCAACGAGCTCGTTCAAATTAGCGATAAACTAGGCATTGATGCCCTCAGTGTCATCGAAATGGCCAATCAACACCCACGCGTTAACATCCACCAGCCAGGCCCTGGAGTAGGCGGACATTGCCTAGCCGTTGACCCGTATTTCATTGTCGCAGAAGCACCAAAAGAAGCCCGCCTCATTCGCCAAGCACGCGAAATTAACAGCCATATGCCTCACTTCATTGTTCGTAAAGTGCTTGATATTATGGAAGAAAATAATGGAAAAACAATTACCGTACTAGGCCTAGCCTACAAAGGAAATGTAGACGACATGCGTGAAAGCCCCTCCCTCCAAATTGTTAACCAGTTGAAGAGCTTGACAGACTACGACATTCGCACATTTGATCCGTACGTCGCAAATTCTGACGCATACAGCCTAGAATCAGCCCTCATTAGCAGTGACTTGGCGCTTGTTTTAACAGACCATGATGTGTTTAAAGAAATTCCCGCGCACATGATTCGCACCATGAATACACCTGTTTTATTCGATACTAAAAATTGTGTTTCTAAAGACGCTATGTTTCGCACACATTATACGCTCGGAAACCTGTCTACTGTCGGAAAAGTGAGTAAAAGTTATATATAAGAAAACTAGGAGAATTGTATGAATGAACAAATTGATTTAAAAAAAATGCTATTAGCGATTCGAAAAAATAGTTGGTGGCTTATTGGAATTATTGTAGTCACCATTCTCTCGATGTTTATCTATCTCCAATATATCGCCACCCCTATTTATCAAAAAAGTACACAAATTTTAGTGAATCAATCTGAAAGTACAAAATCAAATAGTGTGGACTCTCAAACTGTACAAGCTGATTTACAACTCGTAAACACCTATAGCACCATTATTTCCAGTCCACGCATCTTAAATGAAGTACAACAAGATTTAGGAAAACAATATGACACAGCGGAACTTGCTGAAATGATTCAAGTAAAAAATGCTACTAATTCCCAAGTCATTGATATAAGCGTTGAACATCCAGATCCGAAAGTGGCGGCTCGTATTGCGAACGCAACTGCCAGAACATTTACTGAAGAAATACCGAATATTATGAAAATAGACAATGTGACCACCTTATCAGAAGCACAATTTCTCGGAAACGAAACACCAGTTAAGCCTCAAAAAGTCTTAATGTTAGCACTCGCTGCATTCGCAGGTATTCTTTTCGCCTTTGCTTTCATTTTCATCAAACTGCTTTTTGAGCGTACCTTAACATCAACAGAGGAAATCGAGGAACTTTTAGGACTTCATGTTCTTGGCGAAGTGAGCGCATTCCAAAACAATGATCCCTTTCAAACCAAGTTCCAAAAAGGAGATAGATGATATGTCAAATACAAAGCGAAATAAGAGACGAAAAGATAGCTATTCCCCTACCAGCGAGCAGTTTAAACTCATTCGAACAGGAATTGATTTCTCCGGTATCGATGAAAAAAAGCAAGTGATTTTAATTACCTCGCCTGAAAGTGGTACAGGAAAATCAACGGTCTCCTCTCACCTTGCTGTCGCATATGCCGAAAAAGGAGCGAGGACACTCTTAATAGATGCAGATATGCGGAAGCCAACATTGCATAAGCGCTTTTCTAAAAATTTACACCTCGGCTTATCGAACGTCATGACAGGTGATATTTCTCTTGAAGATAGCATTCAAGAAGTAGAACTTCGCGCATCAACCCTTTCAATTCTAACAAGCGGACCGATTCCACCAAACCCTAATGATTTGCTTTCTTCTAAAAAAATGTCGGAATTGATTGAGTCTCTAAGAGATTCCTTTGACAAAATTATTATTGATACACCACCTGTGACCATTGTGTCCGATGCACTCGTTTTAGCGGATAGCGCAGACGGAACCGTTCTGGTTTGCAGATACCACAAGACCTTAAAAGAAAAAGCAAAACATGCCGTTAACCAACTCAGGCTCTCAAAAGCAAAATTAATTGGTGTGATTTTTAACGGTACTAAAAATGCGGAAAATTATTATTACTAAGGAGTAGTTTCGATGGAACAAAGTAAAGTTAACATGGCCTTTCAAGTAAAAGAAAAAGCCAGCTATACGAAATGGAAAATTCGTTTTGACCGCTTGTTAAGTCTCATTTTCCTCATTCTCCTCTCCCCCATCTTCCTCCTTTTAGCCATATGCATTAAGTTGTCGGACTGGAAGGCGCCTGTCATTTTTAAGCAGACGCGTGTGGGAAAAGGCGGTCAAACCTTTTATATGTACAAATTCAGGACGATGCGCACGAATGCAGAAGCCGAACTTGAGAAATATTTAAAACAAAACGAAATTGACGGGGCTATGTTTAAGATGAAAAAGGACCCTCGGGTGACTAAAATCGGGCGCTTTCTTCGGAAAATGAGCTTAGATGAGCTACCGCAAATATGGAATGTTTTAAAAGGTGACATGAGCCTTATCGGGCCAAGACCGCCATTACCACGCGAGGTGGCCGTTTATTCCAGCTACGATAAACAGCGTCTCCTTGTGACGCCAGGTTGTACGGGCCTTTGGCAGGTAAGTGGACGAAATGCGCTTAGCTTTGAAGAAATGGTGGAACTTGACCTCCATTATATTCGCCACCTGTCGTTTAAACTGGATTTTAAAATCTTATGTAAAACTTTTATTGTCTTACTCTTTCCTAAAGGAGCGTATTAGCGTTATGACGAAACGAATTCATTTGCTTGGCAGCGTCTTGGATCCCCTTACGATGAATGAAACGCTGCGTCATGTTGAAAAACTCATTTTAGACAAAAAACCGAGTCAACATGTGGTGATTAATGCGAGCAAAATCAATTTAATGGCGGAGAGCGAGGAGCTTCGGGCCATTATTAATAGCAGCCCTCTTGTGAATGCGGACGGGCAGTCAGTGGTTTTTGCGGCGCGCTTTCTAGGTTACGATGTGCCGGAACGTGTGACGGGGATTGATTTATTTGAAAATTTGGTAGCTCTTGCGGCGTCTAAGGGGTACCGGCCGTATTACTTTGGTGCGACGGAAGAAGTCGTTCAAACGGTTGTGAAAAAACACCAGGAGGCTTATCCGGAATTAGATGTCGCGGGCTACCGAAATGGCTATTTTGACGAGGCGGAATCGGTTCAAATTGCAAAAGAAATCCGCGAAAGTCACGCCGATATTTTATTTGTTGCTTTTTCCTCCCCGAAAAAAGAATTTTGGGTGAACGCGCATAAAGAAGCCATGCAGGTTCCGTTTGTGATGGGGGTTGGCGGAAGCTTTGATATTATCTCTGGCAAAACGAAACGCGCACCGAAATGGATGCAAAAAGCGGGTTTAGAATGGTTTTTCCGCTTTATTCAAGAACCTAGGCGGATGTTTAAACGGTATGCCGTTGGAAATTACCGTTTTATCAAGCATGTGATGCAGGAGAAAAGAAAACGAAAACGGAGCGTATAAAGATGAAGAAATTACCGCTTAATATCATTATATTTATGGGGCTTACCGCGATTTTTCCACTTATTGATTTCCTCAATGGCTTTTTCCTCACATCTGGTATTCCAATCCCTATTGGCGTGCTTTACCGCTTTTTCTTTTTCATCTTTTTGCTCGTCATGATTGTTGTTGCAAAAATTCCAAAAACTAGTTTAACCTTTGTGACATTTTTGTTTATTGCCGGAAATTTAATCATCTTGCTTTTTCAAAGTATTCTTTTACAAAATCCGCTCGCCTGGATTATAGAAGATGTTTCCGTGTTCGTAAAATACTTTTTATGGGCCCTCATTCCGTACTACATTTATCAACGAAAAACGCTTTTTATGTCCATGAACTATGAGAAAATTTTTATCGTCATTAGTTTCCTCTTTACGGTTTTTCTTTTAGTCCCTTATGTTCTTGGGGTCGGACATCAAACGTATGATAATTCAGACGCTGGTTATAAAAGCTTCTTTTTCGCCAATTAATGACACGAGTTTTGCCTTTATCGTTAAGCATTCACATTTACAGCAAGAGCGCTTCATTCAAAGACATACAAGGAAAATTGGAATTTTCGCCTATTAGGTTTCTTAATCCG
>NZ_ALWW01000063.1 GCF_000344175.1 Listeria fleischmannii subsp. fleischmannii LU2006-1 | reverse complement strand
TAGAATTATATAAGTTTTTTTACATTTTTGACACTACTTTCCTCTAAAAATATAGTAACATAGAGGGTAGAGAGTTGTTGAGAGGAGACTATGTGGTGGAACAACAACCTTCAGTAAATGAACTAAAAGAGTGGCGCGACTCATGTTAATGCATCGGTTTGCACTAGAGGAAGTTAATACGAAACTTAAAATTTTAAATGAGGAATTTCAATTTTTACATGATTATAATCCGATGGAACATATAAAATCGCGTGTAAAATCTTTTGAAAGTATTGGGGCGAAATTAGAAAAGAAACAAGTGGATATTACGCCGGAAAATGCACGCAAATATGTTCATGACATTTCAGGAATACGCGTGAGCTGCTCTTTTGTATCTGATATTTTTAAAATCAAAGAAATGCTTGAAAATCAAAGTGACTTAAAGATTCTTCGCATTAAGGATTATGTTACATATCCGAAGCCAAATGGCTATAGAAGTTTACATTTACTTTGTGAAGTTCCTATTTTTTTGACAAATCGAGTGGAAAAAATTGTGGTAGAGATTCAAATTCGAACGGTTGCGATGGATTTTTGGGCTAGTTTAGAACATAAGATTTATTATAAATATAAACAAGAAGCGCCGGAACGATTAGTAAATGAGTTGCGGGATGCGGCTAAAATTGTAACGGAATTAGATGATAAAATGAAGAATTTAAATGATGAAATTGAAAAATATAAATTCGAACAAGAAGAAAATTAGTTCAACGCGCAAATAATTAACTTAGTTAATTATTTGCGCGTTTTTAGGTTTTCGTGCATAATAATTTTGAAGGAGGAGAAGTAAATTGGAGATGTTTTTATTTGTATTACTATTGCTTGTGGCTATCTTTATATCCAACTTACTAAACCGGTTTATACCATTTGTTTCGGTTCCACTTATTCAAATCGGGCTTGGTATATTAATCGCTCTCTTACCGATTGGCGCAGAACTAAAGCTTAATCCGGAATTGTTTTTAGTTATGTTTATTGCACCTCTTCTTTTTAACGATGGAAAAAGAACGGATAAGAAGGCACTTTGGCGACTTCGGACACCGATTTTGCTACTGGCCCTAGGTTTAGTTTTTGCCACAGTACTGATTATTGGCTATTTTGTTAATTGGATGATTCCGTCTATTCCACTTGCAGCAGCATTTGCCTTAGCAGCATCACTGGCACCAACAGATGCAGTTGCAGTTGGATCACTTTCTGGAAGGATTCATTTGCCAAAACGAATTATGAATTTATTGGAAGGGGAAGCTTTAATTAATGATGCATCAGGCCTTGTTTCCTTCCAATTCGCTATCGCCGCTATGGTTACGGGGACGTTTAGTTTATTAAACGCATCTTGGAGTTTTCTTGTTATTGCGATTGGCGGTGTATTAGTAGGTCTAATACTTAGTTTTTTGAAATTCCAATTTTTAAAATGGGTCCGAGGTTTAGGAATGGAAGATGTTACATTTCATATGCTCATCCAAATTTTGACCCCGTTTTTAATTTACTTAGCAGCAGAAGAACTTCATGTTTCCGGAATTTTGGCAGTGGTTGCTGCTGGTGTTGTTCATGCAGTTGAAGGAAAGAAAATGGATCCGCAACAAGTAAAACTAAACGTTGTATCAAAAAGTACATGGTCTGTTATTGTTTTCGTTTTAAATGGACTTGTCTTTTTAATTCTAGGTACACAATTACCATCGATTGCGGAAGTCGTTTGGCATGATTCTGGTATTAGTAATACGCAAGTGACGATTTATATCTTGCTCATTACGGCAGCCCTTATTTTACTGCGTTTTATTTGGGTATTTGGTTTTTGGCAGTTCGATCACTTTAGAAAAAATAATAAGACGAAACAAAAACCTGCTTTTAGAACGGCTATTTTGACAAGTCTTTCTGGGGTTCGGGGGGCTGTGACGCTTGCGACTGCTTTATCGATTCCCTTTTTCTTAGATAATGGCGCGCTTTTCCCGCAAAGAGATTTGATTATTTTTATTGCTTCGGGTGTGATTCTTTGTTCGCTTTTAATTGCGACGTTTATTTTGCCGATTTTGGCGCGTTCGAATGAAGCGGATGTGGGGAATATCAGGCTTGAGCGTGCGGTGAAAATTAAGATTTTGCGTAATGTTATTCGAGGGTTGCATGAGCAAATAACGCCTGAGAATAAAGCGGCGACGGAGCAAGTCATGCAGCAGTACCGAGGACGGATTCATGATCTTCAACAAGGGAATTCGGGGCATAAAATGTCGGCTGATGAAAAAGCGAAACGGCTTGAGATTATTGGTTGGGAACGCGAAAATATGCAAAAATTACGCGACGCAGATCAAATTAGTGCGAATACCGTGTATCGTTATGAAAGTTTCCTTGGAATGATGGAATCCGCATTAAAACAAAAATTTCTTGCGCGAATTAAAACCTTTTTCATGTTTGCAAGACGAGCGTTAAAACTTTTACTACATCCGAAGAAATTTAAAAATGCCCAATTAAAAGTCGAAAATGCTACTGAAAAACAAAAAGCAGCGTTTGCGGAAATTCGTTTTTTACGTGAGGAAAATGAAAAACTAATTATTCGACGGCTGAAATCACAAATTAATGAAGAAAATGCTGATTTAATTGGCCCGCTAATTACAGAACACAAGATGTTTCTGGATAGGATAGGGGAGGAGCGGATGCGTCCAAGTGATCGCCCTAAATCCAACCAAAAAGTTCGTGAAATTGAACTTATGGGTATTCAAATGGAGAGAGATAATATTCAATCGATGTTTGAAAGTGGAAGCATTTCTCGTGATTTGGCCCGTGATTTAAGACAAAATCTGAACATGCTTGAAACCTATACGATTGAAGAAGAAATGGCGTAAGGAGAGATAATGTTGAATATTGCAGTTTATTGCGGTGCAAGTGTTGGAGAAAAAGATGAGTATGCGAAAAGCGCCAAAAAATTAGGACAGTGGATAGTTGATTCAGGACATAACCTCGTATATGGCGGCGGAAAAGTTGGTTTGATGGGCATCGTATCCGATACAGTTTTAGATGCTCGGGGAGAAGTTTACGGTGTGATGCCGCAATTTTTAGTAGACCGCGAAATCGCACATGATAAACTAACAGATCTCATCATCACACAAGATATGCATGAACGTAAAAAGAAGATGATGCAATTAGCGAATGTGTATATTGCTCTTCCAGGCGGGCCAGGGACACTTGAAGAAATTTCAGAAGTGATTTCTTGGGGGCGCGTTGGTGAGCACCAAAATCCGTGTATCTTTTTTAACGCCGGAGGCTACTACCATTTAGTGCAATTGTTTTATGACAAAATGGTCGAAGATGGCTTTTTATCGTTAGAAGATCGGGCTAACATTTTATTTAGCGATAATTTTGCAGAAATTGAAACCTTTATTTCTAATTATAAGGCCGCAAGTATTCGACAATATTAAACGACGAAATCCTTTTTGAGAGTTAGATTTTTCATTAACTTTCAAAGGGGATTTTTAATTTTAAAAAGCTATTGAAGTTCAAAATGCTTTGTTGTATAATGAGCCTTGCTGTTACTAAACCTAAAGTTTAATTTTACTAAACAAGTGTGCTTTAGAGTTTAGAATTACTAAACTTCATGAAAGGAAAGACGAGGATGGACATAGGAAATCGGATTAAAAACTTGCGATTAAGTAAAAATTTAACACAAGAAGAACTAGGCGAGCGAACAGATCTTTCAAAGGGCTATATTTCGCAACTTGAACGGGATTTAAGTTCACCGTCCATCGAAACGCTTTTTGCTATTCTTGAAGTATTAGGCTCCACGCCAAAAGACTTTTTTGATGAAGAAGAAAGACAACAAAAGGTGATCTACGGAGAAGAAGAACGAACCTTTTATGAAGATACAGAAAAAGGCTACCGAATTGAGTGGCTTGTTCCAGAGTCAAATGAAAAAGAAATGGAACCAGTGTTGCTACAAATCGAAGCCGAAAGCTGTTTTAAACAATTTGAACCATCACTTTCCGAGACATTTGCCTACGTATTAGAAGGCTCAGTGACTGTTATGTTAGGGAAAAAAGCGTATGAGGCTAAACAACATGAAACAATATATTTTCACGCTCAAGATGAACATCAAATTATAAACAACAACAAAGAAAGAGCGACACTCATCCTAGTAGCTACAGATTCATATTTGTAAGGGAGGAAAGACACGTGCAAGATACTATTATTCGATTTGAAAATGTAACCAAACAATTTGATGACGATGCACCCGTTTTAGACAACGTCAGTTTTGAAATAGAAAAAGGGAAATTTTATACGCTTCTCGGTCCGTCCGGTTGCGGAAAAACAACAATTTTGCGCCTTATTGCAGGTTTTTTAGAAGCTTCTGCAGGCGATATTTATTTAAATGAAAAGAAAATCAATGCGATTCCTGCGAATAAACGTCCCGTTAATACGGTTTTCCAAGACTATGCTCTTTTTCCGCATTTAAATGTGTATGAAAATGTTGCATTTGGCCTTAGAATCAAAAAGCTTGCTAAAAAAGTCATTGATGAAAAGGTAAAAGAAGCCCTTCGCTTTGTTAATCTGTCGGGTTATGAAAAACGTGAAATTAGCGAAATGAGCGGGGGACAACGCCAACGTGTGGCTATTGCGCGCGCCATTGTGAATGAACCAGAAGTGATTCTACTCGATGAACCACTTTCCGCGCTTGATTTAAAACTGCGTACTGAAATGCAATATGAACTGCGGGATTTACAACGCCGACTTGGGATTACGTTTATTTTCGTGACACATGACCAAGAAGAGGCGCTTGCCATGAGTGATGAAATCTTTGTTTTAAATAAAGGTGAGATTCAGCAAAGCGGCACGCCTATTGATATTTACGATGAACCCATCAATCGTTTCGTCGCAGATTTTATTGGTGAATCCAATATCGTCTCCGGGAAAATGATTCAAGATTTTGAAGTCGAATTTGTAGGGCGCCATTTTGAGTGCGTTGACCAAGGCTTTAATCCAAATGAAACAGTGGAAATTGTCATTCGTCCAGAAGACTTGGAAATTACAGCGGCTGATAAAGGCCAACTTCGTGTAAAAGTAGACTGGCTTCTCTTTAGGGGTGTCCATTATGAAATGGGTTGTGTGGATGTAGACGGAAATGAATGGCTTGTGCACACGACGAAAAAAGCTAAAATTGGCGATGAAATAGGCTTAACCTTTGATGCAGAAGCCATTCATGTCATGCGCCTAGGAGAAACAGAAGCTGAATTCGACAAACGCCTAGAGAGCTATGACGAGGTAGAATAAATGACTAAACGCGCTAGAAATATGTATCTCGTCCCTTATATTCTCTGGATTGTCCTATTCGTCATCGCGCCCATCCTCCTTATCGTCTATTACTCCTTTTTCGATGTGGATGGCAACTTTACGTTTGGCAATTACGTTCATTTTTTTACACCCGTTTATATGAAAATGACGCTAAGTTCTTTCTGGTACGCCTTTTTAATTACCGTTTTTACCCTTCTAATTTCTTATCCGACAGCTTATTTGCTCACAAAACTCAAACATAAACAATTGTGGCTACTTTTAATTATTTTACCAACATGGATTAACTTGCTGCTGAAAGCCTATGCGTTTATAGGGATTTTCGGCACATATGGCGCAGCCAATCAATTTTTAGAACTAATTGGCATCGGCCAAAAACAAATTTTGTTTACCGATTTTAGTTTTCTTTTCGTATCGACTTATATTTTTATTCCATTTATGATTTTGCCCATTTTTAATGCCTTAGAAGAAATTAACCCATCGCTCATCCAAGCATCAAAAGACTTAGGCGCATCCAGTTTTATAACATTTCGGCGCGTGATTTTTCCTCTAACAGCAGACGGTGTAAAATCAGGCTGTCAAGCGGTCTTTATCCCGGCGTTATCCCTCTTTATGATTACACGACTTATCGCCGGAAACCGCGTCATTACACTTGGAACTGCGATTGAAGAACATTTTCTCGTCACACAAGACTGGGGAATGGGCTCTACAATTGGCGTCTTTTTAATCATCGCCATGATTTTAATTATGTTCTTAACAGGCACAAAAAGGAAACGAGGTGCCCGCAAATGAAAAAGCGAAATTACGGCAATATTTATCTCATTATCGTCTTTATTTTACTCTATGCCCCGATTTTCTATCTAATGTTTTACTCGTTTAACTCAGGCGGGACGATGCACGGCTTTAAAGGCTTTACACTTGGCTATTATAAAGAAGTATTTAGTGACACGCGCTTACTCATCATCGTTTTAAACACTTTTGTCATTGCCCTACTCTCGTCTGTCATCGCTACAGCAATCGGAGTTTGTGGCGCTCTCGCTATTAAATTTATGCCAAGGCCTTTTGGCAAAAACTCTCTGTTAAGTTTAAATAATGTCCTCATTGTGAGTCCTGACGTTATTATTGGTGCTAGCTTTTTAATTTTCTTTACAATACTAGGGATTAAACTTGGCTTTATTTCGGTGTTAGTATCGCATATTGCGTTCAGTATTCCGATTGTCGTTTTGATGGTCTTGCCGAAACTACAAGAAATGAGTCCAACGCTCATCGATGCCGCTCGCGATTTAGGCGCCAGTCAGTGGAATGTCTTGTCGAAAGTGATTTTGCCCTATATTGCGCCAGGCGTACTTGCCGGATTTTTTATGGCCTTAACGTATTCACTCGATGATTTCGCCGTCACCTTTTTCGTCACAGGGAATGGCTTCTCAACCTTATCAGTCGAAATTTATTCGCGTGCGCGTCAGGGGATTTCCTTGTCAATTAACGCACTCTCAACGCTCATATTCCTCTTCACCATTTTGCTTGTTATCGGTTATTATTTCATTAATCGCCGAAATGGAAATAAAGGAATTCGATCGGGGGCGACAAAAGAATGAAGGCACTCCTTAAAATTTTTATTCCAGTTCTCCTTGTCGCATTTGGCATGATGATTTTAGCGACAACGATGAACCGCTCAGAAGGTTATTCAGGCGGTAACACGCTAACGATTTATAACTGGGGAGACTACATTGACCCGGCTTTAATCAAAAAGTTTGAAAAAGAATCAGGTATAAAAGTTATCTACCAAACGTTTGATTCCAATGAAGCCATGATGACCAAAATTGAACAGGGCGGTACAACGTTTGATATTGCGGTCCCAAGTGATTATGCAATTAATAAAATGAAAGACGAAAACTTGCTCATTCCACTTGATCATACGAAGCTACCCAATGAAAAATATTTAGATAAGCGATTTATGAACCTTTCTTTTGATGAAAATAATGAGTACTCCATGCCATATTTTTGGGGCACATTAGGCATTATTTACAATAAAAAGATGTTCCCAGATAAAAATTTTAATAATTGGGATTCGCTTTGGGATAAAGACTTAGAAAATCAAATTTTACTCATTGACGGAGCACGTGAAGTTATGGGACTTGGTTTAAACAGCCTTGGATATTCATTAAACGATACAAATGAAAAGCATTTAGAAGAGGCACTTTTGAAGTTGAAAAAAATGACGCCAAATGTGAAAGCCATTGTTGGGGATGAAATCAAGCTTTTAATGGCGGACAATGAAGCAGGTGTTGCGGTGACTTTTTCCGGTGAGGCATCTGAAATGCTAAGTGAAAATGCAGATTTAGATTATGTGATTCCAAAAGAAGGCTCCAATTTGTGGTTTGATAACATGGTCATCCCGAAAACTGCTAAAAATGTAGATGGCGCACATCAATTTATCAACTTCATGTTAAAACCGGAAAACGCCGCAATCAACGCGGAATATGTCGGCTATGCGACGCCAAACAAGGCAGCCATTAAACTTTTGCCGAAAGAAATCTCGCAAGATAAGCGTTTTTACCCAGATATGAATGAACTTGACAATTTAGAGGTTTACGACAACCTCGGCAAGCGCATGTTGTCGCATTACAATGAACTATTTTTGGAATTTAAGATGTACCGGAAGTAATTTTAAAAGCCTTATTCGATTTATACGAGCGAATAAGGCTTTTTATGCGATAATTCGTTTATTTCCTTCAAATCAAAAAAAGTTAACCATTAAGGTAAATGAGCATCAAGCAAATATTAGCGGCTTTTCTGTGAAAAATTTAATCTTTTTTTCGAGCATGTGAATTGTAAACAGATAATCTTTTTTGCTACAATATTTATAAGTTCATTAGAAATGGGGGATATTATGCCAGCTTATGAGATAAATTGGTCATACAAAGGCGATAAAGGACCTGAAAATTGGGGACATATTTGTTCCGATTTTGAAATTGCACAAACTGGAGAAAAACAATCACCCGTAGATATTCAAACAGATGATGTTAAAAATATTGATGGAAGCCCAATAGATTTTCACTATACAGAAACAAATTTCACAATGAAACGTGTTGAAAATTCGGTTCACCTTTTTCCGCATGAAAAGGATCAATATGTTACTTTCCGCGATGATAAGTACACACTTCAGGCATTTCATGCACATATGCCAAGTGAGCATCATTTAGACGGGGAAAGTTACCCAATTGAATGGCATTTTGTTCATGAAAATGCGCGCGGGGAAAAATTAGTTATCGGCGCCTTTATGGAAGTCGGTACAAATATTTCCATCGATTTAACGAATGTGCGCCGTGCTTTTCCAGAGGTATTTAAAGATTTCGGTATTGAACGTGAATTAACCCTAAATGTGGATGACTTTTTACCAGAAGAAAAAGCGTTTTTCTCATATGAAGGTTCACTTACAACGCCACCAACAGTAGAAGGTATTACATGGATTGTACTGAAAAACAGACGTGTTTTCGGTCATGTGGCGCATAAAGCACTTGAAAAAGTTATTGGCGGAACAAACCGTCCTATTCAAGAATTAAATGGACGTAAAATTACGTTCCATAAATAGAAAGATAAGACGCAGCCTTTGCTCGCGTCTTATTTATTACAAAATAAGGATGATGACAGATGTATGAAAAAGCCGTTCAAATTGCTAGAGAAGCCCATAGAGGACAAAAACGTAAAATTACAGGCGAAAAATATTTTTCGCACCCACTAAATGTGGCGCGTATTTTACGTGAAGCTAATATGCCCGAGTATGTGATTGTAGCAGGGATTCTTCATGATGCCGTTGAAGATACGGATTTAACAAATGCGGACATCGAGCGTGAGTTTGGCAAAGAAGTCGCCCGTCTTGTTGCCGCCCATACAGAGGATAAATCACTTTCTTGGGAAAATAGGAAGAGTCACACCATACAAACTGTCAAAACAGGCGACCTAGATGTGAAAGCCCTAATTGTAGCCGATAAACTTGATAACCTAACGTCGATTAAATATGCACTTAGTTCTGAAGGTGAACGTGCGTGGACGTATTTTAAACGCGGCTATAAAGAACAAAAATGGTATTATTCAAGTGTTGCTAGTGTCATGTATGAAGGCATTTCAAAAGACACTGCGCCTTTGTTTTTTGCTCAATATGATCGTTTGGTCCGAACGGTTTTCCGAAAATAATTTTTTTGAATAAAAAAGTCTGATTTTTTAGGTATAAAGAATTAAAAAAGATAATTTTCTAAAAATAACCTTGTGTTTTTATAAAAATACGGTAAGATAAAAATGAAAACGTTTTACATAGGAGGAAATGAATGATGGTTTATGGAGCAATTGAAGCGGGTGGTACGAAATTTGTTGTGGCGGTCGGAGATGAAAAAGGAAACATCATAAAACGCGAGACGTACAAAACAACGGAACCGGCAGAAACAATGCAACAAGTTATTCAGTTTTTTAAACAATATGAAAGCGATTTAAAAGCAATTGGAATCGGCTCATTTGGCCCAATTGATATCCGCAAAGACAGTAAAACATACGGCTATATTACACATACACCGAAGCTTGCTTGGCGGAATTACAACATCGTAGGCGCGCTAAAAAATGAATTTAATGTGCCGATGGGCTTCACAACAGATGTCAATGCCGCTGCACTTGGGGAAGTAAAACTTGGCGCGGCAAAGGGACTCGAAAGTTGTATTTATGTGACAATTGGAACCGGAATCGGTGGGGGCGCTGTCGTTCGTGGCGAAATTTTAGAAGGATTTTCTCATCCGGAAATGGGGCATATCATGGTGAAACGCCACAAACATGACCGGTTTACAGGGAATTGTCCCTCTCATGATGACTGTTTGGAGGGACTAGCTGCTGGCGGGGCTATTGAAAAACGCTTTGGGAAGAAAAGCGCATTGCTCGCTGACAACGAAGAAGTCTGGAACCTAGAAGCGCATTATTTAGCGCAGGCGGTCATGAACTACACCTTAACCCTTTCCCCGGAAAGAATCGTTTTAGGTGGCGGTGTCATGAAACAACGCCAACTTTTCCCTTTAATTCGCCAAAAATTAAAAGGTTTGATGAATCAATATGTTAAGCTACCACCACTTGATGAATATATTGTGCCACCTATGTTAGAAGATGATGCAGGCATTACAGGATGCGTTATTTTAGCAGTTCAAACATATGAAAAAGAACAATGACGAGTTGTATTTTTAAAATGGAGTTTGGTATAATGTGAGAAAACACACATTTGGAGGATTACCATGTCAATTACAACTTTACTTGGGATTAAATACCCGATTATTCAAGGAGCGATGGCGCAAATTGCAAAAACGCCGCTTGTTTCTGCCGTATCGAACGCCGGAGGTTTGGGTATCATTGCATCTGGCGGAATGAGTGCAGATGATTTGCGGGCTGAAATTCGTAAAACGAAGGCGCTCACGGATAAGCCATTTGGCGTTAATTTAATGCTCATGATGGAAAATATTAAGGAACTCACGGATGTTTTAATTGAAGAAGGTGTCAAAATCATTACAACGGGCGCTGGTACACCAAAAAGCTTTATGCCAATTTGGAAAGAAGCAGGTATTATCGTGATGCCAGTTGTGCCTTCTGTGATGATTGCAAAAAGAATGGAAAAACTAGGCGCGGATATTGTGATTGCTGAAGGAACGGAAGCAGGCGGTCATGTCGGTGAAACAACAACTATGGCTTTATTACCGCAAATTGTGGATGCTGTCAGTATCCCCGTTGTCGGGGCCGGTGGTGTTGCAGACGGGCGGGGGATTGCGGCTTGTTTTGCGCTAGGCGCACAAGGCGTTCAAATTGGGACCCGCTTTTTAGCAACAGAAGAATGTCCAGTACATCCTAATTTCAAGGCTGCGATGTTAAAGGCAAGTGATCGTGATACGACGGTCACGGGAAGAAAAGCGGGCGCGCCTGTGCGTTCGATTAAAAACAAAATGATTAAAGAGTATTTGCGTTTAGAGGATGAAAATGTCGACCGTGATACGCTTGAAGCGCTGACGTTAGGCTCTCTGAGGAAAGCTGTTTTAGAAGGCGATACGGAAAACGGCTCCATCATGGCCGGCCAAATTACAGGCATGATCACCGAAATTAAATCGTGTGAAGCACTTATTACAGAAATGATGGAAGAGGCAAAACGTGTTTCTAAACAGTTATCAGTAGAATAAAAGCTAGGGAAATAATCCCTAGCTTTTTATTATAGAAATAGAAGGTGATGTGGCCCCACGAAGGCCACTTTATTTGCTTAGCGTTTTACTTAGTAAGTAGTGTCCCCTTTTAGTAAGATGATAACTTGCATTTCCATTCTTTTCATGCGCAACTAAAATAAAATGGTACTGGGTAAGTAACTCAAGTAACTCAAGCAAATAATCCTCGGAATATTTGCGGAGAGGCTGAGGTCTAAAAGTTTGTATTTCAAATTTTGTCAGCCTTCTTTTTTTTAAGTGTTGCAAAAGTATTACTATACCGCTATTTTGACTTTCTATGGTTGTCCACTCCTTCTCCTTGCATGGGGCCTAGGAAGAAGGACAGGTATTAAAAATAGAATAACATGAATAAAATAAAAACAAAGTGTTAACCTGTAAAAATAAAGTGTTTGGCGAAATTTTTATGACGAATATGTGAAAAAGTAGGGAATTTCACATATTCACTAGCTTTTATGTTGAAAAAGGGATTCTTGCTTCTTGGCATTTTGAATCGCTTGAAAAACGGGATCAAAGCCTGTTCCGCCAAATGACGTGCGCCTTTTGACAGCAGTTTTAGAAGCTAAGCAGTCATAAATATCAGCTTCAATGAGTGGTGAAACCTCTCTCAAGTCTTGAAGTGGAATATCTTGTAGGAAAATCCCGTTTTTTGTGCAAGTTAAAACGAGTTTTCCAACAATTTCGTGAGCTTCTCTAAAAGGAACTCCTTTTTTGGCTAAATAATCGGCAAGTTCAGTTGCGTTTGAGAAATCTTTTTCTGTCGCCTTTTGCATCGTCTGTTGATTCACTTTCATCGTATCAATCATACCTGTAAAAATGGCTAAACACTTGCTTACCGTTTCGACAGTATCAAACATGCCTTCCTTATCTTCTTGAAAGTCCTTATTATAGGCGAGGGGAAGTCCTTTCATAACGGTTAATAAGGAAAATAAATGACCGTAGACACGACCCGTTTTCCCCCGAATTAGCTCTGCCATGTCAGGGTTTTTCTTTTGGGGCATGATAGAACTGCCGGTTGAAAAGGCATCGGTTAGCAGAATAAATTGAAATTCATGGCTCGTCCATAAAATGAGTTCTTCACAAAAACGAGATAAGTGCATCATTAAAATGGAGGAATGGCTTAAAAATTCAATAATATAGTCGCGGTCACTTACAGCATCCAAGCTATTCTCATACACCTGCTTTAAACCTAACAATTCCGCGCTATACTGGCGATCAATTGGGAAAGTTGTCCCTGCAAGCGCAGCTGCCCCAAGCGGTGAGAAGTCAATACGCACTAAGTTTTCCTCAAATCGAAGCGCATCTCGCGAGAACATATTATAGTAGGCGAGCAGGTGATGGGCGAACGAAATCGGCTGCGCATGTTGCAAATGCGTATAACCAGGCATAATCGTCTCCACATGTTCTTCTGCTTTTTGGATTAACACGAGTTTTAAGTCTTTTAGCGCCTTTAAAATATCTTTTACCGCGCGTTTTAAATATAAATGCATATCTGTGGCCACTTGATCATTGCGACTTCTAGCCGTATGAAGCTTGCCCGCCACCGCTCCAATTTCATCATGCAGGAGCTTTTCGATATTTAAATGGATGTCCTCGTTTTGAATGGTGAAGGATAATTCTCCCTTTTGCAATTTGGCTTGAAGCGTCTCCAAACCTGAAATAATTGTGGCTGCATCTTGTTCGGATACGATGCCTGTTTTAGAAAGCATTTTGACATGCGCCAGGCTACCTGTAATATCATCACTAGCCAATTTTTGGTCAAATGGAATCGAGGCACCAAACGCATCAATCCAGTCTTCACTAACGCCTTCAAAACGGCCGCCCCATAGTTTTTCCATAATTTACACCTCGCTAATCGCCTTTTTTTGTGCATTTTATTTCAGTCACATTTACTTTTGTTGGCAGACCGAAAAAGCTTAATAAAGCCAACTGCTGCCTCCTGATCAAAAGTGTCTGCCG
>NZ_ALWW01000062.1 GCF_000344175.1 Listeria fleischmannii subsp. fleischmannii LU2006-1 | reverse complement strand
TCWYTTTTTTGTTTGACTTAAGAAGGCCTTTGGAATCCACCACTTGAATATCTGCTTGTGGTTTTTGTGGATGGCTTTCATCAGCCGGATCGACTAAAGTGGCGATATTCGTGATGGTACCGTCTGTTCCCTGTGTCACTTTGGCCTTAAACGTGATTGGAACCGTTTGGTTCCCTTTGATTTCGGGGATCACTGTCTTGATTTGTCCCGGGTCTCCTTCATTTGTGACCGCTTGTCCATCCACCTTTACGCTTCCGGGTACCAGTTCTACACCCGCAGGAAGTGGGTCACTCACGCGTATATTATGCAAGGTTGTATTGGCTAAACTATTGGTTGCTTCAATCGTGTATGTGACTTCTTCATTTTGCTTGACTTCTTGGTGATTCACTTTTTTCGTTGCCTTTAATAAACCCTTTACAGGCTCTTTTTTATAATAAAAGTTAACGGTTTTATCATTTTCTGTATACTGACCTACTGGCTCCCCTACCACTTTTATAAATTGATATTCAGGAATTTGTTTTTGATCAAGAGAATAATTAGTTCCTGTTTCTCCCTCACTTATCACAGAGGGAGAAATGACCTGATTAGTATCAATGTCAAGATAGTTTCCCGTTACTTTTCCATTTATTACATAATCAAATGATTCAAACTTAAATTGTTGTAGATTTTTTTGCCCTCCTGTTGAAGCAGAAACGCTAAACGAGTAAGACTTAATATTTCCACTTAGGATGTTATGTATATTTTTTTCCAAGGTACGGCCTTCATAGACGACTATTAAATTTTGGTCAGAACTACTATATTTTATACTAATAGGTTTGAATTGATTATTAGAAGGCTCAGATATTCTCTGTGGTGGAGCATCACTGCCGCTATAAGTTTGGCCTATTCCCATCGCATCCGTCGTCACAAAACCATCAAAAGCCACACCATTAAATTGATAGGGATCTGGTTGTGTAGAAGGCTGATAATCACCATTGTAGTATGTATCTAATTTAAAGCCAACTGCATTCCTCAAACCACTTATACCCAAGCCAGCACCACTAACACCTAATTCACTGGGATTACCTGGATGAAAAGCAAAACCAACTCCATCTGCTCCTCCTTTTTTTTGTGACTTATCACCTATATTAACCTGACCTTTGAGAATAAAATCATTTTCTAAATTAATTTTATTCTTTAGGGAAAAACTCCCAGCCTGATTATTCATATTTTTGGTTAATGTTACAACCCCATTCGATTGATTATAGCTTGCATTTCCGTTTAATTGAAAGTAATTTAAAAAATTATTGGCATCAACATGAGATGCCTCTGGATTTAACATGCCTCCTCCTGCTGCCTGAACATTGACTAGACTCGAAGTTAATGTGAAAAATAATAATACTGCGAGCATGATGCAATTTCGTTATTTTTTTCAGAATTTCATTCATAAATTGATTCCTCCCGTTTATATATAAAAAATGACACATAGATTATATACATAAATACCAGTGATTTAACATGACATATTTTTCCGCAAAATGGAAATTATTTACTTTTTAAGTGGACTAAGATTGAGCTTGTGATGAATTCAAGGATGCGGACATAGATAGATGACTGGAACTAAAGATATATTATATTCTATTAATTATGAAGTTTTTATATTTTAGTGAGAAGTTAATTAGCGGTTTTTCTATAATAAAAAGCAATCACTCAAGTAGTAGTTCTGCTATTAACGATATTATTTTACTTTATAGAACTAAATAAACTAGAACCATTAAGTATAGTTCTAGTTTATTTACATTCTTTATTCTATTATCAGGCTATTTTTAAGCCATTTACTACCTTACATTTTTTTTGATACCATCCTTAATTTCAACGTAACGCCAGATCCAAAATTTAATTTCTTCTTCAATATTACTCATCGGATAGTCAGCTGGTAAACTATCCAGCACCGCCAAGCGTTTTGTAATTTCTAAATTTTTACTTCTACCGTCATTATATTTTGCCCGATAGACATATAAATCCCCAACTTGCCGAATTCGCACGTAAATGCCAGATGGGTGTGTTCCCATTATTTCCATATAGTCATCACGCCGTTCCTCTATTTAATAAATTTGTGTTTTATGGCATTCTTTCTTCTAACTCGTTAACTTATTAAAGACATTTTTTTAAGAGACATATCTTAGGCCCTAGGATTTCTCCCTCGTTTCATAAGTAGCATTCCCGCCATAACTAAAATAACACCTATCAGAACTGAAAATCCTACTATATCACCGGTACTTGGCAAAGCTGAATGAGTTTGTTCATCATGGTCAGGGCTATGATTTACATCATTTGAATTATTTGGATTATCATCTGCCCCAGAATCATTTGACCCAGTTGTCTCGATCTTTTTTTTTGTTATATTTGACAAGCTTAACGGTCGTAGAATAGTTTTCTTTAGTGATTTTAAAGTTAACAGGAGAAGTATTCATAATATAATCAGGGTTCGATTTCGTTTCAATGAGCGAATATTCACCGATTGGCAAATAATTAATGATCAACTTCCCATCTTGATCAGTTACTAAATCACTAATAATTTCCTCGGTATTGCTATTTATGAGTTTAAAGTGAGTTTGACTAATCGGCTTTTTATTGTCCTCATCTAGTTTTTCAAGTTGAACAGAACCTAACATTTTATCATTGTACTTCACTAATTCAATATTTTTTGTATAATTTCTATCCGTAATTTCAAAAGGAGTAATAGATTCATCTAAAATATACCCATCCTGAGTTTTTGTTTCTACAAATGCATAGTTACCAATTTTCAGGTTTGAGACAGTAATTTCACCATCCTCGTTTGTCACTAAATCATCAAGTACTGTATTACCTTGTCCGTCAACTAATTTAAAATGCACATCTTTTAATAGGCTGCCATCTTGACTATCTTTCTTGATTAATTTAGCGGCACCGCGTATTTCCTTATTATCGATAGTTAACTCCACTGTATCACTTTTTTCTCCACTAATGGTTACTTTGTGAATGGACTGATCTAGTTCATAACCAATCGGAGCTTTCACTTCTGTTAAATTATACTCACCTGGTGCAAGGTTATCAAATAATAATTCACCTTTCTCATCTGTTAGTCCAGTGTGAATGTCTCCGTCCTCTGATACCAGTTTGAATTCTGCCCCACTTAATTTTTGCTTACTAGCGGAATCCTGCTTTACAATATGCAAAGCTCCTTTAACCAGCTTATTTTCCATTTCCAAAAGTATAGGTGTGACAGAATTATTATTAACTTCAAAAGAAATAGGTCGAGTATCTAGCTCATAGCCGTTTGGAGCTTTGGTTTCAATGATTTGATAATTTCCCGGTAATAAATTATGAAAGGTAACTTCACCATCTGTATTTGAAATTCCAGAATCTATGACTTCATTATTACCATTTAATAGATTGAATTGGGCGCCAGATAATAGTTTTCCTGCTCCATTTGTCTTTTTCAGAACGACTGATCCATCAATTTTTTTCGTTGTTACAGTATTAGAACTGAAATTCCCATTATTAAATTGAATATAGGCTTTATTGGAAAC
The DNA here is from genome assembly GCF_000344175.1 of Listeria fleischmannii subsp. fleischmannii LU2006-1. GTDB lineage: Bacteria > Bacillota > Bacilli > Lactobacillales > Listeriaceae > Listeria > Listeria fleischmannii. The sequence continues at coordinate 10,076 of NZ_ALWW01000062.1, read as the reverse complement.
ACTATCCCCTGGTATTAGTTTTGAAGTATCTACTTCAAAACTAATACTGCCATCTGTCCCAATTGGAATGTCTTTTTTGGCGGTTATAGTTAATAAATTATCTTTTTCGCTTACATTAAATAATTCGTTACCTTCTACAATTCCAATGTATGTGAGGCGGTCATCCAATTTATCCGTAAATGTCTGCCCCTTATTAATTGTACCTGTGATAGCAGCAAGATTTAATGTATAGTTAAGCCGTGTATCTTGATTTGTTACAATTGTTTTATTAACAGACTTCGTCAAAATTTTATTGTAATTATCATTTCCATCTAATCGAGCTAGAATACTATCTGATTTGTTAAATTCATCGCTTGTTAATGTGGCTGTGTTTTTATATGAATCAAAGGCCTTCACTACATTTACTTTATATTCGATTAAATATGAATCTGTAATATTCACATGATCAAATGTTACATTTAATAATCTTGTATTAACATCATAAGAAATATTATTTTTAAATTGACTTGTAACATAAACTCTAGAGCCATCATTATGAACTTTAATGATTCTAATACCATCGACTACTAATGAATCCGACGCATTTATGCCATTTGTTTTAACTGGATTCGGATCTATTTGTAAGCCTTCTGGAATAACATCTTTAACATTAACATTATTTAATTCTTCTGTTTGAAAAGGGTTAACAGCCAAGTGATACGTATTATATTGTGATTGTTTCGTGTTCAGTAATCCAACTTGATTTGAATCTACTGGACCTTTCCACCATTTTTCAAACGCCGATGGATCCCCATTCTCATCAGGTTTTATTTTCACAGTTTGAGACACTTCTTGCCCATTATAAGTTACTTTAAAAGTTTGTTCTGGATTAAGCGTTGTATCTTCACGTATTAGTGGTGCTTGGAAAATGATATTAAATGATGCTGACCAAGCACTATTTTCATTAAATTTTGCGTTCGGTTTAATATTTACTTTTATATAGTTAGGATCTTCATTTGCAGGGTTCTCTAAATTTACATACTCAAAAGCATCATCAACTGTATGGAGATCGGAAATATCTCCAGTTGAATATATTTCTTTTGGTATGTAGACAGACATAAGTCCATTAGTATCCACAATAGATCCAGCATCAGCACTCAATTCAACATGAACATTAACTTGTTCTTGACTTCCAATCGGATCATTAACATTCATTTTTATACCAATATTCCCACTTGTATCATCTTTAGCTGGAGTATCATTGTTTTCAACAGCTATAGTCTTTCCTGAAAATAATGTACTCACTATAATTAAACAAGATAATATAAAAATACCAATTTTTTGTATCATACCCATATCCTCCTTTTCTTTATGATTATAATAATGTAAGAATCCATTCCTTAACAAGGACAAAAAAATCAATTCAGTTGAAAAAAATGTTAGATTGAAATATTTTTTTCGCAAAATCAACATAAGACTGTCATCTGTGTATGTTATTGTTTAGGTAAGTAGTAAAAAAATAAGAACACAAAATCCTTGTGAACTTAAACTGACTACAACTATAGATAAGACGCTATCACTATCTTAAATAATTAGATGTCATACTCTAATAGAAAAGAAGGGATATAAAATGAAGTTTTCTCTATTTACTGGATTAATATGTTTAAGTTGCATCATGATTTTCCCTCAACAAGTGAAATCTATGTCTACTCTAGAAATCCCTTTAATAGAAGGGACTCCCTCTGCTGCAAGTTACAACAGTGAAGCCTGGGAGCAAACTATGATCAAAGCTAAAAATATTTCAGGCCTTAAAATGATAACTATTCCTCAAGGTAACTATTATTTCAACCAAACACTATCTGTACCCAGCAAAATCACTTTGACAGGCACAAGTTCTGATACCACAAAACTAATATTCACACGTCTGGTCACAGGTCTTAAAATTGAAGAAAATCAAACATTACCAGAATCTAGTTTACAAGCAGAAGATATTACCATTCAAAATTTGAATATCAGCTATCTCCCCAACCTTTCAGGTTCATCATTTGTTAGCTTACTTGAAGTTTCCCCAAAATTTGAAGAAGAAAATAGACTAAAGTATGAGGTTTATCGTAACATCACCATTCAAAATAATAAATTCGATATGAGAGAGAAAGGTTCTACGATTGTTGCTATTGGACGGGTTCAACATTTATTAATAAAAAATAATGAACTTAAAAACAGTGGTTTACAAAACGGAATTAGCCTCGAATTCACCGATGACGCCATTATTTCTGACAATAGCATCCAAAACGTCGGGCGGAGTGGGATTCAATTATACCGGTTCAATGGCGATTTACAATCAAATAATAAAATTATGATAAAAAATAATACCATTAAAGACTGGATGCAGCGTTTTGGAAAGTATCACTACTTTGAAAAAAACATGGAGGCAGGTATTACACCCGATATAATGGCTGATGCTGGTATTGACAGCTATGGTCCCTATAATCAAAATATTTATATTCAAAATAACAATTTACAAGCTGGACAAGTTGGAGAGAATATATCTGATAATCTTTTTTTACGTGAAAAGTATGGAGATCAAGTCTATCCTCAAAACGCAGTACTATATACAGGCATTCGATTATCTGGAAGTAAAAATAGTTTCGTTTTTGACAATACAGTTCAATTGAAGGGAGAAGATGTATTTAGCTGGTTCACCTCGAATAGTAGGAGCCGTGGACTATTTACCACCTATCCTGGAGACATCCTAGTAAAGAAAAACCTATTTAAATTAGACGGATCAATGGTATATCCGATACGCTTATTTCATGGTCAAGTTATTAATGATAGAGGGTTTGATTTTGAAGACAATCAATTTTATATGTCAGAAACCAGTCATATAAAAAACTATTATAAAACATTTATTGAAGTACGCATGCCTAGCGATATGGTCAATCTAGCAAACAATCAAATGATAGATCCTGGGAGAAAATTATATTTCATTCTTTCTGCAAACGCCCCGTTAAAACAGTTAATGCTAAAACAAAATCTACTCAACAATAATAGTTGGGCCACAACACGAGGTGAAATAGAAAAAATTTCAATAATGAAATAATGATTTTTCTTTTCCGTAGCTAAATTTGATTCCTAGCCAATTATTTTGGATAAATTAATCTCGATTTAATTTGGTTACATGAGCGATTAGGACAAACTAATTATTATTCCTTTAATTCCCTATAAACGGCACCAAAAATAAGCCAGAGTAAAATCATATCCATTCCTAAATATATATCCATATTCTCTATCAAAAGGTTATTCATATAGAATAAGCAAAGTAGTACACTAATCATTATCATGAATTTCGCAGTTATTTGATTTGTACTATAACTAAACCAATTTATAAATAGTGCGGCAAGAAACACTGTTATTCCTATGGTTAGAAAAATAGAAAATACAGCATTGTTAATTTCCTGATGGATATTTTCCTCAAGCAAAATAGAAACAAATCCGATACTTAAAATTACAAAATAGTGCATATGAATAAGAATTAATCCACCTGTCTGTCTATTTTTTTCAATACCTTTAGTATGAATCAAACTGTATATACTAAACAAAGCAATAATGATTAAAAAGTAAAAAAAGCTCGTTATATGAATACTCGTTAAATTTATCGTTTTTGTAACTGTCACAATGGACTCACCAAAGAATAATATGACCAGCAGACTATAGCGTTCCGTTAAATGCTCAAAGTCTACTGATACAGACTTAATTCTCTCTTTAAACATAATAGGGAGAAAAGAGATAATTAAAATTGCAACACCATTAAATATCAGGCGTATCTCTTCAGGCACTATCAAAGCCACTAAACTCACTGAAATAAAGATACTTAAAATAATAATAAAAGAAATGATAAACTTTTTTTCTAATGCAGAATTACTAGAATAAAATGTTATGCAATATTCCAAAAGAACGATGGAATACAATAAAGTTGTACATAGCACAAAAGGAAAAAAAAGTTTCTTGGAAATGAAAGTTAATGGATTGAGAGAGAACCATCACAATAAACATATTTAATAAGATAAATATATTAATTTATGACACACTACCTTTAAAAAAAACGATTGTTATAAACTGTTTGATAGGTCCAAACACTCCAAAAGCTTAATACAACTATACAATACTTGATGATGGCATCTAAATATAAACCTTGATCTTCAAATGCTACCAATAATACCTCTGACATTTGACTTATTGCGTAGACAAAAATTAAATCGTAGAACAATTCCACCATACTGACACTTCTTTTTTCTTTCATATTAACCTCCAAAAAATACATTTATTCAAAACAAAATAACTACAAGAAAATTGGTTCCTTGTAGTTATTTTACTTAGATTATTTTTGAACTTATTTCTTAAATTTAGGCACTAACCACTTCATAATCCACCCTAAAATAACCGAAACTAGGATTACCATAAAAATGGGTGTTGAAATTGTGCCCACAAAAAGGTTAATATCTACCATTTGCCGATTAGCTATCATAAAAGCGATAAGTAAAACAGCAATGATTATATTAATAATCAGTTTTACTGAAACTCCGGATTTCTCTTTATTCATCATTATCACTCCTTTTTTATAAAAATAGGGATTAATCAACTATTTTTAAAAGTTCCTTATCAGTTAGAGGACTTTCGCCTTCAACTTCACCGAAATAATCAATCATTTTTTGTTTTAAATCTTCAATATGTTTTCGATCACTCATCCATTTAGCAAAATCGTTAAAATCAGTATTTTGATACGCATCTAGCTCTTTATATGAATTCATGGGCTTCAAATCTGTTCGAGTTGCCCAAATTTGTCCACTGGATTGATATTCTTTACTAGAGATAAAAGAGAGGAATAATTTTGCTGCGGCTTTATGCTTGGTTTGTTCAAACATTCCTGCGCGTTGTGTCCATGTAATAAATGGATCTTCTTTAGGGACAAAAGAATTTGCATCACTTTTTGGCATCTGCGCATAACCGGTTAAATTTCCTATATATTCCTTATCTTTATATGATCCTTTTGCCACAATTTCAGCAGGCGCAGCAGTCCCCCTTAAAAATGTAGATTCTGATTTTTTAGTTTCTCTAAATACTCATCACCGTATTTTTCAATTAATTTTATCATAGACATAAAGAACAGCATCATCATCATGCGGATAAGTTAATATTAATTTATCTTTAAAAGCTGGTTTGAGGAAATCTTCATACGATTCAACTTCTCCAACTTTCTTACTCACTTCAGGTAAGAAGGTATTAATCATTCCTGTTATATAGTAACCATCTTGATCTGCATAATTGGGTCTTTGTTTATTAAAGCCAATTGGTTTATACGCATATAATTGATTCTGTTTCTTCCATGCATCAAAATCATGTGTAGTTTGTAGCATCGCAACATCTGGCTGCAAATTATGATTTTTCAGCTGTTCATTAATTTTGATATCATGAAACTTAGATAAATCAACTTTTACTTCAATTGGAACTTCTGGAAACCTAGTTTTAAAAGCATTTTCTAAATCTTTTTGCTGATTTGGTGCATCTCCACCTGCCCATACGACAAGTTTTTCGTCTGTATCGGCAAGTTCTTTAATCGCATCTTGGTAAAGTTTTTGAAGTTCTTTCGTTTCTTTCGGATCATCCGTTGAACCTTCCAATTTTGGTCCTAAGTTATTTTCCCCAGAATTGGAGTCATCCTTTTTTTCTGAGCAGGCTACTAAAAGCGTTGAAATTATGGCTAGCATGCCAGCTACTAAAAATATCCTTTTCTTCATGTAATATTCCCCCTTAAATTTGACTATATAAATGCTCAAGAAACTTGTAAAATGGGCACTCACACAATTTCATAGTATTATTCAGCAACACTATATTCAATGCCAGAAATTTCATTTTTTCGGAAAAATAGATTGTCTAGCTGTATGTTCACTGAAAATGACTTCATTCCCAGTTCAATAATGATTCAATTCGCTGAAAGTCAGAAGAAGTTGGAAAGAGTGATACATAGATGACTGGTATTCCAGCTTCTTCCGCCACTTCTAAACGTACTTTTGTATTTGTGATAAAAATATCAGTACTTTCGAGTAGCCCTTTTTGTATATAAGTATCATATTTAAAATTGATATTTATATCTTCAGAGTTTCATTTTTTTTAAATTGATTTGTAATATAATCAATATAGATGTTTTCTCCAGTTAAGATAAATACAACTCTTCTATATATATGTTCTTGTTCCACATAAAGGCTCGTCAACATCGTTAATTTTACGCAAAAATCTTCTAAATATTCAATGAATCGGGAGCGAGTCAAATCATATTTTCTCATTATTTTTAGCCATTTATTAAAAATAATAGGATACTTTTTTTTAATCATTAAATTAAGCTCTATTTTATTTTTTTGAAATAAGGGAGAAAACTGTGAAAGAGCTTGCATGTTATTAAAAAGCATCGTATGTGTTCGCATAGCCTCCCCAATCTTGCTATTAATTTTAAACTCATGTATCAATATAAACTCTAAAAATCTGTAATTAACAGAATTATCAATCATTTTACGCATTCGAAATTCACTATACGTATTGCCAACACTATATAGTATATTTTCCAGTGCGAGGTAATCAATAAACAAGAATTCTTCATCTGGCATTTTTTTAGTATCAATGCCATACGCTTCTATTATTTCAATGTGTATATTTTTGTATGTGTCAAAATAACCAGGGAAATTATCTTTGCTAATAGAAGTATTAATGTATTTTCCTTGTCTATAACGTCGATACAATATCATAGCCCAATACAAGCTGCGTGTTTTTTGAGTCCTAATCAATTCTATGTGTTCAGATAATGCTTCTGATAATTTTTCTGTTATTTCTTTTTCCATTCCACCAGGACTTCTTAAGTGTAAATTCCCCGAGGCATAAAAAGCATAGAAAAACAGCCTAATATTTTCTTCTTGCCCTACTATATTAACAGGATTGAAACTCAATTTTAATTCATATACTTCTAGTAGTTCTCTAAGTTTAAAAAGATAGCGTTGCAGCGTTTTTTCCGAAACAAACAAAATATCTGCCCAATCTTCAAGATTATGCAATTCATCAATAAAGAGACTATCAATAATTTTATATAACGGGGATATGGTCACAACGGTCGTTAAAAACTCATAAAATGCATAGCTGTCTGTAGACTCTAGATTGATTAATTTAAATTTATCAATGTTTATTTTGACTGTTGATGGTAACATATCAGTAAGATAGTCTAAATCATTAACAATCGTCCTAACAGATACATCTAATTCTTGAGATAGTTCATTCACACTAAGAGCTGTGCTACTTTCAAAAAGCTTATTCAATATAATAGATTGACGCTGTAAACTCTTAGGAAATATCAACTTTGTGTGTAATTCATCCAAACTTTTTACCCCTTTAGATTTTATTAATTTTTAAATCGGCCTAACAACTTTTCTTGTTTTTTTAAAGCTTCTCCAATAGAGTTGCGCTGCTTTTGGATCATCTTTCATTAAAGCTTCAATCGTTTTTCTTGCTAACTTAATTCTCTCATTTTGTAATTTATTCATTGTCTAAAATTCCTTTTTAATTAGTAACCACACAATTGATTTTTGTTTTCAATCCTAAATATTCGATTCTCATTTTTGTATTATGAATCAAGCTGTACTGTTCCCAAGCAATAATAAATGGCTTTAACTCGCAAAGTTTATCACTTTCAACCTGTAACTGTATGACATCAATATAGTGGATGTAATAATTTGAATTTTCAAGTGAATAGATGCCATTCCCCATATTTTCAGCAACAATCGTATACCCTAAATTTTTTAAGCTTCTTAATTTACCTAGAATAAATGCTTTTTTTTCAACCAAGGAAAAATGTGATTTTTCGTCTACCCAAAATTGATAGGAATCTCTAATTTGTAACTCTATATGAAACAAATTTTTTTCTTTCTTAAGATACTCCAGCAGCTTTAATAAAATTGGACTTGTTAATTCACCAAAATTTATTCTAATCACAAGATGTCTCGTATTTGATAAGTTTGTAATAAGATGAAGTTCTTCTACAATCCAGTTAAAAAATTCTAGTTTTTTTACAGACATTGAAAATTCTTCAAGATTCGCCTGACCAATGGGCATAAATTTGCCTCTTTCTTCTTTTACAATATTTACCTCTATTCTTTTGATTTCACCTAATACTTTGTTAGATAAAATTTGATATTGCCTTAACATTCTGATTCGCCTCATTTCTTTAATTATATTCTATATTTATCTTCCTTGTTTAAAAAGGTCATGTTTTTCTTTTTTTTAGAAAAATTTGATATGTCTAGGCATTTTTGATTGGACTCCATTTCTTATATTGACAGCCCATTTTTATCATTAATTCGATATAAGCATAAATACCCAACATGAAAATAAAATTAAAAACTAAATACTTCCAAAAATCTAATCAATTTTACTCTTTTCCAAAAATATAATAGTATTTGAAAAAAATGACCTTTTCAGTTTTAGTTATCCATCTTATAATGAAGTAGATGAATGAAATAATGATGAAAGTGGTGAATTATAAACATGGCAACAGAACTTAGAAAAATAATTTTAAAAGAACATGGCACTATTAATCCTATAGAGATTGCTAATAAACTACACATCACGCTACCCCCGGCCGATACACAGTTTGAGCTTGAACTTATTGCGGCTAAAGCTATTAAACAATTTTATTTACAGAATAAAAAATAGAAAAATTTCAGAGCCATATAAAATCTTTACCCGTATAAATTATTTAATACGGGTTTTTCTATATCCAGCCCATTAGTTTTTATACTTAATTTGTCTATAGGTCAATTTATTGAGTTGCAGTCGATTTTAGAACTAATTGATAGCCAAATTTCACTTTAAAAATAATAATTAATGCTTTCTCACTTTGCGAATTTTGCCATAGTCTTATCGTTTTGATCAAGTACTAAGAAGCTTTTTTTTCCTAAAAATAAAACAAATAATATAGTCTTTTTTGACAGAATAAGGTATTCCAATATAACAGGCGTTAACCCTCCAATAAAAATGGTTAGAACCACAAACATATAAGGTAGGTTTAGAATCTGAAGTAATACGATTCGTATCGCCACTTGGGGGAACCATGAAAATAAATAGATGCCCATACTATAATTCCCGAACATCTCAAGCCATTTTCCCCATCGGCCACCTACTAAATATGCTAGCGAAACGCTCATCATAATTCCCAAAATAGATATGAATAAATTAACTATTGGCATATTGATTTGATAAACAGATGCAAAACTTAAACAAACTAAACCGACAAATAAACCGATATAAAGATTAATTTTACCTATAAATTCTTGATATCTTTTTCTAAAAAGTAAACCGATATAGAAATAAAAACAATATTGGGCTACTCCCGATAGATTAAAAATTTCCGGAAAAAATCCGGCGAACACATTTAAAATGATAAGGCTTGGTAACAGGAAGTAAGTGTTGATTCGCAGTACTAGTAGCATCACTAAAAATACTAAAAATAATGTATACAGAAACCAAAGAGCTATAACAGCATTATTCGTTGGATACAAGATAATATTCAAAATCGCATCCATACCTCCAGCTGGTCTTTCAGAGAAACGGTCAAAAATCAATTTTATCGGTAGCCCTAGCAAACTTACTAGTAAATAAGGTACTAATAATCGCATCGCTTTTTGTTTCATAAAATTTGCATTTTCTTTTAAGGTTTTCATTTTGAGTAATTTTATGGCAAAAAAACCAGAAATAAAGAAAAACAGCGGCATATGAAAAGAATAAATAAATCTGTGTATAATACCATACACATTTCCGCTTTCAGAATCCACACCGGGAAACGAATGCCCTAATACTACAAGTAAAATACCAATTCCTCTGAGAACTTGCATTTTAGAAAAAAATGTTGAATATTGTGAGGTCACTGTTATTTTTACCTTCTTTCTAAGCTAAAACTTTTATTTCAAATTAAATATGCTTCTAATCCATCTAATATATTAAAGTAAGGAACATACCCAAGTTGTTTTATTTTATCAATAGATGCAAACGAATATTTGATA
>NZ_ALWW01000061.1 GCF_000344175.1 Listeria fleischmannii subsp. fleischmannii LU2006-1 | reverse complement strand
TGATTGCGATAGAGGACGGCTGAGGCCGGCATAAAGGCTATCAATAGCGCGAATATGGTAAGTGATTGGGATTGGCGCAACGCTTACAGATGCAGATATGACACTTCGCCATATCTGGTTTGTTAGACTTTAATTAAGTGGAAATTTTATATTCTAAAGCACGAAGTAGATAAGAATCTACTCTTTTTTTTATGTGGATGAGATACAAAAGTTGCAAGAATTAATGCAATTTTTGCCCTTTGATGAGAGGTGGGAACTTCCTTTAAAGTAGAAGTAAAGGAGGAGCGCAAATTGAATTTTTTTGAATTTATTACGGCAGCGATGCCAATCTTATCTGTTTTTATTTTTCTAGTCATTTTGCGCTTACCTGCCATAAAAGCTATGCCGTTAAGTTTTGGAGTGACAGCTTTACTTGCCTTTTTTATTTGGAAAGTTCCTGCTAAACAAATTACAGCTGCCTCATTAGAAGGTGTTTTTATCACGATGACGGTGCTGTTTATCATATTTGGCGCCATTTTACTATTAAATTTATTACGTGAAATAGGCGCCCTTGAGGTTTTACGTTCAGGATTTTTAAATATAACGAAAGATCGGCGTTTACTCGTCATTATTATTGCGTGGGGCTTTGGAGGTTTTATTGAAGGGGCTGCAGGCTTCGGTACACCAGCCGCCATTGTTGCGCCTCTGCTTGTTATTTTAGGATTGTCGCCACTTGCCGCGGTGTCCATTGCTCTTATTGCAAATAGTGCGCCAGTTGGCTTCGGGGCAGTTGGAACCACTTTTAATGTCGGAATGCGTCAGGGAATCGAGCCGCTCTCAGCCAATTTAAGCGAATTTTTTGCCACACAAGGACTCGAGACCGCTTCGTTCCTAAATGGTGTCGCCGTTCAACTCACGCGTTTAGATCTTTTAATCGGAACCTTTATTCCGTTATTTTTAGTACTAATGCTTACAAAAGTTTTTGGGAAAAATAGGAGCTTTAAGGAAGGTCTTGAAGTAGCACCTTTTGCGATTTTTGCCGGTTTATGTTACACCATTCCAGCCGCTCTTGTCGCACAATTTATAGGGTTTGAATTTCCGTCGCTCATAGGATCGCTTTGTAGTTTGGTAGCTACTATTTTTGCGGCCCAAAAAGGTTTTTTAGTGCCAAAAGGAAATCTGTGGGAAACGGAACAAACAGAGTCTGAAAAAAATGAGACAAAAGAGATGTCTTTTATCCAAGCTTTAATGCCTTATATTGCGATTGCGCTCTTACTCGTTTTAACCAGGGTGATTACACCTCTTAAAAATTGGTTATTAAGCATATCCATTTCATGGCAAAATATTTTGGATACAGGCATCAGCCAAGAATGGCAAATTTTATATTCTCCGGGCATTGTATTTGGCCTCGTCATTTTAGGCACCATTCTTTTATATAAAATTCCCTATAAAAAAGTGGGGCGCGCATTGAAAGTTTCCGCGCAGCCACTCATGAATACAGCTATCGCGCTCTTCTTCTCAACCGCCATGGTACGCATTTTTATCAATTCAAATGTGCAGGAAGCGCCTTTAGAAAATATGCCAACAGAACTTGCCAACCTGGCTTCTAGTGTTCTTGGTGATGTATGGCCATTAGTCGCCCCATTTCTAGGAATTATCGGCGCATTTGTATCAGGAAGTGCTACGTTTAGTAATATGATGTTTACTTCATTACAACTTGATATAGCCCTACTCCATGATTTATCACCAACGCTCATCGCGGCTTTGCAGGCAATCGGGGCAGCTGCAGGAAATATGATTAGTGTTGGAAGCATTGTGGCTGTCGCAGCGGTTGTAGGAGTTTTAGGAAAAGAAGGACAAATTATTCGTCTCACATTGCTACCCACGCTATTTTACGGCTTACTCGCAGGCATCATCGCCATGCTCATTTCTCTCTAAAATAAAAAAGCCTCTTTTGAAAAAAAAGGGGCTTTTCAATGTTTCACGTGAAACATTAGGGAAGGTTCAATTGCCAAGATACGCCAAACGCATCGTTCACCCAAGTAAATTGCTGGCTAAAACCATAGTTATTAAGAGGCATCAATACGTTTCCGTTAGCTGAAAGTTTTTCCGCATACTCTTTTAGTTCCTCTAAAGATTCGCAGTCTATGAAAAAAGAGGAAGATGGGGTAAAATTAAAATCATGATTAACGCTACTGTCGCTAACCAAAATTTCTAAATGATGGATTTTAATTTTCCCAAGCATGATACCATCTTCTGGATTTGGATGGTGGTTAATAAATACAGTGTGGGCATCATGAAACGTATTTAAATATAGCTCAATAGCTTTCGCAGATTGCTTGTTTTGAAACATTAGAAAAGGTGTTATCGCTTCCATTTTCATTCCTCCTAAAGAAAACGTCTTTTTTTGCATTATAACATGCTACATTTTGTGTGAAAAGCGGTCTGAAAAAATAGTATGATAAAATGGTGAACATGGAGGATGAAAAAATGATAGATCCAAAAGGAAAATTTTATATGTATGCGGTAGTCAATGCCGCCCCGTTTTTGCCATACTTACTTTTTATTTTAGTGGGGAATTATTATGACGGATGGCTAAATGGCTACGCCGCTTTAATTATATATTATGTTTTTAATTATACAGGAACATTTTTATTTAATGCTTTTGGGAGACGAATGAGCGCCAAAAAACATTTATTGCTTCTACTTTCGTTTGGGACAGTGGGGTCATTAATTGCCGCACTTGCCCCGTTTTCCACATTATGGATGGAAATAGGCGCTATTTTTATAGGGATTTCTAGCAGCATGATTTTGCCGCTTTATATCACATTGCAATATCACGAGCGCTTTTTTTATGGAAGAAAAATGAGTAACAAAAATTACTTAGCTGCGCTTATTGTTGTCCTTATCGCTATTTTTGCAGCCATTCTTTTAGTGAAATTTACTTTCCCATGGGTAGCCTTTCTATTTTATGCCCTTCTTTTAGCGATTACGTTTTATTTTGTATCACGATTACCTAATTATGAAATTGGAGCCATTGAAAAAACAGGCTTTTTAATGCGTCCATTTATTATTTTTCTAGTTTTTTCAGTAATCATATTTATTATTAAAGGTGTGCGTACAACAGATTTAGCTAGCCTTGTGACCTTGGCCATTTTAGCTTGCGTCGTTGGTATTACGATTTTTATTATCACGCTTATCCGTTTCCGCCCGGTTTTAAAATTGTCGGTTTTGGTCCATTATTTTTCACTTGGGCAAGGCATGGCCAATAGTTTTGCATTACTATACGGAACCTTTTATTCATTATCCCAACAAAATTTTAATTTCATGCTGCTTCATATATATTTAGTTTACTTTTTTGGCATTATTTTTTCACTGCTTTTCGAGCCGTTTTTGAAAAAAGCATGGAAAGACAGACCAATCCTTGTTTTATATACGATAGGGATTTCTATAGGGGCTATACTTATGGTTTGTCCTTGGACGATTTCGGTTGGCGTTTTTATTATCGGGAGCTTCTCTTCAATGACTGGGCGGTTTTTAAATCGTCAAGCATACAATCATTCGAAAGATGCTATGAAAGACGCGAGTTTACTTTTAAGAAGTCGTTGGAACAAATTAGGGAGTATTACACACCAAGTCACATTAGTGTTTTTGCTCTTTTTAGGCAGTCTCTTTTCCGAAAATTTGACGATTACAAATGTGGTCTACGCGCTTGGTGGTAAAGGAAATTTTGCAGAGGATTTTTACCCAGATTTAATTTTTGCATCTAGTGTAGTGGCGGCTTCAATTATTAGTTACTGGACTATTGGCGTAATCAAATATGTAAAAAATGTTAAAAACTAAACAACTGAGCTCGTTTGCTTGACGCATAAAGGACTTTGGCATAATCTGAACGAGAGGTGAGGAAATGGCGATTATACATGCGAAACAAGGTGAACTTGATGAAATTATTTCGAGTCATCCCAAAATATTGTTAAATTTTTGGGCGGAATGGTGCGCACCATGTCGATGTTTTTGGCCTACGTTAGATCGATTTTCCGAGATGGAAGGCGAATTTATTCAAGTTGTGAAGATCAATATAGATAAAGAGAGAAAACTCGCGGAGCATTTTCAAGTAAAAGGAATCCCTAACTCTATTGTCATTGTAGATGGTGAGATAAAGGGGAGCATTGCGGGTATTGTCAGCCTAGAGGAACTTCGTAGTCGGGTAAAAAGTTTCATATAAAAAAGCCACATGCGGTATCGAGAAAAACTCGAAACAACATGCGGCTTTATTTTTTTATTTAAACGTACGGAAACGTTTTTCGTCGTCGATAAATTCTTTTTCGCCAGCTTCTGCTACGATATTACCAAATGGCATCTGAGCACGTAAGTTCCAGCTTTCTGGAAGGTCGAATTCAGCTTGTACAGCGTCATCAATTAGTGGGTTATAGTGTTGCAAGGAAGCGCCGATACCAGCGTTTGCAAGTGCTACCCATACAGAATGTTGCGCGATACCTGTAGATTGTTCGGACCAAATTGGGAAGTTATCTGCATATAAAGCGAAGTTTTCTTGTAATCCTTCGATGACTTCAGTGTCTTCAAAGAATAAAACGGTGCCGTAGCCTGCGCGGAAAGAAGCAATTTTTTCTTCAGTGGACGCAAAATTTTCAGCAGGAACGATGCCGCGAAGCGTTTCTTCCGTAATGTTCCAAAGCTTATCATGGCTTTCCCCGAAAAGAATAACCGCACGTGAACTTTGGGAGTTAAAAGAAGATGGGCTTAATTTTACAGCTTCCTTGATAATTTCTTCAATTTCATTTTGAGATAAAGAAACGTTTTTGTCTAAAGCATAAATGGAACGACGAACTTTAATTGAATCTAAAAATGTATTTGTCATTTGTTTAAAACTCCTTTTTAAATGTTATCTACTTACATAAGTATAGCAACTATATTTTTAATTTCAACCATAAATTTTCGATAAAATAGAATGTAAACGCTATCTTTGTTATGTCTGTAAGCAAAAAAAATTTTTTGAAAGAGGATAAAAAACTTGCAAAAAAGAACGTTTGTTCGTATAATGGAATTAGGAAGAGGTGATGATGATGGTTTATGCTTTGCCGCTAAAAGAAATTGAGTTTGATACCCGTTTATCGTCTTTAAAAGCGCGTCCTGTGTGTGATGTTATCGAGCAGGAAAGTTTTATATTACGCTTCAAGATGCCATAAAGCGCGAATGGTTGGTGCGGTTACAATATTTTGAAGAGGCGAATATAGCCCATTTAAACTTGGCCCCTTTTGAAGACCCGGAAGCTTTTCATGGTTTTGGTTGGGTCCGTACATTGGAATTAGTACCTCTTGAATTAGATGAAGTAACA
Source organism: Listeria fleischmannii subsp. fleischmannii LU2006-1 (assembly GCF_000344175.1). Lineage (GTDB taxonomy): Bacteria > Bacillota > Bacilli > Lactobacillales > Listeriaceae > Listeria > Listeria fleischmannii. The sequence goes on along the minus strand of NZ_ALWW01000061.1, from coordinate 8,639 downwards.
CAAGAAGTTTTATTTCAGGACGTATTTGGAACGGTTTATTCCGTTCAATTTAGCGACATCGTGAATATTGAATTAATGTAATAGGATAGAGAATGGGGGTTTTTGACCTCCATTCTTTTTTTGTGCTGTAAAAACGTGGAAAGAGGTATCGTGTTCTGCTATAATATACAAAAGTAAAAAAGACTGTCTTTTTAAGCAATTTGAAAAATTGTGTCTTACTTCACAATTTAGAAAGTAGGTGTTTTGCTGTATACAAATAGGCTCATGTCTCACTGGTTGGCGTATAAGAGTGGTAACCTTGTGAAAAATACTGGTGATTCGTTTTAGTAAAATGATTGTGAACAGGAGAGATGATGAGTGGAGCGTGTCTATAATTTTTCAGCGGGACCGGCAACTTTGCCCGTTCCAGTACTGAAACAAGTTCAGGAAGAATTACTATCTTATAAAGGTTCTGGTATGTCTGTGATGGAGTTAAGCCATAGATCGGCGCTTTTTCAAGAAATTATTGATTCAGCGGAGGCATTACTTCGCGAGTTGATGGATATCCCAGATCATTACAAAGTGCTTTTTTTACAAGGGGGAGCGAGTCTGCAATTTTCGATGGTTCCTTTAAACTTAGCGCATGGGAAAAAAATAGAATTTGTAAATACAGGAAGTTGGTCGAAAAAAGCGATTTCTGAGGCCAAAAAACTACCTAATGTCTTAACTTCAGTTATTGCATCATCAGAAGACCGAAATTTCAGCTATATTCCAGATATTCCTGCACCGTCTAAAGATGCAGCTTATTTGCATATTACAGCAAACAATACGATTGAAGGAACGGCTATATTTGATGTACCTAAAACGGGGGATGTGCCACTTGTTGCTGATATGTCTTCCAACATTTTAGCTAGCCAATATGATGTGAATGATTTTGGACTTATTTATGCAGGGGCGCAAAAAAATATTGGTCCAGCTGGACTTACGATTGTCATTGTTCGTGAGGATTTAATTGGGGGGAGCGAGAATTTGCCTTCTATGCTTGATTATAAAATAATGGCAGATGATGGTTCGATGCATAATACGCCGCCTACGTTTTCCATCTATGTGGCGAAGCTTGTGTTTGAGTGGATAAAAGCGCAAGGTGGGGTTAGCGGGATGGAGGCTTTGAATCGCCGGAAAGCAGGTCTTCTTTATTCCTATATTGATGAATCAAATCTATTTAGTTCACCGGTTGTGCCGGCTGTTCGTTCGCTGACAAATATTCCTTTTACAACAGGTGACGCTGAACTAGATAAGGCGTTTATAAAAGAGGCGCTTGAAAAAGGTTTTGTGAATTTAAAGGGGCATCGTTCGGTTGGCGGGATGCGGGCGAGCTTGTATAATGCGTTTCCACTTGAAGGTGTGGAGGCACTTGTTGCATTTATGAAGGATTTTGCGCATAGCCATGAAGGGGGAAAGGTTCATGTTTAATATTGAAACGTTAAATGCAATTGCGAATGAGGGCTTAAAAACTTTTGATTTAGAAAAGTATGTGCTTGATGCGAATGCGTCTCCGGATGGAATTTTACTTAGGAGCTATGGTTTGCATGATTATGATTTTCCAGACTCGTTAAAAGCGATTGCGAGGGCTGGCGCTGGTGTGAACAATATTCCACTTGAAACTTGTTCTGAACGTGGTATTGTTGTTTTTAATACACCTGGTGCTAACGCTAATGCGGTGAAGGAGCTTGTTCTAGCTAGTTTATTTATGGCGGCTAGGCCCATTATTGAAGGTAGTAGATGGGTAGAAGGTCTAGAGGGTGACGATGTGGAAACGAAAGTGGAAGCAGGTAAAAAAGCGTTTGCGGGTACTGAGCTTTATGGGAAAAAATTGGGCATTATTGGTCTTGGCGCGATTGGAGCTTTGGTTGCCAATGATGCAATTGCACTTGGCATGGACGTTACCGGATTTGATCCGTATGTGTCGGTTGATACGGCTTGGAAAATTTCAAAGGACGTAAAACGGGCCATCACGCTTGAAGAAGTTTTGGCAACCTGCGATTATATTACGGTTCATGTACCTTTACGTGATAATACGCGTGAAATGTTCAATAAAGAAACGCTTCTTTTACTTAAACAAAATGCTGTTTTACTTAACTTCTCTCGCGGAGAACTTGTGAATCAAGATGCGATTTGTGAAGCGCTGGAAGCAAATCAACTGCGTATGTATATTACGGATTTTGCCACTAAAAAGTTACTTCAAACTAAAAAAGTCCGTGTATTGCCTCATCTCGGTGCTTCAACGGAAGAAGCCGAAACTAATTGTGCTTTAATGGCGGCGCGCGAACTCCAGTATTTTTTAGAAACAGGTAGCATTAAAAATTCAGTGAACTATCCGTCTGTTGATATGCCTTACAACGGACATCCGCGAATTGGAGTTTGTCATCGCAACATTCCTAATATGGTGGGGTCTGTCACGACGATTGTGGCGAGCCATACAATGAATATTATGGATTTAACGAATCGTAGCCGCGGTGAATACGCCTATACGCTTATTGATATGGAGCGCAATGACTCGAATAGTTTAGAGGCGATTAAAGCGGAACTAGAAGGTGTCAAGGGGATTTTACGTGTGAGAATTATCGAGCCGTTAGGTGTGACGGTTTAAATTATTTCCCGGGAAATAAATAGAGCCTTAAGGTATTTCTTAGGGCTCTTTAAATGTAGGAGGAAAAAGCATGGTGAATGTACGTCCGTTTCAAGCAGTAAGGCCAAATGAAAAGCTGGCAGATAAAATCGCATCTTTGCCCTATGATGTTTTAAGTAGTGCGGAAGCAAGGGAATTAGGGAAAACGAACCCATATTCATTTTTACATATTGATAAAGCGGAAATTGATTTAGAAGAATCATTATCCCCGTATGATGATTTGGTTTACTTAAAAGCAAAAGATAATTTACGGGCTTTTTTAGAAAAAGAATGGTTGAAAAAAGACGTTCGTGCGGGTTTTTATATTTATGAGCTTCAAATGAATGGGCGTGCGCAAACGGGGATTGTGGCTTCGACGGCGATTGATGACTATATCTCGCAGAAAATTAAAAAACATGAGTTTACGCGGGAGGAAAAGGAGCTCGACCGCATTCGCCATGTGGACACGTGTGATGCGAATACGAGTCCAATTTTTTTAACCTACCGCGGAAAAGCTGAAATTAATGAGCTGATTGCGCAATTTAAAGCGAGCCATGAGCCAATTTATGATTTTAAGAGTTTTCACGAGGTGACACATAAAGTTTGGCATATCGATGAAAATGAGCTCGTCACCACCCTCGAATCGGCCTTTGCGTCTGTTCCTGCGCTCTATATTGCGGACGGGCATCACCGTACTGAATCGGCGGTTAAAGTGGGATTAAAACGGAGAGAGGTGTATCCGAATGAAAGTAATCTTGCGGAATTTAATTTCTTCTTATCCGTTTTATTCCCAGCCGAAGAACTTGAAATTCTAGACTATAATCGCGTTTTGAATGTGCCTATCCCGAGCGATTTTTTTGAACAATTAAAACCGCATTTTGATATCACGGAAAAGGGAACTACGCCGTTTAAACCAAGTAAGCCGAAACAAATGGGGCTTTATTTAAACGGGCGGTGGTATGCAGTAGATGCAAAAAAAGAAACGATAAAAGGAGATGTCATTGGCAGTTTAGACGTATCCATTTTGCAAAATGAAATACTTACGAAGATTTTCGATATTCAAGATGTGAGACGTGATAATCGTATTGATTTTGTGGGAGGAATTCGTGGGCTCGCTGAACTTGAAAAGCGCGTGGATAGTGGCGAATTTACAATTGCTTTTGCTATGTTCCCGCCCACAATGGACGACCTTTTAAGTGTGGCGGATGCGAACGAAATTATGCCGCCAAAATCGACATGGTTTGAACCCAAACTATTAAGTGGTCTTTTTGTACATGAATTAGAAAGTAAGGCATAATTTTTTGGCTGGTAATGGGGATAAGTTCCTTCTTGCCAGCTTTTTTTCTGTGGATAAAATAAAACGGTTGTTAAACACACGTGGATAAGTTAAAATAGTACTATTAATTTATATAACTTGTGGATAAAATAGCAAGCTTTGGTGAAAGCAGAGCGAACTGTTGAGTGCAAAAGTAAATTTATTCAAATTAAATTTATCCAAATTTTTCTTTAAGAAAGGTGGGGTAGAATGGATTTTGATACTATTGCTGCAATCTCAACACCGCCAGGCGAAGGTGCCATTGCGATTATTCGATTAAGCGGTGATGAGGCGATTCAAATAGCGGATCGTATTTTTTATGCCAAAAAACGGCTTAATGATGCAGAAAGTCATACCATTCAGTATGGTCATATAAAAGAAGAAGACGAAACAATTGAAGAAGTGATGGTGTCCGTCATGCGAGCGCCGCGGACATTTACACGCGAGGATGTTGTGGAAATAAATTGCCACGGTGGGATCGTGTCGGTCAATCGGGTTTTGCAGCTGCTACTAAAAAGTGGCGCCCGACTTGCTGAACCAGGAGAGTTTACTAAACGCGCCTTTTTAAACGGAAGAATTGATTTATCACAAGCAGAAGCAGTGATGGACCTCATTCGTGCGAAAACGGACCGGGCGATGGGCGTGGCGCTTAAACAAATGGACGGGAATCTATCCCGCCTCATTCGCCATTTACGGCAGGAGATTCTGGATGCACTTGCGCAGGTCGAGGTTAATATCGATTATCCGGAATACGATGATGTCGAGGAAATGACAGTTAGGATGCTACTTGAAAAAACGCATCTGGTGAAAGCTTCTGTAAATGAGCTCTTAAAAACCGCGAGTGAGGGGAAAATCTTAAGAGAAGGCCTGGCGACGGCCATCATCGGCCGACCAAATGTGGGGAAATCATCGCTTTTGAATCAGCTTATCCAAGAAGATAAGGCGATTGTAACAGATATTGCCGGAACAACACGTGATATTATCGAAGAATACGTGAATGTGCGCGGCGTGCCGCTTCGTTTGATTGATACTGCTGGCATCCGTGAAACCGAAGATATTGTGGAAAAAATCGGTGTAGAACGATCTCGAAAAGCTCTCGCAGAAGCCGATTTTCTGCTACTCGTTTTAAATCAAAACGAACCACTGACAAAAGAAGATGAGGCGTTATTTGAAGCGGCTCGTGACACTCGTTTTGTGGTGGTGTTAAATAAAACCGATTTGGAACGGAAAATAGATCTAGATGAGGTTTTGCGATTAGCAAACGGTGAACCGGTTGTAGAAACTTCCATGTTAACGGATGGTGGTATTCGCGAACTAGAAGAGGCCATTAAAACGCTATTTTTTACTGGTGAAATTGATGCAGGGGATGCGACGTATGTTTCAAACGTGCGTCATATTGCCCTTCTACATCAAGCCATAGAAGCGTTAGACGCTGTGATTAGCGGTGTTGAAACAGGTATGCCCGTTGATATCGTACAAATCGATATGACCCGCGCTTGGGACTTACTTGGCGAAATTACAGGCGACTCGGTACAGGACGAATTACTAGATCAATTATTTAATCAATTTTGCCTTGGAAAATAAGGAGTGGAATAGATGCAAGTTTATGATGCAGGAAAATACGATGTCATTGTCGTTGGGGCGGGGCATGCCGGGGTTGAGGCTGGTCTTGCAAGTGGTCGTATGGGCGCGAGAACGCTTATGCTTACCATCAATTTAGACATGGTCGCGTTTATGCCATGTAACCCTTCTGTCGGGGGACCAGCAAAAGGTGTTGTTGTGCGGGAAATTGATGCGCTCGGTGGCGAAATGGGCCGTAATACCGATAAAACATATGTGCAAATGCGTATGCTAAATACTGGGAAAGGTCCTGCAGTGCGCGCGCTTCGTGCACAGTCAGATAAGTGGGACTATCAACACGAAATGAAGCACACGATTGAAAAAGAACCTAATATTGTATTAAAACAAGGTCTCGTAGATCGCCTAGTGATTGAAGACGGAGTTTGTAAAGGTGTTATTACGAATGGTGGCGCCAAATATATGGCAGATGCGGTTATTTTAACAACAGGGACTTTCTCGCGCGGGGAAATTATTGTCGGAGAACTCAGATACTCAAGCGGACCAAATAACCAACAACCATCTGTGAAGCTGTCAGAACACTTGGAAGAACTTGGCTTTATCTTAAGACGCTTTAAAACAGGAACGCCGCCACGAGTAAAATCAAGTTCCATTGATTACTCAAAAGCTGAAATTCAACCGGGTGACGAAAACCCGCGTTCATTTAGCTTTGATACAACGAGTATGGTGCTTGACCAATTGCCGTGCTGGCTCACATACACAAACGAAGGAACGCATACCATTATAAATGAAAATTTAAGCCGTTCGCCTATGTTTACGGCAACGAAAAAAGGAACAGGCGCCCGTTATTGTCCTTCAATAGAAGATAAAATTGTTCGTTTTAGTGACAAACCGCGCCATCAAATTTTCCTCGAACCGGAAGGAAGAAACACTGAAGAAGTTTATGTACAAGGACTTTCAACAAGCTTACCAGAAGATGTGCAGGAAAAAATGCTACGCACGATTCCAGGGCTTGAAAATGTGGAAATGATGCGCGTCGGCTACGCTATCGAATACGATGCGGTGATGCCCGATCAATTGTGGCCGTCACTTGAGACAAAGTTAATTCCAGGCTTATTTACCGCGGGTCAGCTAAACGGAACAAGTGGTTACGAAGAAGCAGCGGGTCAAGGACTGATGGCTGGAATTAATGCGTGCCGTAAAGTGCAGAACAAGGAACCTATTATTTTAGGCCGTGATGAGGCGTATATCGGTGTTTTAATTGATGATTTGGTTACAAAAGGGACGGAGGAACCGTATCGTTTATTAACCTCTCGCGCAGAATACCGTTTACTACTTCGCCATGATAATGCTGATTTGCGCTTAACCGAAATTGGTCATGAAATCGGGTTAATTAGCGACGAACGCTATGCTCGCTTTTTACAAAAGAAGGCCGAAATTGAAGAGGAAATTAAGCGACTTCAAAAAACGCGAATTAAGCCAACTGAAGAAGTTCAATCCATGTTGCGCGATTTAGGTAGCGCGGAGTTAAAAGACGGTATTTTAGCAGCCGATTTTCTACGTCGTCCGGAGTTAACATATGAAAAAATCGCTCAAATTGTTTCACGTGAAACACCGCTATCGCCTGAGGTCGCTGAACAGGTAGAAATTCAAATTAAATATGAGGGTTATATTGAAAAGTCCTATCAACAGGTTGAAAAAATGAAACGTATGGAAGATAAGAAAATTCCAGATAAGATTGATTATGAAGCCATTTTTGGCTTAGCAACGGAAGCGGTTGAGAAACTAAAAAAAATCCAGCCATTGTCAATTGCTCAAGCAAGCCGAATAAGCGGTGTTAATCCCGCTGACATTTCGATATTACTTGTTTATATCGAGCAAGGGAAGATAGCGAAAGTCAAATAAGTGTAGAAGCATTTAAAGAGGTTCAGCCAAACTGATACTGATTTAAATGCTTTTTACTGGAATAATCCAACAAGTTTAGGCGAGGTATGATAAAATAAAATGGAAAATGATTGGAAAAGAGGAAGAAAATGAACCCAGAACAATTTAAAATGGCACTTGCTGAAAAAGGCATTCTATTAGATGAAACGCAAATGAATCAATTTGATGACTATTATAAAACGCTTGTGGAATGGAACGAAAAAATGAATTTAACAGCCATCACAGATAAACAAGATGTCTATTTAAAACATTTTTATGATTCTATTTCAGCAGCCTTTTTTATGGACTTTACAAAAATTGAATCTATTTGTGATATTGGAGCTGGAGCTGGTTTTCCGAGTATTCCTATCAAAATCTGCTTTCCTCATCTTGAAGTCAGTATAGTTGATTCGCTCGCAAAACGGATTACTTTTCTTAATCATTTAGCTGAAATTTTGCACTTAGATAAGGTGCATTTTTATCATGACCGTGCTGAAACATTTGGACAAAACAAGTTGCACCGGGCGCAGTTTGACCTTGTGACAGCGAGAGCCGTTGCTAGAATGAGCGTGCTTTCAGAGCTATGTATCCCACTTGTGAAAAAAGGCGGTATTTTCCTTGCGATGAAGGCTCAACAAGCGGAGCAAGAACTTGAAATCGCAGCAAAAGCAATCACTCTTTTTGGCGGAAAAGTTACGAATCATTTTGCGTTTATGCTCCCGGTAGAAGAGAGCGAACGAAATATTTATGTCATTGAAAAAACGAAAGAAACCCCTAATAAGTATCCGCGTAAGGCGGGCACGCCAAATAAACAACCGATTGAGTAATGTTTTCCATTCTGCTAAAATAGAGGTAGGACGTAAAATGAGCGAACGAAGCTTAGAAAGGACGAAGCTGCATGGCTTTTTCATTATTTGGAAAAAAAGATAGAAAAGAAAATAACGAAGCCGAAGAAACAAGTTTGCAAAAGCGCGTGGAAGAATTGTCACTTGATGCTATTTTACCGAATCAATTTCAGCCGCGAACTGTTTTAATGAAGATAAGATTCAAGAGCTTGCTGAAACGATTCAAGTTCATGGCATAATCCAACCCATTGTCGTGCGCGAAATGCGTGAAGGTGGCTATGAAATTATCGCTGGTGAAAGACGATATCGTGCGGCACGTCATTTAAATCTG
>NZ_ALWW01000060.1 GCF_000344175.1 Listeria fleischmannii subsp. fleischmannii LU2006-1 | reverse complement strand
CGAAAATTCGAAATTAGACTACTAAAAATCTCAAAAATTAAAAAGACATTGAAATTCTTTAATTGCTGAAATAAAAGCTTTTGTAGATAGCGTTGATAGCAAAAAAAACAACTCTTCGTCCTTTTCTTTATAACGTCTTTTGTTTAGATACACGTACCCAACTCCCCTTCCTTGATATAACAGGGAAAGAGATTCATTTTGTATCATTAACACAATAAATTTTTGAAGTATCTCAAAAAGAGATACTTTTTTTAATAAAAAATGGTTGCGCTTCCAATAAAAATATAGTATATTTCTCTTATAGAACTTGTATATACAAGTTAAAAGGAGGAAAAAACATGGCGAAATATACAGCCGATGCAGAGAAGCTATTACAATTAATTGGGGGCAAAGAAAATATTTCTTCTGTGACACATTGTGCAACACGCATGCGTTTTGTTTTGCAAAATCCAGAAGATGCGGATGTCAAAGAAATTGAAATGCTCACAGCCGTAAAAGGTACTTTTACACAAGCAGGACAATTTCAAGTCATCATTGGCAATGATGTACAAGAATTCTATAATGAATTTACGCGTATTGCCGGGGTTGAAGGTGTCAATAAAGATGAAGTTAAAACTGATGCAAAGAAAAACATGAGCATTCTTCAACGTATGCTTGCAGCTCTTGCTGAAATTTTCACTCCGCTTATTCCAGCCATTGTTGTTGGTGGTCTCATTTTAGGTTTTCGAAATGTAATCGGTGACATTGATCTATTACAAAATGGAACAAAGACCATTGCGGAAGTCTATCCGTTCTGGAATGGTGTTTATTCCTTCTTATGGCTTATCGGAGAAGCTATTTTCCATTTCTTACCAGTTGGTATTACTTGGTCAATCGCGAAAAAGATGGGAACCACGCAAATCCTTGGTATTGTACTTGGTTTAACACTTGTTTCCCCGCAGCTTCTAAATGCCTATGCAGTGGCCTCAACAAAAGCAGCAGATATCCCAGTATGGGATTTCGGTTTCACACAAATTCCCATGATTGGCTATCAAGCTCAAGTCATTCCTGCTATGCTTGCTGGATTTATGTTAGCTTACCTTGAAATTGGCTTACGTAAATTTGTTCCAAATGCTATTTCCATGATTGTTATTCCATTTTTCGCACTTGTACCGACTGTATTAGCAGCTCATGTTATTTTAGGTCCCATTGGTTGGAAAATTGGAGATGCTATCGCACATGTTGTTTACAGTGGCCTAACAAGTAGCTTAAGCTGGCTATTCGCAGCCCTTTTTGGCTTCCTATATGCTCCACTCGTTGTAACTGGCTTACATCACATGACAAATGCCATTGACTTACAACTTATGAGCCAATTCGGTGGAACAAATCTATGGCCAATGATTGCCTTATCAAATATCGCCCAAGGTTCTGCAGTTCTTGCCATTATTTTCTTACACAAAGGAAATGAAAAAGAAGAGCAAGTTTCAATTCCTGCAACAATTTCCTGTTACCTCGGCGTCACAGAGCCCGCCATGTTCGGGATTAATTTAAAATATTTATATCCTTTTATCGCCGCAATGATTGGTTCTTCCATAGCTGCTGTTATTTCAGTATCAAGTGGTGTTATGGCGAATTCAATTGGAGTAGGTGGCTTACCGGGCATTCTTTCCATTAAACCACAATTTTATCTTATTTTCGCATTTTGTATGCTTGTAGCTATTGTTGTCCCATTCATTTTGACCATTGTATTTAGGAAATATAATATTTTAAATAAAGTGGATGACGCACCTATTCGTACTTTTGGCGCAAAAGAATTTCGCACTTCTAGCCGAAAAGCTGACAATCTTTAAAAGAAAGAGGTTAAAAAATGAAAAACCCATTCGCGGAAAAAACCAATTTATCAGATTTACTTACGCTCGTTTTATGACTCCAATCAAGATGGTATTGGCGATATCCCTGGTATAACCGCAAAACTTGACTATATAGAACAGTTAGGTGTAGATATGATTTGGATTAATCCTTTCTACCCTTCCCCGCAAAACGATAACGGTTATGATATTTCTAATTATACGGATATCGATCCACGTTTTGGTACAATGCAAGATTTTGAATTATTAGTGGCAGAATCTAGCGCCCGTAATATCGGTATTATGATTGACCTTGTTTTAAATCACACTTCAACAGAACACGACTGGTTCCAAAAGGCTCTTTCAGGCGACCCGTTTTATCGTGATTTTTATTACTTCCGTCAAGGAAAAAAAGACGGCTCTCCCCCTACAAATTGGGAATCAAAATTCGGTGGTTCAGCATGGGAAAAATTACCCGATTCAGATGATTATTATTTACATTTATTTGACGTCACACAAGCAGACCTAAATTGGGAAAACCCCCATGTACGAGAAGCGCTTTACGATGTCGTTCGTTTTTGGATGGAAAAGGGAGTGACAGGTTTTCGTTTAGATGTACTCAATCTCATTTCAAAACCGGACAAACTAGAAGACGATTTTATTGGTGATGGGAGACGTTTTTACACCGATGGGCCAAAAATTCACTCCTATTTAAAAGAACTACATGCTGAAACTTTTGGCCAGAGCAACCTCATTACTGTAGGTGAAATGTCTTCTACAACCATTCAAAATTCGATTAAATACAGTAATCCTTTGGAAAAAGAAGTTTCTATGGTCTTTCATTTTCATCATCTAAAGGTCGATTACAAAAATGGTGAAAAATGGCGTTTAGATAACGTGCGTTTTGATGAATTAAAAGATATTTTTCATACATGGCAAGTCGCTATGGCAGATGGAAATGGCTGGGATGCCCTTTTCTTTAATAATCATGACCAGCCGCGCGCACTTGGCCGCTTTACTTCTGATAAAAAAGAATATCATTATAAAGCAGCTACCATGCTTGCCGCAACCATTCATCTCATGCGCGGAACCCCTTATATTTATATGGGCGAGGAGATTGGGATGATTAACCCGCGTTTTTCTTCCATCGAAAAGTATAATGATATCGAAAGTATTAATCATTACCAACTTTTACAAGAAGAAGGCTTCTCAGAAAAAGAAACAATCAAAATTATTCAAGAACGTTCCCGCGATAATAGTCGCATCCCTATGCAGTGGGATTCCACCCCTCAAGCTGGGTTTACAAAAGGTGAAAGTCAGTATCCAATATCCGAAAGTAAAAGCTGGATCAATGTTAAAGAATCGCTAAAACAGCCGAATAGTATCTTTGCATTTTATCAAAAACTGATAAAACTTCGTAAAGCAATGCCTGTTATTCAAAATGGCTCCTATCAGCCAGCACTTCTTAACGAAGAAAATGTAATCGCCTATGTACGTGAAGATGAACAGCATGCCCTTCTTGCCATTCATTCTTACTCGCCTAGCGACAAAACTATCACCATCCCTGAAAACTTTCAAAATGGCGATATTCTCGTATCAAATGTAGCCAGAAATCAACTTACAGCAGAAACTCAATTAGAAGCCTATGAAACATTAACTATTTGTATAACCAAATAAAAAAACTGCGACCATGTTGTCGCAGTTTTTTTACCTTCTTCTAGCAAAATCAATAAAACGAAATCGATCTAGGCGATGCCGTGACTCTGTGTATTGAAACAAACACGTATCTTTTAAAAAGACAGCACTTCGTACAACGACAATATGAGTATCATGGTATAAATCAAGCAGCGCCCTATCCTCATCCGTCACAAGCTCTACTGTAATCTCTTTTTGAGCATAGCTAATCTCATACCCTAATTGCCCTTCTAAATAACTGTACAAAGAGTCTTCTAAGATGGAATTATCAATCGCCTGAATATCAGTATCTAGCAGAAAGTCTTTGTCTAAAATGACCGCTTCCCCTTCTAGGTAACGAATTCGTTCGATGTGCCAAGCCTTTGCCCCTTTTTTCAAGCTAACATAATGTCTAACATCTTCTGGCAGTGTTTCATATTCATTTTTTATAACTTTAGTCACCGCATTCATATTTTGGGCTTTATGTAATTCTTTAAAACTAGTTAGTCCCGAAACGGGAAAAGCATATCGTTCGCGATCAATCACGACAGAACCTTTTCCTTGTAATTTTTGAATAAAACCATTTTCTAGTAATAAAACGAGCGCTTTTCGAATAGTTTCACGAGACACTTCAAATTGCTTGGAAAGTTCATGCTCACTTGGTAAAAGTTCACCAGCCCGGTAACTTCCGTCTAAAATTTTAGTTTCTAATTCTAAGTAAATATCATAGTATTTGTTTTTTTTGTTCACATCTCTCACCCACTGATATTGTAGCATATTTACAGAAACAAAAATACTATTTTTCTGCGTTAAAAATATACTTACATTTTATGATAGTTACACTTTTTGTTAAAAAAACTAAATCTTTCGTTTAAATATTATATACTATAGTCACAAGGAGGGTGCTTTTTATGTCCATTTTAAGTAAACGACTAACTAATTTACGAGAAGAAAAAGGCTGGACAAAAACATTAGTAGTACATAAACTTGGCCTAAAAAATTTAGGCACTTATGCAAATTGGGAATATGGTACTCGAGAGCCTGATGTACAAATGATTGTAAAACTTTCTGATTTGTATAATGTAAGCACAGATTATTTGCTTGGCAAAAGTAATCACCACAATTAAAAAAGCCATCGCTCTCTAATCTGTTCTAAAAAAAATATTAGGAGATGAACATATGGAATTTGATCAATTTTCAAAATCACTTTTATCAATCAGTTCTCGAGTAGAACAGTTAAAAGAGAATATCACAACTGAAGAAGCTACAAAAACTTCATTAATTATGCCGTTTTTTCAAGTTTTAGGTTATGATATTTTCAATCCATTAGAGTTTTCACCCGAATATATTGCAGATGTTGGTATCAAAAAAGGAGAAAAAGTGGATTATGCCATTTTAGAAAATGGAAAACCACTTATTCTAATTGAAGCGAAGTCAATCAACGAAAAATTAAATAATCATGACTCTCAACTATTCCGTTATTACGGGACAACTACAGCCAAAATCGGCATTTTAACAAATGGTGATGAGTACCGATTTTATACTGATTTAGAAGAAACAAATAGAATGGATAAAAAGCCTTTCTTTTCCTTCTTTTTTAACTGAATTAAAAGATGGGCAAGAAACTGAAATTTATAAATTCCACAAGTCACAATTTGATTTAATAAACATTTCAAAAGCAGCTTCTGATCTCAAATATTTAGGTTCTATGAAAGAATTTCTAACTTATCAGCTTAATAGTCCTAGTGAAGAATTTGTCAAATTTATCATGTCTGAAATTTATGATGGGATGAAAACTAAAGCGGTTATTGATAAATTTACGCCTGTTATAAAACGCGGTTTTAGACAATTTATCGCTGAACAAGTAAATAGCAAATTAAATGCCGCTCTAAATACTTCGCGTTTAAGCCAAAATGATGATGAGGTTGTAGATAAAGAAGAGGAAGAAAAGGAAGTATCCGGAAAAGAAATCACAACGACAGAAGAAGAAATTGAAGCTTTTGCTACAACGAAACTACTTTTAAAAGATGCCATTGATTTAGAACGTATTTATTATCGAGACAATAAATCTTATTTTAATATTATTGTTGATAATAACATTCGCAAGTGGGTTCTACGACTTTACATGAATAATTCACGCAAATTCATTATTTTAAATGACGAGGCAAAAACAGAATTAGATATTGACAGCGTGACAGACATTTTCAATTATAAAGATAAAATTGTTCCCATTGTCTCGAAATATCTATAACCGTAGCCCTAATAGCCTCATTTGTGGTACACTATAATTATAGATGTTAATGAATGAAGGGGCGATTTTTATGAAGCAACTATTGCTTATTCTACTAGCCATTGTTTTACCCATTGGTCTAGTTATGATTGTAGCATTTCAAGTTTATAAGAAAAAAACAGCTACCTATATGCCATTAAAAAATGAATTCGTTCATTGGACAAAGTAAGCAGCAAAAGGAGGACTTAGTATGAAAAAAGCAGAAAGTGAAAAACCACTTGTTATTAAAATTGTCGTCTCTGTTTTAATTGGGCTTGCCTTGTTAAACCTTATGCCTATTTTAGCCATTTTTTCTTAAAAAACCAGTTGCCATTTTATATGTTTTATGCTAATTTAGTAATAGAATTTGATGTTTTTATGGTGAGACAATTAACGGCCATTGCCTTAATGCTTTTTTACAAAAAGACTCCGACACCCTTTTGGGCTGACGGAGCCTTTTTTTGTGCTCACTATATGGAAAGGAGGAAAAAAATGAATAAGAAATGGGCTTTTAATTTCACTAAAATTATTGTAGGGGCATTTATATTTTCACTTGCTGTCAACGTTTTTGCTATTCCCAATCATCTCGGGGAAGGTGGCGTAACAGGACTTACCATGATTTTATACTATACACTCGGTATTGCCCCTGCGATTACAACTCTTATTTTCAATGGGATTTTACTTATTATCGGCTATAAATTTTTAGATCGTTTGACGATTATTCTAACCATTATTGCCATTATTTTTACTTCCCTTTTCTTAAGATTAACAGAAAGTATTTCGTTTATAACCGATCAGACTATTATTGCAGCCATTTTTGCAGGGGTTTTAATGGGATTTGGTATGGGACTAATTATGCACGGGGGCGGCACAACGGCTGGAAGTGCTATTTTAGCTAAAATTGCAAATAAATATCTTGGTTGGAATACAAGTTATGCGCTCCTCTTTTTTGACTTAATTGTGGTCATTCCTTCCACTTTTATTATCGGTTTACAAAATATGCTCTTCACCATTGTTTCACTTTATGTATCCACAAAAGTTCTTGATTTAATCTTAGAAGGCTTTAACCCTAAAAAATCAGTAACCATTATTTCAGAAAAATATGAGGATATCGCTAGAGAAATTGATTTAAAAATTGGACGCGGTATGACCCTTTTTGATGGGCAAGGTTATTATAAGAAACAGGATAAAAAAATTCTTTACATTGTCATTAGCCGACAACAACTTTTACCCCTCACAAAAATTGTAAATAAGCATGATGAAAAGGCCTTTTTCATTATTAATGACGCTCAAAGTGTTGTAGGTGAAGGTTTTACCAAGCAGATAACGAGTGAATAAATTTACGTTTTATGATAAAATTAGTTTCATTTAATAGACAAGTGAGGCGATTCTATGAAATTTTTTCATGCACCGTTTCGTTTACTTCTTGTTGTTAGCTTATTATTTTGTGTTTTAGGAATAACGAATATTGGCATTTCGCTCTCATGGGACTTTACCAACATTGAAAATCTATTTTTAGGTCTCTTCTTACTTTTTATTGGCATTGCTAGCTTGTATTTCCGTCGTTCCCTGATCAAAAAGAAGCCTCGCTAACTTGCGGGGCTTCTTTTTCAGGATTCATTTTTCAGTGTAATCCATATTCATATATTTATTTCCTTCTTTTAGTTCTGTTAGCATCTGATTAATTCTTTTTTCACGAGTTTCCTTACGTTTAGCACGACCAATCCAGCCAATATAATCATTTTTTTGAAAATCCGGCCTTCTTTTGTAAGCTTCCAAGACGTCATAATTTTTTAGCAAGACATGGATATCATCCGGCAAAGGATAAATTTCACGTGTTAAGTTGCTCTCATTGATATACGGATTCATACCTATCCTCCTTTTTTCGTCCCTTTTTTTAGTTTTAAATTCCCCCACTCCCTTTAAATAAACATTCTATAGAATAAAAGTTCATTTTCCTTGTTAATTATGGTACAATTTTCTGAAAAGGGGATTTTTTGTTCTAAAATAATAAAAAGGGAGAATGAAATGAAAAAAAATACTGCTTACACTATCACTACTGCTATCACTCAATTTAGGTCTTGTGGCTTGTTCTGCACCTGTAGAGGAAAAAAAAGAAACTGCCTCCGAAAGTACTCAAGCCGAAAAGATGAAACTACAAGTAGATGGAAATGACATTAAAACAGATGAAAATGGTATTTTTAAAATCACAGGAAAATCAACACCAAATGCAATTATTTCAATTGACCAACCGGCTAAGAAAGTAACGGCAGATGCGGAAGGTAAATTCGAATTAGAAGGTCAAATTCCTTCTGAAAAATCTCATGAGGTTAAGATTTTAGCTCAAAAAGATTCTTTAGAAGAGTTAGAGAAAAGTTTAACAATTACACCTCATGATGAATACGTTCAAAAGGTTTTAGCGAAAAAAGAGCAAGAAGAAAAAGAAATCCGTGCTAAAGCGGAGGCTGTTCAAACAGCGGATTCGCTTATTGCTAAAGCAAAAGCTAGCTTAAATCCAACTGATTTAGCTAAAGCTCGCACTTATATTAATGAAAATCAATATTTGGCTATTCAAGGCTACAGTGCGCAGTTAACACAAATTAATGATGCCATTACGGCTAAACAAGACCAAATTGCTCAAGACAAGGCTAAAAAAGCGGCTGAGGCTAAAAAAGCGGAGGAAGACCGTAAACAAGCAGAACGAAAACCATCAAGTGGAAATACCGTCCCTAGCCAAGGAAATAAGCAGCAACCACCTGCTCCTGATAAAAATCAGCAAACTGTTTTGATTACAGCTACAGGTTCAAAATATCATGTACGTAAATGTGGTAATGGTACCTACTACACCGCTACTCTTGCTGAAGCGAAATCAAAAAATTTATCGCCTTGTTCTAAATGCTACTAAATTGCCTATGAAAAATCTTCTTTTTACCTACTACTTATCCATTAGCAGTAGGTTTTTTGAATTATTTTTCACATTAACTATTGGCTTTTTATTCATTTGCTGATAAAATAAGTTTGCAATTATTTTAGTTAAGAAAGAAATGATGTAGATGACTTGATTTTTATGTGATTTACTTAACATAAAAAATGAGAGAAGGATTAATTGTGAATAAGCAAAGAATTGTGGCATTTAGTGTACTTGGCGGTATTATTTTATTTTTTGGCTGTTTATTTGGTGGTATTATTGTAATCATGAATGCCATGAATAGTGAACAGGCGACTAAGCAAGAACTTACTTTTGGAAAAAAACCGTACTTCTTGGGCAAATGTTGTAAATGGAAAGTATCAAAAAGAGTTAAAGGTTGACCCTTCTGGTGATGCATGCCGAGTGGTTTATAACAAAGCGGATAATAGTATAGCCCTTGAGCTAACAGATACGGAAATTTCTAAAGGAGCTCAAGGAGATTATGCTGAATTTATAAAATTAGCAAAAGATAAAGAGCGCAAGACTAAACTTTTTGCTGACACAACTTTTAAAGTTACCGACTTAAAGCATACACAAACTTTTTTAACTATTAAACACGGAAAATTAGCCAAAGCTTAAAACTAACCCCCTCATTATGAAAATTAATGAGGGGGTTTATCCTTGGTGACCACCCACATAAGTAGAGCGCTTTATACCTGTAGCACCATTAGTGAGGCTACTAGCATGCATGAGTGATTTATAACCATAGCGTTTTCGAATTTTATCAATCGTCCTCTCTAATCTTTCTACTTGAATTGTTTTTGCAGGGCTTTCAAATAGATTAAGTTGCAATCCCCTCTTTAGCGCGATTCCGCCAAATGAAATGGCAATAACACGAACAGGTTCATTTTGATAGTATTCCCAAAAAATCATTTCTAAAATTTCTTTTAGCGTTTTACTGGAATTAGTTGGTTCCACCTTCATTTGATGTTTAAAACCGCGAATCGGGCTATATTTGCTATAGCTAATATTTAAAAATACCTTATTTGTATCAACAAAATGATTCCGCAATCTGCTAGCCATTTCTTCGGCCATTTCTTTTATGACGATGATGACTTCGTTTGGGTCGTGATAGTCCCTTTCTAAAATTTGATTTTTCCCAAAAGATTTTTCAATGGGTTGATAGGCTTCATTTATTCGGCTATAATCCAGGCCATGTGCATGATAATAAAGCTGTTGTCCGATGACACCAAGGTGCATTTTTAAAAGCGTTGGCTCGGTTTGGCTCAACTCGAAAATACTACTAATTCCGATATTTTGTAAACGACGTGCCATCCGTTCGCCTATTCCCCAAAAATCCGTCAGCTTTCGGATATGCCATAGCTTCTCCTGTACGTTTTCATATCGCCATTCTGAAAGACGGCTTGTGACTTCTTTCGCTTCATTATCTAAAGCAAGCTTAGCTAGTAATAAATTATCGCCAATTCCACAAGTCACATACAAGCCTAATTCATTTAAAATGGCCATTTGAATTTGCTTGGCTATTTGAATGGTTGAGCCAAATAGTCTATGAGAACTAGTCACATCTAAAAAAACTTCATCAATGGAGTAAGGTAAAAAATCTTCTTCCGGTACATACCTTAAAAAGATTGTTCGGATTTGTGCGTTAATATCTAAATAATATTTCATGCGGGGTGGTGCTATAATAATTCTTGGATCATTTGGAAGTTCAAATTTTCTAGAACCTGTTTGAATGCCAAAGACCTCTTTCATTAATGGTGTTGCGGCAAGAACTAATCCACCGTCACTTTCGGGGCGACTAATTACTACTAAAAAAGAGGTCAGAGGATTTAGCCCTCTTGAAACACATTCCGCGCTTGCAAAAAAAGATTTTACATCGATACATAAAATATCTCTTCGCGGAACATATCGATAGTCCATTACATGTACCATTTGGCATCTTGCTTTCTACACGAAATATGGTGGATATCGGTAAATAAAATTTTTACATTGGTCTCTTCACTTCTAAGCCAAATTTCTCCGTTTTCCATCCCTATAATGCGTCCCTCAACATCTTCTTTTGGAAATGGATTTAAATCATAGTCTACTAATTTTTGCTGGATAACCACTACTTTTTGATGTAATAAGGCATCGCTTAATATCCGCTCAATATGTTCCTCGCTCATTTTTTCTTTCCAATTGAAGTGTTGTTTCTCGCGTTCAATTTGCTCAGAATGTTCACTTAAAAAGAAGCCGCCCCATTTCTTTATCCCCCGATCAAATTCTTCGCCAGGCAAATCGTCCATTTTGCCCTCCTCCTTTCAAAAAAGAACATATGTTCTTTTGAATTGTATAAAATTAACAGCATAAAGTATACAGTCCAAAAGTCATTTTTTTATATTTAGCTAGAACGAAATATCTACAAAAAACCTTACAAGCATAACTTGTAAGGCACTAAATATTATATTCTAAAATAATTTTTTCATGTTCATGTCGTTGGCGATGGCGATTTCGGAATAAATCGTTCGCGCGTTTTGTAAAGATAACTAAATAAGGCAAGCGCTTTTGGTTATAAACCACGGTTAAAAATCCAAAGCGATTAAGCCTTCTAAGATTATGGTAATGTGCTTTCAAATAACCGGCATCTTCTTCTTTATGTGCTTCATGGAGGTAAATCAAAACTCGGTAATCTTCCGAATTCAATCGTTTCATTATTTCATCTCCTGAATGTTATCATTTTCACATTTGAAATTATACGCTTAATTCGTTTAGAATGAAAGTATAAATTGCATTTTTTTATTTATAAAATTTATTCTTATACGCTCATTTATCTATCAAAAAATGATATAATAAACTGTCACAATATGTTGATTTGTCTTATATTATATTTCGAAAGGAGCCTAGCTACTTGAAGAAAATACTTTTGTTTTTTAGTGCACTCTTTGTAATAGGTTTTATTCTTGCTGGTTGCTCAAAAGATGAGCCTAAAAAAGAGCAAACTACAGCTCCAAAAAATATTATCGGGGGTACTTTAAATACAAACGGATTACATGAAACAACGGATAACTGGACTAATATGTATGAAACCGAATTTTATACAGTCAATGAAGATAATAAGATTATTTTCATTCAGGCTCTGCTAGATGATCCAACTGTTGATTTTCCGGCTTCTAAGGAAAAATTAATGGAACTTGCGGCCCCCTATATTCCTAAAAATCCTACAATTTTAAATCCTACAAAAGATGGATCTGGCGACACAGGATATGAGTGCAAGAAAGGCGATATGCATTTTACGGTGCTGCATTCTGACTCAGATAAAGACGGGAAAGTAGATACACTATATATCTCTAAATTATAAACCTCATCCTTTTAGGGTAAGGTTTTTTATTTGTCTTCTAGTTGATTTAGCGCCCACTCTTGTTTTATAGGACGCGCCCACTCTAGATTTAGGCTGTCTAAATAAAACATCCCCTTCGTTCTATCCAATTGGGCATTTCTATTCAATTCTTCTAGGCCGCCTGAAATACTCGACATTAATTGTTCAGCCTCTTTAAATAGCAAGCCTGAGCGTAAGTCGAATGATAATAGTTTATCTAATTTTTCTTGTTCTTTTTGCTTTTGCTCTTGGTACGCAATTGCCACTTTTTCAAAATCTAAGTGCAACATCATTCCTTTAGGTGCAGATACCATAAGTTGTTCAGCAGAGTCAATTAATTGATTCAAACGACTAATCTGTTGCCTTAAAATTTCTTCTTGTAACGAATTGCTATCTACTTCTAGTTTATAGTATTCTACTAGTTGTTCAGAAGCGCTTTTTAAGGCACTGTTTAATAGAAGCATGCCGTCTAGTAATGGAATATAAGCCTGTTCAAAGTACTGTTGTGCTGATTGATAGGCTTTTCCTTTTAAACCTGTCTCATGAATAAATGCTAAAAAAGCTGTTTTCATTGCTTCCAGCCCTCTTTTTCTGATTGAACACATGTAAGCAACATCTGTAACTTGTAAATTTGCCTTATCTAAAAACATATTTACACTCATAGCTACTCCGTCTCCTTCCAAGCATTGCGTCTTACTCGGTAGAGGCTTTCTTCTTGCTCATCTAATAGATAGCGTTTTTGTCGTAATTGCTCACGTTCAGTTGTAATTTTATCCATAATGAGATGTTGTTCTCGCTTCAGCCATCCCACGCGACTTTCCGTTTCATAGGCCATTTCGCCTGTTAAAAAAGTTTGTTGTAATTCTCCAAACAAACGATCTTTTTGATAAATATGTTCATCAAACGCTTCTTCTAAGTGCTCAAGTTTTCTCTGCGACTGTTCAGCGCGATATTTTTCTTCTGAAATCCGATAAATCTCACGCGTAATCATTTCCGGTGTTCTTCTATGCATATGCATCCATCTCTCCCATTTTTTCTATAAACGCTTCGTATCCATCTTCTCAAATTCTTCTGCAACACGATGCAAAAGCTTTACATCATCTTGTATTAAAGCAACTAAATTTGCCACATTATTCTTCTCGTATTCCTGTAAATATAGCAATTTCCCGTTTCCTTGCAATGTTGTTTCTGTATCTAAGCTAATTTCTTTTTCCTCAGTTAAAATTTGTAAAGCTTCTTCTATCTGCTTAATATGCCTTTGAACAATATCCAGATTGCTAATTATTTCATCTGCCAACTTTCTCACCCCACAGTTAAAAAACGCCTCTTACGTAAGCCATAAGAGACATCTTACTTTTTTTTAAAACTAAAGTTTTGCGAAAGCGCCTGATTTTGTTCTTCCGTGATATTCATTAGGGTTAACGTATGCATCCCGCTTGCACATAGGTTCTTTGTTAGAGGGTTCAATTTTTCATCTTGAAATCCTCATCTTCTAATTTGTAATATCTTACACAAAGTATATCACAGAAGCAATTCACAAAATGTGGACATTTTGTGAATTTTTTCTGATAATTAAATTTTATCAAATGCGTTTGTTTGAGTAAACTAATTATTATTTCTCCTAATTGCTATGTCTTCTTTATTAATTCCATAAATTTCTCTACGAAATGGGATTTTAAGGCATTTTTGAAACCTTCTTTTTCGGGCATGTCGTGAATAAATTGTTGTAACTCCTTGATTTTCTAAAACCGTACTAAAATAAGCTTTTTTCTTTGGTTGCCATAACCAGTAATTAAAATAGTATTCTTCTTGCCCTACAACTGAATAAGATGTCTTGCGATAATAGATTCTTTGCACTTTATATCTATCTCTCTTCCAGTAATCGATAAGAAGTCCTATCGCAAATAAAATGAACATCAAAATAAGTAGACCTAGAAGCCCTTTCAAAATAAAGCCAAAGTTCATCCCTGCTCTGAACTTTTCAAATGAAATGTCTGTCATGACAAGTCTCCTCCTATCATTAATGTAACATTAATCTTAACATATATTTTGATTTGGAAGAAAAAAATACCCTAGAAACCTCCTTTTTCACCCTGAAAAGCATTAGTAAGCGCTTTATTTCTATTTTCAAGAGTACAAATCAGAAAAATTTGTTATAAAGGAATTAAAAAGTATTTAGATTTACTAAAATATATTATATAAACTGTGCACTAAAAATACCTAATCCTCTATTGTATTTCTCATCCTTTATAAAAAAATAAATCTTACCTTGAAAAAAATTATACAGTGATATAATATAATTTGACAAAATAAAATCTTGTTTTGATAGTTTAGCTGGATAGAATCAGGTTGTATAGACGCTTTTTTAAGAAAAAACTTTTTTGCTATTTTTTTCGCGAAATTGCTAAAATAATTACAGAGCAAAGGGAGTGGGAATCATGCAAAATTATAACTTGGTTGTTGAATCATACTGAGGACTACATCGAAA
>NZ_ALWW01000059.1 GCF_000344175.1 Listeria fleischmannii subsp. fleischmannii LU2006-1 | reverse complement strand
GTACGAGAGGACCGGGATGGACGCACCGCTGGTGTACCAGTTGTTCCGCCAGGAGCAGTCGCTGGGTAGCTATGTGGCGGCGAGGATAAACGCTGAAAGCATCTAAGCGTGAAGCCCCCTCAAGATGAGATTTCCCATTTCGTAAGAAAGTAAGATCCCTGAAAGATGATCAGGTAGATAGGTTTGGAGTGGAAGTATGGCGACATATGGAGCGGACAAATACTAATCGATCGAGGACTTAACCTTTTAATCTTGATTCGTTACGTGGATAACTAAACGCTTTTCTTCTCTAGTTTTGAGAGAACATCGTTCTTTCATTCTTTTGTCTGGTAGCTATGGCGAGAAGGTCACACCCGTTCCCATCCCGAACACGGTAGTTAAGCTTCTCTGCGCCGATGGTAGTTGGGGGCTTCCCCCTGTGAGAGTAGGTCGCTGCCGGGCAATTAAAAAGCACTTGGAATTTTTATTCCAAGTGCTTTTTGTTTATAACTTATTTTGGGCATAGAGCTTGCTAGGAGGGGTGTTTTTCATGTATAATTAAAGTCAATTATAGTCAAAGTCAATTTGGATGGCTGGGAAGGAGTATTCGGATGAGAAATATTTCTGATATTATTGAAGCCTATTTAAAACAAGTTTTGGAATCGAATGAAGCTGTGGAAATTAAGCGGAGTGAAATTGCAAGTAAGTTTGAATGTGTTCCTTCGCAGATTAATTATGTTATAAATACCCGTTTTACGATGGAACGTGGATATATTGTGGAAAGTAAACGTGGCGGGGGTGGCTATATTCGGATTATAAAGGTTCGGATGAATGATAAGGTGCAACTTTTGGATGCGATTATTGGTATGCTGCGAGATAAGAAGGTGTCGCAAGCCTTTGCTGAGGATGTCATTTTACGGCTTTTAGAAGAGGATGTTGTGACGAAAAAAGAAGCGCGTATGATGGTAGCTGCTCTTAGTCGTGAGGTCTTAATTATTCCACTACCAGATCGGGATATTTTACGTAGTCGTATTTTGGAAGCGATGCTAATGGCGTTAAAATACGATTGATTGGGGCGGATGTTGAATGCTATGTGAAAAATGTGGTAAAAATGAGGCGGTTAAGCGTATTCAGGAGTTGCACGCGGATGGGACAATGAGTGTATTTTACTTGTGCGAGAATTGTGCGATTGAAGATGAAATGGAACAGATGGATGCTATTAATGGTTTGGCGTTAGAGTTTTTATCCTTATTAGAAGAAGCTACTTCAAAAAGCAATTTGCGCTGTACGAATTGTGGTTTGGAGTATAGTACATTTCAGGAGACTAAGCGGCTTATGTGTGCGGAATGTTATACGAGTTTTATAGAGCAACTGGCGCCTACTTTACGAAAGGTTCAAAATGGGCATACGAGGCATATTGGTAAGGTTCCGAAGGCTTTTCAAGAGGAAGCGGATGCGGCGCTTATTCTGGAGGAACTAACTGAACAGCTTCAAAAGATGGTTGAAATGGAACGTTTTGAAGAGGCTGCGAGGCTTAGGGATCAAATTCGGGATTTAAAGTCTAGGAAGGGGAATTTGGATGGGGAAAGCGAATAAGATACTTTTACCAATTCTTTCTTCTTGGCTTGACTTGGATGGTGATGATTCGGATGTGGTGATGAGTTCGCGTGTTCGGATTGCTCGTAATTTGGAAGCTGTAAAATTTCCTATAGCAGGGGAAGATGAATTGCTACCTGAACGTGTTAAGGGGATTTTGGATGCGGATTATATGCTTATGAAGATGTCGGATTTGTCTCTTCTGGAGCGGGCGCTTCTTGTCGAAAAGCATTTGATTAGTCCATATTTAATGAATAAAAGTAAATTTGGCGCTGTTTTAATAAATGAGGCGGAAAATTCAAGTGTGATGATAAACGAAGAAGACCATTTGCGAATTCAGTGTATGGAACCTGGGCTTAGGCTTTTTGATGCACTTGAGAGGGCTATGTACATTGAATCCGAAATTGAAAATGAGGTGCCTTTTGCGTTTAATCCGGAACTTGGGTTTTTAACCAGTTGTGTGACGAATGTTGGAACGGGGCTCCGTGCTTCGGTTATGGTGCATTTGCCGGGGCTTGTGCTTACGAAAAGATTTAATAAGATGGCGGAAGCGATTAGAAGTGTGGGTTTTGTGGTAAGGGGTATATACGGGGAAGGTAGTAATTCTCTTGGGCACATTTTTCAAATTTCGAATCAGGTGACACTTGGTAAGACGGAAGAAGAAATTGTGATGGATTTGACGCAGATGATGGAGCAGGTTATTATGCAGGAACGTGTATGCCGGACTCATTTGAAGCAAAAATTTCATATTACTTTGGAAGATCGTGTTTTTAGATCTTTTGGTTTATTAAAACATGCGCGTATTCTTACTATGCTTGAAAGTTTAAACGCGATTTCTGATTTGCATTTGGGTATGGAGCTAGGCGTTTTTGAGCATATTACTCGCCAAAAGATAAATGAATTGATACTATTTTCAAAACCAGCGTTCTTACGAAGAGCTGCAGGGCAAGATATGTTAGAGCTAGAAGAAAAAGTTATCCGTGCTTCGGTTATACGTGATATTTTGCAAGACGTTTAACGTGAAGTGCCTTAAGGAGGAAAACAATATGATGTTTGGCAGGTTTACACAAAGAGCGCAAAAAGTACTTGCTTTATCACAAGAAGAAGCTATGCGCCTAAATCATAGTAATTTAGGCACTGAGCATATTTTGCTTGGACTAGTTCGTGAAGGTGAAGGAATTGCTGCGAAAGCGTTATATGAATTAGGAATTAGTGCTGAAAAAGTTCAGCAAGAAGTAGAAGGCTTGATTGGTCAAGGTGAAAAAACGGTAACAACCATTCAATATACACCGCGTGCTAAAAAGGTTATTGAGCTATCGATGGATGAAGCGCGTAAACTTGGACATACTTATGTAGGAACAGAACACATTTTACTTGGGTTAATTCGCGAAGGTGAAGGTGTTGCAGCACGAGTACTTAGTAACTTAGGCGTAAGTTTAAATAAAGCACGTCAACAAGTTTTACAGCTTTTAGGCGGCGGGGATAGTGCGGCTTCAGGTCGTCAAACTAATACGCAAGCTACGCCGACACTTGATAGTTTAGCGCGTGATTTAACTGTCATTGCTCGTGAGGAAAATTTGGACCCGGTTATTGGACGCGCAAAGGAAATTCAACGTGTAATTGAAGTGTTGTCTAGGCGGACAAAAAACAACCCCGTTTTAATAGGAGAGCCTGGGGTTGGTAAAACGGCGATTGCAGAAGGTTTGGCGCAGCAAATTGTGCGTAATGAAGTTCCGGAGACTCTTCGGGGAAAACGTGTGATGACGCTAGATATGGGAACGGTTGTTGCGGGTACGAAATATCGCGGCGAATTTGAAGACCGTTTGAAGAAAGTGATGGATGAAATTCGTCAGGCTGGAAATGTGATTCTGTTTATTGATGAGCTTCATACGTTGATTGGAGCTGGTGGAGCAGAAGGCGCTATTGATGCTTCTAATATTTTGAAGCCGCCACTTGCCAGAGGAGAGTTGCAATGTATTGGCGCGACTACACTTGATGAATATCGTAAATACATTGAAAAGGATGCGGCACTTGAAAGACGTTTCCAACCGATAAAAGTGGATGAACCGAGTGTAGAGGAATCAATCCAAATTTTACACGGATTGCGTGACCGCTATGAGGCTCACCACCGCGTTGCTATTACAGATGATGCGCTTGATGCGGCTGTTCGCTTGTCAGACCGTTATATCTCGGATCGTTTCTTGCCAGATAAGGCGATTGATGTGATTGACGAAGCGGGCTCAAAAGTGCGTCTAAAAGCGTACACTACTCCGACTGATTTAAAAGAGATGGAGCTTGAACTGTCGGAGCTGAAGAAAGAGAAGGATGCCGCTGTCCAAGGTCAAGAATTTGAAAAAGCAGCGTCGTTCCGTGACCGTGAACATAAACTTCGTAAGTCTTTAGAGGAAGAAAAACTTAGCTGGAAAGAAAAACAAGGTCGTGATAACAGTCAAGTAACGGAAGATATTGTGGCTGAAGTTGTGGCGAGTTGGACTGGTATTCCGGTGATGAAACTAGCTGAAACCGAAACCGATAAACTATTAAACATGGAGAAATTGCTACATGAACGTGTTATTGGTCAAGATGAAGCGGTGAAAGCTGTATCGCTAGCTGTGAGACGTGCTCGTGCAGGATTAAAAGATCCAAAACGACCGATTGGTTCCTTTATTTTCCTTGGGCCGACTGGTGTTGGGAAAACAGAATTAGCGCGTGCGCTTGCTGAATCTATGTTTGGTGATGAGGATGCGATGATTCGTGTTGATATGTCTGAATACATGGAGAAATTTTCAACAGCAAGATTAGTTGGAGCACCGCCGGGTTATGTAGGGTATGAGGAAGGCGGACAGTTAACTGAAAAAGTTCGTCAAAAACCATATTCTGTTGTTCTTTTAGATGAAATTGAAAAAGCGCATCCGGATGTCTTCAATATGTTACTTCAAGTCCTTGACGATGGACGTTTAACGGATTCTAAAGGACGCGTGGTTGATTTCCGTAATACGGTGATTATTATGACTTCAAATATTGGTGCACAGGAAATGAAAATAGATAAATCGATGGGCTTCAATGTAACAGATGTAACGAAAGACCACAAAGCGATGGAGCATCGTGTGCTTCAGGAACTTAAAAAGGCATTTCGTCCAGAATTTATTAATCGTATTGATGAAACCATTGTTTTCCATTCGCTAACTGAAAAAGAATTGAAACAAATTGTCACGCTGTTAACTGGTCAGTTAACAAAACGTTTAGCGGAGCGTGATATTCATGTGAAATTAACGGATGGTGCGAAATCTAAAATTGCTAAGGAAGGTTATGATCCGGAGTACGGGGCGCGGCCATTAAAACGTGCGATTCAGAAAAATATTGAGGATCGCCTTTCAGAAGAGCTTTTACGTGGAAATGTTCAGGTTGGAGATATGATTGAAATTGGCGTGAAAGACGGCGAACTTGAGGTTCGTAAGAAGGAAGTTAAAACGAAGAAGAGCAAAACAAAAAAAGAAAGTGTAAAATAAGGCGTTGAGGTTTTTCTTGCGGGAATCCGCGAGAAAAACCTTTTTTTTAGGGGTGCGCAAATTTAAAAAAGCTTTTTTCATAAAAAAGAATATACGTTCGTTTGTTCTATGATACAATGGATTACGTGGAGGGTGAGGATTTATGGCAAAAGCAAAAAGGTCAACAAAATTTGTTTGTAATTCATGTGGTTATGAGTCTCCTAAATGGATGGGGAAATGCCCGAATTGTGGTGAGTGGAACCAGATGGTGGAGGCGCTGGAGCCTTCTAAAAAAGCGACGAGACAAACTTTCACACATACAGGAGAGGCTTCGAAAGCGACACGAATTACAGATGTTGTGAGTGAACTTGAAAAAAGGGTTCAAACTAATATGCCGGAACTAAATCGTGTGCTTGGTGGCGGTGTGGTTGTGGGATCAATGGTATTAGTTGGGGGCGACCCTGGAATTGGTAAATCAACGCTCTTACTTCAAGTATCAGCGGCACTAACTTTAGCTCAGAAAAAAGTGCTTTATATTTCAGGTGAGGAATCTGTGAAACAAACGAAATTACGTGCGGAGCGCTTGCAAGTTTCAGGCGACAATTTATATTTATATGCTGAAACGAATTTAGAAGCCATTCAAGAAACCATCAATTTTATTAATCCGGATTTTGTAATCATTGACTCTATTCAAACGGTGTACCATCCAGATGTTACGAGTGCGGCTGGTAGTGTATCACAGGTGAGAGAATCTACGGCAGCGCTTATGCGTATTGCGAAGTTGCAAAATATTACGGTTTTCATTGTTGGCCATGTTACGAAAGAAGGGAATATTGCTGGTCCTAGACTTCTTGAACATATGGTAGATACGGTTCTTTATTTTGAAGGGGAAAGACACCATGCTTATCGTATTTTGCGAGCCGTTAAAAACCGTTTTGGTTCGACTAATGAAATAGGTATTTTTGAAATGCGAGATGTTGGGCTTGTTGAGGTGAAAAATCCATCAGAAGTCTTTTTAGAAGAGCGATTAGAAAATGCTTCTGGTTCAACTGTTGTGGCATCAATGGAGGGGACAAGACCGGTACTTGTAGAGATTCAAGCTTTGGTTTCTCCTACTATGTTTGGTAATGCAAAGCGGATGGCGACGGGGCTTGATTATAACAAAGTTTCGCTTATAATGGCGGTTTTAGAAAAACGAGTTGGTTTACTTTTACAAAATCAAGATGCTTATTTAAAAGCCGCCGGAGGAGTTAAATTAGATGAGCCGGCAGTGGACTTAGCGATTGCGATTAGTATTGCATCCAGTTATCATGACCGTTCAACAAATAGTACGGATTGCTTTATTGGAGAACTTGGTTTAACTGGTGAAGTGCGCCGAGTCGCTCGTATTGAAGAGCGGGTTAAAGAAGCGGCTAAACTAGGATTTAAACGTATTTTTATTCCTGCGAATAATCGTTTGGAAATTAAAGTGCCAGCGAGTGTTTCTATTATTGCAGTGGAAACTATTGCGGAAGCTTTAAAAAAGGCATTACCTAAATCTTAATCATTTCTTTTAAGGGGAAAATTTGCGGGTTGTCTATTTAATAGTGTAAAATGAAAGGTGAAACGCTTAATATCAGGCGTATTTTTAAACGAAGGGAGGATAAAAAATGCTAAGATGGGTAATTCGAGTTTGTTTTATTTTGCTTGGAGGAACAGCAGGTGTTTTTATTTTACCGGCAATTTATTTAAAAGCGGGTGTTTCTCAATATTTATGGCTCAATAATCCTTATGCCAATGCTTTTGTTGGTGCAATTATATTTTATCTTATTACTTTTTGGGCGGTGAAATATATAGAAGCCGCACTTAATTGGCTTGAGGAGAAATTGACGAAAATTTCAAGTGTAACCATTGTATACGGGGGACTAGGCCTTATTATTGGACTAGTTATTGCATTTTTTGCGGGCAATGCGTTCAGCCAAACACGGATTCCGATTATTAATTCTGTAGTACCTATTGTTTTAACATTAGTATTAGGGTATTTAGGATTTCGTGTTGGAATTAGTCGTAGGAATGAACTAGGTACTTTATTTAGTGGGAAAAACCAGCGTAAAAAGACTGTAGAAGGTATTTTAAACAAGGAAGCTCCAAACGAAGAGACAGGCTATAAAATTTTAGATACGAGTGTTATAATTGATGGGCGAATTGCTGATATTTTAATGACAGGTTTTTTAAATGGTGTTATTGTGATACCGCTTTTTGTACTAGCTGAATTACAACATATTGCGGACTCATCAGATACTTTAAAACGGACGCGTGGTCGCCGAGGTCTTGATATTTTAAATCGTATTCAAAAAGAAGAGAAGATTAAAGTGGAAATGTATGAAGGCGATTTTGAAGATATTGCGGAAGTGGATAGTAAACTTGTTAAGTTAGCTAAGATAATGAATGGAACAGTTGTAACGAATGATTATAATTTGAATAAAGTTTGCGAATTCCAAAATGTTCCGGTTTTAAATATTAATGATTTAGCGAATGCAGTGAAGCCAGTTGTCTTACCAGGTGAGAAAATGACAGTTCTTGTTGTAAAAGATGGGAAAGAGCATAATCAAGGTGTTGCTTATTTAGATGATGGCACGATGATTGTTGTAGAGGATGGCCGTAAATTTATGAATGAAACGATTGAAGTAGAAGTAACAAGTGTGCTTCAAACGTCGGCTGGAAGAATGATTTTCGCAAAACCAAATTGACTTTTGGAATTAGGCAGGAGTTAGTGTAAATGAACTATGAACTGATTTTTTTAGCAGCGGGTCAAGGTAAGAGAATGAATGCTAAACGAAATAAAATGTGGTTAGAATTATTTGATGAACCGATTTTTATACATGCATTAAAGCCGTTTTTAATGGATAGTCGCTGCACACATATCGTCATTGTCTGTCAGGCGGAAGAAGTGAGCTTGGTTTTTGAATCGCTTCAAAATCTTGATTTAGCAGGAACAAAAGTTGAGGTTGTGACGGGCGGCTCAGAACGGCAATATAGTGTTCGAAATGGCCTTGTAAAATGTGAGGAAGAAGAAATTATTCTTGTGCATGATGGGGCTAGGCCGTTTGTGACGTTAGATATTGTGGATCGCTTGCTAGACGCTGTTTTACAGCAAGATGCAAGTATTTGTGCGGTGAAGGTGAAAGATACGGTAAAACGTGTATCGTTAGGTTTTGTTCGGGAAACTGTAGACCGGGATAACCTTTGGCAGATTCAAACGCCGCAAGCATTTCGGGCAGGGCTTTTGAAGGAGGCACACCAAAGAGCGTTCGCAGAAGATTTCCTTGGAACAGATGAAGCTAGTCTTGTTGAGCGTCTTTCTGCCAAGATATGTGTTGTAGAAGGTAGTTATTATAATATTAAACTAACGACGCCTGAGGATATGCCGCTTGCAAAAGCGATTTTGGTGAGTTGGGAGGGAATGTTAGATGATTCGTATTGGTCAAGGGTACGATGTGCATCAGCTTGTTGAAGAAAGAAAGCTGATTATTGGTGGGATAGAAATTCCTTATGAGAAGGGCTTAATCGGGCATAGCGATGCGGATGTATTGTTGCATGCCGTGACAGATGCGATTATCGGAGCTATTGCGAGAAGAGATATTGGACATTTTTTCCCAGATACGGATATAGCCTTTAAAGATGCAGATTCTGCGGAGCTTTTACTCAAAGTTTGGCAGGAGGTAAAAGCGGAAGGCTATCAGTTATCAAATTTAGATTGTACGATTATAGCGGAAAAGCCTAAGATGGCCCCTTATGTGGAAGCGATGAAGGAGCGAATTGCGCTACTATTAGATGCTTCCCCGTCTCAAGTGAATGTGAAAGCCACGACAACGGAAAAATTAGGTTTTACTGGTCGTGAGGAAGGTATTGCAAGTTTAGCCGTTGTGCTACTTGAAAAGTGAAAAAGGAGTGAACTGTTTTGGTTGAAAATAAGAAGGTTCGTGTTCGTTATGCGCCAAGTCCAACAGGATTTTTACATATAGGAAATGCGCGGACAGCACTTTTTAATTATTTATTTGCGAGACACAATGATGGAGATTTTGTGATTCGTATTGAGGATACTGATTTAAAACGTAATGTTGAGGACGGCGAAGAAAGTCAGCTTCGAAATCTTAAGTGGCTAGGTATTGATTGGGACGAGGGAATAGATAAACCTGGTCAATATGGCCCTTATCGCCAATCTGAGCGTAAAGCGATTTATGACCCGCTGCTTGAGCAGTTGCTAGATGAAGGTAAGGCATATAAATGTTATTGTACAGAAGAAGAGCTTGAAGCAGAACGAGAAGCACAAAAAGCTCGTGGAGAAATGCCGCGTTATAGTGGGAAATGTCGCCATTTAACGGATGCTATGCGTGCGGAAAAAGAAGCGCAAGGTCTAAAGCCAAGTATTCGTTTTGCAGTGCCTGAAAATGAGACGATTACATTTAATGATATGGTCAAAGATGATGTTTCCTTTGATACAAATGGTATTGGGGATTTTGTTATTGGCAAGAAAGATGGTATGCTACTTATAATTTTGCAGTTGCGGTAGATGACCATTTGATGGAGATGACACATGTTCTTCGTGGTGATGATCATATTTCGAATACGCCAAAACAAATTATGATTTATAATGCTTTTGGCTGGGAGGCGCCAAAATTTGGACATATGACATTGATAGTGAATGAAAGTAGACGGAAATTAAGTAAACGAGATGGTTCTATTATCCAGTTTATTGAACAATATCGTGATTTAGGTTATCTACCTGAAGCCTTATTTAATTTTATTGCAATGTTAGGTTGGTCGCCAGAAGGTGAGGAAGAAATTTTCTCGAAGGAAGAATTTATTAAAATTTTTGACCCTAACCGTCTGTCCAAATCGCCAGCACTTTTTGATACACAAAAGCTGACATGGGTTAATAATCAGTATGTAAAAAAATTACCGCTAAATGATGTGGTTGAATTATCTCTTCCCCATCTGCAAAAAGCTGGTGTTGTGCCGGAGGAATTGACGGCTGAAGAACTGGAATGGGTTCACAAATTAGTTTCGCTATATCATGAACAAATGAGTTATGGTGCGGAAATTGTTGGGCTAACAGAAATGTTCTTTGCGGACGCTAGTCAAATGAATTTTGATGAAGAGGAACAAGACGTGCTTAGTGCTGAAACTGTGCCAACTGTCATTCGTGCTTTTGCAAATGAAGTGGCGAATTTGGATCCCTTTGTTTCAGATGAAGTGAAGGCGGCCATAAAACGCGTGCAAAAAGAAACTGGTGTTAAAGGAAAAGGCTTATTCATGCCGATTCGTATTGTAACAACTGGCGAAATGCATGGCCCTGAATTACCGCTTGCGATCGAAGTTCTTGGAAAAGAGAGAGTTTTAAGCCGTCTAAATGCATGGCTTACGAAATAAATAAGAAAGGACGACGAGTGGCAGTTGCTTCTCTTCGTTCTTTTTGCTTTTAACCCAAATAATAAATGTTGCGATTCTTGGTTTTGTTGTTATAATAGAAGTACTATAGTAATCGAAATCATTGATGGGAAGAAGTACGAAATGCGAGACTCACAGAGAGGGCCACGTTGCTGAGAGTGGCTTAGTTCGACCATTTTGGAAATGCATCCCTGAGTCCTGGCGGGAAATGTAAAGAGTATCGCTAGGCGTCGACAGGCCGTTACCCCTGTATACAAGGTGGGACTGGATTCATCAGTCCAATCAGAGTGGAACCGCGCAAGACGTCTCTGTATAGGGGTGTCTTTTTGTTTGGGCTCTTACGGGCTCCGCCCGTTAGAGCCCAAATATAAGAACGAGCGAAGCGAGTTGTTAATCCAAGCAGGATTCATACGGGCTAAGCCCGCATGAAAGATAATGATGTATGAGTGGAGCGAGTTCCACCCCATCCAACTTTAAAATAAAACAGTGGAGGAGAACAAGATGGCGAGGAAATTTATAGAGGATCTGGATACCGTCATTAAAAATGACCCGGCGACGCGAAAACGAATAGATGCCTTTTTTACAAATGCCGGGGTTCATGCTATTTGGACTTATCGTGTGGCGCACTTTTTCTATAAACATAATATGATTGTTTTCTCAAAAATGCTTTCTCAATTTGCTCGGTTTATGACGAATATTGAAATTCATCCGGGTGCTGAGATTGGGAGACGGCTGTTTATTGATCACGGAGCAGGGGTGGTTATTGGAGAGACGGCTGAAATTGGAACGGATGTTGTTTTGTTTCACGGGGTGACGCTTGGTGGCACGGGGAAGGATTCAGGGAAACGGCATCCCACTGTACGAAATGGTGTGTTAATTTCTGCGGGGGTTAAAATTTTAGGCCCGATTGAAATTGGAACGGAGTCAAAGGTTGGGGCTGGTGCTGTGGTTTTGAAGGATGTTCCGCCGCATTCGACGGTTGTTGGGATTCCTGCAAAAGTAGTGCGATTAAACGGGCGCACGGTAGCGCATACAGAGCCAAACTTGGAACTTTTTTATAAAAGAATTGAACAATTAGAAGAAAAATTAGCGAAATTGGAACGAGGAGATGATGAATAAAATGTCTTTGCAAATTTATAATACTTTAACACGTGAGAAGGAGATTTTTAAACCAATAAATGATGGGAAAGTAAAAATGTATGTTTGTGGCCCAACTGTTTATAATTATATTCATATTGGGAATGCTCGTCCGATTATTGTGTTTGATACGGTGCGTCGTTACCTGACTTACCGCGGATATGATGTGCAATTTGTATCGAATTTTACGGATGTGGATGATAAATTAATTCGTGCGGCGGAGGAGCTTAAGATTTCGGTTCCGGAAGTGGCAGATAAGTTTATTGGGGCTTATTTTGATGATGTTGATCAGTTAAATGTGGCGAAAGCAACGGTAAATCCACGTGTAACCGAAAATATGGATGAAATTATTGCGTTTATTTCAGCGCTGATTGAAAAAGGTTTTGCCTATGAATCGCAAGGGGACGTATATTATCGTACGAAAAAATTTGCGGATTATGGAAAATTATCACAACAGCCGATTGCAGAACTTCAAATGGGGGCGCGAGTTCTTGCGAATGATTTGAAGGAAGACCAACTCGATTTTGTTCTTTGGAAAAGTGCGAAACCAGGCGAGATTTTTTGGGAAAGTCCATTTGGGAAGGGACGTCCTGGCTGGCATATTGAATGCTCTACGCTTGCACGGAAATATTTAGGTGATACAATTGACATTCATGCGGGCGGACAGGATCTAATTTTCCCACATCATGAGGATGAAATCGCGCAATCAGAAGCGTTAACGGGTAAAACTTTTGCGAATTACTGGATGCATAATGGCTTTTTAAACATCGATGGGGAAAAAATGTCGAAGTCGCTTGGGAATTTTATTACGCTACACGATGTTTTGAAGGAGCATGATCCGAACGTCATTCGCTTTTTCATGTTGTCTGTACATTATCGTAGACCTATTTCGCTTAGTGATGTGACGCTAAATGATGCGGAGAATGGTTTGATGCGCCTTCGCACAACTTATCACAATTTAGATTATCGTATTCAGTCTGTTGAGGATGATTTTAGTGATGCTGAGCATAAAGATGAATGGCTTGAGCAGCTGACGGAACTTAAAATGCAATTTGAAGATGAGATGGACGATGATTTCAATACGGCGAATGCGATTACGGCTTTTCATGAGCTTTCTAAACGCGCCAATATTTATTTAACACGTGACTACGTTTCGGTGACGGTTTTACGTGAGTTTTATAGCATGATGCGTTTATTTGCAGAGGTTTTAGGCGTTCGTCTTGAGGATACTTCCCAGGTGGAGCTTCAAGATGCTGAGATTGACGCGCTTATTTTGGAGCGTTTGCAGGCGCGAAATGAGCGAAACTTCGCGCGCGCAGATGAAATTCGTGATTTATTAAAGGAAAAAAATATTATTTTAGAAGATACAGCACACGGCACGCGCTGGAAACGGGGATAAGAAATGGCGAAGGTGAAAGACTATAAACAACTGAACGGCCTTGCGCTGGCGTATATGGGCGATGCTGTTTACGAGCAACACATTCGACTTTATTTGCTACAACTCGGGAAAACGAAACCTAATCAGTTGCAAAAAAAGGCGACGGAATTTGTTTCGGCGAAAGGGCAGGCGAAAGTTTTAAACACGCTTTTAGAACGCGACTTCTTAACGGAGGAGGAAATGGCGGTTTATAAGCGCGGTCGCAATGCTAAATCGTATTCACTTCCCAAAAATACGGATGCTGCAACTTATAATTTATCGAGCGCATTTGAAGCGGTTATTGGTTATTTATATTTAGGTGAAGATGAGGCGCGCCTTATGGAATGGCTTGATTTGTCTGTACGAATTATCGAGAGGGGGAATTAAAATGGAAAATAATAATGAAGAGTGGATTGGCGGCAAGAACCCTGTTCTCGAAGTACTGCGTTCGGGTCGAGATATTCATAAAATTATGATTGCGGAAGGGTCGCAAAAAGGGGTCATGAAACAAATTATTGGCCTTGCCAAAGAGAGAGGCGTGGAAGTGCGTTTTGTCCCAAAAGTAAAGGTTGATAAAGTGGTGCCTCACGCAAATCAAGGTGTGGTGGCGCAAGTTGCGGCGTATCAGTATTTTGAGCTGGATGATTTATTTCGTGCGGCTAGTGAAAAGGACGAGAAACCATTTTTTATTATTTTGGATGAGCTTGAGGACCCACATAATTTAGGTTCTATTATGCGAACGGCTGATTCGATTGGGGCTCATGGTATTATTATTCCTAAAAGGCGCTCGGTAAGTTTGACGCAAACGGTGGCGAAAGCTTCGACGGGTGCGATTGAATATGTTCCGGTTGTGCGTGTGACGAATATTGCGAAAACAATTGAAGAGCTGCAAAAAAGAGGACTGTGGATTTTTGGAACGGATGCGTCTGGTAGTAGTGATTACCGGACAATGGATGCAGATTTACCGCTTGCACTTGTTATTGGTAGCGAGGGGCGCGGAATGAGCCGTTTAGTGCGTGAAAAGTGTGATTTTCTTATACATTTACCGATGATTGGAAAAGTGACTTCCTTAAATGCTTCTGTAGCAGCGAGTATTTTACTTTATGAAGTGTACCGGAAGCGAAATCCATTGGAGCAATAAATGAAACGGATTTTATTAGTAGATGGCTATAATGTTATTGGAGCTTGGCCGGAGCTTTCTAATTTAAAAGATTATGATTTAGAAATGGCGAGAAACGGTCTTATTGCTAAGATGGCGGAATATCAAAGTTATACGGGTTATGATATTGTCATTGTTTTTGATGCTCAGTATGTTCGGGGCACTCAAAGGAAAATGGAGCGTCACAAAGTAAAGATTGTATTCACTAAAGAGGATGAGACGGCGGATGAATATATAGAAAGAAAAGCTATTGAGTGGAAAAATGCCAAAAACGCAAATTATGGTTGCAACGAGCGATTATACGGAGCAATGGGCGATTTTTGGACAAGGAGCGTTACGGATTTCCTCAAGAGAGTTATTTTTTGAAATTCAAGAAATGAGTCGATCAATTGATAAGAAAATGAAACGTATTAGGGAAGAAATGACCAAAATCTAAATTAAACTTAGATTCTGATACGATTCAACAGCTAGAAAAGTGGCGTAGGGGTGAAAAATAAAAGTTGAACGCTAAAGGTGTGGTCTTTGTATAATGAAAGCAAAATCTTTTTAGCGAAGGAAGCCAAATCAGATTTGACAAATGAACGAGAACAAATGAATGAAATGGATTTGCTAACACTTGCTAGAGGCGGAAGTACGGATGCGCTTGAGTACTTTTTCGATAAGTATCAAAGCATCGTATATTGGAATTSGAAAGTCAACGCAAGTATTTTTGACAGGGGGCTGAACGTGAAGTTGATTCAGGAAGGATGATTGGTCTTTTTTAAGGCCATACGTGACTTTAATCCTGAACGGGAGGCTTCATTTAAATCGTTTGCAGAGATTTGTATTAACCGACAACTTTTTATCAGCTGTAAAGCGAGGGGGCACGGAAAAAAAAATAATCCACTGA
>NZ_ALWW01000058.1 GCF_000344175.1 Listeria fleischmannii subsp. fleischmannii LU2006-1 | reverse complement strand
CAAAATAGTGCCGCTTCTTGCGATATATCCCCGCCGCATAAGACGATCCCACCAGGCGTCATCGCGAATGAGCATGCCGTGATGTTGATTGGCGTATGTTTCATAAACAGCTTTACCTCTCACTAAAGAGAGACTGATTCGCACTTGTGCGTACAATACTTCCCTGCCCACTAGAACGCTGCATGAGATTTTTCAGCACAAGCGTTGCACTCACTTCATTCGCAACAAGGTCAAACCCAAATTTTTGATAAAAAGGAATGTCGAAAGGGTGCAAATAAGAAACGAGCTGTCCCTTATCCTTCATTTCGTTTAGCGACGCCCTCATGAGCGCCCGAATAAGACCACCACGCCTATTTTCTGGAAAAGTTGCCACATAAGCGACCCCACCCATTTTTATTTTCTGCCCTAAAAATGATATTTCTAGCGGATAAGTCATCACTTGTGCGCTTAATTTCCCATTTAAAAAGGCTCCAAGTCGTGTGGCTTTTTCCATCCAAAATAAAAAGTCTTCCTCACCGCCTCTGCCTGGCGTGCGAAAGGCATAATCGCGCAACTTCTTAATTTGATGGATTTCCTCTTCTGCAATTTTTCTAATTTCCAATTCAATCCCTCCTGTCTCCCTTAGTGTATCATGTTCCCTATTAGAATTCTTCTTAAAAGCTACTAATTTTTTGTAAGCTAAGCACTTGCTATTTTGTATGTTTTTCCGCTAAACTGTATAAGTATTATTAAATTTTTGGAGGAATTAATTTTATGTCTAACGTATTATTTATTAAAGCAAACGGACTACCTGCGGAACGCTCTGTCAGTGTGACGCTTTATGAAACTTTTTTAGATGCTTATCAAAAAAGCCATCCTGAAGACCAAGTAACAGAACTTAACTTATTTGAAGAGGAACTACCTTATTATGACGGCGTGATGATGAGCGGTCTACATAAAGAAGCTGGTGGTGAGCCCCTTACTGAAGACGAAAAACGCTTAGCTGATATTGCAAATGGCTACTTAGACCAATTTTTAAAAGCGGATAAAGTTGTCATGGCATTCCCGCTTTGGAATTTCAGCATTCCGGCTCAATTTTTAACTTACCTGTTCTATTTAAACCAAGCAGGTAAAACATTTAAATATACGCCAGAAGGTCCGGTTGGTTTAGTTCACGGTAAAAAAGTGGCTTTATTAAACGCTCGTGGCGGTATCTATTCTGATGGTCCACTTGAGAGTTATGAAATGTCTTTAAACTATGTTAAAAACATTTTAAGTCATTTTGGTATTACTGAAACTGAAATGGTTGTTGTAGAAGGCCATAACGCGCGCCCTGATCAAGCAAAAGATTTAATCCAAGCAGGTCGTGATGAAGCGGTTAAACTTGCAGAACAATTTTAAAAAAAAGCAGAAAATCGAGTATATCGATTTTCTGCTTTTTCTTTACCATTCATTCATGCCACCGCGTACATTCGTGACTTGAAAACCTTGGCTATCTAAAAATTCACTTGCCAACATAGACCGTTTTCCAGAATAACAAATGACAGCATAATTTTTTTCTTTTGAAAGATGGTCTAAGTGCTCTTCTAACTCTTCAATCGGAATATTTTCTGCGCCTTCGATATGACGTTCTAAAAAAGCATCGCGATCTCGGACATCAATTATGTCATAGGACTTCCGCTTTTCATCCAATTCTTTTGTAGAAATAGATGTGTACATATTCTTCCCTCCTCTTCTAATTTATTTCCCGGGAAATAAGTTAACCTTATCATAACGAAGATACGTTC
Source organism: Listeria fleischmannii subsp. fleischmannii LU2006-1 (assembly GCF_000344175.1). Lineage (GTDB taxonomy): Bacteria > Bacillota > Bacilli > Lactobacillales > Listeriaceae > Listeria > Listeria fleischmannii. Next base: position 13,465 of record NZ_ALWW01000058.1, on the reverse strand, counting down.
TCTCTTTCAAGAAGACTGCTCACTATAAAAAAACTGGATGAAAAATCATCCAGTTTTTATCGTTATACTGCTTGTGAGCCTGTAAATTGGCTATTGTATAGGTCTGCGTAGAAACCATTTTCACCTAGCAATTCTTGATGAGTACCTTGTTCAATCACATCACCATGATTCATGACAAGAATTAAATCTGCATCACGGATAGTTGATAAGCGGTGGGCAATTACAAAGCTTGTACGGCCTTCCATTAAATTCCCCATTGCGAGTTGAATGTTCAGCTCGGTTCTTGTATCTACACTTGACGTTGCTTCGTCTAGAATTAAAATACTTGGGTCCGATAAAATAGCGCGGGCAATCGTTAGTAATTGTTTTTGTCCCTGAGAAATATTGCTTCCTTCTTCATTTAGTACCGTATCATAGCCATCTGGCAAACGACGAATGAAATCATCCGCATAGGCGGCTTTTGCAGCTCCAACCACTTCATCAAGCGTAGCGCCTTCACGACCATATGCAATATTTTCCGCAATCGTACCACTAAATAGCCAAGTATCTTGCAATACCATCCCGAATTTCGCACGCACTTCGTCTTTTGTCATATCACGCGTATCTACGCCGTCAATTCGAATTGCGCCATCATCCACATCATAAAAACGCATCAATAGATTAATAATGGTCGTTTTCCCTGCACCAGTCGGCCCTACAATCGCCACCATCTGCCCTTGATTGACATTGATTTGCAAATCATTCATAAGTGGTTTATCAGGCGAATAACCAAACTTCACATGGTCGAAAACAATCTTACCTTGTTCTTCTTTTATAGTAGGAATCGTTTCCGGAATCATGTCTTTTTCTTCCTCTTCGTCCATGATTTCAAAAACCCGTTCCGCAGAAGCAATCGTGGATTGAATGACGTTTGCAATATTAGCTACGCTCGAAATAGGTTGCGAAAATAATTGCACATATTGTGTAAATGATTGGATTTCCCCAACTTGCAATGTACCATTTGTTACAAAAATCCCACCGCCTACACAGACGGCCACATAACCTAAGTTGCCTACAAATTGCATCATCGGCATCATAATACCAGAAATAAATTGGGCTTTTTTAGCTGCTTTATAATAATCATCATTTACTTCTTCAAACGTAACAAGCGTTTTCTTTTCCTGACCAAAGGCTTTCACAATCGTTTGGCCACCATATGTTTCTTCTACTGTATCATTTAAAATCCCTAAATTGCGCTGTTGCGCCGCAAAGAAAGCTTGGGATTTGCTCGCAATAAGACCTACAATAATAATACTTAAAGGAACTGTTGCCACAACAATTAATGTCATTTGCCAACTAATTGTTAGCATCATAATAAGAACACCAATAATTTGGACGATTGCTGTAATCGCTTGAGTTAGTGATTGTTGTAATGTATTGGCGATATTGTCCATATCGTTGACAGCGCGACTTAGAATGTCCCCGTTTGAACGGGTGTCGTAATATTTAAGTGGCATACGTGCCATTTTTTCCTTTAAATCACGGCGCATATCATAGACGGTACGCTGTGCAACGCTTGACATGACATATTGCTGGATAAAGCTAAAAACCGAGCTACCTATATAGAGTAGAAAGACGAAAAATAAAATATCAAAAATTTTATCGTCATTGATGCCAGCTGGGCTCATAACTCCTTTAAAAATTTCCGTTGTTGCTTTTCCTAATTCTTTTGGGCTAAAAATATTAAAAATAGTGGAGAGAATCGCAAAGATAAAGACCACTGAAATGGCTACTGTTCGAGGCTTCATATAGCCGAGCAAACGGAATAGCGTGTTTTTAAAGTCTTTTGGTTTTGATTTCACACCCATTACCCCACCGTGGGAACCTGGTCCTGGACTCATGCTATCTCCTCCTCTGAAAGTTGTGAACGCATGATTTCACGGTAAATCTCATTGGATTCTTTAAGTTCACTATGCGTTCCAATTCCGGCAACTTTACCTTCATTTAAAACAATAATTTGATCGGCGTCGACAACCGATGTGATACGCTGTGCGACGATAATCATAATAGAATTTTCTACTTCTGATTTTAAAGCACTGCGCAATTTCGCATCTGTTTTAAAATCGAGCGCGGAGAAACTGTCATCAAAAATGTAGATTTCAGGCTTCCGAATGAGCGCTCTAGCAATTGCAAGCCGCTGCTTTTGACCACCTGAGAAATTATTTCCGCCTTGCTCCACGCGGGAATGAAGACCTTTACGTAATTTTGACACAAAATCTTTTGCTTGGGCAATTTCAAGCGCCCGCCACATCTCATCTTCAGTTGCATCTTCTTTTCCGTAAAGTAAATTAGATTCGATATCTCCCGTAAAGAGAACTGCTTTTTGCGGAACAAGTCCAATTTTTTCACGCAATTCTTCCTGCGTCATATCCCGCACGTTGACGCCGTTAACTAGAACCGCACCATTTTCAGTATCATAGAAACGCGGCACCATATTAATTAAGGTAGATTTACCAGCACCCGTACTTCCAATAATCGCAATCGTTTCACCCGCTTTTGCTTTAAAACTAATGTCTGCAATAACTGGTTTTTCAGCCCCTTCATAACGGAAGGAAGCATTTTGAAATTCAAGCATCGCGCGACTATCTGCTGATTTTGGTGCATTGGGGTCTAAAATTTCAGCGCTCATATCTAATACTTCATTAATTCGTTCCGCTGAAGCTCCTGCACGTGGAATGAAAATGAAAACGGCAGAAAGCATCATAAAGCTCATCATAATCTGCATAGCATATTGGATAAAGGCCATTAAATCGCCGACCATCATATTACCTTCGCTGATGAAATGAGCGCCAATCCAAACGATGGCAATGGAAGTTAAATTCATAATGAGCATCATTAGTGGACTCATAAGTGATAATAAGCGGTTAACGCCTATTGCAGTGACGGCATAATCGTTATTCGCTTCTTCAAATTTATTTAGTTCGTCTTGGTTGCGGTTAAAGGCACGAATAACACGGATACCGGTTAGGCCTTCACGAATCACTCGGTTTAACTTATCCATTTTCTTTTGTAAGTTTTTAAACATAGGCATTGCTTTGCCGCCTAGTAAAACAACAAGTAATAGCAGTATCGGTAATACGACAACAAAAATAAGCGATAATTTTGCATCGCGACCAACCGCCATAATAATCCCGCCAATAAGCATGATTGGCGCCATAACCATCATTCTAAGCATCATATAAAGAACATTTTGAATTTGAACCACATCATTCGTTGTTCTTGTTATGAGCGAAGAAGTGCCAACTTTATTAAACTCTTGTAAAGAAAAGTTTTCAACTTGTGTAAAAATTTTATCACGTAAATCGCGACCGAATCCCATTGAAATACGAGATGCGATATAGACGATAATGACGGATAAAATAACGGCTCCAGCAGAAAGCAAGAGCATTAGGCCACCTGTTTTCCAAATATACGGTTTATCTCCCTGCACAACACCTTTATCAATGATGTTTGACATAAGCGTCGGCAAGTATAGCTGACCGAGAACTTGGATAAACGTTAGCACTAATACGATAATAATCCCCCATGAGTAGGGCTTTAATCGCTTAAAAAGCTTAATCATTTTGGCATTCCGCCTCCTTCTTGTTTCGCCTTTTCATTTAAATAATCCGTGAGCTTTTCAAGCAGTGAAATGAGTGTCCGCATATCTTCTTCTCCTAGAAAATCGCGCATATCTTCAAAATTTTGATGAAAAGCTGCAATGATTTCTTCTGTCAGCGCCCTTCCTTTTTCAGTAAAATTCAAATAGGCGGCGCGCTTGTCAGCTGGATTTTGAATACGCGTAATGAGGCCCTTTTTCTCTAGCGCATTAATTTGTTGTGTGACACTTGGTTTTGAAATGCGCAGGCGCTTGCCTATTTCAGCGACACTTACGCCCAAGTCTGAATCACTCATTTTAACACCGTGAAAAAGTACAAACATAAATCGCGTTTCAGCTTTCGTGTAGCCTTCCATTTGGAAACTCGACATCTCAGCTCGCTTAAAATTCATGAATGCCTTTATAACTGAATGCCCCAAATCTTCATCAGATGGGTACATGCTTGCCCCTCCTTTTATTTAGTTTACCTAACTAATTATATGCAATTTTAATCGAATGTCAACTAAAAAAAGCAGTTTTTTTTAAAAGCCTATTTTTTACAAAAATAACCCTATACTTTTATGTGGCAATCCCTTATAATGTTCCTTGTTATATGCGTACTTTCTTATTATTCACACATGACCAAAAAAACAAACATAAAGGGAGGTTTTTACTTGGCAGATCACACAAATATTGCAAAAATGAGTCTTTTCACACTCGCTTGGCCCATTTTTATTGAACAGTTTTTACGTATCATGATTAATTATGTCGATGTTTTCATGCTGGGCCACTATTCTGATGAGGCTGTTGCTGCAACAGGAGTCGCCAGTCAAATTCTCGTCATTTCTATCATCATGTATGGTTTTATTAGTGTAGGTGTGCAAATTTTAGTTGCCCAAATGATTGGAGCAGAGCGGCATAAAATGATTGAACGTGTCATTACCAATGGTCTAATTGTGGCTTTTATTATCGGAATTATTATGAGTATTATCTTTTTATTTGCAAGCGACACTTTCCTTCGACTAGTTGGTTTAGACGACGAACTAATCCGCGTCGGCTCGCCCTTTCTTGAAATTATCGGCGGCAGCTCTATCATCATTGCGATTCACTCGTCGATTTTGCCGATTATTCGCGTGCACGGTTATGTCCGTCAGGCGATGCTCGTACCCGTTACGATTAGTACTATTAACGTAGTCGGTAACTATGTCTTTCTTTACGGGCCGCTAGCTTACCTAGATTTAGGCGTCGCTGGGGTGGGAATTGCCACAGCCATCGCAAACTTTATTGGCATGATTATGGCTATTTTCATGCTCAAAAAATACATCGGCTACACATTTAACTTCGGAAAGCTCAAACATTACTCCAACAAACTTCTTTATTCTATATTAAAATTAGGTCTTCCTTCAGCCGGCGAAAATATGTCATACGCTGGCTCCCAGCTAGTCGTAACAGCTATCATCGCCATTTTAGGTACCGAAGCCCTAACTACAAAAGTTTACGCTTCAAGCGTAAGCCAATTTGTCGCCCTTTTCGCAATAGCGATTGGACAAGCATCCCAAATTTTAATTGGACGCGCTGTGGGGGCGAAAGAAGTGGAAAAAGCCTATCAACAAGGTTTAAAAAGTTGGAAAATCGGTACTGTTATTGCGCTCGTTGTTAGCATTTTACTTTACCTTTTTGCTGAGCCAATCATGCGTTTATTTACATCCAATGAACTAGTTATTGAGATGACTAAAACGCTATTTTTACTTTCCATCGCGCTTGAACTTTTCCGAGCAACAAATATCATTATTATTAGCAGTTTAAATTCAACAGGAGATGTAAAATTCCCATTTATTGTAGGTTTGATTGTAATGTGGATTGTTAGTTTGCCATTCTCCTATGTGCTTGGCATTACCGCCGGACTTGGACTTGTCGGCGTTTGGCTAGCCTATATTATCGATGAAGGGATTCGCTCCTATTTGATGTTTAGGCGCTGGCGTAGTAAGGTATGGTCGCTTAAATCTGTCATTTAAACTTACAAAACTGTCATTCCAAACTTTAAATTTGTCACATCATTCGATGGTTGTCATTTCTTCCTTTCTTTATAATAAAAGTATAAGTTAAAGAGAGGATGTTCGAAAATGAATAATCATAAAATCGTGAACGCGCTGAGCTACTTCAGCATTTTATTTGCCCCCGTACTGGTTCCTTTATTTATTTGGGTCTTTGGGGAATCCCGTGATGTGAAACACCATTCCAAGGTAGCCCTTTTTACACATATTTTACCGACAATTAGTATCTTTTTTACATTTTGTATCCTGTCGCTTGTGGCTGTGAGTACAGATAGTTCGAATACAGTTGGTTTCATCGCGTTTGGCGCTGTTGTCGTGTTAATCATTTTAACCGCTGTTTTATTCCTATTTAATCTTATCCAAGGGGTGCGTATGTTAGTTGGACGGGAAGAGGATGCATTTTTAACGGAATAACATAGAATCATAAATAATTAAATTTTATGCAAATCGATAAAAAATCTCGTAATCTATTTGATGAATAGATTACGAGATTTTTTCATAGATTCTCATTTTAAAGAGGATACTTTTTAATCATAAAATCCTGTTTCAGTTTTTCGATTCGGTAACTTGCCCGTTTTAGTATTACCCGGTGTTCCCACGTACACATTTTCACCCCTAAAAGTATCGGCCGCCTTCTCCTGTTCTTTTGTAGCTGTAGAATAGTCACTTTCATATTTATAGTGGCCATTTGTTTGGAAGATCTTATCATTTACAGCTTCCTTCTCCAGGCCAAGCGAAGCACGCAACTGATGACTAACATGCGTCACGCTATCCGCATAAAGTTCAACCATACTCCGCCCCTCATTGCTAAAAGCACGCCAATCAAATGTAAGAGATTTTGTGTTATAGTCCTTCGTTTTTAATATCCCTTGAATAATTTCTTTCATTTGCTTCATCGTTAAATCCATTTGAATTTCTCCGTCAAGCGCTTCGGCTATCTTTAAGTATTTCGTAATCGAATTAATTTCAAGTGCCTTGTCTTTCACCGCATCCAGCACAATTTGTTGACGTAAACCGCGCATAATATCATTGTCTATTTTTCGTTCACGGGAAAAAGCTAAGGCTTCCTCACCATTTAAATGTTGTTGTCCTTTTTTAAACTGTACCTTTTTACCAGTATCTAAAATCGGCCCTTCAAAATCTTTTGGTACTTGAACATCAATGCCACCCAGTTCATCAATAACCTTTTGGAAAGAATTAAAATTAAATACAATATAATGATTGATAGGTATATTCAAAAGCTTTGAAACCGTATCGACAGAAGCCTTGGGGCCGCCGTATGTATAAGCCGCTTCAATTCGTTGCATTCCTTGATAATCATTTGAATGAATTTTTACAAAACTATCACGTGGCAAACTTAAAAGGGTTATTTTTTTCGTCTTATTATTTAATGTCGCAACCATCATAGCATCCGTCCTTGAGCTGCCTAAATTCCTAGCTTCCGTATTATCAAGGCCCATAATGAGAAATGATAAAATATCCGCATCTTTTTCCTTTTTAGTGGACGTTACAGGATGATAGGCATTCTGAACCGCCTTATTCGTCTTGTTATACAGCATCGTTAAAAAAAATGCCCCCTCCTAAAATCGCCAAGCCTAGCATCAAAACAACCGCAATAATCAATCTTTTTTTCACACTCATTCTTTCTCCTACTTTCTAAAATTATTAAAAGAATAGAAGTGTAAGTGGGACTACTCTGTTTCCAAGTTCGTTTATTTTTCAGTTTCAGTTTCAACACTATACAACGTAAAAAGTAGAATTACTTTTAGCTACCTTATGGAAAGCCTTCGCTCGACTATCCTTGTTCTACCCATTGGCGTCTCTCGACATTTCTGGGCAGTAGCCTATGTTTGTATAGGAGCCTCACCTAACAAAATCTATTTTTTCTTACACAAAATTTATACCACAACAAAAAAGTTGCAACAAGGCAAAAATTAAAAACTTAACCTTTTCTTAATAAAAAAGAGAATGTTTCAAAATCCACCTTGCCTTACGCCCAAACCCCGAATTCCGTCTAATTTTAGATGAATAAAATAAACCTTTTTGATATACTGAAAAAGGAAAATAAAAAGGAGTGTTCAAATTGCGTTTTATCATCGCTTACTTAACCGTATTTATTTTAGGAATCTTTTCAGTTCTCGGAATTGAAGCGCTCCTATTTGATGAGCTTACAACGGCCCATGTTTTCTCAGCCATTTTATTCGCCGCGCCGCTTGTACTAGTAGGCAGTACTGTCGCTGAAATTTTCTATGGCTTTAGTCAAAAAGTGAGCTTAGGACGCTTTTTGCTTTTTGGATTTATATATGGCCTAGCCGCTACGGTGATTATCTTAGGTATCATGCAGCTAACGGGGACGCTTATGCTCGTATTCATTTCGCTATTAGGTGGGGTAATCGGGGGCATCTTAAGCCTAATTTTCTTCGTTTTTCGAGGTGGGAAAACATTAAGTGGGCGAGCTTCTGAAAAGTAAATCATCATAAAAACAGACAAATGACAAACTTATTTCCGTTTGCCACTTGCCTGTTTTTTTATTTACTTTGCTTTCTTCTGCTTTGATACATAAAAATTGCTGTAGCGAGTAAAACCGCGCCTGCTAAAACGAACAGACTGTCATTTTGAAAGTCATCGCCCGCTCTTGGAAGCACTTTTTTAGCTTCTGCTTTCGGATCCTCTATCTTCGGATCCTTCGTTTGACTAGCATTTATCGTATCACTTTGACTCGGACTTTTCGGGTCTTCTTTAACTCCGCCAGCCTGCACTGTTTCCTGAGCTTTATACACATTAGTAAAATCATAGCCAGATTGAACAGTTTCATAACCCTCTACCGGATCTTCCTTCAGCGTGTATACGTAGGCCTTCCCGTCAGAATCATATTTCTTTAAAGAAGAGAACGTATACTTCCAGTCATCACTTTTCGAAACTTTTTTAGACATTAATTTCTTTCCGTTTTGATAAAGCCAGATGGTGATTGAGTCCGGTCTTTTTTGTGCCTTGTCCGAATTATCCTGCCATGTCTTAGTTCCCGACACAAGAACACCTTCCGCATTCGTTTTATTTAGTTGAATGGTATGTTCCGCACTCGGCTTCACCTTAAAAGAAATCGGTGTCGCGTCTAAAATATAGCCAGCAGGCGCCTTAACTTCTATAAATTGATAATCGCCTGGTTCAAGTAAACCCGTATGAATTTCCCCGTCAGCATCAGAACTTAAATTGGCTTTTACAATGTTTCCATTTGTGTCTACCACGTTAAATAAGGCGCCTGTTAACGGTTTTTGAGTTAAATTATCTACTTTTTTAAGAATCGCACTGCCTTCTACTGTTGTAGTGGCATCATTACTATAAATTTTAGTTCCCGCATAGTTAATATAAGCGCGATTTGTGATTTTATAGCCTTCTTTTGCGGCCTTATTATGATAATTCACCTTAAATTGAATCGTTTTTTGTTCCCCTTCTGTTAAATCTTTAAGTAATGTGTAGGTAACCGTGTTCGTTGCGCTATCATATACACCATCTGAAAAATACTCATCTAATGGAAGAACCGTATTTGAAAACGTCGTATAGTCTGGAAGTGGGTCAACAATTTCTGTCCCCGCTGGTATAGTTCCCACTTTTGAACTTAAATCAAGTGAATAAATAAAGGAACCGCCCGTTGTGGAGATAGTCGCTTGGCTTACCTTTTTAATTAAACCCACGGATTCATAACTTAAACTGTCTAATCCTAGCGCTTCAGATGCTGTTCGTAATGTTGCACCGTTACTTTTAAGAATCGCCTGATTGTATTTTATTCCGAAATCAGACGGCGTCACATTATCTGCTATTTTTTGTGCATACATAACCACATAGCTTTTATCTGGCGTAATTGTTCCAAAATTAATTTTAAAACCAGCCGATGAAGTAGTAATTTTATCCGTAAACTGACTTGTGACATACTTCCAGCCAATTGGAAGGCCTGATGCATCCCGCTCTGTTACTTCTGCGATACGAATATGCTTCTCGGGTGTATTATCACCTGTTGCAGAAATATATTTGATTGGATCCGTGAGCGTTGTTTGCGCCGGGATGTTGTCTTCGAGTACTGCATTTGGAATTTGTTGTTGATTGTAGTTTACGATAATGGCAAATACATTGGCGGATGGTGTACTTGTGCTCATCATAGCTACATTTTCCCCGTTTATATCCTTATGCGGCCTTGTACTCATTTTACTTAATAAAGGAAGGCCTGATGTATCTTTTTCAATGCGAGAATTATCAGTCGCTTCACTTATTTTAACGCCTGCTTTATATAAAGTAGCTTCATACGCGGCAGAAGTTGGGGCATTATCTTTAAATACAGCAGCACCGTATTTAATTGTAAAGGTTTGACCTGTTGCCTCAACCGGATTTATTTTCGAATGATCATACGCAACATGGAGCACATAATTACCTGCGCCATCCTCTGTTACAGCCGGTTCCGGTAAATAAAATGGATCACCAAGCATAAGATTATTGGTTAAATCTGCCACTTGTGAAACGGTGTTTTGCGGAATTTTAATTTCGATTTTGCCATCTTGTTCCAATTTGCCTGCTGATGCAGATAAAGTTACTTTTATTTCAGCTTGCTGCCTAGACGTTAAAATTTCAGGTGCATCTATAGTTACTCCCGGATCATCTCCTTCTTTTGCTTCTACTACATGATTACTAGCAGCTGAATTCCATATTAGTCCTAAAAACAATAAACTCACTACTATAATATTCGCTATTTTTTTCATCCATACACTCCTTCTGTTGTAATTTCTATTGCTTTAGTAGGATATACTATATAGCTAAAAAAATATGTAGACAAATTGTGTAATTTTCATACGAAACAGAAGGAAAATGAAGGAGAATTTCTTCTTTTTTTATTCTCCACTACGGATTCATTGTCAAACTTTCTTTCAATTTTTTCACAATGTCGCATTTTACTTTATAACCCTTGATGCACTAACAAAATTTAATATTTTATCACATTAAAAATCATAGCACAAGCTTTTTTTCTGGGAATAAGGAATTAAAAAATTTCTCAATCCGTCTAAAAAATTGTTGCATTTGCTACACATTTATTATGAAAAGAAGCGAAAATCACAAAAGGTTCATGATTTTCGCTTCTTGTATTAATTTTTAGATCCACTAAGCGCAATCCCCTCAATAAATTGCTTTTGAAACAATAAGAAGGCGATGATAAGCGGAATTATGGCTAAGAAAGAACCTGCATGATAAGAGGATAGTTTGTTGCGTATTGTCCACTAAGCGAGGCAAGTCCCGCAGAAAGCGTCATTTTTTCAGTAGAAGTATTGACAATCAGTGGCCAAAGTAGCGAATTCCAGCCATAGAGCAACGCAAAAATGGAAAGTGAAACGAGCGCCGAACGTGAAAGCGGCAAGATGATGCTAAAGAAAATCCTCACCCGTGAGCAACCGTCAATAATAGCTGCCTCTTCAATTTCTTTTGGAATCGTCATGAAAAATTGCCTCAACAAGAACGTGCCAAAAGCAGAGAATAATCCGGGAATAAATAGCGCCGGAATGGTATTTAACAAGTTCATGTTTTGGATAATCAAATATTGTGGAATTAAGAAAATTTGGCCTGGTACCATCAAAACCGATAAGATTAAGATAAATAATACATTCTTAAACGGAAAATTAATTCGCGCAAATGCATAGGCCGCCATAGCACACAGAAAAACTTGACCAATTGTAATGACAGCCGTTGAAACAAAGGTGTTGAAATAGAATTTTCCAAAAGGAAAAATAACAAAGATGTCTTTGTAATTATGCCACTGCCACTCACTTGGAAAAATACTTGGCGGAATAGCAATGGATTCTGCCGTTGTTTTTAGTGATGTCATAATCATCCAGAAGAAGGGGAAAACCATCATAAAGGCCCCGAGAATGAGCAACACATGAACAAGCCATTTTCTTCTATATTGTTTTTTTAGCATGTTTTAAACCCCTTTACTGGTAATGCACCCATTTTTTCTGCAAGCTAAAATTAATAACGGTAATGACAAGCGTTAGGATAAGTAAAACCACTGTAATCGCGGCACCGTAACCTTTGTCGTTTAAAATAAACGCATTTTTGTAGAAAAGGTAAGCTAGTGATTGCACATCTTGAAGTGCCGGATTAGTTTGGCTGTACATCAAAAAGATCAAATCATACACTTGAAGTGCCGAAATTAGTGAGGTGATTAAATTGAAAAACATCGTTGGTGTTAAAAGTGGTAGCGTAATTTTAAAAAATTTGCGTATAGGTCCTGCCCCGTCCATTTCAGCGGCCTCATAAAATGTTGTTGGAACACCTTGTAAACCTGCTAAATAAATAACGATAGATGTTCCAAGTGAACTCCAAACTCCGACGATAATAAGTGCAATCATCGCAGTATTAGAATCGCTCAGCCAGGCGGGTCCTTTTATCCCAAAAATGCTAAGAAATTGGTTGATGATTCCGTACTGCGAATTAAACATCCATTTCCAAATCATAGCCACAGCGGATGTCATGGTCACGGCTGGTAAAAAATAAATCATGCGGTACATTGCGACACCTTTTATTTTATTATTCAATAAGGTGGCAATAAAGATGGAGATGGCCATTGCAATGGGCACGGTGAAAACAGCATACGTTAGCGTATTTTTAAGCGCTTTAAATACTTCTGGATCGGTGAGCATTTTTTTGTAATTGGCAAGGCCGGTGAAATTGTAGCCGCCGAACATGCCCCATTCTGTGAAGGAATAAAATACGCTTTGCACCATTGGGATTAAGTAAAATATGAGTAGCCCAATAAAAAGCGGACCGACGAAAAATAAGGCAGATAGCATATCTCTTTTTTTATATTTTTTTGCAGAAAAGGTTGATTTGGTCATGGCTATCAGTCCTTACTCATTATTTTTTAAGTAGCGCATTGGCTTTTTTGGCAAGCTCATCTGAGGCCGCTTGAACGCTTTCTTCCCCTGTCCACGCTTTTCCAAGTACGTCACCTTCAATCGCAATCGCAGCGGAGCTATTTTTGGTATTTGGTAGCGGAATCGCATAGTTCACGGCTTCTGTGAATACTTTTAAATTTTTATCTGGATAGGCATTAATCCAGGCGTCAGCCGCTCCTTGATATGCTGGGATGACAACGCCTGACTCGGCTACCTTTTCGCTCGCTTCTTTGGTAGATAGGTAGGCGACCCAGCGCTTAGCGGCATCTGCGTTTTTAGTGTTTGCCGAAATGACATTGGCAAGGGAGTTGGACGTTGTCGCGCGTGTCTTCCCTTTTGGAAGCGGAGCTACGTCAATATTATCTTTTCCATACTTTTCTTTAAAAATAACGGGTACCATGTAGGAGCCATCGACTGACATAGCTACACGGCCATTAAGTAACAGCTCGGAACCAGTCGTCCCCGCCATTTCTTTTAGCGGTGTTGCTGAACCATTTTTGGTGAAATCATACCAAAATTCCACACCGTCAATGGTTGCTTGGTCGGAAAATCCTGATTTTTTGCCTCCATCCTTAAACGGACTTCCTTCGTTTTGATAAATGGTCTCATAATAGCCACCCTGCCATGTGAGCGGTGCTGCTAAACCGTAAATATTTTCGTCTGCTTTGGTTAGTTTTTTGGCGGCATCTTGCCATGTTTTCCAAGTCCATGTGTCATCTGGATAACTGACGCCAGCTTCATCGAACATGGTTTTATTGTAAAAAAGAGCATTTGTATCAAAATCTTTTGGTACTCCGTATAGTTTTCCATCACTTGTGTAAGCTTTTAAATATTGTTCAGGTATTTTATCTTATCGAATT
>NZ_ALWW01000057.1 GCF_000344175.1 Listeria fleischmannii subsp. fleischmannii LU2006-1 | reverse complement strand
TCGCCACAATAATTGATTTGTCAATAATTTTAGCTGCGTTGGAAAGTGAGAAATAATCTATCTTTTTCTTCAGCTGCCCCTGCTGCCATTCAGTCCACTTCCTCGTTTTGCAGTGCATCTCGTAATTTTTTAATCGCTTGACGTTGAATGCGCGATACATGCATTTGCGAGATATCTAGAAGTTCCCCCGTTTCTTTTTGACTACGATTTTCAATAAATGTATATTGTAAAATCTTCTGTTCACGTTCATCTAAGACAGGCAGAACCTTTTCTAAAAGCATACGCTGGTTAACTTGTTCAAACCCATCGTCATTATTTCCAACTACATCTAAAAGCGTGATGGTGCTTCCGTCTGAATCCGCTTCAATCGAATGATCGACAGAAAGAGCCTGATAGCTTTTTCCCATCTCCATCGCTTCTAGGACTTCTTCTTCGGAAACGCCAATATAGTCAGCAATATCTTTAATTTGCGGCGAATTTTGCATTTCACGAGTTAGTTCTTCTACTGCATTTTTAATCTTGGGCCCTAATTCTTTTATACGACGAGGCACATGAACGCTCCATGTTTTATCACGTAAAAAGCGTTTAATTTCACCAACAATTGTAGGAACAGCAAAAGCCTCAAAGCTTTTCCCAAATGTAGCATCATAACGGCGAATGGCTCCAAGAAGACCAATATTACCCACTTGAACTAAATCTTCATGAAAAGATTTTCCTTGTGAATATTTACGCGCGATTGATTCTACCAAATTTTTATAATGGACGACAAGTTCATGTTGCGCAACATCGTCCCCATTTTCTTGATAGGCGCGAATCCATTCATATACTTTTGCTTTTGCGGCATCTTTATCAGGTTGAGACACTTTCTGCATTCTCCTCCACCTGCTTTTCATCAATATATTTGGTCATTACAACGGAAACTCCGTCATCATAATACAATTTCACATCATCCATAAGTGTTTCAATCAGAAATAATCCTAAGCCTCCAATACGCATAACATCTGTTTCTTCTCCGACTTTATAAGGCCCAATATCTGCTTTTTTCGCTTCTGGATTAAAACTTTTTCCTTTGTCTGTCACAATAACGTCTAGTTTATCATCATACAATTTAAACTCGACTTTTACTTCACCATCTGCCACTTCTTTCAAACCATGATGGATGGAATTTGTGATTGCTTCACTTACAGCGATTTTTAAATCCTCAATTGCTTCATAGGAGAAACCGGCTTGACTCGCAATCCCAGAAAGTGCAAGGCGACCAAGGCTTACATATTCTGGTTTAGCAGGAAGCAGTAGCTCAATTTTATCACACGTTGTTGCCATTCATTTCACCCTCTATATTTTTGATTTCAATAATATCCGATAGACCCGTAATTTCAAATAAGCGATATAGACGCTCAGAAAGTCCAACAAGAATCAGTTCGCTCTCATTTGTACGTAAATTTTTAAATAAACCTACAAAAACACCGAGACCTGTACTATCCATATAGCCCACTTCTGTTAGATCTACTTTTAAAGAAAAATGGCTTTTATCTTGAAAAACTTCTAGCGCCTCTTTTAGTTTGGGCGCTGTGTAAGCATCAATTTCTCCAATGACAAAAGCGCTTGCCGCATTTTCACTTTGTTCTTTGATATCAATTCTAATGTTCATTTTGTCACCTCATTAATTTTTGGTATACCCAGTGCTTTTACCCATCCTGCATTATGCTTAAACCTAATGTCTACGTTTCATGACAATAAGCGTAAAATCATCATGTAAATAAAAATCTTGCAATTTAAGTAAATGTTGATAGATTTCTTCTACCATTTTTTGTGCATCTAAATGTATGTATGTTTCAAAAATACTCATTAATTCCTGCCGACTAATAAAGTCATCTTCTACCCTTGTTTCTGTTACACCATCTGACATAATGAAAATAATATCACCATTTGCTACTTCTTTTTGAAATTCGCGGTACTGTACATCTTTATCTACGCCAAGTGGCAACCCTCTTGCATATAAGTCTGAAAAAGATTGAGTTCCTGCCTCATAATAAAAACCTAATTCATGCCCAGCAGAACTATAATCAAAAACATGTGTATGCGGATGATATACACCGAAAAACATCGTAATAAACATGTTATCATTGATGTTTTCCTCGGTAATCTCATTTAATAATTGTAAAACTTTACTTGGTGTATAATGTTCCCCTACCATGTTCGCTAATGCATATTTAATCATGGAAATGCTAAATGCAGCCGGAATGCCTTTACCAATTACATCTGCAAGTGCCACAGAAACATTTTGAGTGCTCTCTTCGTCTTGAATAAACGTATAGTAGTCCCCACTCATTTGACGAGCCGGACGACTTACTACACCAAATTCCATTCCTTCTTGACAAGGCACGCTTGTTTTCATTAGTGTTTTTTGGATGGTTTCAGCTTGTTCGATTTCGCTTTGTAAGGCGCGCTGTTCTGTACGCAAACTAATATGCTCTAAGTAAGCAAGACCATATCCAACCATTAATTCTAGTAAAACATCAAACGATTTTTTGACATATTCCGGTAAGTTGGAGTCATATTCTTCTAGAACAGAACGATGAATATTGATGATTTCTTCAGGAGGAATATTATCTTCCATAGCTTCTTTCGTTAATTTTTCACAGCTATATAAAATCTCCTCATCCTGATGTTTTAAATATTCACATAGAATTTCTCTATATTGTTCTTCAAATCGTTCGTTCATTTCTTTCTCCCCCTAGCGAACCCACTTTGTTGCTATAATCACTGTTCCCTTGTCATCCCCGCTTGTATAGGAATCAATATTAAAACTGTCCATTAGCCTTTTTACTCCCGGAAGACCTGCCCCGAGGCCGCCAGATGTTGTGAAGCCATCTTGCATGACTTTTCTTATATCTAAAATCCCTGGGCCCTTATCTTTTGCTTCAATTTGCAATCCTTGTTTTCCCATTTCAGCAACCTTTGTAATGCAAATTTCCCCGGTACCAGCATAAAGAAAAATATTTCTTGCAAGTTCACTAATCGCGGTTGTGATTCGAGCTTGGTCTACTGTACCAAAACCGATTTCTTTTGAAATTTTTCTTCCCAGCTGACGTGCTGAAACAATATCCCATTCATCAGTAATTTTTACACAGGATTGGAAATTCATCTTTATTCCCCCAATTCCTGTTTCAATTTTTCAAGGCCACTTTCTAAATCCATCGCCGAAAGAACACCTTCAAATGTAATTCCAAGTTCAATTAATGTAATGGCTACCGCAGGTTGTATGCCCGTCACAACAACTCGCGCTCCCATTAGTTTAGACATACTAACAACATCACCTAAAATTTTAGCGATAAAAGAATCAATGAAGTCAATTGATGTGATATCAATGACAACCCCTCGAGCGGAGGTCTCGTGAATTTTTGATAGAAGATCTTCTTGAAATTCCATTGCTGTTTTATCATCTAATTCACTTTGAATCGAAATTAATAAACATTCTCCTAATTTCAAAATTGGAATCCCCACAGTTTCACCCCTCTTTTTCTACTATTTCTCTATTTGTTAAAGCAAGCGCGCGCTCCATTCCTTTCTTCAAGGTATTGGTTGTAATAATTTTATCAAGTTCAATCCCTAAATTAACAATAGTTTGCGCAATTTCTGGTCTAATCCCGACAAGCATCGGTTGACAGCCCACTAGGCGAACTGCTTCAGAGGCTTGGATAATATGGTGAGCGACCATCGTATCAACAACTGGCACTCCCGTTATGTCAATGAGCACAACTTCTGAACGATGCTTTACAACTCCCATTAATAAGTTTTCCATAATTTGGCGTGCACGTTCTGTGTCGATTGTTCCTATTAGCGGCATAACCGAAATATGATCAAAAATAGGAAGAAGTGGCGCTGATAATTCTTGAAGTGCTAATTTCTGGATAGAGACTGTTTTCTCCCATGTGTCGGCATATGCTGTTACGATTTTGTTATACATCGAAGAAAGCCAGCTTTCAAAGCGGTAATATGCATCATTTTCCGCCTCCACCTCTTTTTTCACAAAAAATTCTTCGTTTCGTATGGCTTTGTAGACAAGTAGTCCAAAAATTCGAAGTCCTGATGTAACAAAATGAACGGGCCATCCTAGAAGAACTACTTTTTCAGCAAAATCATCTAATTTCTCGTTAAAAGTTATACCTGCTTCTGTAACATTCGAGATGATTAAATCAATAAACTCGTGGCTTGTCTCCTCATACATGACTTCTGTTACAATATCAGAAATCCGTGAGTCAGCTTGTTGCTCCATTTCTTTCATCCACTCTACTAGTAAATCATCTCGATTTGAGCGGATGAAATTTGCAAAATCTTTATACATTATGTTTAAATCCAACCTTTCTTTACTCCTCTTAAGTGAACTTAGGTACTTTTTTGTGTAAAAAACCTGCCATAAGGAAACATAGTTTGAACAACATAGGTTCGATGCTTCTTATGCCAGGTACTTCGGACATTTTCAATATGGTTGTTTCAAATTATGTATAAGTAACCCGTCACCCAAAAACGTCTTTCGCGAAATCTTGACCGCATTGTCATCATTCATTTATAAGCACCATTTAGTTAATTATGTATAATTTCTAGAACTCAATGATTCCTAAGCTTATTTCAAGTGCTCGGTTGACCTTATCCATAAGTTCATCGTCTAAATGGGTGATTTTATCCGTTAATCTCTGCTTATCAATCGTTCTTACCTGCTCCAATAAAATAACCGAATCCCGGTCAAAACCATGTTTTTTTGTAGCTTCTATGTGCGTGGGTAGTTTCGCTTTCTGAATTTTCGCAGTAATGGCCGCAACAATAACGGTTGGGCTAAAACGATTGCCGATGTCATTTTGAATGATGAGAACAGGCCTTATTCCCCCTTGCTCGCTACCGACCACGGGGGAAAGATCCGCGTAGTAAACATCACCACGCTTAACCAAAAGCCTAACCTCCTAATACTTCAATATTCTTACTCTCTGCCTCAGCTTCTACATGAGTGCACTCACAAGCGATAGCAAAATTAATTTTAGCCATTTCTTCGTAGCCGCGTTCCATTTCTGTACGCATTTCACGAGCTTTTTTTTGCTTTAAAAACTCTTGTGTTGCTTCCATAATTACTTCACTCCGCTCCACTTTTTCTTTGATCACTAGACGGTCAAGCTCCTCAATGACTTCCTGCGACAATACAACAGAAATTTCTTTGCGTTGTTCTCTTTCTAACACGTCTTACACCCCCAAAGCTGCATACAAAACTTGTATCACCTCTATGGTACCATTATGTGCGATTTTAGAAAAGTATTTTCATGGTTTTTCTAAGTAAAAATAGCAATATTTAGCTATTATTCCCTATAGAAATGAAGATTTTTAAGCTGATATAGTCATTTCGTAGTATGCACCCATTATAAACTCCCTTTTTAATAAAAGCACGAAAATTGCTTTTTAAAAAGGATAGGTTCTTGGTATACGCTCTGATAGCAAACACGTGACCTCGTAATTAATGGTATCTAAATAATGTGCCACATCCGTTGCTGAAATAGATGCATCACCACTTTTACCGATGATTGTTACTTTGGTCCCGACTGGATAATGTTTAGGTAGCCGGATAACCAGTTGATCCATACAAACGCGGCCAATAATTTCACATGGTTTTCCGTCGACTAAAACGTGGAAGCCGCTATAATGACGGATGATTCCGTCTGCGTATCCAATCGGCACCGTGCCGACCCACTCATTTTCCTTTGCCTCATAAGTTGCGCCGTAGCTCACATGGTCTTTAGGTTGTAATTCTTTAACTTGAACAATTTTTGAAAAAAGGGAGAGCGCGGGTTGTAATTTAAACGGGAGTATATCAACAATATCCTCGGATGGTGGTAAACCGTACATGCCAATGCCAAAGCGAACCATATTAAACTCTTTTTGTGCTTTTGCATGAAGTAAACTTGTGGCAGAGTTCGCGCAGTGAATATAACGCGGCCTTTCGTTTAGGCTCGTAAGCATATGTTCGAATTTATCCCACTGTGAATCAAAATAAGTTGTGTTTTTTTCGTCAGCTGTGGCGAAATGTGTGTAGATACCTTCTAAATGTAGTCGCTCATCTTGTTCGATTTTTTTAGTTGCGAGATGAAGCTCTTCTTTTGTTCGGAAACCAAGACGCCCCATTCCGGTATCTACCTTCAGATGGATATTCAGTTTGGCACCGTCCGTATGTAAGTCAAGATCTTCTAGGAAGTCTTTATGAAAAACGGTCACGGAGATGTTTTTGCTGGCAGCAAGTTTTGCATCTTGTTTTAAAATGGCGCCAAGCACTAAAATGGGCTCTGTGAAACCTTCACTTCTTAGCGCAAGCGCCTCGTCTAAAATGGCTACACAAAATCCAGTTGCGCCCGCTTGTTTAGCAGCATCTGCAACGGGAATCATGCCGTGTCCGTAAGCATTCGCTTTCACTACAGCAAAGATTTCGACGTTTTTAGGCAGTAGTTTTTGTTCGTTTTTGATGTTCGCTTTGATTGCGTTTAAATCTACTTCAATCCATGTTGGTCTATGCCATCCGGTTACCATATGAAACACTCGCTTTCCCCTTAAATTTCGATAATGACTTGTGCGGCTGCTGACCGACCTGTGTGCGTGATACTTACGAAAACCGTTTCGCCTGCTTTTTGCGGTTTTAAAAGTCTTGGTTCGCCGTTTTCACCAGTTAAGATTTCGACATCAAGGAAGCTCAGCTCCTTGCCAAACCCAGTTCCGTTTGCTTTGGCGTATGCTTCTTTGGCTGAAAATCGTCCCGCTAAAAATTCTACTTGGCGGCTGCCAGTATATTTCAGGTACAAATTTTGTTCCTCTGTCGTTAAAATCCGCTCAATAAAACGTGGATTTTGTTCAACTGCTTGACGAATTCGGTCGAGGTCAATCATGTCAAGCCCGATACCTTTAATCAATCATTTCCACCTCATTTAACAATTGGTTTGCACTTTCTTTTGCTGTTCGAATACAATCTGGGATTCCAACACCATTATAGCTCATTCCGGCAAATTCGACACGCGGATAGCTTGCTGCCAGATTTTTCCTAAACGCACTAAGGCGCAGGCTATGCCCCACGTCATATTGCGGCATTGCATGTTCCATTCGACTAACCTCTGCAAACAGGGGCGTTTCGTTAAGGTGCATCATTTTTTTATAATTGTTTAAAACAATATGAATCAGTTCATCGTCACTCTTCGTACTGACTAGGTTTTCGCCTGATTTCCCAACAAAGCCACGTAAAAGCATTTTGCCATCTGGCACCATGTGCGGCCATTTTTTATGTACCCATGTGCATGCGGTCGTTTCATCATTCCCTGTTCGTGCGACGAGATAGCCGGTTCCTTCTTTCAAGTTTGCCCGTTTCTCATCATCGTAAGCAAGTGATACTGTTGCAAGTGTTGTGAGCGGCCTATTTTGAAATGGCCTAGTCGTCTCGTTATCTAGTAATTTTATGAGCGCATCGTGTGTCGCGGCAATTAATATGGCGTCTCCTTCTTCCGTTGTGCCATCCGAAAATTGAACTTCGTAGCTCTTACCTTTTTTTATGATAGCGCTAGCGCATTTTGAGGCATGTAAATGGTCTTTTGGCAACTTACGGACAAGTTCGTTTGGTAATTCTGACAAGCCGCCAGCGAGCGTTCTAAAGGCACCAATTGTATTTTTAGTTCCCGTTGTGCTCATTTTAGCGTCACTAGGCGTTTTTAGTCCTTCCATTAAACTGCCTGCCTTTAAAATGGCTTGCTCAAATTGTGGAAAAGTTGCCCGAAGGCTCATCTCATAAATATTCCCCGCGTAAATCCCTGAAAGCAGCGGCTCCACTAAACGTTTAACGAGTTCATGGCCAAATCTAGCCTCAAAAAATTCCCCCAGCGAAACATCTTCGTTTTTGGAATCATATGGCAGGGTTTTCTCCAAAATAGCCCGTTCTTTTCCTGCTTCCGTGAGTAAACTGCTCGCAAGAAGAGCTTTCTCATCGGTCGGAATCCCCATAACAGAGCCCTCTGGTATTGGATGAAGCGAGCCATCGTGAAAAATATAGGAGCGGCCTGTTGCGTTTGCGATGAGTTTATCCGTAAGCCCAAGCTCCGCGACTAACTGAATGCCTGCTTCTTTTCTGGCTAAAAAGGAGTCTGGGCCTTTCTCAATTAAAAAGCCGTCCCGTTTCACTGTTTCAAATTTCCCGCCAAACGTTTCCGCTTGCTCATATAAATCCCATGTGACGTTTTCCGTTTTATTTTTTTCTAACGTGTACGCCGCGGTAAGCCCTGAGAGCCCGCCGCCAATAATTAAAATGCGTTTCAAATTCATTCATCCTTTCTATCTTGCAATATGTCTATTTTATCACAAAAAGACGCCCGATATAAATCACGGCCGTCTAAAAGATTGATTATCATAAGTTGATTTTTTTCTTTTAACTTTTCTTCACATACGCCTGTTTTGCTATTCGGTAACGCAAAAACTGAACAAAAGCCCCAAAAAGGGCTATGCCAGCGAAAATAAGCATAACTAAACCAGATAAAAGGAAATAAAAGCCTAAACAAATGAGACTTATCATGAGATAGAAAACAATCATCCATTTTTCTTTTTTCATTTCTGCACCATCCTCTTTTGCTGTTAAAAAGAATGCTCAACCCCTGACAATCTATCTATATTTAGTATACCTTATTTTTCCATGTTGTAGACAAAGAAATTGCTCGTATTAGTTCTCCATCTTTATTAAATCGGGTCAAGTATCCGTTCTAAAAATTGTTTGGTACGAGGTTCTTTTGGATTTTTGAAAAATTCGCTCGGATCCCCTTGTTCCACTACAACGCCGCCGTCCATAAACACCACTTTATGTGCGACATGTTCAGCAAATTTAAGTTCGTGCGTCACGACAACCATCGTCCAGCCTTCCGCAGCAAGTTCCTTCATCACACGTAGCACATCGCCTACAAGTTCAGGGTCAAGTGCGGATGTTGGTTCATCAAAAAGGAGCAGTTTCGGTTTCATCGCAAGCGCTCTTGCAATACCGACACGCTGCTGTTGCCCACCAGAAAGCTCATAAGGATATTGATTCGCCTGCGCCTCTAAATTCACTTTTTTAAGTAATGCGAGTGCTTCAAGACGAGCCGCTTCCTTATCCATTTTCAGCACTTGAACAGGACCTTCCATCACATTCTCAAGCGCCGTTTTATGCGGAAATAAGTTGTAGCTCTGAAACACCATCGATGATTCACGGCGCACATCCGCAATTTGTTTTTTGGTTAATTTTTTGGAAAAATCAACAGCCAAGTCATCAAAACGGACGACGCCCTCTTCCGGGATTTCAAGCGCGTTTAGAGAGCGCAAAAATGTAGTCTTACCAGAGCCAGACGGCCCAATGATAACCGTAACACTGCCTTTTTCTACTTCCAAATCAATGCCCTTTAACACTTCGTTTTCGCCAAATTTTTTATGCACGCCTTTCGCTTCTACATACATCTTCGTCTCCTCCTCACTTCGCCACATAGCGGTCTAGTCGTCTTTCCAAGCGATTTTGAATCCCGGATAAAAAGACACAAAGAATCCAGTAAAGCAGTCCCGCTTCCATATAAATAAGTAAAAATTCATAACTTGTTGCTGCAATTTCTTGTGCCTTACGGAAAAGCTCAGAAACGAGCACAAGAGAAGCAAGGGACGTATCTTTTACAAGACTGATAAAGGTATTTGAAAGTGGCGGAACTGAAACACGTGCGGCTTGTGGAATGATGATGCGAAATAGCGTTTGACGGTAATTCATTCCAATCGTATATCCCGCCTCCCATTGCCCTTTTGGCACAGACTGAATAGAGCCACGTACAATTTCGGCCGCATACCCGCCAACATTAAGCGAAAATGCAATTACAGCCGCCGCAAAAGGATCAAATTTTAATCCAATCGTCGGTAAACCGTAAAAAATCACGAAAAGCTGCACTAGTAGCGGCGTTCCGCGAATGATTGAGACATACGCTCGTCCGATTCCTCGTAATAGTTTAGAACTAGAAAGACGGCAAAGTGCAATAAGAAGCGCGATAGCCATCCCAATAATAAAGGATAACAGCGCGAGTGGAATCGTATATTTAATTCCACCCATCACCATTGGCCAAAACGCTTCTTTCAACACATCCCAGTTTAAATTATCGAACGAAATCGCACCAAGATTAATCGGTAACATCTTCACCAAACCATTTTTCGGAAATTTTTTGTAATGTGCCGTCTTCCTTCATCGCTTTAATTTCCTTGTCAAATGGCTTTTTAAAGCCCGTGTCTTTAAGAAAAGCAAAGCCTGAACTACTTGTTTCTTTGTCCAGTTCTGCAGCAATTTTAATATCTTTATCTCCCGTCTCTTTGATATAATCAAGAACGGCTAGCTTGTCATTTACTGTTGCGTCAACCCGGCCCTGTTTAATAAGTTCAAGCGACTGAGACAGCCCTTCAACAGACTGAATATCGGCATCCGCATCTTTCGCAATCTGCCCGTAGTTACTTGTTAAACTTTGGGCTACCTTGACGCCTTTTAAATCATCAATCGTCTTAATCGAATTGTTATCTTTAGCGGTCACAATAACAGCCGTACTTTTAGAGTATGGAAGTGATAAATCATATTTCTTTTCACGTTCAGCATTTATGCCGACTTGGTTGGCAATCACATCAAAACGTGACGCATTTAAACCAGCGAACATCGAGTCCCACTGAGTTTCTTCAAATTTCGTTTTAACACCTAAACGTTTTGCTACTTCATTAATAACATCAATATCATAACCAGTTAATTTATTTGTATCGCTGTCATGAAATGTGAATGGTCGGTAAGTTCCTTCTGTTCCAACAGTTAAAACCCCGTCTTTTTTCACTTGATCATACACAGAATCACCAGCTGATTTCGAGTCTCCCCCGTCCGAACTTGAGCAAGCTACAAGAACCACCGCAAGAATGGATGTGAACAAAACGGCAAGTAATTTTTTCATCATTGAAACGCTCCTTTTTCTTGTTTTGTGTCAGACCTTCTGCGGAACAGAATAACCACTATTCCGATTAAAATAGAAGGGATTGACCTCGCAATAAAATTGATAAATGTATTCGATTTAACAATTCTTTGTTTATTTTAGGTAAATTCCTTTAATTTTGCAAGCAAATTGACTTACCAAATATAAGTGCGCATTTCGCCATATAAAAAAGCTAACACCAAAAGTGTTAGCTTTAGCTTTCAGGACGATACCACGTATAAATGTCTGTAGCTTGACTGCTTTCTAGATAGCGTAGATAAGCAGATGTACTCCCATTTCCGGATTTCATTGCGATTTGCATATGGTTCGTTTGACTTCTTTCCATCCACAAACTTCTTTTCGCCTGCATCGATTGAATGCGTTCTTTGCGCACTAAATAGGTTGTTTTAGACAAAAAGGGTCTGGCTTGGAAAAGGACGGTTCCATTACCTAATCCAAACGCCGTGGCGCGGTAGCTACAAATGGCTTTCCAAATAGCTAAAAGTGGGATAAGGAGTGCGATTAGTCCGAATGGATAAAACAACAGACTAACAGCTACTGCAGGAATGATTGTCCAAATAAAGTAAATCCAAACAAAACGTTTTAAACTTGTTTTTGGTGCCTTCTGAATTTGCTCCACCGTAATGTGATAATTCGGCAGTATTTCTAGAAGCACACGGAGCGCCTCTTTTTTCTTCATAATTGGTAATAATAAAATATCGCCTGAATGCTCATTGTCGCCTGAACTTCCGGCTGTGATAAGTTTAACAGCAACTAGCCCTAACATTTGACGAAAAGGGGATTCTGTAATGAGAATTCCTTGAATGCGCTCAAGACGTATCGTTGTGTGATTGCGCTGTAAAAGCCCTTTTTCAATTTCCAAATGATGCTCAAATTGTTTGACTTTAAACTGGAAGTATTTAAATAATGTGGCTATGATGGATACTCCCCACATAAAGAGAAGCGCTAGTGCGGCTAAAATCAGAAACATCAGGATACCAAGTCTCGCAATTTGATCGTAACTTTCTGATAGCCATTCATCTGGGATAGCGCTTTGGAACTGCCCGAAGATAGCAAGTAAAATAAGAAATCCACCAAGTACGCCACTTGACGTTACGGCCATAAGTAAAAGTTGTTTGGTTTCGAGCATAATGGTTCGAATAGGTTTTTCCGATTCTTTTACTTTTGGCACATCAAAAGGATTGTCTACAGACTCTTTTTCAATTTCATCCATTTCATTTTGTTTACCTTCACGTAAATCGCGCAGTTCAGTGGCAACACTTTTAGGAACGGCCGATAAGTCACCTTCTGCCTTCCCTTTCGTGCCTGCTGTTTCAATCAAAATTTGAGTCACATTAAATGGCATATAGAAAAACCACTGTTTTTGCTGAATCGTTTGAATTCTTTCATAGGGAATAAAAATATTTTTACGGAAAATCAGCCCGTATTTAATTCGTATCCCTTCGTCTTCAAGCGTATAGCGATAGGTTAAGTATTTTAGAATAGCGGGCGCCAAAATAAGCAGTGCTAGCAAAAGAAGGATAGCAAAAAGCAACCAAGTAGGCATAAAACCGTTCCTTCGAATAGCTTGAAATGCAGAGAAGAACCCAACAAAAATCGGCACAATATTTTGCCGAATATTTACAATGATTTCTTTAATAAGCGCAATCGGATGCAGTTTTCTTTCCTCAAACATCTTCTTTCGCCACCTTTACAAGCTCTAAAATATGATGTCTAAGCTCATCCGAAGTGGATGCATTTACTGCTTCAATGACATGCGCACCAGCAGCTGTTGTAATCGAAAGCGACACCAAATTTTGCTTACGTAAAAGCGGACCTTGCGCAGTTTCAACGTGCTGAATACGGATCATCGGGACTAAAATACGACTCCTAAAAATAATTCCGTGTTGAATTTCAATTTCGTCGTGTCGAATTTGATAACTCCATCTTTTCCACCTAAAAGGAATAAGAAAAAAGAAAAACAAAATAAAAAGTATGCGAGTGTAATGAGAAATCCAATTAAACTAAACGCAAGATTAATTTCAGCATAATAAAAGATAGCCAACAAACCTGCTGAAACAAGCAACAATAAACTCCCTGTTATACTATAGACTTGTCGCCAAACTGTCTTGATCTGTTTTGGCAACTGTTTTTCTAACTGTTTTAGCTCCATAAAAGTCTCCTTTTTTTGTAGAGAAAAGTCCTTGTTCATCTTTTCTTCATATTTTTGTGTTATAGTTATAGTATACACCATTCTAGGGGGTTTTAGAATGCGAAAAAAAGCAAATTTATTTGTTGCATCTGTCATGGTATTTGCTGTCCTTTGCTGGATGGCACCACTTGCAAAAGCCGTACCAGTTCCAGAAGCAGAAATTACATATACAACTAAGACTTCCGATGAACTTTCCGATATGTTTTTAGTAAGTGACTATACCTTTGAATCACCTTATGTTGTCATGAACGCTAAAAATCAAGCGACTGTGATGTTTAACACCTCCTCTGCAACAAAAATTACCTATACGTTCCAAAATAAAACGATTTCCGGTCCATCTTTCACAAAAAGTCATCAATTTACCATTTCCGGCTTAAAGTCTGGTCAAAATCATATTTCGCTTAAAAAAGTCGACAAAAACGGCCAAAGCCTCACTGAAACTCTAACGATTGATGTCCCAGAAAAGAAAACTTCTAAAAAGAAACATTGGTCTTACTTATCATTTAAAAATTTAGCTGCCACTCGTGAGTTAAAACAGGACGAGTAAGTTATAAATGAAATAAGCATAAGTTTAGTAAAGCCTTTAAAATGGTATGATTACTAAACTTATGCTTTTTATTTTTCATAAGAATCCTTAAAGTTTTGGTTCGGGGGTTTAAATAATATAGCAAGTCAAATCATAAACCCCTCTTTGCCTGAAGCAAAGAGGGGGTTTTTTTTCATTCAATAATTTCTTTAAATTTCAACCGTTTATTTACTAAATACATAAGTGGGATGCCGATTCCCATAACGACTAATTCGCCGATTGCGATTGTGAGCCATGTAATGAAAAATGGTAGTTGGAAGGCTAGATGTAGCTCCCATGCGATAATGAACATTGTAAAGGAGAAGACAAGTGTATTTAAAATCATGCGTAAAATGGTTCCTTTTGCATATTTCATAATACCGAACATAATGAGCATTGACAGAACAGACTGGCCAACACCAAAGACTAAATCGTACCAACCGAGTGGAGAAAATAAATTGGTGATAAACACGCCAAGCGCGATACCCCAAAAATAATTTTTGCTAAATACAATGAGATGATTGAACAATTCTGGCACCCTAAATTGGATGGCACTAAATGCGATGGGCTGAATTAAAAAACCTATAATGACATATAACGCAGCCACAATAGCGTTAACCGTAATTAATTTTATTTTCATTTTTTGCACTCCCTAGTTTTTTTACGTAGGATGGTTTCGAACTACGTGTTTATCAAACTATCTTATTATAGCCCAGTTCATTTATAAAAGAAAGACCTAATTTTAATCAAAAAAGAAGTTTTTTCTCTTGCATTTTCTGAAAATCGGTTTATAATCAATGTAGACTTTAAATATCCATGATGGATATCAGGTATCCCTGAAGTACTTTTTAGCAAATCGAGGTGAACACGATGAAACTCACAAAGGGTCTTGAGCAAGCCGTTTGCATTATTACACTGCTTTCAACGCAAGATAGCGGGGCTCCACTCGCTTCAGATGCCATTAGCGAACGCCTACTTGTCTCTCCTTCTTACTTAAAAAAAATCATGCGTAAACTCGTTGTCAAAAACATTATCAGGTCCGTTCCTGGAAATAACGGTGGTTTCTTTTTAGCTAGAAGTCCCGAGCGAATCAGTTTATTCGAGATTGTTGCAGCTGTTGAGGGCGAAACAAATTCGTACCCTAATAGCGGGTTGATTAAACAGGTGTTTGGCGACATTCGAAAAGAAGCTGCGGAAAAAGGCGAAACCATTTTAACCGAGGCGTTTAGCGCGGCAGACCAAGTATGGAAAGACGCACTTAAAAAGCAAACAGTAGCAGACTTACTTTTAGAAACGCTAGGACGCGATGAGCTTCCTTATACAAACTGGAATGAAATTAACCCAGAATTACATTTTTAGATTGGTGATGATAGAACGTGTTAATGTTAAAAAACGAATGGAAACGACTTTTCAATAATAAAATTTTACTTATTTCTTCCATCGTAATCTTATTTATCCCGATTTTATACGGTGCTTTTTTCTTAAAATCCGTTTGGGATCCGTACGGCAAAACTGGTGACTTGCCAGTAGCTGTTGTCAATCATGATGAGAGCGTGAATTATCAAGGAAAAACGCTCGATGTCGGGAATGAACTTCTTGTCAATAATTTAAAAGAAAATAAAGTATTTAGATTGGAATTTCGATAAACGCAGA
>NZ_ALWW01000056.1 GCF_000344175.1 Listeria fleischmannii subsp. fleischmannii LU2006-1 | reverse complement strand
TCGCTAATTGTTTGAAAAAACGCATCATCACTTGCTCCTACGCAAATTAAAAATTCCTCTATATCGACACGTGATAATTTTGTTCTTTTTGCAACCATTCTTTAAAAATGTCATACCAAATGACCTCTGTATCCACAATCACTCCATCAAAATCCATAATAATGGCTTTAAGCATGTTTTCCCTCCTTGAAACAACTAAAATTTGGAAGGGATACGCTTCTAAAATGTTCCCTTCCAAATCCTTTTATTTTTCTTTACGACTTTCCACCAGATGATCAATCAGTTCTGCATATTCTGGTGCGTTTAAATAATCAACAATTTCAACATAATATGCACCCGGTTGATTTTCACGTACCCTTTCCATAAGCGACTTATGCGTGACCACAATATCACATTCCGTTGGTAATTCAGGCACGGCAATGTGAAAAACTTGAATATCCTCTAAGCCAGCTTGATTGATTTTTTTCTGAAGAACAGAGGCTCCCATCGCACTAGAGCCTAGGCCAGCATCACACGCATATGCAATTTTTCTTACTTGACTAAAATCAAAATCGTTTGTTTCCTTTTCAGCAAAAACAGAAGAGATACTACTTTTCTTTCCTTTTAAACCTTCCATTTTTACAGCAGCTTGTTGCAACGCCTCATCATTATTTTTCGCCCGTTTAATGAACGGAATAGCCGTCAGGAAAGTAACAAGTGCCGCCGCTAGGACTGCGATAATAATTTTAATATGGTCGCCTGGTGCCGCCATCATCATAATCGTAATAATACTTCCGGGTGAAGCGACTCCAACAAGCCCAGCGTTTGTCATTGTTAAAATAAAGGTTCCCGTCATACCACCTAAAATAAGCGGTAAAATAAGAACAGGATTCATTAAAACAAATGGGAAGTAGATTTCATGAATACCACCGAAAAAGTGAATCACACTTGCCCCGTAAGAGGACGCTTTGGAACTTCCTTTGCCGAAAAACATGTAACCAAGTAAAATACCCAAACCCGGTCCAGGATTCGATTCCAATAAATATAAAACCGATTTCCCTGTCTCAGCAAGTTGCAACGTCGCGAGCGGACTTAAAATCCCTTGACCAATCGCATTATTTAAAAATAGGATTTTCGCTGGTTCAATGATGAGCGCGGTTAGAGGCAGTAAGTGGTAGTTAATTAAATAATCTACACCTTCCGCGAGCACAGTGGTCACACTAGAAACAGCCGGCGCAACCGCCACATAAGCAAATAGAGCCATTAAGGCGCCTATAATCCCGATAGAAAAATTATTAATCAGTAATTCAAAACCAGTTGGGATTTTCCCATCAATTTTTTCATCAAATTTTTTCAAAATCCAGGCAGAGAGAGGTCCCATAATCATTGCCCCGATAAACATCGTAATATCTGAGCTAATAATAGCACCCATTGTCGCTACTGTTGCAATGACACCCCCACGATATCCGTGAACAGCTCGACCACCGGCAAATGCAATTAATAGCGGTAGCAAATAATTGAGCATGGGTCCGATAAAACTTTTTAGCATTTCACTACCTGTTGCTACTCCAATCGCGGTTAAAATCCCCCACGCCATAAAGGCTCCGAGATTTGGAATCACCATACCACTTAGTTTACTTCCAAATTTTTGAACTTTTACATGAATGGACATTTTAGTCCCCCCTTTTAAAAAAAACATGTTTTTAAAGCTCTACTTCTTTTCCTTCTTTTATTGAACGTTCAATCGCATCCACTACACGGAGTGAATCAAGTGCTTCTTTTGGCGTAATAATGGATTTTGTTCCGCTAACTACATTATTAATAAAAGCCATGACTTCTTCTGCTAAATCGCCGCTTACTTCACCGTTAACATAGTACCAATGTCTGGAATCTGGATACGAAACGCCTTCATCGCTCACAAATTTAACGCCTTGATCACATGAATCGATGTACGCCACCCCTTTTGTTCCCACAAGTTCTAATTTATCATCAATAATGGTTGGCGAATTTTCAGGAAGCACCCAACATGCTTCAAGACAAGCAATGGCGCCATTTTCATAAGTCACGATGGCGTAGATTACATCATTCATTCCGTTTTCTTTTAAGAGCACACTGCGACTTTTGGCAAAAACTTTGACCGGATTGCTATTCATATACCAGTTAATATAATCAATATCATGAATCATGACATGCATACTAAGGTCTGATGCCCCTATATAACGTTTTGGTCCCGTAATTGGACTATTCCGTCTACAATAAAGGTGAATAATGTCGCCTAGTTCTCCGTTATCCAGTCTTTGCTTCACCATATTAAAACGCGGATCAAATCGTAATAAGAAACCGACCGTGAAGACTTTGTCATAATTTTTTGTAATTTCATAAATGGCTTCTCCGTCTTCTAATTCTTTCGCAATGGGCTTTTCAAGTAAAATATGCTTATTGTGCTGCACGGCTAATTCGACACATTCCCGGTGCATATTATCTGGGAGCACGATGCTCACCGCATCAATTTCCGGGTTTTTTAACAAATCATGGTAATCTTTATAACCTTGGCACTGAAATTTTTGTTCGGCTTTTGCGCGTTTTTCATCGTTATATTCACAAATAGCAACTAACTCTACTTGTGGTAATTTTTGATAGATTTCTGCGTGATAGGTCCCCATCTGTCCGATTCCGATTACAGCCACTTTTACTTTTCGTTCCATTTTAAAATTCCTCTCCTTTTACTTGTTTAATGGATTCGATAAATCGTTCGGTGATTTCTTTCGGGCGTGTGATTGCTCCGCCGACAACAACTGATTCTACCCCTAATTCTAGGACTCTTTTAGCCTTTTCTGGCGTATCCACTTTGCCTTCCGCGATTACGGGAACGGTTGATTTTTGTAACACTTCTTTTAAATAAGCAAAATCATTATCGCTAATATTGCATCCCGCGGTTTCCTCTGTATAGCCGTGCAAAGTGGTTCCGATTATATCAACACCTGCTTTTAGAGCAAAAGTAACATCATTTAAGCTTGCGGTATCACCCATTATGAGTATGTCTTTAAACTCCTTTTTCACGGAATGAATAATCTCTTTTAGGTCTTCATTTTGGGGTCTTTTACGGCTTGTAGCATCTAGGGCTACAACAGACACGCCTGTTTTGCAAATTGCTCGTACTTCTTTTAAAGTTGGGGTTATAAAAACTTCTGAGTCTGGATACTCCTTTTTAAATATACCGATAATGGGTAAATTTACTTCTTTTTGAATCGCCTTTATATCTTCTACTGAATTGGCTCGAATACCTACGGCTCCCCCAGCTAATGCGGCTTTTGC
Source organism: Listeria fleischmannii subsp. fleischmannii LU2006-1 (assembly GCF_000344175.1). Taxonomy (GTDB): domain Bacteria; phylum Bacillota; class Bacilli; order Lactobacillales; family Listeriaceae; genus Listeria; species Listeria fleischmannii. Next base: position 12,552 of record NZ_ALWW01000056.1, on the reverse strand, counting down.
CATTTTAGACATGATAAAAGAGCTATGTAATGGCTCACCTTCTAGAGCTTGGCAGGAAACTATCAATCCTCCTTTTACTTTGGTTAAAAATGAATTCATCATGGTTTCTCCTCCTTCTCGGGCTTTTGCTTCTTTTTATATAAAGTATGCGCTTTCAACTAAAATATACTATAGAAAAAATATTTAATCAATATAACAAAATGAAAATAATTATCGTTTCAATGCGTTAAATATTGATAGCCTAGCTTTGAAATTTTTTTTATTTTTTTACAGAAAAAAAAGACACCCCATTTCTGGCGATGTCCCTTACTATTATTTATTTACAGGTACTACTGCGCCGCCCCACTCTTTTGTAATCCAGTCTTGAATTTCTTTTGAGTGTAGGACTTCAACTAGTTTTTTCACGTTTTTTATTATCTTTATTTTCCTCTTTTGTTACGACAATATTTGCGTAAGGCGAATCTTTGCTTTCAATTGCGATGGCATCTTTTGTTGGGTTTAATCCTTGGTCAACAACAAAGTTTGAGTTAATGGCAACAGCGTCACCTTCTTCATTGTTGTAAGCAGTCATAAGATAGGCTGGGTCTAAATCATATTTGAATTTTAAGTTTTTCGGATTGTCTTTAATATCATCAAACGTAGCATCTTGTGCTTTCACACCATCTTTTAGTGTGAGCAAACCTTCATCAACAAAAATGCCAATGACACGTGGCCAGTCTGATTTACTGTTTGAAAGTAAAATTTGCGCGCCGTCTTTTAAATCTTTTAAGTCTTTCACTTTTTTAGAATAAATTCCCATTGGCTCAATGTGAATCGCACCAACGTCTGCAAATTTATAGCCCTTTTCTTTTTCTTCTAATTCTAAGTAAGGTTTATGTTGGAAATAGTTCGCATCTAATTCGCCTTCATCAAGCGCTTTATTTGGCATTACGTAGTCGGTATATTTGACAATTTTAAGTTTGATGCCTTCTTTTTCTAAAATTGGTTTTGCCTGTTCTAAAATTTGCGCATGAGGCGTGTTGGAAGCACCAACGATTAATTCCTTGCTGTCAGAACTGGATGACTTTTTATCCGAAGAACCGCTGCCACAAGCGGCTAAAACTAGAATTAAACTAAAAACAAAAACTGCTCCAAAAAATTTTTTCATATTAAACTCTCCTTTTTATCTTTTATCGACTGCTTTTGTAAGTAAATCCCCGATGATCTGAAAAATAAATACGATAATCAAAATAATGATGGTTGCAACAATCGTGACGTCTGGTTGATTACGCTGGAAACCTTCTAAGTATGCGGCGTTTCCAAGTCCGCCTGCTCCGATTACACCTGCCATCGCGGTAAAACCTACTAGCGAAATTGCTGTAACGGTTATGCCTGATACGATAGCTGGTAAAGCTTCCGGAATTAAAACTTTACCGATGATGGTGAAAAGATTAGCGCCCATTGATTTTGCTGCCTCAATCACACCTTTATCCACTTCACGAAAGGCAATTTCAACCATTCTCGCATAAAATGGTGCGGCGGAAATAATTAAAGCAGGTAAAGCGGCTTTTGGTCCGATAATGGTCCCAACAAGAGTTTTGGTCATCGGCAAAAGTAAAACAATTAAAATAATAAATGGAATAGAGCGGAATACATTTACAAGTATTGCTGTTATCCAATATAAAATCTTAGCTGGTAACCCTTCTTTTCGATTGGTTAAAAAGAGTAGTAAGCCAAGTAAGATACCTAATACAAAAACAGCAACTAAAGAATAAAGTGTCATATAAAGTGTTTCCTCTGTATAACTCCACATTAGTTGCCAGTCTACATCTGGGAAGATTTCCTTCATCCTTCAATCACCTCTGTTTCAATCTTCAAGTCGCGTAAATGCTGAATCGTCTGAGTGATTTCCGTTTCAGAACCTTCAATTTGCACATAAAGCGTACCATAAGCACCGTTTTGGGTTTGTGTTAAACTCCCGTGAAGGACATTTAAAGAAACATCATGTTCTTTGGCCACTTCAGAAATCACAGGCCTGGTTGCATTTTCACTCATAAAGAGCAGTTTCACAAGTTTTCCTTCTGAATAATTTTCCAGTAAAAGGTGAATCAATTCTTCGGTTTCATCTGATTCAGTCACTTGCTCGATAAATCGCTTTGTCACAGGTTGTTTCGGATGTTTGAAAACTTCTAATACATCTCCAATTTCAACTACTTTCCCTGCCTCCATGACAGCAACACGGTTACAAATTTTGCGGATTACATGCATTTCATGGGTGATGACAATAATCGTTAAGTTTAAACGTTTATTAATATCCAGTAATAATTCTAAAACCTCATCTGTGGTTTGTGGATCAAGCGCGCTTGTTGCTTCGTCACAAAGTAGTACAGTAGGGTTATTCGCAAGCGCCCTAGCAATGCCAACGCGTTGTTTTTGTCCGCCACTTAATTCGGACGGGTATGAATTTTCTTTTCCTTCTAGTCCAACTAAACGAATCAGTTCATTCACACGTTCTTTTCGTTTTTGTCCGCGAACTCCTGCAATTTCTAGTGGGAACGCGATGTTATCATATACTGTCCGCGACCAAAGCAGATTAAAATGTTGGAAAATCATCCCAATTTTTTGCCGAGCCTTACGAAGTTCACGCCCTCGAATTTGACTGACCATTTTCCCGTTTACGTCAACTTGTCCAGTCGTTGGGAGTTCTAGGCCATTAAATAAGCGAATTAAGCTACTTTTCCCTGCGCCCGAATAACCAATGACGCCAAATATTTCACCTTCCGCTATTTCCAGGCTGACATCATCTACGGCCCGAACTTTATTTTTTCTCGTCGTGTAATCTTTTACCACATTTTGAAGTGTTATCATTCGCCTCACCTTTTTCTCTCAATATAAAAAGCCTTTCTGCATGAGCAGAAAGGCACGAATTTTGCTTTGTACGACTTTCTTCTCATCTTTCAGAACCATTTGTCCTGTATGAATTAGCACCTTAAGTGATTACTTAGGTTGCTGGGCTTCGTCGGGCATATCCCTCCGCCACTCTTGATAAGAATTAAATTATAAGTGACACATTAGCATGTGTCCTGTTTTTTCATATTACAGTTAGAATGCCTTTTTGTCAACAGTAAATTTCAGTTTTATGTATGGCTTGTACATTTCCAGATATTTCGGGGCGCATTTGATAGGTATAATAAAAAACCGCAATGACCGTTAAAATAGCAATTGTCACAATAAAAAAGCTTTTCCTTGTCATTTCATTCCCCTCCTAATGTCCATTTTACTTTGCCAAACTAAAAGGGCGGGAAAGAAATGAGAAAGAAAAGCTAAAGTTTTTTTACATTTGAATAAGTGGTAACTTCACTGTAAATGTCGTTTTATGGTGCTTACTTGTTGCCATTACTAAGCCGCCGTGGCGCTCTACAATGGACTTCGCAATGGCAAGGCCTAGACCTGTTCCAGTCGTCGTCCTATTTTTATCCACTTTATAAAAACGGTCAAACAGATGGGGCAAATCAAGCGCTGGAATTTCTTCCCCATAATTAATAACATCAATTACTGCAAAATCGCCTTCTTTTCGGGCAGCTAAATCAATATTTTTATTTCCCTCGCCGTATCTAAGGGCATTCGAAAATAAGTTTTCAAATAAACGCATAATTTGATTTCCGTCCCCACTGACAACTAAATTTTCAGCCTCATAGGTTTCTACGATTTCCATTCCCTTATCGCGGGCAAGTCCATCAAATTCCGCGACAAGTTGTCTCAGTAGCTCGACCATATCAAGTCGGTCATTTTCTAAAGTATATTCTGCACTTTCCAGGCGTGTATAAGAAAATAAGTCATCAATTAGTTTATGCAAGTGCTTGGCTTTATCATAAACCAGCTCGGTGTAATATTTGAGTTCCACCTCATCGCGGTACCTATCATCATGAATATAGCTTAAATAGCCTAAAATGGATGTTAGTGGCGTTCTTAAGTCATGGGATACATTCGTTATTAAATCATTTTTAGCTTGCTGCGCCTCTTGTTCTTGCTTCATCAAGTTTCGCTGCCTCGCACGCATTTTTTCAATATTGACCTCTAACTCCCGAATTTCCGGGACGAGACTCTCTGTATCTACTGGGCGACCAAGTCCGAGCGCGTAGTTAATGGTTTGAAGCTGTTTCTTTAGTTTTCGTTGTCGCATCAAACGGTAGAAAATATAAAATATTAAAAGCGCTATGATAAGCGTGATGAGGTATTTAATCAAAAGAAGAACGGGTGATTCTACCACGTTATTGTATTTCCCGCGGCCAAATAAATCAATGAACGAATCGCTTAACCCGCGAAGCACGACCGAATCATCACGAATAGACAGCACCCACAAATAAAGCGTTTGAAGTGCCACACCAGCTAATAACCATGAAATTATCGCAAAAAAAGCAACTTGCCAAGGACCCATTACATGTGCGAGTCGCCCCATCATTTGTTTAAATTTCAATTTTATACCCTACTCCCCAAATTGTTTTAATCACATTTTCACCATCAAGAGCTTCACGCAGTTTATCACGTAAATTACTAATATGCACCATCACCGTTTTACTCGCGCCAAATGCCTGCTCCTGCCAAATTTTTTCAAAGATATATTCGGAACTAAAAACCCGGCCTGGTTCACTTGCCAACAGGTGTAAAATATCAAACTCCGACGTCGTCAAATGAAGTTCCCGCTCTCCGACCATTACAATATGTTGATCACGATTGATTTCAATCGGACCAATTATTAAATTATTCGTTTCATCGGCCGCAACAGACTGCATATTTTGAATGCGTCTTAAAATGGCCTTTACGCGTACAGAAAGCTCTAGGGGATTAAACGGTTTAACCATATAGTCATCTGCGCCAGTTAAAAGCCCCATAATTTTATCATTATCCTCAGCCTTTGCACTAAGCATTAAAATCGGCGTTAAAATCCCTTCACTGCGCATCATGCGACAAACTTCTAACCCATCCATTTCAGGCATCATAATATCTAAAATGATAAGTGAAAAATCAATTTTATTGACCAAATTCCAAACTTCAGCCCCGTCATAGGCTTGGTGAATATCATAGCCTTCATTTTGCAGGTAAAGCTTGACTAAGTCGACAATTTCCTTATCATCATCCGCTATTAAAATTGATGTCATTATTCCTTACCTCTTCTCATTTTTGTTACCCTCATTGTACCACCACCACGAAAAAAAAAGAAATCAGTTGTGATTTCTTTAATAAATATTAAACATTTGGCGTATGTACACTCTCTTCCTCTGGCTCTAAATGAATCAGCACCTGCGCCTTTGAATAGAAGGCACCAATTTCCTCTTCAATTGTATCACATAGCGAGTGCGCCGCCGTCACAGTCATCTCACTTGACACCACTAAATGAAAATCGATATACTCCTCTCGCCCCAGAACGCCGCGAACGAAAATCATGAAACTCGATAAACTCTTCTTTATGGGCTAAAATAATTCGTTTGATTTCTTCTTCCTCTTTTTTGTTTAAACGTTGGTCCATAAGAGGCGGAAACGATTCTTTTAACAGCTTCCATGCTTCATACATAATATAAATTGCGGTTAATATCGCAATCGTTGGATCGAGAAAAGTCCAGCCAGTCAAATAAACGAGTAGCAAACTGGCCGCAATACCAAGTGATGTAAATACATCCGTATAAAGATGTAACGCATTCGATTTCATCGCCACTGAATTCGCTTTATCGGCCGCACGTTTAATAATTCTTGAAATGACAATATTCACAGTAGCCCCAAATAGCATCACAATAATTCCTAGAGCCGGAAACTTAATTTCATGTGGATTCATAAATTTATCGACCGATTCGATAATAATCCAAATACCTGCTACAAAAATAAGTAAAGTTTCAATTGTTCCCGCAATATTTTCCGCTTTTCCGTGCCCATAAGGATGGTCATCATCAGCTGGGCGTCCAGCAATGCGAATCGAGAAAAAGGTAATAACAGAAGCAAAAAGGTCCATAGATGAATGAACTGCCTCCGAAATAACTGCCACTGATCCCGTTAAAAAGCCAACAATAAATTTTAAAACGACAATCACAAAATTACTAATTACAGATAAAATGGTTAAATTACTATGACTCATTTTAATTGCCTCCACACACTCACTTTTAAAGTACCTGAAATAGTGTATCATATAGAAGTTAAATGGGTCTACAGCAACCTTTTTAGTGGTAACCAGTTCTATATCGGATGCGAAACTTTTTTTACTTAGGTAAACTTTTTTCAAAAAAACGAAAAACCGCGACTATATTATCCAAAGTATACGTTTTCTCACTAAATTCCCCGCTATCAATGCGCACTAAAACTGGCACTGCCTCGATTTTAAAAAGGGGCGCAAATTCTTTTGATAAATTTAAATCTAGCGCATAAATAGGTAAGTCCGAACTTTTTTCCGCAAGTTCAATCATCTGTCTTGCTAGCTGGCAAGAACCGCATAATGGTGTATAAAAATAAAAAAAGCCACTTTTCTTTTCTTCCAAAAAGCGTGCCAAATCTTTACTTTCGACTTGAATCATATAAACCTCCTAAAAAAGCCAACCTAAATGTAGGTTGGCTTTGAAACATCTTAATCCTCAATCACTTTTTCGTAATCTTCACTCGATAGTAAGCCATCAATTTGTTCAGCAGATACATCTTTTACTTTTAAAATCCAACCTTTTTCATATGTATCACTGTTTAAAAGTTCAGGCTCATCTTCTAGGCTATCATTAATTTCTACTACTTCACCTGTTACAGGTGCATAAAAATCAGAAACCGTTTTGACAGACTCGATACTACCAATGGAATCACCTTGTTCAATTTTATCGCCAACCTCAGGCAATTCAACAAAAACAATGTCCCCTAATTGATCTTGTGCAAAGTCTGTAATTCCAATAACATATGTATCGCCGTCTTTTTTCACCCATTCATGTTCTTCTGTATAAAGCAATTCTTTTGGTAAACTCATTTAAAAACTCCTCCTTTGATTAAAAGCGCAATTTTATTTCCAAGCAGCTCTAAATTCTTCCTCTTTAAAGCCGAGTGTTACCTTTTTCCCATCCGTTGTAAGCGGACGCTTAATTAATTTTCCATCAGAAGCTAGCAATTCAAAAGCTTCATCCTGAGACATATCCTCAAGTTTATCCTTTAAACCAAGTTCACGATATTTAATCCCACTCGTATTAAAGAAACGACGAATCGGCAATCCACTTTTTTCCCAAAGTGCCTTTAACTCATCTGCTGACGGCGGGTTTTCGATTAAATCGATTTTGTTAACCACAACCTTGTTCTCTTCAATAAAAGCAAGGGCTTTCCTACATGTTGAACACTTCGGATACCAATAAAAATCTATCACAATCGCTACTCCCTTCTTACTTAAGTCTAAGTCTATCATAGTCCATTTTCCCCAAAAGTACAAATAAAAAAGCAATTTTTTGAGGAAAATAAGCACGAAGCAAGAAAGCGCATACAAATAAGTTATAGGTTTTTTTAAAAATTCTTCTTCCGTCCACTTTTTGGTCTCATTTTTAAAATCATAATACGCAGGCTTAGCATCAATATAAATTTCACTAACCAGCCTAAAATCCTCCAAGTGAAAGAGCTCTGAACTCATAAAATACTCATTTGATTCCACAGAATGGTAAAACAAAGTAGAACCACACTTATTACAAAAACCCCGCTTAGCCCATTTTGATGATGGAAACTCCGTAATATATTTTTCCCCTGAAAAAGTAACATGACTTGAAGCCTCAATAGATAAAAAAGGTCCCGCTGTCCATTTCCGACACATTTCACAATGACAAGCATGAATATCATGATTTTTAGGTGTTATCACAATACTAACTGCCCCGCAAAGACAAGTCCCCTGTAAATTTTCCATATACTCACTCCTTTTTCTTTTATTATAAACGAAAACAAAAGAAAAAGCTGAATCAAAATGATTCAGCTTTGTATTGCCTTGCTATCCATTTCAAACATCGATTTTTGATAGTTAAAGCGAATGGATAAAATTAAACCGATGGCCATCATATTCCCAAGAAGGGCACTACCACCATAACTAATAAACGGAAGCGGTATACCGGTAATTGGTAATAAACCAATATTCATTCCTACATTTTCAAGAACGTGGAACATAATCATCATGACAACACCTGTACAGATATATGAGTAGTAAGGAACATTAATATCAAGCGCTACACGGATAATTTGATAAATTAATAGGAAGTATAGAGCTAGTAAGATACTTGCACCTATAAACCCGTAGTCCCCACCAATAATTGTAAAAATAAAATCATTGTGATTTTCCGGAATCGCTATGGCATCATAACCGGCGCCATTTCCGCTAATTTGTCCAGAGCCAATAGCTGTCATGGCGCGAAGAACTTGGTATCCGCCACCTTGTGGATCAGTTTCCGGATTAATCCATGTTGTAATACGGTCAAACTGATAAGGTTTAAAACCAATTTTAATTAGCCAACTTTGATGATTAATAACCATCCAAATTGCCGCTGTCCCAATTGCGATAATCCCGCCATAAAGCGGCACAATAATTTTCCAACTTATTCCTGAGACTAAAATCATCCCCGCAATAATTGCGATAAAAACAAGTGTTGTTCCCAAATCTGGCTGTAACATAATTAATGCTAATGGCACCGCCGCAAAAAGCCCTATTTTAACAATTAACCAAAAATCATACTTAATCGTATGTACTTTAAATTTATTGTTATGGTCCATAATTACTTTCGCTAAAACAATAATGATAATAACTTTAACCACTTCAGATGGTTGTAAACTACCTAAAAATGGAATAATAATCCAGCTTTTCGCACCCTTTACCTCTTTACCAAAAACGAGTACAAAAATAAGCAAGAAAATTCCAAGTGCATAGTAATAATACGCCCATTTTGTCAGCCTATCATAATCCAGTTGCATCATAACAATAATTGCAAAAGTTGTTACAACATACCAGACAATTTGTTTCATCACAAAGTTTGTATCGTATTGCGCGTTTGTAATTTGTGCGCTATAAATCGATATTAAACTAATTAAACAGAGCAACATTAACGTTAAAATGATACCATAATCAATTCGCCCTGCCATTTTATTTTGCTGATTCATTCTTTACGCTCTCCTAACTGATTGGTAACAAAAAAATTTGACTACTTTGTCCCCCAAACACTCCCGTAAAACCCAAGTTTATCTATTATAACACAAATTTCTCTTTACTATTATAAAAGAGTTTTTACCAGATAGGAAGCTTTTTCACGAAATTCTAATCTAAAATTATGATGAGAAACGCGTCGACGCCACAGGCTGAATGGATAGCCTACCGTAAGCCTCAGAAATCTCTGCTTTTATATGAAAAACTTCTGCCAAAAGTTCCTTCGTAAACACCTCATGCGGCGTACCCGTTTTTACAATCTTACCATCCTGACAAGCAAAAATTTGATCACTATAAAGTGCCGCTTGATTCAAGTCATGCAGTACAAGCACAATCGTCATCCCATAATCGCGATTTAGTTTTGTCAGTAAATCCAAAAGCTCGAGCTGATGAGCAATATCCAGGTAAGTCGTCGGTTCATCTAATAATAAAACCGGCGTTTTTTGGGCTAAAGCCATACCAAGCCACGCTCGCTGCCGCTCGCCGCCAGATAATGTGTGTAGCGGCCGATAAGCGAGCTCCTCCAAATTGCATACCGTAAGCGCCCACTTAATGACCGCCTCGTCCTCATCCGAAATCCCTGTACTTAGAAAAGACTTATGTGGCATTCTTCCGTAAGCAATCAAATCGTGAACGACCACATCAAGAAGGCCATCAGGCGATTGCGATAACATCGTCATTTCTTTGGCTAACTTTTTTGAACTAATGGAGGCCACATTGATTCCGTCCAGCAAAACACAACCGCTTTTCGGCTCCAAAAGGCACATTATTAAGCGCAAAATGGTAGATTTTCCAGAGCCATTCGGTCCTACAAGGGTGGTCATTTTACCTTGTTCAATTTGCAGTGATAAATCGGAAATCTCAAAATCCTTTTTTCTCGAAAAAGAAAGGTCTTCGATATTTATTTTCATGAAGTGACACGTCCTCTCTGTAATAAAATGAGGAAGAATGGGGCACCAATCATCGCAAGTAGAATCCCCACCGGTAGTTCAATGGAGCCGAACCAGCTCCGCGCCGCTGTGTCGGCAAATCCTACTAAAACGGCGCCGCCAATTGCCGAAATGGGCAGTAAAAATTTATAATCGTTTCCAATAATTAATCTGAAAATGTGCGGGACAACTAGTCCTACAAAGCCAATTAAACCTGCAACACTGACCGCGACCCCACTTAAAAATGCGGCCAACATGATAATAAAAAAGCGGTGTTTTTCAACAGAATAGCCTAATAATTTAGCCGCGTCATCCCCGAGCATAAGCACATTTGAAGAGCGGATTGCAAAAATACTAAGCACAAAACCAATCATCATGTACGGGAAGATCATCTCAAGGTGATACCAACTTTTCCCAGAAAGAGTTCCCGTCATCCATGAAATAACGCTCTGAACACGGTTTGAGTAAAGCACCATCACGCCAGAAGTCATGGCCGTAATAAACGCATTAATCGCCACACCAGATAAAATCACGCGTAGTGGCGAAACCCCTTTATCCCAAGCCACTAGGTAGATTAAAAGGGCTGTTCCAAATGCACCTAAAAACGCGCCAAGAGGGACAAAGCCCGTTAAGCTTGGAAAAACGATTGTTAAAATAATCGCTACAAGGCCTCCGCCTGCCGAAACCCCAATAACGCCTGGATCCGCGAGTGGGTTTCGCATCACACCTTGAAGCAAGCAACCTGAAATGGCGAGCGCCGCCCCAACTAAAAAGGCAATTAAAAGACGCGGCAAGCGCAAATTCCACACCAATTGATTGGCGAGTGCGTCCCCGCTACCCGTTATAGCATGCCACACCTCTGAATAAGAAAGCTTTACAGAACCGGTTGTTAGACCATAAAAAAACACAAAAACAAGAAGAAGACATATCAAAACAAATGAAATGAGACGACGTTTCCGTCTAGGGTCATGTGTTATTTTCATTTTGCCACCTGATTTAATTGATTCGCCATATAAGTGAGAGCCTCATCGATTCTTACACCTGGATTTGTTCCGAATAAATTAGCTGGAAGGACTTTGATATTGCCCTTTTTGACTGCTGTTGTCGAATTCCAGGCCTCATTTTGTTCCATCTCTTTTCGAAAAGCCATTTCGGTTTCTTTTTCATCACCACCGTGAATCATGAGAAAAATAACTTCCGGGTCTTCTGCGACAATTTTTTCAATGTTAAGCGCCGCATATTGCGGAAAGTTTTCGACACCTTTTAAATTTTCAGCCACGTTCTCACCACCTGCAATTCTAAGGGTATCCCCGCTTAGTGAAGATGGTAATGCTGCATAATTACTTCCTGGGGCGCCCAAAACGAGAAGTGCGCGCACTTTTTTTCCGGCTTGGGCCGTTTCGACTTCCTGTTCTTTTTTAGAAAGCGTGTTGTTTAATTCTTTTGCTCGTTCTTCTGCTCCTACTAATTTTCCGAGTATGGCGGTTTGTTGCTTAATTTCATCCACAGAATTTGCTCCTGTGAGAATGACTTTTGCTCCGAGCGATTCAAGTGCTGGAACATCTTTTAAATTTTGTTCCGAGCTTGCGACAATAACATCAGGTGTAAGAGAGGCTATTTTTTCTAAATTTAAGTCATGGGTGTTGCCAACCTGAGTGGCTGACTTGGCCTCTTTTGGATCAACTCCACTAGCATCCTGCGTTTGACGCCCTACCACTTTCCCACCAAGCGCATAGACAATGTTCATATCTGAATTTGTTAAGGTAATAATTCGCTGCGGTTTTTTTTCAAAACGGACAGTCCGACCTGCCATATCTTTTATTTGTAAAACGGTTTTCCCTGTTTTTGTTCTCATTAGAAATTTTCTTTTCTGCTGAATTTGTTGGCTGTGAACATGCAGAAAGGGCTACTATTGCGATAAAAAACAGTCCTAAGTATGCCTTTTTCATAGTTTCCTCCCCATATTTTCTGGTATATTTATTGTACTAGAAAAAGCCTCTGAATTCAAAGGCTAATTGATAACCATTTTCAATAAGAACGGAGTCTTACTATGTTAGATTTTCTACTACCCCTTTTATTAATCGGATTAGGCGTGTATTTTTATTTTTTTACACCCGAAAATCAAAACCAAACTTTCGCTTATAGGACAAAGGCGAGTTTACAATCACCTGAAACGTTCCATTACGCGCACCGCTATTTAGGCATGTTTTGGCTTGTTTTAGGTATCGGTTTGTGGTTAGTTTATCTTATTTTAAGTTTCATTCCCCTCCATTTTTTCGTGCGTAGTAGTTTATTTTTTATGCTCTTTTCTTTTAACCTTATTTATTTCGATTATCATGACGGAACATAAAATTAAACAATAAAAATTTATTGATATTCGATAAAGGATATTGTATACTACAAATAATTCTAAATTTGTGAGGTCTTATTTATGAAAAAATGAAACGCTTAATTTTTAAA
>NZ_ALWW01000055.1 GCF_000344175.1 Listeria fleischmannii subsp. fleischmannii LU2006-1 | reverse complement strand
GGGCGCTCATGAGGGGCGTCGCTAAAACGAAATGAAGGATAAGGGACAGCTCGTTTCTTATTTGCACCCTTTCGACATTCCTTTTTATCAAAAATTTGGGTTTGACCTTGTTGCGAATGAAGTGAGTGCAACGCTTGTGCTGAAAAATCTCATGCAGCGTTCTAGTGGGCAGGGAAGTATTGTACGCACAAGTGCGAATCAGTCTCTCTTTAGTGAGGTAAAAGCTGTTTATGAAACATACGCCAATCAACATCACGGCATGCTCATTCGCGATGACGCCTGGTGGGATCGTCTTATGCGGCGGGGATATACGCAAGAAGCGGCACTATTTTGTGGACCAAAAGGTGAGGCGCGTGGTTACTTGTTATATACTTTTAATAAAACTGAGATGGTTATTCATGAACTTGTCGCGCTTGATTCTACTGCTGAATCCGAATTGTGGGCATTTGTTTCAAGCCATGATTCGATGTTCGAAACCGTCCGCGCTACGCATTTTGGAACGCCGGATGAAATCGCATCTATTCTTCCAAATGTGACGGGTCTTTCGATTGAAACGGAATTCAATTGGATGGCGCGAATTGTTGATGTGGAGGCGTTTTTAAATGCGATTTCCTTCCAAACAGCAGAAAAAGTATATGTTGAAATTAAAAATGATGTTGTTGACTTTAATAATGGTATTTTTGAGCTAGGTGAAAAAGTGCGGCGTGTTCAAAGTGCGCCAAACGATTTGCTTTTACAAACAGATATAGGTTCTTTTAGTCAAATGATGTTTGGTTTTAAACGTCCGAAAGAACTCAGCTACTACGGGAAGGTTTCAGCAAGTGAAACAGTTCTCGCAATATTTGAAGCAGCTATTCCACATGATAAACCTCGATTTTATGATGGATTTTAAGAAGTAGAAGCCCGAAAAGTCTTTCGGGCTTTTTTTAATGTATCGAAGAAATAGTGATGGAGGAATCGTAGCAAGAGGCTAGGGCATCCATATCTTTAATAATAAAAGGTTTGGAGCTGGATTCTAAAATGCCTTCTTTCACCAAAAAGTGAAGATGCCCTGAAATGCTAGATTGCGCACAATTGCACAAAGAGGCTAAAACTGATTGAGAAATGGCAGAAGGGAGATGATAAGCGGTGCCATGCTTTTCTCCTATATATGTGGCTAAAATTTGGAGATGAATAGCTAGTGTTTCATTTGCAGGAAGCTTATTTATAGCTGTCATAAAGGTTGAAAAAGAGAGGGAGGCCAAACCTAGCTCTGCTAAAAAATGAAAAAACTTAGGTTGAACATATAAATGATCAATTAAAAAATCCCTATTAATCTCATATACAATCATTTCAGTTGCTGCACGCACACGATAAGGGAGTTTAATTTCAAAGGTGAAAGCTTGTTTTAAAATAGGTTCGGCATGAAATAACGTCCAGTCCGAATAAAAACTTGTAATATGCGGTTTATCTTGATAATAAACTTCAAAAAAAGCAATACCTTCTTGAATGAGAAAAATGGTATGTTCGGGACTGTTTTGATTTGAGGTCAGGATTTGATTCTTTTTTATATCAAGTTTTCGAATATGAGAGTCTGACAAACTAGCATTTTGACGTAAATAATTAAGCAGTTCTTTCATCGGCTCAGCTTGAGAGCTTTCAGAAATAAATTTCATAAATTCCTCCAAAAAGTAATTTTTTATACATTTATACAATAATCAATTTAGGACATATAGTCAATTTGAATGTATAAAAAATACAAAAAATATCGTATTTTTCGCCACATTTTAGCAATAAATGATGCTTTTATAACGTTTTTCTTTCTTTTAGTCATAAAATGTTCACAATTGAGCAGTGAAAATATCGCCACAAATATTTTCCTGAATTTTAATCTCGTATACTAAAATTATCAAGGGGGAAATGAATGAACCTTTTGATTCATTTCAAGATTTGAAAGAGGTGAGAGAATTTGAAAAAGGGAATGCGACTCGTTGCAACGATGTTCATCATTGTGAGTTTCGCGATTATAGCACCGTTACATGGAAGCGGGATTTTAGAACGAGTATTTCAACCCGTAAAAGCTGAGGCAGAAAATGTGGCAAACGTGACCACTTATCAGGAGCTTGAAACTGCAATGGGAAATCAAGCCATTACAGAAATTAATATTATGAATGATATCGAATTTACGAACTACACGTCAACAGCTGCGGGGGAAGCAAACGTTACAGTACCAGTAAGAAGTATTACAATAAATGGTAATAACCATCATGTGGATTTTCGCAGACGAGGTTATTTAATGAATTTTGCCTCCACAAAAATTAATATTACACTTCAAAATATGAAAATGTATGGTCAAAACTACTGGGGGCCATTTCGGATTTACGGAACAGCAGGCGTTGGATCGACCTTTACATTTGATAATATCGAATACACGGGCGCCCAACTGACTGCTTCTTATCAAGCTGATGTTATTGTAAAAGGAACCGTAAAAAATGCTTCTGTCAACTCTTATGTGAGTCCATTCAACAACATCACATACAACGCATTAACCAACCAAGCTAACCTGGAGGTAACGAACATTACCTTCACAAAAGGATCAAACTATACAGGAACAACCGAAAATGCAACCGTCCTAATGCTTGGAACTGGTGGGACGAAAGGAAACGCCATTATTGAAGAGGGCGCAAAGCTTGACCTAATGGGAGGCGGCAACGGTCTTAGCGGCGAAGGACAATGGACCACCATCCAATTAAATGGAAACTTTGAAATGCAGAAAAATTCGGAGGTCCACATCTCATCACCACAAGCATCAACCCGAGGTGGCATCCAATTAGGTAACGATTCCAAATTGCTTGTTCAAGATAATGCCAAATTAACCCTTGATATGGACGGGCCATTTACAGATGCTTATAACAAAAATCCAATTAATGTAGGGACTAACGCTTCATTTGAAGTAGCAGACGGAGCAAGCCTCATCATTCAAGCCACAAATCAGGGAACCGGAACAGGCGCTTTAGTTTATACCGGAACAAGTAGTACTTTTAAGATCGGTAAAAAATCAATTTTTAAATTAAAATCGGACGGGACAGGTGTGAAAAATCTAATTCGAATAGGCGGAACATCCACCTTTAATTTTGAGGATGCAGGTGAAGTAGACATCGATGCCTCAGGAAATACAAATGCAAGTACGCGTCCAATTTATATGGTAAGTGGTAGTTTTAAAGCTTCTATTCAGCGCGTAAAAGCATGGACAACTGCGGATGTGTCTGGAACCCCAACCTATGATTGGTATCCGATGTATGATATGAATATTCCTTACGTTGGCGCGAATGTCCAAGCCACCCTAACCGCAAATAGTATTTCACAAACAACCCAAGATCGCTTTATTACCTATTATAGAACGCAAAATTTTAAACGTGTGCTATTTGAATATATTCCAGATGTTTCCGTAACCATACAACCTTTATCGGATAATAAGGCAAAACCAAGTAGCCACACGATAACAGGTGTTACAAACCCCAATGCGTGGGTTATGTTTTCAGGCGATGCGGCAATTCCAAATGGGACCATTCCCGCACAAGATAAAAATGACAGTAAAATGTATCATGTGAAAGCCGATGCTTCTGGAAATTATACGTACACACTTCCGGATGGGCTATTTTTCACGGCAGGAAATTCGGTTACCGCTTATGCCTATTTAGACGGAAAAAGCGCAGCCGAAACAACAACTGTCTTAGACGAAACCCCGCCTGAAAAACCTACTTTAAGCCCAATAAACGATGTGGATGAAAAAATAACCGTAAAAGCTGAACCAAATGTCACTGTCACGGTTTATAATGCTTCTGATAATAGTATTCTGACAAGTGGCTCATCAAATACAGAAGATTATGAAATTGTAATTCCGGAAATTAAGCGCCCGCTAGCGCCTTATGTGTCTTACTACGTGACGGCGACTGATTCGGCAGGAAACGTTAGTGAGAAATCGAATATTGAAGTGACACGTGATACAACACCACCGGAAGCCGATCCAATTTCTCAAACTGTAAAACTAGGAGAGGCTTTTCCAAAAGATGCTAAGAGTCTTGTAACAAATGTGTATGACAATGCCGGCGTTGCGAATTTGTCTTACGAATTAATTACAGAGCCAGATGTAAGTCAAATTGGCTATGCAACAGCTGTAGTCAGAATTACAGATGCTGCAAAAAATTACCGCGATATCACAGTTCCAGTCTTTATAGAAGATGACTCAACGAACTCAAATAATGAGGCTATGTTAACAAGTCGAGACTTTACAACGCTAGCGCAAGATGTACCTACTGCAGCTGCCGAATTAGACCAGTTCATATTAACAAACGGTCAAGTTAGAGCATGGAGTAAACCTTCTGGTGCAGATATTACAAATCAAGTGCTTATAACGGATAAAGGGGGGCTAACAAACGCGCCTGGTCAGTATGATGTGAAAATATCTGTTTTAGGCGTGGAACGTATCATCCATATAACCGTTAAAGCAGGGACGCTAGAATTTAAAGAAGTACCAGAAGACATTTCATTTGGAACGGTCACGATTAAATCGAAAAAAACAACGTATTGCACCACAAAATGATGTTAAAATCGCCATTGAAGATTCACGAGCTAACCCTAGCAATTGGACGCTCATGGCACAGTTAACAATGCCGCTTTCAACATCCAGTGGAGATGAGTTAAATAGTTTAGTAATTCGTAGCAAACAAAATGGGGAGACAAACGATTTAGCGCTAACAAATGAAGAAAGCACACCAGTGTTTACGAACGACGCTGCTACAGCCGGTACAACCTTAATCGACCTGAATTCAGCAGAAGATGAAGGTATTTTATTGAATGTGTTACCAGGAGCTGTAAAAGCAAAAGCCTATCATACAACAATTAAATGGACACTTCAAGATGCCCCTTAATGAAAGGAGAAAACAATGCGACGTTTAATGAAATGGTCAAGTTATCTTCTACTCGTTTCTATTTTACTCATGATAAACCCACTTTGTATAAAAGCCACAACATACGATGCGGAAGTGGGGATTTCATTTAGTGGGCAGCGTGTTGAAAGTGAAAATCCACCTAAAAACCCGTCTGAGTGGCACACACCAACTAACCCAGATGGATGGAAGGGGACTCAAAATAGGCAAACTGCATTAGGTAAATTGCCAACCACAGGGGACCAATTTCCAGTTTTTGGATTCATTATTGGCATGGAGTGTTTGGCGATTGGCACGAGCTTACTTTTACTACAGAAAAAAAGAGAGCAATAAAAGGAGGAGCAAGAAGATGAAAGATAGTTTGAAATGGCTTATGGCCAGTGGGATTTTCGTAACAACCATTTTTAGTGGGGGTGCCTATGCTCTTTCGGCTGACGGTGGAAGCATAACGTCAGATGCAGACATGATTTATGAGAAAAATACGGATATTACGAACCCAATTGATCCAACTGATCCAGGCAATGAGATTACGCCTGATCCAGATGAACCTAGACAACCGGGAACAGCTGGACCGCTTAGTATTGATTTTGCTTCCAATTTACATTTTGGTCAACAAAAAATGTCCGGTAAGCAAGAAACGTATTATGCGAAATTAACTCAAGTAGTTGAAACTAAAACGGGTGCTAAAAAAGATGTGCCTAACTATGTTCAAGTAACTGATAACCGCGGGACAAACAGCGGCTGGCATTTAACGGTGAAGCAAAACGGACAACTTAAGAACGGCGCGAATGTGCTAGAAGGCGCCCAAATTAGTTTATTAAATAGTACGCTTGTTACCTTGCATGATGGTGAGAAACCAACCGCAAATGCACTAGTAATGCTTGATGCGATTTCAGGAGATGCAGCTGAAATTGTAAATGCAAAAAATGGATCGGGCAGCGGAACTTGGGCAAACTTATTTGGTAAAGATATATCTGAAGCAGCAAAGAGTGTCAAATTAGTTGTTCCAGGAAAAACGAAAAAAGTAGAAGGAAGTTATAAAACGACTTTAACTTTTGAACTTATTGATTCACCAGCTTGATATTTGATAAAAAAAGGAGAGATTTTTGATGGAAAAATTATTAAAAGTAGTAGCAGCGAGCGTGATTGTAACAGGAGGATTAGGTTATGGGACAGGAGTCTTAGCGGCAGATGTGACATCTAAAGGTGATATTACATTTACCCAAAATACAGATCCTGGAAAACCAGAAGTCCCGGGAACAGGAGAAGAAATTGATCCAGGTACCCCAGCTCCAACACCAGGCCCATTAAGTATTAATTACGTTTCTAATATTCATTTTGCTAATCAAATGATTTCAGGTAATGATGAAGTCTACTATGCTGATTTAGATAAAGTGACACTAGCAAATTCTGGTACAGAAGTTGAAGTTCCAAACTTTGTTCAAGTATCCGATAACCGCGGATCAAACGCAGGTTGGCATTTGACCGTTGAACAAGTAAGCCAATTTAAAAATGGTGCAAGCACACTTACAGGAGCAAAACTATCGTTCAAAAATGCGGCAATGCAGTCTTCAAAAGCTACGGCAGCTAACACACCAACCGCGTATTCCTTTGAACTAGATCCAGCTGGAACCGCATCAGATGTTATAAACGCAGAGGCAAACAAAGGTATGGGGACATGGTCAACATCATTTGGTGACGACACTAATGGCGCAAAAAGTATTTCGCTTTCTGTACCAGGGGATACGGCCAAAATCGTTGGAAAATACGAAGCCGAACTAAAATGGACATTAACAGATACTCCTGCTTAAAACGGTCAAAAAGTCGCGCGGAAGAATTACTTTCGCGTGACGCCATTTAAAAGGAAAGGAGAACCGTGTATGCATAAATTAAAATGGAGTGTAGGCATTTTTGTGATGCTTATAAGTTCCGTAACTACATTCAATAACACACTAGCAGCGGGCACAGAAACAAATGCAGATGTAACTTTCCAAGCTGATGATACAGGGATTACATCCCCAATTGACCCCACTGATCCAGGTAAGGATGTTACACCTGTAGAGCCTGTAAACCCTACAACAGGTGCGCTTCGCATTGATTTCGCCTCAGCCTTTAATTTCGGTTCGCAAAAAATTTCTGGTGAAGCAAAAGACTATCACGCCCTTTTTACACAAGTAAACACCGCATCTGATGAGAAAAAATATGTACCTAATTATGTACAAGTAACGGATAATCGAGGCTTAAACTCTGGTTGGTCTCTTTCAGTTTCGGGCACAGAATTCATCTCAGGAAGTAATGCTGTACTAGAAGGCGCTACACTCACCATGTCAGGCGTTCATTTAACTTCAACGATGGATTCAAAATTTACACCTAGTACCGTAACATCTG
Source organism: Listeria fleischmannii subsp. fleischmannii LU2006-1 (assembly GCF_000344175.1). Lineage (GTDB taxonomy): Bacteria > Bacillota > Bacilli > Lactobacillales > Listeriaceae > Listeria > Listeria fleischmannii. The sequence goes on along the minus strand of NZ_ALWW01000055.1, from coordinate 9,101 downwards.
ATTTAACCTTAAATACACTTGCTCAAAATTTAGTTACCGCCAAAGAAAATGAAGGGATGGCAACGTGGGCCATCGCATTTGGTAAGGGGTCCGGTAAAGACGAGTTTTCAACCAATCCAAATATAACGCTCCACGTTCCTGCTGAGGCAAAGAAATTAGCGGGAGAAACGTATACATCAACCGTTACATGGACCCTAGAAGCAACCCCTTAAAAGTAGAAGATTTTAAAGTCCCCCATTCGTATAATGGGCGGAAAAGGAGTATGATATGAAAAAATTTGTTATAAGCATTTTACTAGGTCTACTATTTTTAGGACTAAGCTTTCTTCCCGTTAAAGCAGAGGCATCATCAACAATGAATTTTTCAGTGAATGCAGTCATTCCTGATAATCAAATCGATAAATCTAAAACATACTTTGATTTAAAAATGAAACCTGGTGAAACAAGAAATCTTGAGGTTATCTTAACAAACGGCCAGAATCACGCCATCACAATTGAAACAAATGCCAATACAGCTGTAACAAACGATAATGGAATTGTTGACTATAGCAAAACGAACCCGAATTTAGATGCGAGTTTAAAAACCCCATTTTCTGAAATTGCAAAAATAGATAAAGAAATCACCCTACCAGCTAATGGTACAAAAACAGTCAAAGTGAATATAACAATGCCAAAAGAAGAGTATGATGGACAAATTTTAGGCGGGCTACATTTTACCGAAAAATTAAATCAAGAGACCGAAAAAAAACGAAGAAGGCGTACAAATTAAAAAATTTATATGCGTATGTGATTGGCGTTTTACTAACAGAAAACGATAATGAAGTTAAACCAGACATGCAGTTAGGAGAAATTAAGCCATCACAAATCAATTATCGCAATGTATTAAAAGCAAACTTGCAAAATTCACAGCCAATCATCCTAAAAAACTTAAATATTCAAGCACGTGTGACCAAAAAAGGTAGCAATAAAACCTTACATGAAACAAATAAAACAGACATGCGAATGGCCCCAAACTCTAACTTCAATTATGGCATAAACTGGGAGAATCAAGAGTTTAAAGCTGGTAAATACACCCTCCACATGACCGCTAAATCTAATGAGAATGAGTGGAAGTGGACCAAAGACTTTGAAATCAAAGGTGACGAAGCGAAAGCCTTAAACAATAAAGCAGTTGAACTAGAAAAAGACTATACAATCTGGTATATCATAGGCGCTATTTTATTAGGCCTTATCTTGCTTATCTTAGTATTTTTACTTGGAAAGCGTTCTAGTCGAAAGAAAGATGATTAAAGCGAGCCAATCGGCTCGCTTTAATCATTTACCACGAACATAGTCAAATAAGAAGTCCAGTTTTTCGGTATCCGTAATATGCGCATTACAATTCGCCTCATCTTGACAAATATAATTGCTAAGCGCCTTGTAATTATGATTTTTTGTATCCGTTTTAACATCTACCGTAAAAAGACCGACAGCGCCCATATGGTGGCAAAAATGACAAATCCCATTTTGTGGACTAGGGACAAAACTTCCAGATAAACCTTTAACAGAGCCTTCTAATTCACGAACGATAAATTTTTTCATACTCCCTTTGTCATACCAACTCAGATAGGTTAAATGTAAAAAATCATCAGGTGTTAAATGAGGCGGATGCAACTTTTTGGCCTTTTTTAAACAGTTTTTTGAGTTGTGCATCAGTTGTAGGCTGAAAGGGAATACAATAGGGCTCAAGTGAATCTTTATAATGATTAAAATCAGCCTCGTTTTTGATAGAAACAAGCGGTTTTAAAAGCTCTAATTGTTGATTTGTTAAGGATTCAAATGCTTTTTCCGCCTTGTTTAGCGAGTAATAGGCAAATTCTTGTTTTACTTTCATATCATTTACGCGCTGCTCAGCATCAAGAACATGCTTCGCTTGACGTAAGATTTGATTCAACACATGATTTTCGATAAATGCTTCCAACATATTCACCTCCAAAACCTATTTTACAATGAAAGAACACTTAAAATATAGCGTAAGAATAATTCATAGTCAAAAAAGACATATATTTTTATTTTCTATACACAATATTTTTAATTGTACTTTCAGATAAAAAATATTTTTCAGCAAGTTCTTCTGTGGAAGTCCCGTTTGCAAAATCTTTTTTCATCTTGATATTTCGTTCTTTTAGTCGTGTTTTAATGCCCGATTTACTTCCCCATGATTTTTTTGAACGCACGGGTATATAAAGAAACTCTCCATCAATATACTTTTGAATTTCTAAAATTAAATTTTCGGGTAAAACATTTTCAACAGTTTGATATTTCATCACTAGGCTAGCTCCTTTATTATTTAATTAATAATAAATAGCAAAGCCACAGGCGATTATGATATATAATCCATACAAAGAATCGCCATTTTAGGCTTTGCATGGAACAGCATTACGTTAGCATGCATGCTGATCACCTCCTAAATTTTATATCATAAAAAAATCTTTTATAAAATTGGCTAACAAGTGTCGAATTCTTTTACTGACATTGCTATAATAGAAAGTAGAAAAGAGGTGGTTGAAGTGGATTTTGGTGAAAAGTTAATTAATCTACGAAAGAAAAATCGACTGACACAAAAAGAACTTGCTAAGAAAATTGGTGTGACACCTTCAACAATTAGTAAATATGAAAATGCAACACACAAACCACCCATTTTTATTTTAGCCAAACTAGCAGAGACACTCGGAACGACAACAGAATTTTTACTGGATGATGTCGCTGGATTGCGTGAAAAAAATTCTGTCAATGCTTTTCCGCTTATCGGAAATCCAGAATTAGAAAAATGGTATTTAGAACTACCTTATTCATTTTCTGAAAAAGAATTACAATTACTTAAGGATATCTCAAATGTGATTGAAAGCCAAAAATAGTAGGAGCTAGCAAAGAGTGCTAACTCCTTTTTTATTAATCTGTAAATGGATTATGCGGATTGTTGTTTGGAGACGTTTTATAAGGCGTAAAAGGTTCTGCTACAATACCCGAAGATGGGAAGAACCTGTTTGTATAAGGAAATTGCGCCTCCATTAGCCGCATTTTTTGAGAAAACTTCATGTGTAACATTGAGGTTCTCGCAATTTGATTGTTAAACGATGTTAAAGAGATATCTATTTTTACAGTTTCAAAATTCGAAAATTGTAAAAGTGTCTGATTGTCAGATGTTGCACTATATTCCTTGATATGCTGGGGGAATACCCAAACACAATTTGAATTGTTAGGTGAAGCAGTTGGAAAAGCATACATATAAGACATTGGATCAATAATAATAGGTGGCTTGTGTGTAATACCAATTAAATGTTTTGTACCCTCTTTTCTCCCTTCATAATTCGCACCAAAATATTTGCAACTAGTTTTAATTAATTCAAATGGGGTAAATTTAGATATAGAGTCAGACCCAATTTCAATTACCCTCGAAAAAAGTGATTCTCCAGTTACATGCGGCAAAATAATCATCGTGTGCGGATTAACCTCATAAATTTGTTTTTCAATTTTCTTGTTTTCCATTTTCCATGCATCCCTTTCTTGATAGTCTTTTTAATTATGTAAAGAAGTAGTAAAATATTATACTTCAAAACACCGAAGGTAAGGAATTACTATTTTTTCGTAATTATAGCATAGAAGGAAACAGGAGTCAGTATATTTTGAGAAAGTTAAATTTTTGAACCTTATGATGAATTTTAGAGCCAAATTGTGAATTTTTGGAGTTATCCTCACTATAAAATAGTGAAAGGAGTGACTAGTCGTGGAAATGCGTGATTTTTCAAATTCACTTATGAACCAAGTTGGGGTTTTAAAGGGCGAAAAAGAATTAACAAATGTTTTTATTGAATGCTACATGACAATGCTCCTAGATCAGAGGAGAATTGAGCAGTTAAAAAAAGAAGTAGACAAAGCTCTTGATCATAAAGATGAAAAAACCTTTATAGAACTTACAAATAAAATTAATCAGATTCAAAAGGAAATGCTAGCTTTCCAATAAAATGTATGAAAAACTAAGGTAATTAATCAAAAATGCCTTAGTTTTTTTTTGTAATGACTTTTAAATTCATAATTCAGTTTGAAATTTTACAATTAAGCATTAAAATAAAGCTAGACGATGCACTTATTTTTAGTTAAAATAAAAACAAAACATACGTTCGGTGGTGTAGATATGGTACTACAATTTATAGCTGGAAAAGCTGGAAGTGGGAAGACAACTTATTTACTTGAACAAATTCAGAAAAGAGCAACAGAAAAGCCTGATGAAAATCAAATTCTTATTGTACCTGACCAAATGTCGTATCAGATGGAGAGGTTTCTTTTTGAACAGTCAAAGTTAAAAGGAATCATGAACATTCAAATATATAGCTTTAGTCGCCTGGCATGGAGGGTTTTACAGGAAACAGGAGGACTTGCTCGAGTGTTTTTAACACATTCAGGTATGGAAATGCTTATTCGACAAGTTATTCAAGAAGAGAAAGGAAATTTGAAACTTTTTGGGAGAGCAGCTTCTAAACGAGGTTTTTATAAAGAGCTCACTAATCTATTTCAGGAAATGAAGCAGTACGAAGTAGAATTACCCGACTTAAAACAGCAAGCCACTCTCGCAAAAGACTTTGCTACGCGCCAAAAACTGGCTGATATTGCCTTGATTTATGAACTCTATGAGCAAAAATTATATGGGAAATACCTTGAGAGTGAGGATTATTTGCAGTTATTAAAAGAAAAGATGAGCAGTAGCTCTTTTGTAAAAAATGCTAGTATTTATTTTGATGGGTTTTATTCGTTTTCCAAGAGAGAAGTTTCGGTAATAGCTGGTTTTCTGGAGACTGCCAATCGGGTGAAAATAACTCTTACAGCTAATCAGAAAGTGATTTCAGGACAGTTAGCAGATTTTGATATGTTTGAGACAGCTCGTGAGACACTTCTGCAATTAAGAGCAGTGGCCGAAGATTTAAAAGTTGGGGAGGAACCACTAGTTTTTCTTCATGAAAACAGACGTCAAAAGCATTCAGATCTCCTTCATTTAGCTAATATCTGGGGGCAAAGTAAATTTGTTAAATATAATAATGCCAGCTTGGAAGGTATTCACCTTCATCAAGCTAACAATAAAGCTTCTGAAATAAAAGGTGTTGCACGTGAAATTTCACGTTTAATTCGTGAAGAAGGTTATCGCTATTCTGATATGGCTGTATTAATTCGAAATATGTCAGATTATGAAGAGATGATTTCATCCGTTTTTGATAGACACAAGCTTTCATACTTTTGGGATAAAAAACGTTCAATGGCTAAGCATCCGTTAATTGAATTTATGCGGTCAAGCTTAGATATTATTCAATTAAATTGGCAATACGAGGTTCTTTTTCAAGCGGTAAAAACAGAATTCTTCTTCCCTGTTCAAGAAAATATAGCTAAATATCGTAAAAAAATGGACATATTTGAAAATTACTTATTAGAAAATGGGATTTTTAATCGTAGCCGTTTTGTTAAAAGTGAGAAATGGACATATCGACGAATTCGTGGACTTGAAACTAATATACAAGTTCAAACGGATGACGAGATAGAGATAGAAGAGCAAATAAATGAAATGCGAAATCTTATACAAGAACCGTTGCAATTCCTTGAAAATAAATTTCAGCAAGCACAAACAGGGAGAGATTATGCATCTGCCTTGTTTCAATACATGGAAAAGTTGCAGGTTGCAGAAAGGCTTGAAGTGTGGCGGGCTAAATCTGAGGAAGAAAATCTTTTAGAATTAGCGCGAGAGCATGAGCAAGTTTGGGGTGCTGTCATTAAGCTTTTAGATGAATTTGTTGATTTATTGGGAGAGAGCGAAATTACTAAAGAAGAGTTTATTGATATTATGCAAACTGGTCTTGAGTCTATGGAGTTTTCTTTACTCCCGCCTTCACTAGATCAAGTCATTGTAACAGATATGGAGCATGCTAGGCTATTAACATCAAAAGTTGTTTTTGTTGTGGGGCTAAACGAAGGCATTTTTCCTCAAAAAATGAGTAATAAAGGAATTGTTTCTGAAGAAGAAAGGGAAGAGCTGGTTCAAGCTGAAATAGCGTTGAAACCGCAACATTATAAAACGATAGTTGAGGAAGAGTTTATTGCTTATCGTGCTTTTACTGCGCCAAGTGATAAATTGTATTTAAGTTATCCTACCGCTGATATGGATGGCAAGGTAATCCCAGAATCCAATTACTTACGTAAAATAAAAGCATTATTTCCTAAGCTAGAAGAAAAAACATATGTTAGCGATCTTTCGCTTTTGCCTGAAGTAGAGCAACAACATTATATTGAAAATGAAATGGAGACACTTGGTTATTTAACTACAGAATTACAAATGTACAAACAAGGTTATAACATTTCACCAATTTGGTTGGATTTATATAACTATTTTATAAAAAATAATAATGAAATTGCGATGAAGGTACTTTCAAGCCTAAGTTATCATAATGATACCAATAAACTCACAGATACTACAGCCACTGCATTATTTGGTGATAAAATTCATGCGAGTGTATCTAGAATGGAAAAGTTCTTTAGCTGTGAATTTCAGCACTTTGCACAATATGGTTTAAAACTGGAAGAGAGAAAAGTTTACCAATTACAAGCTGTGGATATGGGAGAGATTTTCCACGGGGCTATGGAATGGATAGTTAACCAACTAAAAGTGCTAAACATAGAATTTGGAAAGCTCACAGATCAGGACTGTACTGAACTTGCTAATAAAGCGATGGCTTATTTAGCTCCGAAACTACATCATGAAATACTGCTTAGCTCAAATAGGATGGCGTACATAAAGCATAAGCTGCTGCATATAGTGATGCGTGCCACAAGTGTTTTAAATGAGCAAGCAAAAAAAAGCGCATTTCAGCCCCTGGGTTTAGAAGTGAGCTTTGGGATTGGAAAAAATATTCCAGCAATGAAAATACCGTTAAAAGACCATCGTGAATTGCTTTTACAAGGAAGAATTGATCGCATTGATTTTGCGCAAGTAGAAGATAAGAATTATCTTCGTATAATTGATTACAAATCGAGTTCGCGCGATATACAACTTCCTGAAATTTATTATGGTATCGCACTACAAATGTTAACGTATCTTGATGTTGTGGTTACCAATGCGCAAAAAATTGTTGGTGAAAAAGCAGAGGCAGCAGGAGTACTCTATTTCCACATGCACAATAAGTTGTTGAATACAGATGGGCCGCTTCCAGATGACAAGCTTACGAAAGAGCTTCAGAAAAGTTTTAAAATGAAGGGGCTTATATTAGAAGATCCATTAATGGTTTCTTTAATGGATACTACGATCAAAGAAGGTGGTGCATCAGTGATTGTACCTGCCGAAATTAAAAAGGATGGGACTCTTAGCGCAAAATCTAAAACTGCCACGAAAGATGACTTTGATTCAATGAGGCATTTTGTTCGGCATAAATATCAAGAGGCAGGTAATAAGATACTTGACGGAGAGGTAGATATTAATCCCTATCATCTTAAAGATACTACGCCATGTACTTATTGTCCTTTCCGTACAGTGTGCCAATTTGATCCAGGTTCGCAAAGTGATAAATATCGTTACCTCACAACAGATAAATCCAGTGATTTTATAAAAAAAATGAAAGAGGAGGGGAATCAAGATGGCAAACCTACCAGCTAAACCAAGTGATGTTTCATGGACTGATGAGCAGTGGCAAGCCATCTACTCTATAGGGCAAAATATTTTAGTTGCAGCGGCCGCGGGGTCGGGGAAAACCGCCGTTTTAGTCAACAGGATTATTGAGAAGATACGAGATGAAGAGAACCCTTGTAATGTAGATGAATTGCTTGTTGTAACCTTTACTAATGCATCTGCTGCGGAAATGAAATATCGAGTAGGACAAGCTTTAGAAAATGCTTTGGCGGAAAATCCAGATTCCTTACATTTAAAAAAAACAATTAATGCTTTTAAATCATGCCTCCATTCAAACCCTACACTCTTTTTGCCTAGACTTAATTCGTAAATATTATTATATTGTCAATGTTGATCCAGATTTTAGATTGATGGATACAATTGAAAGTACAATATTGCGAGACGAAGTCATTGAAACATTGTTAGAAGGTGAATACGCAAAATCAGATAATACGCCATTTTTTCATCTGATAGAAAGTATTACAGATGATCGCTCTGACCAAAACGTAATAGATATTATTTCTAGACTTTATGATTTTTCGCGAGCAAATCCGAGTCCTGAAAAATGGTTAGAGCAAGTAACTCTTCTTTATAAAAATGATAAATTAGAAAGAATAAAGGATTTGCCATTTTATAACTTGATTCATAATGATATTAGGCTTTCTATTGAACGGGCCATTGAATTTTTACAACAAGGATTGGATTTAACAGCAATTTCAGGAGGTCCAGAAAGTTATAGGGAAAACTTTTTAGAAGATATTACTGAAATTGATAAACTTAGAAGCAAACTTAATTCAGATTGGTCAGAACTTCAAACTGCTTTTCAACAAGTATCTTTTGGACGCTTAAAACCTTTGAAAAATAAAGAAGAGGTTGATGAGCGTTTATTAAAGCAAGCGAAGAAAAAAAGAGATCAGGCAAAGAAAGTAATTCAAGATACACTATCAGATTGGTTTAAAAGAGCAGAACAAGACTATATTGCAGATTTAGAAAAGATGAAAAATGATGTTGAAACCTTAATCAACTTGGTTCAAAAATTTTCCAAAGCTTTCTTTCAAGAAAAAGAGAAAAGTGGCGTTTTAGATTTTAATGACTTAGAACATCTTGCCCTTGCTATTTTATCAGATAACGGGAGACCCTCACATGTTGCACAGGAACTCAGAAATTACTATAAAGAAATTTTAATTGATGAGTATCAAGATACAAATTTGGTACAAGAATCCATCCTGCAACAAATTGTGCTACCTGATGAAGCAAAAGGGAATTTATTTATGGTAGGAGACGTCAAACAATCCATTTATCGATTTCGTCTTGCCGAACCCACTTTATTTATGGAAAAATATGAGCGATATCAATTGGACGGAAAAGATACAGTCTTCGAATTCGAATTTAGCTAAAAATTTTAGAAGCCTGTAAGGAAG
>NZ_ALWW01000054.1 GCF_000344175.1 Listeria fleischmannii subsp. fleischmannii LU2006-1 | reverse complement strand
TGAAACCGTGTCACCGTCTGTTAGTACATTTCCGTTGTCATCACGTACAACGGGCTCCGCATCAGTTACAGCAGAAGCATCCGCGCTCCATTCATGTCCACATTCCGGACAAATAAAAAGGCCGCGATCCTCGTAAGTATATTCTGATTTACATTCTGGGCAATTTGGCAAATTTGACATTTTAAACACATTCCTCCATCATTCATTTCTTTCATTATAGCTCAAATACTCACAATTTCACAGTGGTTTTTTATTTTCTGCTTAACAAATGACGCCTAACCCGATATAATAAATGTAGTGTATTTAACGTAAATATGGAAAGAGAGTGTTCTTATGGGCCGTAAATGGGCAAATATTAAAGAGAAAAAAGCTTCAAAAGATACTAATAATAGTCGAATTTATGCAAAATTTGGGATTGAAATATATGTAGCAGCCAAACAAGGTGAACCTGATCCTCACGCCAATCAAAAGCTTCGTTTCGTTATCGAGCGCGCCAAAACGTATAATGTTCCTAAACACATTATCGACCGCGCCATCGAAAAAGCAAAAGGAACAGGCGACGAAACATACTCCGAACTGAGGTACGAAGGCTTTGGGCCAAACGGATCCATGGTTATCGTGGATGCACTCACCAACAACGTCAACCGTACCGCGTCTGATGTCCGTGCGGCATACAACAAAAACGGCGGAAACATGGGTGTGAGCGGTGCAGTTGCCTATATGTTTGATAACACGGCCGTTTTCGGCGTGGCAAATAAAGACTCCGAAGAACTCCTAGAACTTCTTATGGAACAAGATATTGATGTGCGTGACATTATCGATGAGGATGGTCAAGCTATCATCTACGCTGAACCAACTGAATTCCATAACGTCCAAGAAGCACTTAAAGCTTCCGGAATTGAAGAATTTACAGTGGCAGAAATCGAAATGCTCCCACAAACTGAAGTCACTCTAGAAGGCGACGATTTAGAAAAATTCGAAAAGCTAATTGACGCACTTGAAGATTTAGAAGACGTCCAAAAAGTCTATCATAATGTGGAGATAGATTAAATTTCACTATAAAAAGAACCAAAAACCAAGCAATAACGCCATTTGTAAAATGGATCCTGCCTGATTTTTGGTTCTTTTTCTCACTTTATCTTTTGCAATTTTTCAAGCGTCAAATCCGTATCGCACAATATTTCTAAATTTCGCGAAAGCTTGTCGTTTGGGAAGTCCCACCAGGCGAGTTCTTTTAAACAAAGCGTTAACTCTTTAGAAAAGCGGTCTTTTATTTTCCGTGCGGGATTCCCGCCATAAATTTCATACGCCCCCACGTTTTTAGTGACCACCGAATTCGCCGCGATAATAGCACCATCTCCAATTTCAACACCTGGCATCACCGTTACATTTTGTCCAATCCAGACATCATTTCCAACAATTGTATCGCCCTTAAAAGGTAAATCAGATAGCTGTGGCGTCACCTTTTCAAAGCCAGCGCCCATAATATTGAAAGGATAGGTTGTCGCGGAAGCCATTCTATGATTCGCGCCATTCATAATAAACGTGATGCCTTTTGCAATCGCACAAAATTTCCCGATAATCAATTTATCCCCGAGAAAATCATATAAATGCTCTACGTGCGCTTCGAAATTTTCCGGGCCGTCCGGATCATCATAATACGTATAATCGCCTACAATAATATTTGGATTTGTCACACAATTTTTAATAAAGGCAACCGAACGAATAGCTGGATTTGGATAAAGCTCATTTGGGTTTGGTCCAATCATTTTTCTCTCCTCATTTCAAAAAGCTTTTATAGAATCTATCTTACTAGACACAAACAAAACACGCTACTCTAAGCGTGTCTCATTCTTCAGATTCATATAGAATCCCGTCCTTAATCGTAGCAATTTCCTGCCCTAAATAATAGTTCTCACCGCGTTTATAAACAATTCTTGATTCTGGTGACGCTTTCGATTCCTTACTTTCAAAAAGAGGTGTCTGTAGCTTCAAGAAATTAGATTCTAGATTGTGCCTCGTTTTCTCATCTCTTGAAATTTTTGTTTTAACCACACCAATCGGCTCGCCTATAGCAGAAGAAGGCACTTCAATATCTGTTAAATCGTAGCGAATAGAATCCACTTGAACCATAGAAGGAATCAATGACTTTTGATATTTGTCATATAAAAAATAACCAACGCCAGCTAAAACAACGATTAAACCAATCATAATCCATAATTTTTTATATGTACGCTTCATTCATTAACCACCTTATAATAGATATTTGTAAGTAGTTGAACTTTTGCAAAATCCGTCATTTTTTTCATGTTTATTCTCTCCCTTAATTGTTTATGCTATAACATGTAGTTTACTTAAGCCGAGCAGACATTCGCAATTTCCATTTGTGTATATTTTAACAAGATTTTAAAAAATATCAATAGCTTACTACCTTACTATTCTGACATACTAACGTTCAACTAAGTAATGAAGCGACATCCGTTTAACTCCTTTTCAGAAAACTAAAAATCAACTCCCGGGCTTCCGCTGCTTCCGGGATTTCGAAAAGCGGATAAATATGGGGAAGCTCGCCTGCCTCGTAATAGGTCATATTTGGAAGACCCTTTTCTGCAAAAAGGTGAGTGTCTGGGTTTGTAATATCGCGCGTGCTCGACACAAGAAGTATTTCTGAGATACCCGTGTAGTCGCCAAAAAATGGGCTCACAAGACTATCGGTATAGTCTCGTCCGTTCGCGTACCATGAACGAATCTCCCTTAGCGCAGTCGTACCCACAACATTATCACGCTTTTCAACTTCATAAATAGCAGGATTATCTAAGCAAAAATTCATAAACGGAGAAATTCCAACTACTTTTTGGGGTAAAGTGAGTTTTTCCTTCTTCAAAAACTGGACAAATGACATGGCAACGGCTCCGCCAGCTGAATCACCCACGAGTGACACATGCCCACCTGCATACTTCAGATAGACTTCCTTTAAAAACGCCATGACATCATCTACATGATAATGAGGCGCTAACGGATAATTTGGTACTACTAGGCGGGCACCGGTTTCTTCGACAATTTGCGCAATAAATTCGTAGTGTAGCGATGTAATGGGCAGGACAAAACCACCACCGGCCAAATAAATAATCGTTTGTGACGTCTTTTTTGCAGGTGTTATTTCAAAAAAAGAATGTTCGCCCACTTCATATTTTGAAACTGCATATTTCTTTTCAAGTTTAGTTGGTAGCGCGACTTTCTGTTGTTTTTTAAGAATACTTTTTCGAAGTGCCTCACCTTCTGTATCCCACATTTTTCTCACATTCGCGACTTTTGTGACTGTTTCAATCGCTCTTAGCATCATGCTTTTTTTCATGTTTGGCCCTTCTTTCTACTCGCTCGGAAGTTATTATACCGATTCTTTAGAAAAATGTCACCCTCCCTGTGACAAAAACGTGCTGTTTCTAAAAGAAAATCTTTTCTATAATGAAATCAGGATCCTGATCGATAGAAATTGGAGTGATAATGATGACAATCATGGTAGAAAATGGAATTAATCTGCAATTAGAAGGAAACACGAAAGAGGAAATTTTAAGCAACATTGCTGAAGTAGCCTATCAAACGGGAAAAGTAAGCAATACAAAATTATTTTTTGAAGATTTATGTAAGCGTGAACAAGAATCCACTACAGGTTTTGGTGGAGGTATCGCTATCCCCCACGCCAAGTCAGATGCTGTAAAGGAAGTTGGCGTATTGTTTTTCAGAAGTAAGGAACAAATTGAGTGGCAAGCGATGGACGGAGAGCCTGTATTTTGTTTTATTTGTTTAATGGTGCCATCAAACGGTGGGGAAGAACATTTAAAATTGCTCTCAAAACTTAGTCGCAAAATGATTGACCCTGATTTTGTAAGCGTATTAAAAACGAGCGGGGAGACTGAAATTTTAAGTCTTATTCGGTCCGTAATTTCTTAAAAAGGAGAGGTTTAGTTTGAAAATTGTAGCCGTTACGAATTGTCCGGCTGGCATCGCCCACACGTATATGGTGGCCGAGGCGCTTGAGCGAAAAGCTGTATCGCTAGGACATACCATCAAAGTTGAAACACAAGGTGCTAGTGGGGTTGAAAACCATTTAACACCAGCGGAAATTAAAGCAGCAGACTATGTTATTTTAGCTTTAGGAAGAACCATTAGTGAAGATGACTACTTCCGTTTTTCCGGAAAAAAAAGTAGTTGAAATAAAAGTTTCTGAAGCACTTAAGCAAATTGAAACGATTTTTGACGATTTAGATGCAAAAGCAACAACATTTGGTAATGACCAAGCAGTTAAAATGGGGAAACAAGAAACCCCTTCTGGTTCTGTTATGAGTCATTTGATGGCCGGGGTTTCCGCCGCACTTCCATTTGTTATTGGTGGTGGTTTACTTGTAGCCATTGCTAACATGCTTGTTCAATTTGGAATGCCTTATACCGATATGGCAAACGGAGATCCATCCTTTACTTGGATTGTAGAATCGATTGGTTATCTAGGCTTTAAATTTATGATTCCAATTATGGGGCTTATATTGCCAGTTCCATTGGGGATAAACCCGCATTTGCACCCGCATTTTTAGTTACTTATTTAGCGAATGATAATACGATGCTCGGGACACAGTCAGGCGCCGGTTTCCTTGGTGCTGTTGTACTAGGACTTGGTGTTGGTTATTTCGTGAAATACTTCCGTAAAGTGAAGCTTGGTAAAGCACTTCAACCATTACTTGGTTCGATGATTATTCCTTTTGTTACTTTATTTGTTTTCGGTATTTTAACTTATTATGTTCTTGGGCCATTAATGGGTGGCATGATGGACGGGATGCTTCATTTCCTAAATACGATTCCTCCTTCCATGAAATTCGGCGCTGCTTTCCTTGTTGGCGCAATGCTTGCCTTTGATATGGGCGGTCCGATTAATAAAACGGCTTGGTTCTTCTGTTTTGCACTTCTCGACAAAGGAATTTATGACTGGTATGCGATTGTTGGGGTTGTAGCACTTATGCCACCAATGGCAGCAGGTATTTCAACATTTATTGCCCCGCGTCTATTTACAAAACAAGAAAAAGGGGCTGCCATCAGTTCCATTATTGTAGGGGCAACGGTTGCAACTGAACCAGCTATTCCTTATGCCCTTGCCGCACCACTACCTATGATTACAGCTAATACAATTAGTGGCGGAATCGCCGGTGTTTTAACTATTATGTTTGGTGTGGAACGTCTTGCACCTGGTATTGGAATTTTTGATCCACTAATTGGACTTATGTCCCCTTGGTACTGGTTCTATCTAGCGTTATTCATTGGACTCGCGCTAAATATTTTCTTAATTATTACCTTAAAATCGATTTGGGCGAAGCGGAAAGAGGCGAAATTAAAAGATGAAGAAAGACTTACTGAAACAACTGGTGACAGCATCTAGTGTTAGCGGTGATGAAGAAGAAGTAAGGCAAATCTTAAAAGAAGAACTAGCAGGCGTGGCGGATGAAATTGGCTACGATGGTTTAGGTAGCTTTATTGCTCGAAAAGGTTCTAACGGCCCCAAAATTGCGATTGTTTCGCATATGGATGAAGTGGGCTTTATTGTGAAACATATTTCTCAAGAAGGCTTTATCTATTTTGACACGGTTGGTTCCTTTTGGAGTCAGAGCCTTCTAAACCACCGCGTACAAATTCGCACAGAAGATGGTTCAAAGGTTTTAGGTGTGATTGGGTCGGTTGCTCCGCATGCCTTATCTGAAAGTGAGAAACAAAAACCCGCCGATATCGCTCAAATGTTTATTGATATTGGCGCGGATTCTTATGAAGCTGTATTAAAAAAAAGGGGTTAATATCGGGGATTTTATCACACCAGAAGCGAATTTTGCTGCACTTTCTGATGATAGAATTCTTGGGAAGGCGCTTGATAACCGGGCGGGGTGTGCCCTCATGGTTGAACTTTTTAAAGCGTTTGAAAATACGGATGCAACGCTTTACGGTGTTTCGACGGTCCAAGAAGAGGTGGGTCTTCGCGGAGCTCAAACGTCTGTTCAAAAAATTGAGCCAGATATCGCGATTATTTTAGATACGCTCGTTGCTGGTGATACGCCAAATATTAACCCTATTAACTTCCCGCTAAAACTAGGCGGTGGCGCTGGGATTCCGCTTTTTGATAAACGTTATTTGGCACATAAAAAACTAACACGTGCTTTTAAAACTTTGGCAGAAAAATTGGATGTTCCGTTGCAATTTTGTACGCTAAAAACGGGCGCAACAGATGGTGGGCGCTACAACGTTATGGCCTCCGGGCGCCCGGTCATTGCCTTTACATTACCAACAAGGTATTTACATGCTAATTCAAGCATGATTTCTATTTATGATTATGACGTAACAAAAGAGCTTGTCGCAACTTTTATTAACACATACAATACGTCTACTCATGAAAAAATTAGTCAATTCTAATACAAACAAGGAAGCTTAAGCCTAAGCTTCCTTGTATAATAGAAAGGGAATATAAAATGAGCTATCATTTCGACCAATTTATTGACCGCAGAAATACATTTTGTACGCAGTGGGATTATATAAAAGACCGTTTTGGAGAAGAGGATTTGCTTCCGTTTTCCATATCGGATACTGATTTCAAAGCGCCTGAACCTGTTATTAAAGCCGTTAGCGAACGAGTTTCGCACGGTATTTTTGGCTATTCAAGATGGAATCATAGCGCATTTAAATCAAGCATCACAGGTTGGTATAAAAACCGTTTTAATGCAGACTTTAATGAAGACTGGGTGCTTTATAGCCCCACTGTTTGTTATGCCATCTCCATTTTGATTGAATTAAATAGCAAGCCGAAAGATAAAGTGGTTGTCTTCTCCCCTCTTTATGATGCTTTTTTTAACATTATAAAAGAAAGAGATCGCGAACTTGTCTTAAACCCATTGCATCTTGAAAACGGACGTTATACAATTGACTTTAAATCGCTTGAAAGGGAGCTTCAAACGGCTGAAATTTTATTATTAACTAATCCGCACAACCCAACTGGGCGTGTATTTTCCAAAGAAGAGCTTTTAAAAATTATTGCGCTTTGCAAAGCTTATGATGTTTTTTTAATCTCAGACGACATTCATATGGATATTGTTTATCCGGGTTCTGCCTATACGCCTGTTCTTAGCCTGAGTACAGAGCGCGTTGTGATTTGCTCTTCCGCCAGTAAAACGATGAATACACCAGGGCTTATTGGCTCTTATTTACTCGTTCCTGATGAGGCACTTCGGGAACAATTTTTGCGGATTTTAAAAGGTCGGGATGCGCTTTCCTCCGTTAGCATACTCGGGATGCACGCGCTCATCGCTGGTTATAATGAAGGCGCGAGTTATGTCGATGAACTTCTTCTTTATTTGGAAAAAAATATGAACCTTGTTCGCGATTTCTTTTCGGCCGAGTTGCCTGATATCGCATTTTTACAGCCGGAAGCGACTTATCTAGCTTGGCTGGACGCACGAGGCTTGAATTTAACGGATGACGCCATCCAAAACGCGCTTGTCACAAAAGGTAAAGTCGCCGTTATGTCAGGTGCCACATACGGAGCCCCCGGCTTCCTTCGCCTAAACGTCGCTTGCCCAGAAAGCAAACTACTAGATGGCCTTACCCGCATGAAAAAAGCTTTACATTAGGAGGTGAACAACATTGAACGAGCGGCAAATGAACTTGATCCAACTTCTTCTTCATCAAAATCAAACTGGTCCAGAACTTGCAAAAAAACTAACTGCTTCTAAAAGAACCATTTTGCGTGATATTCATGCGCTTAATGATGAACTCATTTTAATTGCGCAAATCACGGCCGTTCAAGATGGCTATTCGCTCTCTATTTCCAATGAAGAACGCTTTAATCAAATTTTCAAAACAACCGCAACAGATGCGGAACTTATTTTATTTGAGTTAGCCACACGTGATTTTGTCACACTCGATGACCTATCTGATATTTTATTCCTATCTAAACCAATGCTAACTGAAAAAATCACTTTATTAAAACAAAATTACACCAAACGCCTCAAAATCATCTCTAAAAAAAATTACGGCCATTTTTTAGATGAGCCGAAATCGCGGAAAGTCATACTTCTCGCCAATTTAATTTTACAAAAACCCGCTTTCTTTTTAGCAAAATTGGGTTTAGCTCCTACCCTTTTGGAACAGTTAACGGAAAATATTCGTAGCGCGCGTGATGCCTTTTCTTATGAGCATGCCCATTCGGCACAAATCGCAAGTTTATGCGTTTCAATCTATGCCCTTCAGTACGATATTCGTTTGACAGATACGAAAATTAATGATTGTTTGCGGCAATCGGATATGTCTTTTTCTGATGATATCGGCAGTATGATACGCACTTTTCTTGCGGAACAAAATCAAATTATTGACTCGATTACAACAGGTAAAATTTTAGATTTGTTGCAAATGACGTATGATGAACATCAGGCGCCTGTTTATGATATGGAACTTGCTGTAAGCCTTGCGAATCATCTGAAGCGAAGCATTGCCTACCCTATTATTTTAGCTGATAAAAAGCTCCATAATATCGCGAATATTAAAGCGCTCTATCCTCTAGCCTTTGACTTAAGCATTCATTTTATTGGCCTTGTTAACCAAACATTTGACGTTTTAATCTATGATATTGATTTAGTCGGCCTTTATTTTTCGTGCGCGATGGACCGCGTGAAAACCGCCCCAATCGAACTTGTCCTGTTTTCAAACCAATACGCCGTTGCAAGCATTAACAAGCAAACGATTGAACGCGCCATCCCAGAAGTAAATGTCACACTGGCAATGAATGCCGCAGAATTACAAAATTCACTGCAAAATCAAGCCGTGAAACTTATTTTAAATAACCATGATGGCCCGCTACCCATTGTATCCATCACAAGCTACACAATCAGACAAATTATGACCGAAATGGATTTACGCTTTATCCGTGATTTACTTGAAAAAATCGATATTGAGCGTCATCTCGAAGACTATTTCCCACAAACGCTCACAGCACAGTTCAAAAACGAAGAGCACGCCACATGGCACGCCGTTATTCAAGACCTAACCACTTCTTTTGTTGAAAAAGGGATTATTTCAGCAAGTGAACAAGAAAAAATCGTGAGTCGGGAATCAGAAGGAAATAATTTAGTCATCAACCATTTAGCCGTCCCGCACTGCACCACCAATCGCGGAACGCCATTTATAGGCATCTTCGTCCATCTCGAACATCCTGTCCAAATTGAAGGCGAAACCGTACAAAATGTTCTTTTATCCTGTATCAATCCCAATGTGCGCAATGAATTGAAAATTTTTAGCTATCTGTATTACACCTTAAACAAAATCGATAGTAGCGTCATTTTAAGTTGGCAAACACACGCCGAATTTATGGCTAGTTTAAAACAAAAAGATTGAAAAAAAAAGCGTCCGTTGTCCTCGCTTGACCATACACCCTGTAAAGGTCTACTATTAGAAGGATAAAACAAAAAGGAGCGAAAAAATGGACGCTACGAAAAAACAAACTAAAAACTGGGCGCTTGTAGCTGTTATGCTAGGCGCTTTTATTTCACTTTTAGATACAACGATTGTCAATGTGGCTTTGCCGGATATGATTAAATCACTTCACGCCTCAAGCGAATCCATTGAATGGGTGATTTCAGGCTATGCCCTCGCATTTGGCGTTATTTTAATTTTAGCAGGACGTCTTGGCGATAAATTTGGACGAAAAAACATGTATATGATTGGTATTACGCTCTTCCTCATTATGAGTATCACTGCCGGATTTGCAGATTCCGAAGCTTCCCTTATAACCTCACGCGTCATCCAAGGCCTCGCTGCTGGACTCTTCTTCCCTCAAATTAATGCCATTATCATGGATATTTTTAAAGGGGAAAAACTCGGTCAGGCATTTGGCATTTTAGGCGCTGTTATTGGAATTGCAACGGCTATTGGCCCACTATCAGGCGGTTTATTAATTCAAGCATTTGGCGCTGAAAATGGCTGGCGCTACGTCTTTTTCGTCAATATCCCCTTTGTTATTCTCACACTCATTTTAGCTTTCTTTTTTCTACCTAAACGTTCCGTTAAACAAGAAAAAGTCGGCTTTGACTTCCTAGGTGTTCTTTTACTTACAACTGCTTTGCTTTTACTTCTCTATCCGCTCATTTCAAGTGGGGCAAACAATTTTAAACTTTATGATTTTATTCTCATGCTTTGTTCTATTCCATTTTTCTTTCTGCTCTATAAGTGGAGCGTACGTGAAGTTAATCAAGGGAAAAATCCGCTTATTTCTCCCCATTTGTTAAAAAATAAAGAATTTGTTTCAGGCATGATACTCTCGCTCGTTTATTTCGCGGCCTTTACAAGCATCTTCTTTGTTTTCTCACTCACTTGGCAAACTGGATTTGATCGTTCTGCTATTATTTCCGGCCTTGCAGTCAGCCCATTTGCACTTGGAAGCATGATTGCGGCTGCGAACAGTAACCGTTTCGCCTCCAAAATGGGACGAAAATTACTTGTTGTTGGTCTTCTCCTTGTCGCATCTGGCCTTGCGCTTACTTCGCTTATTTTTAGCGGACAATCAGGCGCGTTTTCACCTTGGCTAACCGCAATCCCGTTGTTAATCGCTGGTATTGGAAGTGGGCTCATTATTTCACCACTTAATAGCTTTACTTTAAGCACAGTAACAGGAGCGGAACGCGGCGGAGCGAGTGGCATGTTTAATACAGCGCAGCGTGTTGGGTCATCATTTGGGATCGCCATTGTTGGCCCCGTGTTTTTTCGCGTACTCGGAAATAGCACAGCGCACAGCAAGGCACTAGCTTTCTCCCATAGTTTGCAAGTTAGTATGTATGTAAATATTTTCTTACTGCTCCTATGCCTTATTTTAGTTTTTCGCCTGCCGAAAAAAACGCACTCCTAGTTGTAGAACGTGGCGTTTTGAGCATGTTATAATAAATCCATCTTATCCTAAAGGAGAATTTACTATGAACAACCCTTATGTTCCACTCAATTTATTTACCAATTTTAAAGAGTCCGCGGAGCGCTTCCCAGATACCCCCATTTTCTTTGACGAGATTCTGGCCGGATTCCCGGAGCTTGGCCTTGAGACAACCTATGCCGACTGCTTAGAGGTAATCGTGAAAAGAGCTACTCAGTTAAAAAAGGCGGGCGTTAAAAAAGCAGACAAAATCATTATGTATAAATCCGCAAAATTTGATACCTACTTGCTTGCCGTATCTGCCAGCTATCTTGGCGCAGTCCCTGCAATGATTTCGCCGCACTTGCCAGTCGAAACGATGGAAATCTTAGCCGACCGTTTAGATTTGCCATTTTTACTTTTCGATAACGAAACGGCTAACAAAGCAAAAGCCATCCGCAACTTAACAAACGATAAATTAATTAGCGCAGAAGAAGTCGTGAAAGTTCCAGTAGACGATTTCGAAAAGCAAGAAGAACTACCAAAAGACATGATTTCCTACATGACACACACATCTGGCACCACCGGAATTCCAAAATTAATTGCTCACAGCGCGAACAGTATGGGGTGGCGTGTTAAATGGCAACGCAATATTTTAAGCCTTATTCGCGAAAAAGAACTCGCCGCTTTCCATATTTCACCCGTCCATTCCCGTTTTAACATCGGCATCTCTTCCATGATGTCAAAAGGGTTTCCGCTACTTCCTATCGCAAATCCTAAAAAAGAAAATATCGAACAGCTCTTTCACAAATTTCAGCCTAAAATTGTGGAAACACATCCCAATAATTTCGTTCAATGGGTAGCACTTGCACGCACAAAACCCGAAATTTTTAAATCCGTTAAATATTACCACTCCACTTTTGACGCCATTAACAAAGAAACGATGGCCACCTTTTTAAACACTTCTTCTGAGAAACGGCCAGTTTTCATGCAAGTGTACGGTCAAAGTGAGTGCGGGCCAATGATTTTGCGTTTTCATACCAAAAAAAGTCTTCAAAACCTTGACGCACGTAACATGGGTTACGGAATGAAGGGCTTAACTGAAGTTCGAATCGTAAATGACAAAGGCGAGCCCGTTCCAAACGGCACACCAGGTAACATCCATATGCTTTCAAAAGGAAGAGCACTTACTTACTTTAAAGAAGATGCTCGCTTCAATGAAAATACATACGATTTATGGTGGGACAGCGGCGATTATGGCGTTAAAAATGAAAAGGGCGCTTTGTTCCTCTTAGACCGCCAAGTCGATCTCGTCCAAAATATTACAAGCACGCTTGCGATTGAAGATAAGTTGCTGGATTCCCTTGATTTCTTAGATGAAGTGGTCATTATTCGTGACAAGAACGGGCAACCGCAACCGATTATTTCTGTTTGCGAAGGCTGTGAAATGAACTGGGATGCCTGGTTTCACGAGATAACTGATCTCCCGCATTTAAACGAGCCTATTATTATGAACTATGACGACATCCCACGAACCGCGACTATGAAAGTTCAACGACTCCGTATGGAAGAAGAACTAAAAGCGAAATAAACGACCTATTGCATAAGAGCCGCAAGCATCCGAAACGCAAACCAACTCGTGCCAATAGCAAGTGTTGACTTTCTAGGTAGAACCGAGGCACGAGTAATGAAAATTACCATTTTGAGAGCAAACTAAGCTTGGCCCGCGGGCCAAGCTTTTTATGCTATATCTAACAAAAGTTTCGCCACTGTAAAATAAATAATGAGACCCGTCCCATCAACAAACGTTGTAATGAAAGGTCCGGAAACAACAGCGGGATCTAGGCGCAATTTTTTTAAAATAAGAGGAAGTAGTGCGGCAATAATGGATGACCAAATAAC
Organism: Listeria fleischmannii subsp. fleischmannii LU2006-1; assembly: GCF_000344175.1. Lineage (GTDB taxonomy): Bacteria > Bacillota > Bacilli > Lactobacillales > Listeriaceae > Listeria > Listeria fleischmannii. Next base: position 3,942 of record NZ_ALWW01000054.1, on the reverse strand, counting down.
AATACAAAAAGCAGCAATGGCAACAACTGCGGCAATATTTATACCCACGCCTAAAATCACAGAACGTCCGAGGGCAAATAAAGCGAGCGAGATTCCAAGCAAGAAGCCAACCGTCACTTCTTTTTTCAACACCTTAAGCGCATCACGAAGACGAACTTCGCCGAGTGCAATGGCACGAATTAATGTGGTTGTAACCTGCGTGCCGGTATTTCCACCGGTTCCAATCAAAAGCGGAATAAAGAATGTGAGCGCGATAACCTGCGTTAACGTCTCCTCATAGTGGGCAAGCACCGTTCCCGTATAAGCCTCCGCAACAAATAAAAGCAGCAACCAAAAAATTCTTTTACGGTAAATGAGCCAGACTGATGTTTTCAAATAAGGCTTATCAAGCGGCGAAGCACCTCCCATACGCTGAACATCTTCAGATTGCTCCTCCTCCATCACATCCATCACATCATCAAATGTAATAATTCCTAGAAAACTTTGCCCGTCGACAACTGGCAGCGCAGACAAATTATAATCTTTTAGTTTTAAAACCACCTCCGCCCGGTCCGCTTCAGGCGTAATCGTAACCATATTTGTCAGCATAATCTCAGAAAGCGCCTCTGAATCCTCCGCAACAAGCAGTTCTTGAATAGAAAGAACGCCAATCAAATCCCCATTTTCTGCCAAAACATACAAATACGAGAGCGTGTCAAACTTCTTATCCGTTTGCCGTATCGCACAAATGACTTCTAAAACCTTTTCTTCTTTTGAAAAAGTCAAAACATGATTCGTAATCAGGCGTCCCGCAGTTTTTTTATTGAACAAAAGAAACCGCCTAATATCCCTTGCCGCATTTTCATCAATCCGTGTAAAAAGCTTTTCTTGTTTAGTAGGACTGAGGTGTGTTAGCAAATCCAAGCTATCATCTAGCGCATAATGAGCCAAAATTTGTTTAGCAAAAAATAAATCTAGTGTCATCAAAACTTCAAACTGCGTCTCATTTTCAAGATAAGTTAAAATTTCTGCCGCTTCACTCGCCGTTAGGGTTTTAATAAACGCCAATTGTTCCTTTCGCGCACTTTGCTCTAATTTTTTCGCCGTGTCAAAAAGTGGTAATTTTACTTTGTTCTGATTAATCATTTTTTCCTCCTCGCGGGAGGTCTCCATAAACAAAAAAACTTGCCCAAATAAAAATAGGCAAGGAAAAATATTGATGCATACTAAAAAATAAGCGTGTCCCTCGCAAAAGTTTTAGCACTACACAACGTAAAGGGAAATATTCCCTTAGCCACGTTAAGAAAAGCCTTAATCCGACAATTCCTGTTCAACCCATTGGCGTCTTTGGACGTTTTTGGGCAGTGGCCTATGTTTGTATAGGAGCCTCACCTTACAGATTTATTCACACATGATATTATCTTACTTTATCACAATTTGTCAACTTCTTTTTTATTTTTTATAAAAAAAAACCTCGAAATTATTCGAGGTTTTGAAGTGGCGTTGGTAGAATGGCTGATGCCTCATGGACGATTTGTTCTTGGGGCGTTTCGTCTGCAAATAAACCAATAAATGAGGTTCCACTTGCGACTAAATAGCCAAAGAAAATTGTCAGTGCCGCAATCAGGCAAGCAATAAAAACATTCATTTTTGATATTGTTTTTTGTGTTGGTTTTTTTCGTTCTAAAGAAAGCCCTGTGCCGAGTTTTTGTTCCTCTCTGTGGCCTTCAATATACGTTTTCTTTTCTTCTTTTGAAATACTGTTGTACCATTTCACAAATTCAATATACGCTTCCGCAACGGTTTCTTTGTCGCCATCTTGACGAATTTGACCATAATGCATCCACACAATTCGGTCACATAAATTTTTCACTTGTGTAATAGAATGGCTGACGAAAATAATCGTTTTACCACGCGCTTTAAATTCATTGATTTTATCCACACATTTTTGGTAAAAGGTCTCATCACCTACTGAAAGAGCCTCATCAATTACCAAAATATCTGGATCCAGATGGACTGAAATAGCAAAACCCAGTCGTGATTTCATACCACTGGAATAGTTTTTAATAGGTTGGTTGATAAAATCGCCAATATCCGCAAACTCAATAATAGACGGAATTTGCGCTTCAATTTCTTTATTCGTAAGTCCATGCATTAAAAGTTTTAGGCGAATATTTTCCACCCCAGTAAGCGGTCCTTTAAGACCAACTTGAATGGCAATTAAAGACGCCTCACCATTAATTTCTACTTCCCCCGAGGTTGGGACAATAACGCCTGAAATAATACTTGAAATAGTAGATTTACCCGAACCGTTAATTCCGATAAGTCCCACTGTTTCGCCGTCGCGAATTTCAATATTAACGTCGCGGAGTGCCCAAAAACTATCGGTCTTTTTATTTAAAAGCGCCGCAGTAATTTTTTCTGTTTTATTTTTAAGTAAATCGTATTGTTTTGTGACATGTTTCAGTCTGATTTTAACAGGTTTATCTGTCATTTTTATTTCACCATCCGGTAATTTACTTTTTATAAACTGACATTCCTATTTTACCTAAAGTAATCGTGAAAGTCTAGGCTGATTCATGACAATTTAAATAGAAAGCGCTACAATAAGCATCATAATGCAGGATTAGAAAGGAGCGATAATGGTGACTTCTAGAAACAATTATTTTTATCAGCTCGAAAAAACACATTTAAACGCAGAAAATCGCACGACTATGGATGAAATTTTAAATCTCCTTGATGACGATTTTATGGAGTTTGGCAAATCTGGAAAAAAGACCTATAAGTCGGATTATCTAAATATAACACTGCCAGCGGATCAATATGAAATTTTCGATTTTAAGTCCCATTCTTTAGATGCGAATAGTCACTTAACAACCTATACACTCGTTAATCATACAACAAATGAAAAAACTTTACGGAGCAGTGTCTGGAAAAACAGAAAAGGGAGTTGGAAACTTTATTTTCATCAAGGAACTCTGATTAAATCATGATTTTGCTCATTTGCTCTCTTCCAATTTTCTTCCGTACACAAAAACCTCAGCTAGGATAAAAAGGAAGATGGCGATGGCAAATGTAATCCCAATGGAAAAAGAAAAATAATAACCCGGTATTAAAATCGTATGTAGGGCGGAATAAAGAAGTTGTGGTACGAAAGCATACGCAAGCGTTAAGTAAGCCATTTTTTTAATGCGCTTAGCATTTTGCTCGCTAAAGGGAGTTTTTCCTTTTGCAAAATCTTTAAAAGCTTCACTAGCTAGCCAAAGGACCCAAACTAAAAGAATTACGCCCGTTAAGGCTACAAAAAAACCAACTCCATTTGCTACATTTGTATTCACTTTATCAGCCGAGAGTGAATACTCCGTTGACATAACTAGTGGGCTACTTTCATAGGGTATTAAATTGAAACTAACTTCCCCACCTCGTAAAATCATAATTCCACTAATCACTAATACTACACCGTAAAGAACGGCTAATACTTTCAAAAAAACAGCTAAAAAATAACTCCATTTGCTTAATTTCATGGTTGCTTCTCTCCTTCAGTTATATTCTGTATATTTTTGTTTTGAGCCTTTACTTTTCTCCAAAGGGTATTTGCGTTTATTTTTCTCCAGTTTATTCAAAATGAGTGTGTCAATATCCAAATTCAAGTCGGAAGCCAACATATAGCTGTAAATTAAGACATCCGCTATTTCATCCTGAATATTATCAAAATTTTCTTGAATAGCTTCTTCACTCGTTTTCCACTGGAAGTTCTCGAGTAATTCTGCTGCTTCAATAGAGACTGATAAAGCTAAATCTTTTAGTTTATGAAACTTTCGCCAGTCCCGCTCTTCCCGAAAATGATTAATTTCTTTCATTGTATCTCTCAYCACTTTTCCCCCCTCCCAATATGTATTATACGAGGACTTATTAAACGAGGGGGAATTAAACTTTTTAAAAAAAAAAGTTGTTAAAAATTAG
>NZ_ALWW01000053.1 GCF_000344175.1 Listeria fleischmannii subsp. fleischmannii LU2006-1 | reverse complement strand
AAAAGAAGCATTTCATTTGAATACATCGCACCTAACGTGTAATCAGCCGCATTTTGGACAGGCGTTGGTCCTACCATCGAAATCATGGCCGGGTTTTGCATCGTTTCATACATACCGATTAAACCAGTTCCTTTAGCAATTTCTTCAAATGCAGGTACGTAAGCTCCTGAAAAAGCACCTAGTCCCAAAACCCAAAAAATAATTTTTTTATAATCACGTTTCGCATATTGTAAAAACAAAATATGCCAACGAGCAAATTTTTCTTTCATTCCATTTCCCTCCTGTCCCTTCGCCTAACCTTCATAATGACGCATGAATAAATCTTCAAGCGTAGGAGGTACCGATTCAAATTTTTTGACGCCTAGTTTAGTTGCCTCTAGCAAAATCGTATTTACATGTTCATCATCCGCAGAAAATGTCGCTTTATTTCCGTTTTGAGAAAAATCATGAACACCTTCCACCTTTTGAAGCTCACTAGCATCACCATCAGTAACAATCGTAATCGTAGAACGCGTTAAATGTCTAAGTTCATCAAGCGTACCCGTTTCTACAATATTTCCTTGGCGAATAATTACTACTTTATCAGCTAAACGCTCCACTTCACTCAAAATATGGGAGGAAAGTAAAATCGCTTTCCCGTCATGCTTAATTTTCTCAACCTCATCTTGGAAAACCGATTCCATAAGCGGATCCAAACCAGAAGTAGGCTCATCAAAAATATATAAGTCCGAATCAACTGATAGCGCAGCGATTAACCCCACTTTCTGTCTATTTCCTTTTGAATAGCTTTTAGCCTTCTTTTTAGGGTCAAGTTCAAAACGTTGGATTAAATGATCTCGTTTTGCTTTATCTCCGCCGCCGTGTAATTTCATAAACAGGTCAATAATCTCTCCGCCCGTCAAGCTTCCCCAGAGCGCAACATCCCCAGGTACATAAGAAATACGTTTATGAATTTCTAAACTATCTTTCCATACGTCCAAATCAAAAACACTTACATCACCTGCGTCACGCTTTATTATTCCAAGTATGGTTCGAATCGTCGTAGATTTCCCTGAACCATTCGGGCCAATAAAACCAACAACTTCTCCAGCACCAACTGTAAAGGTAACATTTTCTAGTGCTTGAAATTTTCCGAATTTTTTTTGCAGTCCTTGCACTTTTACAATTTCAGCCATTATTTTAGACTCCTTTTTTGACGCGTTTTATTATTCTTTTCATTCCCGTTTAAAATAGAACTTAAAACCTTCTTTTTAAGAACTAAACTTTTTAAAATAGTTCTTAATATAAGTTTTTAAACTTCTTTTTAAACTAAATATAATTTATGAGTCCTATAATATACCTGAAAATCCGATAAGTCAATAAAAATTTCGTATTTTATGAACTATTTTAGAATTGAAGTTTTAATAAGCTTCATATATAATAGAAGAGAAAAAAATATGAACTAAAAAATTAATTTAGACTTTTATATAGAAGGTAGGGATATTCAATGAATGGTTTCGAAAAACGCACAGAAGAAAAGAAAAAAAGCGTTTTAGAGTCCGCTTTCACTTTAATGAATACCGATGCTGGTGTTAAAAACCTCACCATAGATGATCTTGTAAAAGCGGCAAATGTTGGGAAAACAACCATCTTTAAGTATTTTGGTAGTAAAGAAAATATCATTCATGAAGTTTTCATTTCATTTTTTAAACGAAATGGGTAACTCAGCAAAAAACATTATGGCGCAGAACAAACCATTTGAAGAAACGATTATTGAAATGAGCCAAAATAAAATCCGCTTTTTAGACAAAGTAAATAAACAGTTTTATTTAGACTTGATGGCTTATTTTACTGAAAAAGAGGATGACGGATCTACGAGAATCATGGCAGAATACACGAAGCAAAGTTTTGATATGATGCTCGATTTATTCCATCGCGGCCGAAAAGAAGGAAAAGTGGACTTAAAATACTCAGATGAGTTTTTAATTCTTTATTTCCAGGCTCTCGTGGAGGGAATCTCAAGCCCATCTATTTACGAACGCATTCTTCCATATACAGAGGAATGGACGGAGTTACTTGTGAAGGGGATTGCACCAAATAAATAAAAAAGCATTTTTCTCTAACTGAAAAATGCTTCAGACCAAAGAAACGTACTTTTCGTGATAAGAAAAGTACGTTTCTCTTTGACTCCGTTTAAAAATCGAGGAGTGCTTTTACTATTTTACTTTCGCGCCGTTTGGAAGGCCACTTGGGGCTTCAATGACGTTTAGTTTTCCACCGTTTTCGCCAGATAGAATCATGCCTTCACTCATTAAGCCGCGTAATTTAACCGGTTTTAAGTTAGCCACAACAATCACTTTTTTGCCTAATAAGTCTTCTGGTGCATAAAATTCTGCAATGCCAGATAGTACTTGACGAAGTTTCCCTTCACCTAAGTCGAGCTTAAAGCATAGCAATTTGTCGGCTTTTTTTACCTTTTCTACTTGTTTCACTTCCGCGACACGTAAATCAAGTTTATCGAAGTCTTCGATGCCGATTTCCGGGGTTTCAAACGGTGCGATTTCGGCTTCTTTTTCTTCAGCCACTGTAACAGGATTCGTCCCGGCCATTTGTTCTTTTATATAGTCAACTTCTTCCGCCATGTCTAAACGCGGGAAAATCGGCGTGCCTTTTGCAACCACTTTAGTGCCAGCAGGAATATGTCCGAACCCTTCAAGCGAGTCGAAATCTTGAGTTTTATCTAAGCCCAGTTGTTCTAAAATGGATTCAGGCGCTTTGGTTAAAAAGGGTTTTAATAACACGGCAATGATACGCAAGCTTTCAGCTAAATGCACCATGACGCTGCCTAGTTCGGCCCGCTTACTTTCATCTTTCGCAAGCACCCAAGGCGCCGTTTCATCAATATATTTATTTGTTCGTGAAACGTAAGACCATAGTTCGCGTAGCGCGATTGAAAACTGCATGTGGTCCATGCTTACCTCATATTCTTTTACGACAGCATCCTTGAATGCAACAAGCGGTTCATCAAATTCGGTTATTTTTCCAGAGTAGCTAGGAATTTCGCCGTCAAAATATTTATTAATCATAGCTATCGTACGGTTTAAGAGGTTGCCTAGGTCATTTGCAAGGTCATAATTTATGCGGTTGATAAAATCTTCTGGGGTGAACAAACCATCTGCGCCGAACGGAACTTCACGAAGTAGATAGTAACGTACGGCATCTAGTCCGTAACGATCGATGAGCATGTAAGGATCTACGACATTTCCTTTTGATTTAGACATTTTTCCGTCCTTCATTAAAATCCATCCATGTCCAAAAATCATTTTTGGAAGCGGCAAATCGAGCGCCATTAATATAATCGGCCAATAAATTGTGTGGAAACGAACGATTTCTTTCCCAACAATATGTACATCAGCTGGCCAGTATTTCTGGAATTTCGAATCATCATTGGAGCCGTATCCAAGTGCTGTAATATAATTTGAAAGTGCGTCAATCCATACGTAAACCACATGTTTCGGATTCCCCGGCACTTTAATTCCCCAATCAAAAGTTGTACGGGAAACAGCTAAATCTTCAAGGCCCGGTTCGATAAAGTTTTTCAGCATTTCGTTTTTGCGCGACTCAGGTAAAATAAATTCCGGATGCGAATTGTAGTAGTCTACTAAACGATCAGCGTATTTACTCATGCGGAAGAAATAGGACTCTTCTTTTACAAGTTCTACTTCATTTCCACTTGGTGCTTTTCCGCCAATAACCTTGCCAGATTCATCGCGATAAACTTCTTCAAGCTGTGTTTCGGTAAAATATTCCTCATCAGAAACAGAATACCAACCTTCATATTCTCCTAAATAAATATCGCCTTGATCGACTAATTTTTGAAAGATTTTTTCGACACCATTTTTATGTCGTGGTTCTGTTGTGCGAATAAAATCCGTATTGGTAATTTCAAGTTTTTCCCAAAGCCCTTTAAATCCGCTGGCAATTTCGTCCACATAAGCTTGTTCTGAAACGCCCTTTTCTTCAGCTTTTGCTTGAATTTTTTGTCCATGCTCGTCTGTACCCGTTAAATAAAAAACGTCAAAGCCTTTCAAACGTTTATAACGCGCCATCGCATCTCCTGCAACAGTTGTATACGCATGACCAATATGCGCTTTTCCACTCGGATAATAAATGGGCGTAGTAATATAAAATGTATTATTTTCTTTCGGCAACCCTTTTCCCCTCCTAAACTTCTAAACGATTCCGTTATATTATAGCACATAAAAAGGCAGATTTTTAGATACCTTTTGTGACCCCAATAAGAACGCCGCCAATCACGACAAGAATCACGCCGAGAATAACGAAGGCCATTTCTTTTTTCGTTTTCTTTTCCCCTAAAATTAAAATACCGCCTAGTGTGGAGATAACAACCCCAAGTTGGGATAAAGAAAAACCAGTTGCCACACCAACTAAACCATTTGCATAGAGCATCGCCAAATTCCCGCCTGCCCAAATCATTCCCGGAACCATAATAAGCCACGTTCGCTTCGTAAAGCGTTTTTCTTTCCCATTAAAAGTAAGAAGATAGGCAGACAACACCATACCAACAGCTTGCGGCAATATAGCATCAAAGCCATTAATATGAAAGCCTTGAATAACCACAACATAACTAATATAACCTAGCGATGAAATGGTGAGAAGAACAAGTCCCCGACTAAGCGTTTTTTCCCCATCCACTTGTTGCTCCGCGTATGATGTTAAAAAGATTCCGCCAATTATTAGAATTAATGCAGAAAAGCCTAAAATGAGGCGAAGCGTCGTATCCCATTCATGGAAAAGAAGCACACCACAAAGCGTTGTCCCAACAAGTTGCATCCCCGTCGAAATGGGCATCGCCTTTGAAACGCCGATAATTTTAAACGATTGCAATTGAAACATTTGACCAACCGACCAAAGACACCCTGTAATAAAACTTACAACTAGTGTTTCTGCCGTAAAATCGGGCTTTCGAAATGCAAAAACGATGAGCGCAAAGACAAACGCGCCTAGCGTCACCCCCATTGTTTGTTGGCGTGCTGTTCCGCCTACTTTTGTAATAATTAACGGCATGATTCCCCATAAAAGTGCCGGGATTAGCGCAATTATAATATTCAAGCTCATGTCCTCCTTTTTCATTTAAGAACGCTTTTATACTTTTCTATTATAGCGGATAGCCGTTCTGATTGATATAGTTCCACAAAAAACTGCAGAAATCCTATTTCGATTCCTGCAGTCATTTTATACTTTTATTTAATCATCATAATCCACTGTATCTTGATCAAAATCATAAATTTTAGAATCGGCCCCGACGGTTACATCATATTCAATATTTCCTTTAACAATATCAAATTCGTATTCCTTACGGCCATCATCATAGTCAACGCTACTACTTACTACGCGTCCGCCACCAGTTTTCGAAAGTGCGATTTGCTGTGCACGTGCTAGCGAAATGCCATTTGATTGTGTGTTGTTTGCAGGCGGGTTGGTTTGTGATTTTGTTTGTCCACTAGGCGCTTTTGATGCCTGATTTTTGTTTGAGGCTTTTCGAATGACTTCTTTTTCAAATTTATACACCTTGGAGTCACTTGCACCAATTTCCAGTTCATATTCCGTGTCTCCATTTATAATTTTAAAATCATACTCTTTGCGACCATCATCATAATCAGTATAGGCGCTTACCACGCGTCCGCCACCAGTTTTTGAAAGCGCGATTTGTTGTGCGTTTGCTAGCGTAATGTCAGAAGCAGGTTTCTTCGTTGTTGCTGTGTTAGGTGTTGTATTCTTTGGCACCGTTTTTGTGTTAGCATGTGTATTTTGTTTAGAGTTCGAAGCTGTTTTTACAGTTTCTTTCTCATACTTATAAATTTTTGAGTCACTAACTCCGACCTTCACTTCATGTTTAACATTTCCGTTTTGAACTTCTACATCATATACTTTTTTACCATTATCATAATCTACTTTAGAAGAAACAACTTTACCGCCACCTGCTTTTTGGACAGCAATTCGGCCTGCTTCTTGAGCAGTGATTTCTTTTGTTTTCTTCGCAGATGTCGTTGTACTGTTAATGACCTTTTCCTCGTAACTATAGATTCTGGAATCTTTGACACCAATATCGAAACTGTATTTAGTATTTCCTTTTATTACTTCGACTTCATAAAATTTTTCTACCTTTTTCAGTATCCAATTGATATTTAACGACTTTACCACCGCCCGCTTCTTTTAAAGCTATTTTTTTAGCTTGTGCAGATGTTAGGTCGGAAGCGGCTTCTGCACGAGAATCATTACCATTTATCCAAATACTTCCTGATATCGCAATGGCACTGACGGTTAAGACGGAAGCTACTAAGGCAATACCCACTTTTTTCTTGCTAGTATCCATAATCGTTGATAGTCTTTTTTTTCATTGTTTTTTTCCCTCCGTAAAAGTTAGTTGAAAGTCTGGTTTTTGTTATCTTTTCACGTCCAATAATTCCGATAATCGTTTCACCGTATTCTTTTCTGCTTAGTGTATCAAGTCCGCGAACAATTTTTTCATCGCAGGATTCTTCACACTCATTTTGCAGCGATTTTGCCATAAAGTAAATGACAGGGTTAAACCAATAAATCGCATTTATAAATAGCATAAGATATCTAATCCAAATATCTTTTCGGCGATAGTGAATGAGTTCATGGCGGAAAATATAGGAAAGCTCTTCACGGCTAATCTCCTTATTCGGGAGTAGAATGGTTGGTTTAAATCGGTAAATGAGCATGGGACTGATTTCTAATTTACATCCGTAAAGTGCAATTTGTTTATGACCAGCACCAAGCATTTCTTTTTCGTCTTGCAAGATAGCAAGCATCGTTTCATCTTTTATTTTATAACTCCAACGTTTTACCATGCGCAAAAATCGGATGTGCATCCAAAGCGTATAGGCCAGAAAAAGAGCGACTCCACCTAGCCAAATGAAAAGAAATAGCGTTGGTGTATCAATAAAATTAGTCTCTTTTACAGTTTCATTTACCGGTAACGCTTCCTGTTTACTAGTTTCATTTGAGATGGTTTCCGTTAACGCCAGATTTTGCCCTTCTACATTCGTCTCTTCAAGCGGATGTAAAGTATTCGTTAATGAAAAATCAAAATCGGGGCGAAACGGAATAAGGAGCGCGACTAAAAGGATAATCCAAATTATGTAACGCCATTTCGCAGCATATTTTTTAGCAAAAAAAACATTGAAAGCGGCGAATAGCAGGATGATAATAGACATTGTAAGTGAGATTTCAAATAAATGAAATAAAAATTTTTCCATGATGGTCATCCTCCGTTGTTAAGCCATTCTTTTAGTTCATCGATATCTTTATTTGATAATCCTTTTCCATCATATAGTGTATTAACTAGTTGTGTGATGGAATTATTATAATGCCGCTTCATAAAGTTTTTAGTTTCAACTTGCAAATACTCTTCTTCCGAAATAATTGGCGAAAAGCGACGCTCTCTACCTTGTTTACTACTTTCTAAAAACCCTTTTTCAACTAATCTTGTTAAAAGTGTTAGTATGGTTTGGGGCTTCCAATGTTTATCTCCACCTATCATGGATGTAATTTCATTTGTTGAGACTGGCGGGGACAATTTCCAAACGGCTTCCATCACTTCAAATTCAGAATCTGGCAATTTTTTCATATGTATCACCTCTTTCTACAATTGTCGTTTTTCTTTATAATACAATTGTCGTTTTGAATTGTCAATACCAAAATAAAGAAAACATCTTTAAAAAAATTAAAGATGTTTTCTTGACTAACTTTTTGCAAAACCAATCATCGTGCCACCAATGATAACTAAAATAACACCGATAACCACAAAGATGAGTTCTTTTTTTGTTTTCTTTTCACCAAGGAATAAAATGCCCCCAATGGTTGAAATGACAACGCCCATTTGCGATAGGGAAAAACCTGTAGCCACTCCCACAAGACGGTTCGCAAAAAGTAGCGCCAAATTCCCTGTGGCCCACATCACGCCTGGAATAATATTAAGAAATGTTTGTTTCGCAAATCGTTTTCCTTCACTTCGCATCGAAAGTACAAACGCTCCAATAACCATCCCAATAGCTTGTGGTAAAATAGCATCCCATCCGCTAATATCAAACCACCTTGTCACAACTACATATCCTACGTAGCCGACGGAAGATATAAAAAGAGTTACGAGACCTTTTTTCATACTCTGACTAGCATCTTGGCCTTTATTTTCTTCAAAAGAAGTAAGGAAAATTCCTATGATGATCAAGCCAAGAGCTGAAAATCCGAGGACGAGCTTCGAGGTTGTGCCCCATTCATGGAAAGCAAAGACGCCGAAAAGTGATGTTCCGACTAACTGCATTCCTGTTGAAAGTGGCATCGTTTTAGAGACACCGATTTGTGTAAAGGCACGGAATTGATTCATCTGCCCTAAGCTCCAAAATGCCCCCGAAATAAAACTTGCGATAATAATTGTCGCCGTGTAGTTTGGGCTTGTGAAAAAGAAGACAAACACAGCGAAAATGAATGCCCCCGCAGCAGTCCCGATAATTTGTTGTTTTGGCTTACCGCCGATTTTCGACACTACGAGTGGCATTAGTCCCCACATCACAGCGGGGATAAGTGCGACTAAAATATTCATTTAATAAAACCTCCCAATTGTTTAATATTATACATAATTTTATTCATAAAAGGTATAATTTTACTCAGATATGGGTAAAGCTAAAAGAGGCATTTACTAAATAAGGAAGGTGTGTCCAATGAAGTCTACAGGAATCGTCCGCAAAATCGATGAGCTAGGTCGCATTGTTATTCCTATTGAAATCCGGCGAACTCTTGGTATCCAAGTAAAAGATCCACTTGAAATTTTTATTGAAAGCGATTCTATCATCTTCAAAAAATATAATTCTGATTTGGAATGTGACATTACGGGTACCGTTTCGCCTACTAACAAGCATTTTTTAAATGGTAAACTCACGCTAAGTAAAGAAGGAGCGGACGAATTGATTGCAGAAATCAGGCGTCAATTTGATGAATAAAAAAGAAATTGGAGGTAACGAACGTTACCTCCAATTTCTTTTTTAAATTACTTTTTTTTCTTACGAAACATGTTCTGAAAAGCGCTTTTGATGACGTCAAAAAAGCTGATTGAGCGTGTCATATTGGCTGGCTCGACATATACACGGATTGCTCGTAAGACATCTTTTGGCTTTTTAGAAGAAAATGTATAGGTGCCGTTTCGTTTTGTTTTGATGGCATATCGAGGAATCCATTTTCCTCCAAGCATAACAGACACAATGACTTGGTCCACTTCTTCCCACGGTATTTGAATGAATTTACGTACATCGCGTGAGTTGAAAAACTCAAAGCCTTTGTCGCCTATCATGACTTTCCCATAATCAGTAAGTCCTGTAAAAGCAGTAGCATCTATTGTTAAATCTACCTTTGTATTTATCGATTGAACCAAATATATCCGCTCCGATCTTTTTACTTATATCATTTATTATACGCGCTTACGAACAAAAAGTTAATAAGAAAGTGGTTGGTGATTTGAAGGCACCAACCACTTTTATAATTTCTATTCTAGAAAAGTCCGATAACGTGTCCCACTACACCAACAACGAATAAACCTAGGATGATGATAATTGGGCTGACTTTCTTCTTCAGCAACCACATACATAAGAATGTTAGTAGTAATGCTGCAAGTCCTGGAATTAAGCTATCCAAGTTGTTTTGCAAGGTTGTAACTTTTATTTCCGAAAGCGCTAAACCGGCATTTTGCTGTTCCAGCGCGGTTTTAATACCTTCTGCTCCAGATGGCAATTTATCCCAATCAATGTAGGCACCTTCATCTAATTTAACTTTAGAGATAATTGGCGCAAACTGAATGGATACCCACCTTTGTACCAAGGCGGCGAGCACGAACATCCCGAGAATCGAAGCACCTTTTGTAATATCTTGAAGAATTCCGCCAGAAAGGTCATCTGTAATTTTAGAACCTGCTTTATAAGCAAACTCTTGTGTATACCACATAAAGCCCCAACGGATAATATTCCATGCAACAAAGAAAATGATTGGGCCAAGAATGTTCCCGCTTAAAGCAAGAGACGCACCTAGCGCACCTAACATCGGACGTACTGTGAACCAGAATACCGGGTCACCAACACCGGCAAGTGGTCCCATCATCCCCACTTTTACCCCTTGAATCGCTACGTCATCTACTTCTGCACCATTTGCACGTTCTTCTTCTAGTGCAAGTGTTACGCCGAGAATAGGCGAAGCGATATAAGGATGTGTATTAAAGAATTCCAAGTGACGTTGCATCGCTTGGGAACGATCTTCTTTAGTTTTATATAATTTTTTAATCGCTGGAAGCATAGAGTATACCCAGCCACCATTTTGCATACGTTCATAGTTCCAAGAACCTTGAATAAACGTAGAGCGCCATGCTACTCTCAGGCGGTCTCGTTTCGTTAATTCAATTTTTTCTTCTGCCATTTTTATTCTCCTCCTTTTTTAGGCTTAATAGTCGTTTAATATATCCCCGAGCGGATCGCTAGAATTACCACCTTTGCCTCCGCCGTTAGAGTTGCCGCCACCCATTTTAGAAAGTTGTAGGTAAATAAGTGCTAATGCAACACCTAGAGCTCCTAAAGCGATTAGCGTTAACTCGGAAATTGCTGCTACAACAAAACCAATGATGAAGAAAGGCCATACTTCTCTTGTTGCCATCATGTTGATTACAAGTGCGTAACCAACTGCAACGACCATTCCCCCACCGATAGCCATACCATCTGTTAACCAAGCTGGCATAGATTCTAAGAAAGATTGAACTGTTTGTGCTGGGATGAATAAAAGTGCTGCTGCAGGAATCGCAATACGAAGACCTTGCATACAGATTGCAGAAATATGCAACCATTCCACTCGTTTCATATGTCCCTTTTCAGCTGCACTGTCCATCATATGAACGATTGGAACCGCTAAAGTACGAACGATCATTGTTAAGAAAAGACCTGCTACTGCAAGAGGAATTGCAATCGCGATTGCAGACGGAATACCTGCTACACCTTGTCCACCTAAAACTAAAATAATTGCTGATGCTACTGACGCAAGTGCTGCATCCGGTGCTACCGCTGCTCCAATATTTGCCCATCCAAGTGCGATCATTTGTAGTGTACCACCAAGGATGATGCAGGCAGTTAAGTTACCTGTTACTAAACCAATTAATGTACACGCTACTAAAGGTTGGTGAAATTGAAATTCATCCAAAATCCCTTCAATACCAGCTATAAATGCAACGATTATTACTAAAATCATTGATATAATAGTCATAATGTACCTCCTATTTTTGAATTTATTCGATTACCCTTTTAACTCGGCTTTTGCTTTTTTGATGATTTCGTCCATGTTCGCTCTAGAATCGTTTGGAACTTTACGAACATCAAATTTAACGCCTTTTTCTTTTAACTTATCAAAAGCTTCCACATCTTCTGGTCCCATTGAAAGTACTTTACTAACTACCACTTTACCAACAGAGTGTGCCATAGAACCAACGTTTACTTCTTTTATGTCTACTCCGCCTTCTACTGCTCTTAAAACATCTTCAGGATTTTCAAATAATAAAAGTGCTTTTGTATTTCCAAAACGAGTATCTTTTGATATTTCGATCATTTTATCAACTGGAATAACATTCGCTTTAACACCTGGTGGTGCAGCTTGTTCAATTAATTTTTTACGAAGATCATCTTTTGATACTGCATCTGAAACAACGATAATTCGGTTAGGACCCGTTGATTTTGTCCAAGCCGTCGCTACTTGACCGTGTAGTAAACGCGAGTCAACACGTGCTAAAACAAATTTAATTTTGCCATCACCAACTACTGTCCCCGGTGCCATCGGTCCTGCAGCTTGTTCCGCTACTGCTTCTGTAGCAGCTTCTGCTGGTTCTAGTTCCTCTGGTTTAACACGAATTCCTTCTTTTCCGCTGCCAATGATATGTGCTGCAATTTCTTGCGCAGATTCCATCGTAAAACGTGATGCAAAGGCTTCAATAAGCATTGGTAAGTTAAGGCCGGCTACAATCGCCCACGAATCTGCGTGCGCTTCAAACAAATTATTTGCTTGGTTAAATGGAGTGCCTCCCCAAAGATCAACTAAAAGTAACACTTGATCTTGGTTGTCAAATGTTGCAATCGCGGCTTCCATTTTCGCTCTTACATCATCTGGACCTTCACTTGGCATAAGTGTGATTGCTTTGACATTCTCTTGCTCTCCGAAAATCATGGACCCGGATTGTAAAATGCCTTCAGCAAACTCCCCATGGGTTGCGAGGATAATTCCTACCATCTTTTTACCTCCTAAGTACTAAATTTTTGTTTAAAATAGACAACCTCGTGTTTCCATCACTTTTATGTGATACTTACAAGTTTTGCCTATCTTAAAATCTAAATGCGCTCCCTTTTCACTAACTAGTTAGAACTATTTGGTTAACGAAGAGCATCCATATAGTATAATGCAATTTTCGTGCCAACTTTAGTGTATCGTTCGAAACAAGACTGTATACCTTATATCAAAAGTATCAATAATAGATTAAAACACTAGTGTATCGTTCACTAATACGCTACAATTCTAAAAAAATTAGTGTATTATTCATCAGAAATAACTCGTTATTGTTAAAAATTAAAAAGAAAAAAGTTAACCCAATGGTTAACTTTTTTCTTTTAATTCATGATAGGCTTGATAAACTTCTCTTTTTGGTAAACCGCGGTCTTGCATAACCTTTTTAATGGCTTCTTTAGATGTGGCATCATCTTGCTCCATCACTTTTTCCACGTGTTCTTTAATAGTGAAATCAGTCCACCAGGCGGATTTTTCTGTGAGCGGATTTTCGTTTCCTTCCACGATTAAACAAAATTCACCGCGGATATTCTCATTTTCAGCCCAAGAGAGCGCTTCAGCAATGGTTCCTCGAAGAAATTCCTCGTAGCGTTTGGTTAATTCGCGGCAAAGCGTAATTTTGCGAGATTCACCAATGTTTTTCGCGAGCGACTTAAGCGTTTCTTTCAAGCGATGTGGTGATTCGTATAAGATCCACGTTTCGCGGCGATTCTTAAGTTCCATGAGCGCTTCCCTACGCTCTTTATTTTGACGTGGCAAAAAACCGTAAAAGTAAAAGGGTTGCGGTGTAAGGCCTGATGCGATAAGCGCGGTCAAAGCGGCATTTGCACCCGGTAATGGTACCACAGGCAGTTCTTCTTTAAGACAGGCTAACACAAGTTCATGTCCCGGGTCTGAAATCGACGGCATTCCCGCATCACTCACTAGCGCAATTTTCATGCCATCCGCAATTTGATTAGTGATTTCACTTTGCCTCTTCAAATCGCTATGTTGATGGTAACTCACCATTTTCGTATGAATCTCAAAATGATTAAGTAGTTTAATCGTATTTCTCGTATCCTCCGCGGCAATTAAATCGACATCTTTTAAGACTTGGATTGCACGAAAGGTCATATCTTCAAGATTCCCAATAGGCGTTGGCACTAAATAAAGTGTACCCTCGTCTCCTTCAAAGCTCTTTTGTGACTTCATTCGAAATCCGCTCCTTTAAATAAATTTCCTTCTGCTTCCGCGGCAACTTTTTAAACGCTGCTTCCGCTTTAGTCGCCTCACTTCTGGTTAAAAATTTCTCCGCATGAATCACCTTGACGGGACGCCTCGTTTTCGTATATTTACAGCGAATCCCCGCATTATGTTCTGCCTCGCGACGGATTATATCCGTTGTATAGCCACCATAAAAGGTATCGTCATTACATCTTAATACATAAAAAAAATGTTCACTTGCTTTTGCCATATAAAATCTCCTTTAAAAGAGGGGTATAGTCGCCGTTTTGTTCGTGCACAAAAATAGGTGGCAAGTAACGCACGCCTGATTTCGCGTCTTTCATCCCCTCAACTAAAACCATATTGGCGTCTTTGTCTGGGCGGGGATGCACAAATTGCACGCGCTTTGGTTCCAAGCGATATTCGCGCATTAAATCGATTATCTCAACGAGGCGGTCCGGACGATGAACAAAACTGGCTTTCCCGCCTTGACGCAGCAGTTCGGCACTCACCCGAATCGTATCGCGCAGTGTACACATGACCTCATGACGCGCAATTTTATAATGCTCATTTTCATTTACTTTACTAGAAGGGGGCGTATTAAAATACGGCGGATTACACGTAACAATTTGATGTTTTTCCTTACCCAAAATTTTTGTAATCCCTCTTAAATCCTCTTCTAAAATGGTAATTTGGTCCGCTAAATGATTATACGTGACACTTCGACGGGCCATATCTGCTAAACGCGGTTGAATTTCAACACCAGTTATTGGAACTTCTGTATGTTTGCTTAAAAGAAGAGGAATAATACCATTCCCACTGCAAAGGTCGATTATATCCCCTTTCTTCCTAGGAATATATGTAAAATGGGCCAATAAAACGGCGTCTAGGGAAAATGAAAAGACAGACGGACTTTGGATAATTCGCTTTTCCTCCGCTAGTAAATAATCGAGCCTCTCATCGCCTTTTAACATCGTTTCATCTCCTTTAGAAAAGGCCTTTCTCCAAAAAACGAGAAAGGCCGCATAGTTTTACTTTTTATTTAATAATGAAAGGCAAAATAAGCAATCTTCATCATTACCGCGAGGACTTCCAAAATGGACATTACAGATGTGGAACCCTTCTTTATAGAGTTTAACAAGGTTTTCATGCCCGGCGCTTTGCTCTATCATATGTTGCATTGCTTCTTTACGTTCATCTGCCATAACACCTTTTTCATGTAAATCTTTTAATTTTTCATTGGATTCGCCTTGTTGTCGTCTTAAGTGATCATTTTCAAGCTCTAAGCGATTATTTTCTTCTATCATAAGACCTAAACTTGTTTTAAGTTCGCCAAGCTGTTGATACAATTCTCCAATTTGCTCTTCCATGTTACTTACTGAATCAAAAAGCGCTTTTTTTTCCATTAATTTCACCTCAAGACTTTGCTAGAAATGAGTTAAACGGACGGATTTCATCTAAGGCATATTCTAAAACAGTTTCCTCTTCCGGCATACGCACTTGTAAGAGACGTTGTAACAAATTGATGCCTGTTACTTTCGCTTCTGTTCCTTCAGGTGTTGTGATAACCGTTCCGACGTCTGGCATTTCTCGTTTTGCAGCTTCGTATTCATCATTTTCGTATTTCAAACAACACATCAAACGACCACACAGACCCGAAATTTTCGTCGGATTAAGTGATAGATTTTGATCTTTCGCCATTTTAATAGAGACGGGCTCAAAATCACCGAGAAAAGTGGAGCAGCAAAGCATACGTCCACACGGCCCGATTCCGCCAAGTAATTTTGCTTCGTCCCGTACACCAATCTGCCTAAGCTCGATGCGCGTTCTAAAAACAGCAGCTAAGTCTTTAACAAGTTCACGAAAATCAACCCGACCTTCTGCTGTAAAATAAAAAATAATTTTATTGCGATCAAACGTAAAATCAACATCGACTAGGTTCATATCGATATTATGTTCTTTAATTTTTTCCGTGCAAAGACTAAATGCTTCATCACACGATTCATCATTCGTCTCAACCGCTTTATAATCTTCAGCCGTCGCAATTCGAACGACATTTTTAAGTGGCAAGACTACATCTTCCTCATCGACTAAACGAGGTTCAATCACAGCGCGCCCGAATTCAATTCCTTGCGCATTTTCTACAATAACGCCTTCATCTTCAGAGATATTTAAATCTCCAGGCGAAAAATAATATATTTTACCGGCATCTTTAAATCTGACGCCAACAATTTTAAGCAAATAGATGACCCCCTTGAACTTTTAATACAAGTTGTTCCATTAAAAGTTGCGGATTCATATTGGAATCCAATTTTGTTTTAGCACTCAAAACGAGTTCGATATCACCGGTAATTTTCGCTAGCGAAAATTTAAGTGCATCGTTTACTAACATATCTTTTTGACCAACACAAATCGGTTCATATTCCGAAGAAAGCGACAGATGTAGCACATCTCGGAGCAGAAGCATGAATAAATCCAGACCTAGTTTAAGGCTCTCTTTTTCTTTAAATAGAGGCATCCATGTTTCCTGAATAAAAATGAGTGGGTTTGGACCTGTTTGATACAAGCCTTCATATAATTTAATGGCCGCATTTCTTGCATCAGCGAAAAATTCCCCTTCCTCATATTCCATAACTTCTTGAATACTACCAGTTAGGCTCGCATAAATTCTCGCTTTTTGTTCACTAATCCCTGTAGAAACAAGGCGTTCCACTAGTTGATTAAAGCTTAATTCTTTAAATTGAACGGGCTGTAAACGTGATGCAATTGTTGGTAAAATTTGGCTTGGGTTTTCGGTTAAAAACAGAAGCAACATACCTGGTTCTGGTTCTTCTATAAATTTAAGGAGGCTGTTAGCCGCTTGAAGCGTCATTTTATCTGCCTCTTCAATAATTAGTACTTTCTTATCGGACTCCATTCCGCGCTTTGTAAGTTCCATCTTAAGTTCGCGTACTTGGTCAATCTTAATACTTGCTCCGTCTGGTTTAAGAAAGTGAACATCTGGATGGTTATGGTTGTCTATTCGGGTGCAATTCACACATTCCCCGCAAACAAGCTCCTTTTCTGTTGGTTCTAGACAAAATAAGCTCTTTGCAAGAAATCGTGCTATTTGCTTTTTCCCAGTACCTTTTGCCCCGGCAAGTAAGTAGCCATGTGATAATCGATCAAACATTACAGATTGCGTAAAGAGATCCATAACAACAGGTTGCAATGTGCGCAATTCGTCTTGTAATCCCACAAAAAACTCCCTTTCAAGTTCATTCTTTCCTATTATAACATGACACAGAAAATTACGCGTCTTTTTTTTACCTACTTTTAAAGAAAAATAAACACTCCCGATAGACAAGAAATTTTTTTCAGCATAAAATAGAAAAGAAGTAAACTTAGGTATTAAGGGGGCAAATCCTACATGCAAAACCCAGAAATAGACATCACCAATTATCTTAAGGAAAATACGCCAAATATGATTTCTGAATGGCTAGACTCTATCTACTCTATGGAAAAGCCATATACAAGCTTCATATATGCGCCACTTTATAAAGATGAACTGCGAGCTGATAGTAAACAAACCGCTAGTCTCATTATTGATTTTTTCTCCCCGGACAAAGAACAATTCGAAATTTCTCTTACTGACTGGCTTAATCATATGTATGAACGTCGTATGGAAAATGAAGTTCCACTTCCTGAGGTCTTGATGACTTTAGATAACTACGTTACCAATTTTTAAAATGGGCCGGTAAATTTGCTATCAAAACAGAATCTTTACTAAAAAAGATTATTATGAGATTGTACATTCCATTAATTTTGCATTTGATATTATCAATGAAAAATTTGCCGACCTTTAMTTCACTCAAATTATGCGTCATTTAAGTGCGCAA
>NZ_ALWW01000052.1 GCF_000344175.1 Listeria fleischmannii subsp. fleischmannii LU2006-1 | reverse complement strand
GGGTGCGTTCGGGTGCAGGGTTGTGTTGTGGGGTCGTAACCGCGGAATTCGATCACGGCCTCTACCACGTTTAAWCACATATCTATGGTTTGGTTACGGTGATTTTGTAGATGCTGCCGGACAAATGGTTCATGGTGATATTAACCGTTTCTTCGCCGGAGATCCTACAGCCGGAACATTCCAAGTAGGGTTCTTCCCAATCATGATGTTCGGTCTTCCAGGTGCTGCACTTGCTATGTACCTCACTTCTAAGAAAAAAAATCGAAAAGAAGTCGGCGGGATGATGTTCTCGCTCGCCTTTACAGCCTTTTTAACAGGTATTACAGAGCCGATAGAATTTACCTTTATGTTCATCGCGCCATTTTTATACGGGATTCACGCGATTTTAACCGGTGTGTCCATGTTTATTACAAACGTTCTCGGAATAAAACTTGGTTTTACATTTAGTGCCGGGGCAATCGATTTTGCGCTAAACTTTACGAAAGGCCATAATGCATGGCAACTCATACCAATTGGCTTAGTCTTCACGGTGATTTATTTCGGTCTCTTCTATTTTGTCATCAAGAAATTCAATTTAAAAACACCAGGACGTGAAGATGAAACGGAAGAAGAGTTGGCAGCAGAAATGCCAAATGCTTCTGTTCAAACCGCAGCGGCTGCTATCGGTGCAACTGAAGCCGAAATTCCAGTGAGTGGTAAAGTAGATAAATATGAAACGATGGCACGAGGTTATCTAGGCGGTTTAGGCGGCCCTGATAACTTAGTGAAAATCGACAATTGTACGACACGCTTACGTTTACAAGTGAAAGATTCTGATTTACTCAATGAACCTGCTCTTAAAAAATCAGGAGCACGAGGGGTCGTTAAACTGAATAAAGAAAATGTGCAAATTATTGTAGGTGCAGATGTAGAATTTGTAGCTGACAAATTGCATGACATTACTGGGAAATAATTTTTTGAGGAGCGAGTACTTATACTCGCTCTTTTTTTACTTGAAAAGTACCAGTGAATTGGTGATAATAAGGAGGAATGGAGTGAATAAAATGTTAGAAGTGATCGTTCAAAATGCAGAAGATGCCAAACGTGCGGAAGCCTACGGTGCTGACCGAATGGAAGTCGTTTCGGCTATTAGTGAAGGAGGACTTACACCAAGTTATGGCGCTATTTCCGAAATCGTTAAAAGCTCTAAACTTGAGGCCATGATGATGATCCGTCCCCATAGTTTTTCATTTGTATACGGAGATGCTGATATCCGGGCGATGAAGCGAGATATTGAGGTTGCGAAAGAAGTTGGCGCAGCAGGTATCGTCTTCGGTGCTTTAACAAAAGAAGGAAAAATAGATACAGCTTTACTCGAGCAAGTCATTAAATGGAAAGGGCAATTAAAACTCACTTTCCACAGAGCGCTAGAAGATGCTTCTGACATCGAAGAAGCGTATCAGGTGCTACGTTCATATGGACGGGATATTGATCAAATTTTAACCTCTGGTGGAACAGACAGTGCCCTAGATTCCTTACCACGTTTAAAAAGATGGATTGAAGACAGCCGCAAGATGCCAGATTCATTCCAGATACTAGTTGGAAGTGGTGTCACAAGCACGAATATAGCGGAATTTCAAGAAGCACTTCACCACACAGATTATCATGTTGGAAGTGGGGCACGCGCCGAGGGGCATTTTGCTAGCCAGTTAGATAGTCAAAAGCTCGCGATATTAAAAGAGCATATTCTAAATTAAACCACCGATAAAGGTGGTTTTTTAGCTATCTAATTCCCTCAAGATAAGCTATAATAGACCAAGGAATATACGGAAAAGGTGGCAAAAATTGTGCAAAGTTTAATTGGTAAAAGCCAAATGATGACGGTAGAAGAAATTAGAGAAGACGGTTTTCTTTTAGAAAAAGAAGGAGAGCGTGTTTTATTAAAAAGAGGGAATACTCAAAATTTAGAGCTTGCGGTTTTTGATAGCGTGCAGGTTTTTGTTTATGTGGACTATGACCACGAACTAACGGCTACAACTACAATCCCGAAAGTGCAAGTAGCCCGTTACGGATTTGGAACAGTCACAGATGTTCGGAAAGATTTAGGTGTTTTCGTAGACATTGGGATTGAAAAGGATGTCGTCGTTTCTATGGATGACATGCCCGCGCTCACACATCTATGGCCAAAAAAAGGAGACCGGTTAATGCTTTCACTTCGGGTGGATGAAAAAACCGCATCTGGGGAGTACTTGGTTCGGAAGCCGAATATAAAGCCATTCGAAAACGAGCAAAAGAAGATATGTTCAACCAAAATGTATCAGGTACGGTCTATAAACTCCTTAAAGTAGGCTCTTTTGTATTAACGGACAACTATTTAATCGGCTTCATCCATGAAAGTGAACGTACGAGTGAACCACGACTTGGGGAATATGTAAAAGCGCGTGTGATCGCCGTTAAACCAGATGGCACCTTGAATTTATCCCTTCGCGGACGCGTCCATGAAGTTTTAAGTGATGATGCGGAGATGATTTTAACCTATTTAAATAGTGTGGGCGGTGAAATGCCATTTGGAGATAAGTCAGAACCTGATGCTATCCGTGCAAAATTTGGTATTAGTAAAGCGCAGTTTAAACGTGCGATTGGTAGCTTAATGAAAGCTAGAAAAGTGACACAAGAGCATGGGCTCATCACGCGATTAAACAGCGAAACCCCCGAATCCGACTAAAGTTGTAGATAAGCTTACAGCTAGAGCGGTTTGTTGCAAGCAATCCATTTTTTTATAATAAAGCTAACATGGCTTGATTTAGATTCAAAAAGGAGGTGTTCGTCATGAAAAAAATCGAGAGTTCCACGCTGTTCATTGGTTTAATCATTCTTATATTAGGAATCGGTTTGGAAGTTTTATTTCAATGGCAACTACTCGTCATGCTCGCGATAGGTATCTTCTTACTTTTTTCTTCGCGAAAAACAGAGCTACCCAAACGGAAACAACGCAATCGTTTATTTTTAGCGGCAGTATTTATTTTAATTGCCATTTTACTGACCTCTACCTTTAAAATTGGGTTAGTGGTTGTTGGGATTTTTGCGATTTTTCATTATATCAGTAGAAAACGAGCGCCTGAATTACTTATGCTCGAAACCTGTGAACCGGAATCCAAGACGGATAAAGCAAATCATTTTATTCGGAATCAGTGGTTTGGCAATCAACGTGTTTTAGATGTTGTATATGAATGGGAAGATATTAATGTGCAAACAGGTATTGGTGATACGATTATTGACCTTGGGAATACCGTTTTACCAACAGGTGAAAGTATTATTATGATTCGCGGGCTATCCGGAAAAATCCGTTTACTCGTGCCATTTGATATAGGGATTTGCCTAGAGCATTCTGCCATCTTTGGAAAACTGCAATACGATAAAGAAAGCACAACCATGCAAAACAATACGGTGAAAATCTATTCCGATAACTATGATGATGCGGCACGGAAAATTAAAATCGTCACTTCCGTTGTGTTTGGGGATTTAGAGGTGATACGTCTATGACCTATACGAAAACCCAAATGGCCTTATGCTCCTCTTTATTACTTGGTGCTTCATTTGTCGGAACGCTTATATATTATCTTGTCAGTAGCTTAAGTTGGTATGAAATCCTATTTCAATCCAAAATTTTATATTTACCCTATATTATTTTTGTTCCTTTAACGGCCATCGCAGCGGGAGTCATCGTCGGAGCGGTTTCCGGGTATGTCATTAAGCAAAAATTTGAGGGCATTGACTTCGCTATACGGTTGCTTGAACAAGGGGATTTAGAGAAGAAAATTCACGACGAGGAAGATGAAAATTTTATCGAAGTGCAACAAGTTTACAAGCAAATTGATCATCTTCGTGAAAAAATGAAATCACAGACTTTGCTGACACAAAGAATAGCGAGCGAAAAAGCAGAAACAAGTGGTGAATCAAAAGAAGCCATTTTGTCCGAGGAACGTCACCGAATTGCTCGGGAATTACACGATTCAGTCAGCCAACAATTATTTGCTGCTATGATGTTACTCTCCGCTTTAAACGAACAAGTGGAAAATAATGCCTCTCCTATTTTGCAGAAGCAATTAAAAATGGTAGAATCAATAGTAAATGAATCACAGTCCGAAATGCGGGCGCTACTCCTCCATTTACGTCCAACACAACTAGAAGGAAAGTCGCTTAAAAAAGGTATGGAGCAACTTCTAAAAGAGTTGACAACAAAATTACCAATTAAAGTGGAGTGGCAGATTGACGATATTAAATTACAAAAAGGCATTGAAGATCATCTGTTTCGTATCGTACAAGAACTTCTCTCCAACACATTACGTCATTCAAAAGCAAAGCTACTGGAAGTCCGTTTTGTTTTAATTGATAATTTGGCAGTTTTAAAAGTAGTGGACGACGGAGTTGGTTTTGATATGAATGCCGTCCCCCAAGGTTCATACGGCTTACAAAATATGCGCGAACGTGTGGCTGAATTTGGCGGGGTGATTAAAATAATTAGTTTTCCCAAAAAAGGGACAAGTGTAGAGATAAAAATTCCGTTAGTGGCGGAGAAGGAAGTGGATGACGAATGATAAAAGTTTTATTAGTAGACGATCATGAAATGGTGCGTATTGGCGTATCTGCTTATTTATCTGTCCAAGATGATATGGAAGTCGTAGGCGAAGCCGAAAATGGACTTGAGGGCGCTAAGATGGCGCTAGATCTTCGTCCAGATATTATCTTAATGGACTTAGTGATGGATGAAATGGACGGCATCGAAGCGACAAAAGAAATCATGCAAAAATGGAAAGAAGCGAAGATTATTATCGTAACCAGCTTTATTGATGATGAAAAAGTATACCCTGCGCTAGAAGCTGGAGCAAGCAGTTATATGCTAAAAACATCAACAGCAAGTGAGATTGCGGATGCTATTCGCGCTACATACGGCGGGGACTCAGTGCTTGAACCTGAAGTGACAGGGAAAATGATGCAACGCTTAACCGCAAAACCAGAAAAAAATCTGCATGATGATTTAACAAACCGCGAAAACGAAATTTTGCTTTTAATCGCAGAAGGAAAATCCAATCAAGAAATTGCAGATGAGCTGTTTATCACACTCAAAACAGTTAAAACACATGTCAGCAATATTTTGTCAAAACTAGACGTACAAGACCGCACACAAGCAGCCATTTATGCTTTTAAACATGATTTGGTTAAAAATCGGGGATAGAAAGGCGTTTTTAGGATGAAAGAAGGATTTGCAGTTATCGGCCTTGGCCGTTTTGGTGGAAGTATTTGCCGCTCTCTTATAGAGCAGGGGATGGAAGTGCTCGCGATTGATTCAAATGAAGAGCGCGTCAATGAATATATGTCGATTGCAACCCATGCGGTGATTGCGAATTCAACGGATGAAAACGCACTTCGGCAATTGGGGATTCGAAATTTTGAACATGTCATCGTCTCTATCGGTGAAGACATTCAATCGAGCATCTTAACTACCCTCATTTTAAAAGAAATGGGTGTTAAATTTGTGACCGCAAAAGCAACGAGTGATAAACATGCCAAATTGCTAGATAAAATTGGGGCAGACCGAGTTGTCCATCCTGAACGAGATATGGGACGACGAATTGCCCACTATATTGTTTCAAAAAATATGCTTGATTATCTCGAACTATCGGATGAATATAGTCTTGTAGAAATTTCCGTTTCAGATCCTAGATTTCTAGGGAAAAGTTTGCAGGAACTCGATTTTAGAAATGAATACGGGGTCAACATAGTAGGAATTAAGCGCGATAAGCAAATGATTATCACACCAGAAGCACAAGCTGTTTTACATGAAGATGATATCCTTATAGTGATTGGTTCTGATGACGATATCGAGCGTTTACAAGAAAAAATTCAATAGTAAGACAAACAATAAAAAGAGCGTTTGTTACGGATTTCAGGCATTTCATTTCGTAAGCGTGCCTCATTTCCAAAAATAAAAAGAGCAGAGAAAATTCTCCGCTCTTTTTATTTTATACTTCCATAATAATAGGTAAAATCATTGGACGTCGTTTTGTTTTTTCATAGAGGAAAGGTTGCAGTGTATCTGTAATTTCATTTTTAATTTCAGACCACTGTGTGGTTTTACGTCCCATCACTTTATTTAAATGTTTTTTTAGCAGGTCCTGTGCTTCACCAATTAAGTTACCCGACTCACGCATATAAATAAAACCACGTGAAATAATATCTGGTCCAGCCATTACTTTTGAATTTTCCATATCAATCGATACGACAACAATAACTAAGCCTTCTTCTGATAAAATTCGACGGTCACGTAACACAATATTTCCGATGTCTCCAATACCACTGCCATCAATATAAACGCTTGCGGCTTGAATTTTACCTGCCACATGGGCGGAATCACTTGTTAAAGCGAGTACATCACCATTTCCGCAAATAAAGCTGTTCTCAAGCGGAACATCGCATTCTGCGGCTGATTCAGCATGGATTTTTTGCATACGATATTCACCGTGAATAGGCATAAAATATTTAGGTTTCATAAGACGTAGCATTAACTTTTGTTCTTGTTGCCCACCATGACCTGAAGTGTGAATGTTATTTACTTTCCCGTGGATAACTTCTGCTCCAGCTTGATAAAGTAAGTTAATAGTACGGTTTACACTAATCGTATTTCCCGGAATAGGGGAGGAAGAGAAGACAACCGTATCACCTGGTTGAATTTGAATTTGACGGTGAGTACCGTTTGCAATACGCGAAAGTGCCGCCATCGGTTCACCTTGACTTCCTGTACAAAGAATTGTTAATTCGTCTGCTGGAATCCGGTTAATCTGATTGGCTTCAACAAATGTATCTTTCGGCGCTTTAATATAACCAAGTTCACGACCAATATCAATGGCAGACTCCATACTACGACCAAACACGGCAATTTTACGCCCTGTTTCAAGTGAAGATTCTACCACTTGTTGTAAACGATAGATATTAGAAGCAAAGGTTGCGAAAATAATTCGTCCAGGAACGTCGCGGAAGATGTTTTTAATGCTTTCACCAACAACACGCTCACTCATTGTGAAATTTGGAACCTCAGCATTTGTACTATCCGATAAGAGGCAAAGTACGCCTTCTTTACCAATTTCAGCCATTTTAGTTAAATTAGCAGGCTCGCCAACAGGAGTAAAATCAAATTTAAAGTCTCCCGTATGCACAATATTACCAGAAGGTGTTTTCACAACAATTCCGTACGTATCTGGGATACTATGCGTGGTTCCGAAAAAAGAAACGCTCGTTTTTCTAAATTTGAAAACATCATCTTCTTCAAATTCATAAATTTTAGCTTGACGTAATAAGCCATGCTCCTCTAATTTATTCCTAATGAGCGCACTTGCAAGTTTACCCGCATAAATAGGAATATTAATTTGTCGAAGTAAATAAGGTACTCCACCGATATGGTCTTCGTGACCATGTGTAATAAATAGCCCTTTAATTTTATCTTTATTTTTGACTAAATACGTGTAATCCGGAATGACATAGTCAATTCCTAACAATTCATCTTCTGGAAATTTAATTCCAGCATCAATTAAGATAATTTCATCTTGAAATTGTACGCCATACGTATTTTTACCGATTTCGCCTAGTCCACCCAAGGCAAAAACAGCCGTCTCATTATTTTTTACAAATTTCATAAAATCCTACTTCTTCCAGAGCGTAAAGCCTGGTTGTCCTTCCTCATACGCTAAGTGTTGATCGCTCAAACCTTCGATATATTCGATGTGGAAAGGTTCATTTTTTAAGCTTTGGCGTACTTCAACTTCATCATTTGCGTTCATGTATAAAGTTTGTGTTTTTTCTCTAACAGGTGTTTCCGTACTTGTTTCTTGATAAAATACTTTAAAAATCATTTTTTTCTCTCCTTAGTAATAAAAATTAAAAAAAGTTCACTTGTATAGGTTACAAGTCCTAAACTTTGATTTTAGTGTTATGGGATATTTCTTTACACGATTAGAAAAAGGCAAAAATAAAGTAGCACAGAAAGACAAAGTAGTCCTAATCTGTGTGACTTCTAATTTGTAAGACTTTAATTAACATACCATCATTCCACGAATTTAAAACAAATTGGTAGAAAATGGTATTATTAAAATCTACTTTTTCCACATGTAATTCAAGTTACCTAATCTCCGAACAATATCCTTGCTATCTAATATACCATAAAATCAGATAAATGTTATAAGAATATCTCTTATTTTTTTAAAAAAAAGTCTTTTTTTATGAGATTTCGCCTTTTTTAATTTGAATTTGGTATACTAAAATAGAAGTCTTAGCCAGAGGAGTATGTATAGATGAGTAAAATCGTATTTTTTGATGTAGATGGTACACTTGTAAATGAGGCAAAAGAAATTCCTGCTTCCACTAAAGAGGCCATTCAATTGCTTAAAGAAAAAGGTGTTTTTGTTGCCATCGCGACAGGAAGAGCCCCTTTTATGTTAGATGAAATTGCGAAGGAGTTAGGCATTCAATCTTTCGTTAGCTATAACGGACAATATGTTATTTTTGAAGGAGAAGTGATTTATAAAAATCCACTTCCACAAGAATCACTCGAGCGCTTGATTACCACCGCTACCGGGCGAGAAAATCCCATCGTCTTCTCTGCAAGTGATTCACTGCGGGTGAATTTACCAAGCCATCCAGGTGTAAAAGAAGGAATGGCCTCAATCAAACGGGAATATCCGAAAGTAGATGCGAACTACTATAAAGGACGAAATATTTATCAATGTCTTTTGTTCTGCGCGGAACAAGAGGACGCTTTTTACCAAAAAAATTTCCCGCAATATCGTTTCTTACGTTGGCATGATGTCTCAGTTGACGTGTGTCCAGCAAATGGTTCAAAAGCAAAGGGTATTCGTGAATTAATTAAAAAACTTGGTTTCCAAATGGAAGACACCTATGCGTTTGGGGATGGCTTAAATGATATTGACATGTTACAAGAAGTAGGGTGTGGCATAGCGATGGGAAACGGACGAGATGAAGTCAAACAAGTTGCAGATTATGTGACTAATTCAGTTGACGAAGACGGAATTATGAATGCTTTAAAACATTTCGAACTTTTGTAGAAATATTCTATCAATTTGAATAATATTGCAAGTTTTATAGGTCAAAAGCCTCTTTTTGTAGAAAAATGGGCTTTTGTTTTTGGTGAAATTTGAACGGTTTTAAACGTTTTTTCGTGAATTTCATTGCAAAAGTCATGCGACAGGTGTACCATATAGAAGTTGCTTTTACACTGTAAAGCAGTCAAAAAATAAAAAGGAGTGTTAACATGAGTGAGCAAAAAGGACATAAGCCATTTGTTCCGTATATACCGGCCTCTAAATCGCTTCCTGAACTTACTGTTACATCAATTGTTTTAGGTATTATCCTAGCTGTTCTTTTCGGCGCTGCAAATGCCTATCTTGGTTTAAAAGTAGGACTAACTGTTTCCGCCTCAATTCCGGCAGCTGTAATTTCAATGGGAATTTTAAGAGGTATATTTAAAAGAGATTCTATTTTAGAAAATAATATTGTGCAAACGATGACAACAGCGGGAGAAGCACTCGGAGCGGGAGCCGTATTTACTATTCCTGCACTCTTTTTAATGGGTGTAGAAATTAAACAAATCATGTTAATTTTTATCGTACTAACAGGTGGATTTTTAGGGGTATTTATGATGGTGCCTTTAAGAAGAATGCTTATTGTAAACGAGCATGAGACGCTTCCTTATCCAGAAGGAACTGCCTGTGCGGAAGTTTTGAAAACTGGCGAAACAGGTGGCTCACAAGCGAAACTAGTGGCACTTGGCTTTTTAGCAGGTGGGACTGTTAAAATTTTAACGGATGGATTTAAATTATTCAAAAGTGAAATTCAAGTGGGTGTCTATAAATTTCAAAATGCGTTTGTTGGGACGCAAATTTATCCGGCTTTAGTCGGTGTAGGCTTTATTATTGGCCCGCGTATTGCCGGTCAAATGGTAGCAGGTGGCTTAATGGCCTCTCTAGTACTAGTACCAGCAATTGCCTTTTTTGGCGGAGAAAGTTCGCAAATTATTTTTCCAGCTAGTGAAGCACTTAAAAACCTCGATGCTGCTGGGATTTGGGATAATTACATAAGATATATTGGTGCTGGGGCAGTTGCTGCAGGTGGACTTATTACACTTGTTAAAACATTACCAGCTATTATTCAAACTTTACGTAGTACGATGCAAAGTATGAATAAAAATAAGGGAAATAAAATGCTTGAATTAGAACGTACAGATAAAGATATCCCAATGAAATGGGTCTTAATTTGTATTGCGGTAATTCTTGTTATTATTGCTTTTGATCCATTTACAAACGTTGGCATCATTGGCGCTATTGCGATTGGTATTTTCGGATTTTTATTTGTTACAGTTGCTTCTCGAATTGTTGGGATTGTTGGGAGTTCCTCTTCACCAGTATCAGGAATGACTATCGCGACACTACTTATCGTAGCACTTGTGTATAAGGCGTTTGGTTACCACGGCGATCAAGGGATTATTTTAACTTTAACTGTTGCAGCTATTGTATGTTCAGCTTTAGCGGTTGCAGGAGATATTTCTCAAGATTTAAAAACAGGTTATTTAGTTGGTGGGACGCCTTGGAAACAACAAGTAGCCATGATGATTGGTGTGCTAGCAAGTGGTTTAGTTATGGGCTATATTTTGACATTACTTGATAATGCTTATGGTATGGGTTCTGCTGAATTACCAGCACCAAAAGCGATGTTAATGAAAATTTTAGCTGAGGGTATTTTAAATGGAAATTTGCCTTGGACATTAATTTTTATTGGCGTTTCGATTGCGATTGTTATTGAATTTTTAGGAATGAATTCGTTAGTATTTGCTGTAGGTCTTTACTTGCCACTAAATATTAGTGCAACCGTTATGTTCGGTGGATTTGTTCGAATGATAGTAAATACTGTTATTAAACGTAAGAAAGAATCAAGTGAGGAAGGAAAAGGAGCTACACGAATTGAACGCGGAACATTATTTGCTTCTGGGCTAATTGCTGGTGAATCATTACTCGGTGTCATTATTGCGTTCATTATTTCTATCAATGCGAATATCATTCCAACTGATGTCCTTATTCAAAATCAGTGGTTGCCGTTTATTGTCTTTATCATTATATGTGCCTTGTTATATATTTCAACAGTTCCTCGGTCGAAAAAAGTAAAATAGGAGGTAGGTTTTGTGGCAAAAGAAAAAGTGAATTTGCTTGATCAAATCCCGATTTTAAAAGAAAAATTGCAAGTTACAAAAGAGGAAGATAAAGCTTATTTGCTAGTAGCACGAAATAATCCTGTTGAAAAAATAGCCAATTCGTTTTTTTAAACAAAAAGCTTTTCGAAAAATTAATTTAGATGCAGAAGGTGAATTTATTTTAAGCCGAATAGATGGAAAAAAGAGCGTTTTAGTACTTGAAGAAGAATTTAATAGAGTGTTCGGTAATGACGATGGAATGAGCTTAGCTCGCCTTATTCGCTTTTTGCAAATTATAGAATCGTATGGTTGGTTAAAGTGGAAATCAGCATAGAATAAACCAGGGAGCGAGGAGCTCTCTGGTTTTTTTTGACAGAACTGGAAAAGTATGGCAATAATAAAGAAAAACATATTGGAGGGCTAATATGGAATTACTCGTTTTTGATTTTGGTGGAACTAGTGTAAAAGGTGGCGTTTTTCAGACAGACAAGCTGGTAGATACTTTTTCATTCCCCACCCCTAAAACGTGGACAGAAATGAAAGCGTTACTAAAAAAAGAACAAGATAAGCGACAAACTACATATGCGTTTAAAGGTGTTGCGATAAGTGCGCCTGGAGTTGTTTTAAATGAAGAGGGAATCATTGATGGCATTAGTGCCATTCCTTATATTCATCATTTTCCGATTAAACAAGAACTAATCGACTTATTCGAACTTCCTGTTGCTATGATTAATGATGCAAATGCAGCTGGCATGGCAGAAGCACTACTGGGAGCTGCAAAGGGTTTAAAACGCGTCCTGTTTTTAATTCTTGGAACGGGTGTTGGTGGTGTGTTTATCCAAGATGGACAACTTTACGTAGGAAAACATGGTTATGCAGGTGAATACGGAATGATCTTTTTAGAAGGCGAGAAGACATTCAGTGATCTTGGAACCGTCGTCCGACTTGTGGAACGTTACAGTGAACAAACGAATGAGGCGACCGAAAATCTTAGTGGAGAAATTATTTTTGAGCGTGCGAAAAACGGAGATCAAATCGCTCAGGATGAAATTCAAAAATTTTACCGAACATTGGCACTTGGGATTTTTAATTTACAGGTCGCGTTTGATCCCGATTGTATTGTGCTCGGGGGAGGCATTTCTTCGCGTGCGACGTTTCTTGATGAAATAAAGGCAGAAATGAAAGCTTTTTTGAAAGAAAAAGAATGGGAGTATTTTGCGCCTGAGCTCCGACAATGTGCGTTTCAAAATCAAGCTAATTTAATTGGTGCTGTTGAATATTTTAAAAGTATAACAAAAATGATAAAAGAAGAGCTAGTTTCTGCTTATGAAATTAGCTCTTTTTAAATTTTTTTTTAAATTTTTTTGAGTAAGCAAACCTTCTTATCACACAACCTACAATTTTTGTATATTTGTAAATGAAAAAAGGGGGTTGTCATATCCTTAAAAGCCCATTATACTGGACTTGTAAATGAAGAAAGCGCTTTGATATTCGAAACTTTTTTTGAATATCTTTTATTTACTCTAATATACAATTTTTTGTACTTTTGAAAGGAGAGCAAACGATGAGTGTGCAAGGATACCAAAAAATCGGATTAGCTGTTATTTTTTTAGCGAAAAAGATGATGACATTGAAAGTTTCGGACCGTATTCAAACAATCGAAGAATATACGCAAGAAGCCCAAGTTTCAAGAGGAACGATTCAAAATGCTTTTCGCTTTTTAAAAGATAATCAGGCGATTTCGCTTGTTTCAAAAGGTCATCTTGGTACATTTATCGGGGACATGGATTATCAAAAATTATGGAATTTGACAGAGATTGGGATTTTAACCGGGGCCATGCCGCTTCCTTATAGTGTTTTATATGAAGGACTTGCAACTGGACTTTATAAGGCGGCTGAGGATTATGGCATTGAAACCAATATCGCTTATGTAAGCGGTTCAAAAACGAGGATTGATTTATTAAAACGAGGTCGTTATGACTATGTGATTACCTCGAAATCGACTGCTGATGCTGCGATAAAAGACTCGGAACCTGTTAAAACTTGCTTTGCATTTGGTGCTAAAACGTATTTATCGGAACATGTTCTTTTACTAGCAGATAAATCAAAAGAGCGAATTGAGGATGGCATGCGAGTTGGGCTCGATCCTACTTCTATAGACATGGAGTTGCTTACAAAATACGCTTGTGAGGGTAGAAACGTGAATTACGTGACTATGCCTTATAATCAAATTGTTAATCAAATTCGTGCCAACCGAATTGATGCCGGAATTT
Source organism: Listeria fleischmannii subsp. fleischmannii LU2006-1 (assembly GCF_000344175.1). Lineage (GTDB taxonomy): Bacteria > Bacillota > Bacilli > Lactobacillales > Listeriaceae > Listeria > Listeria fleischmannii. The sequence goes on along the minus strand of NZ_ALWW01000052.1, from coordinate 4,189 downwards.
GGAACTATGATGAAATTAAAGAAAAACAAATTCCCGTTGCCATTCGTCCAATTGGAAATAGTGCCATCACAAAAGATGCCTCGAATGCGGTTGTGCTTGTTCGAGAAAACGAAACAGGAATTTCCAATTTCCTTAAGGCGGTTATTAAACGCGAGACCGTTTTAAATTATCAAATTGCCGTAATGAAAAATGAAATTATGCCACAATACTAAAAGGTGCTGATGAAATGTTAAGACAAAAAATCGAATTGCTTTTTGAAGCAAAACAAATTAGCAATGAAAATTTTATTTATTTACAAAAAACGTTAGAAACAATCGAATTAATTCCCATTTCTCTTGAAGATGAAAAAGTTCATGTCTTAGTGACTCATCTCGCTATGGCGATTGCACGTCAAGAGAAGGGGGAGAGCATGCAGGAAATGGACGCGGCTATTTTTAAAGATATCGCGGCTCAAGAAGCTTTTCCACGAGCAAAAAAGTTGTGGGAAAAATTGCAAGATGATATCCCTGTAGCGTTTTCGGAAGCTGAAACACAATATATGATGCTTCATTTGTGCCAAGTAGCCTAAAAAGAACTGGAGTGAGTTTAGAAATGACTAAAAAAATTGCAATTGGTGGACAATTAGGGAAAGTCGAAATTGAAAAAGTAATCACGGAAATTGCTGGTGGACAGTTAGAGTTTGTTGTAAAAAGTGATTTAGACGCTGCCATGGCACTAAAAAACGGAGAAGTAGACTATTATGTAGGTGCTTGTGAAACAGGTTCAGGTGGTGCCCTTGCGATGGCTATTGCTCTAGTCGGAGCTTCTCATTGTGTGACAATCGCTTCACCAAGCTCTGTCATGACTAGCGATGAAATTTTAGAACAAGTAAAAAATGGAAAGACAGCTTTTGGTTTTACAAAAAATAGTATTGATCAAGTTCTTCCAGTATTAATAAAAGCGCTAATTTAATTGATTTATCATTTATTTTTCGCTTATTCAATCAATATACAAAAAATTATACTTTGAAAGGGGTATAAAGATGGATTTTGCACAACTATTAGATTACATCATTATTGCATGTGTTGGGGGACTCGGTTCGATACTTGCTAATCGAGGGATTGCCGTTTTCAACGATGGTTTACGACCGATTATGCCGGAATATTTAGAAGGGAAAATTACGCGTAGAGAGTTAGCGGCAACAAGTTTTGCACTTAGTTTTGGTCTTGTTATTGGATTTGGTATTCCTATTTCTATTGGAACGACCATTATTGTTGCCCACAGTATTTTACTAGCAGCAGATATTATTGGAACTTGGACCCCGAATAATAAGTGGGGCACAGTATTAGCAGGTGGAATTGGGGCTTTATACAGTATCGGTGTTATGATTGGTCTTCAATTTGTCGTGGATCTTTTCGCAATGTTACCAGTTGATTTCCTAGGTTCATTAGGTTCAATCGCAGGCCCTGTATTTGTTGCATTTGCTGTTTTCCCAGCGATTGCAGTTGCGTACCAACATGGTTTCTTAAAGGGTATTATTGCATTCATTATTACATTTGTTGCCTACTTGCTTGTTGCCAAATTTGGGACTTTCAATGTAGCAGGAAGCAAACTCTCACTTTCTCCTGAAGGTATGTCTCTTATGGTCGCGATGCTTGTTATGATTGGCTTTGCGATGACGAAAAAAGGGGATGGGAGCGGTGCGAATACGAGCTTGCTTAGTATCTTCGCCGAGCGTGTTGCACGTATTCGAAAAAATTGGATTTGGCTCGCATTAATGGGCGGCTTTATCGCATGTGCTTCTTCTTTATTAATCGTTGCAGTCGATGTGTTACCACATCAATTGATGAATAAAGGAGAGTATAATGAAGCAGCAATTGCGACAATTGCTCGTGCGATTGGTTTCATACCACTTGTTTTCTCAACAGCTATTGTAACTGGTGTATACGGTATGGCTGGAACGACAATGGTATTTGGGATTGGATTATTGCTTCGCGAACATCCAGTTTTAGCGTTTTTTGCAGGCGCATTATGTATGTATTTAGAAGTTATCTTATTAGCTACGATTACAAAAGGACTTGATAAATTCCCAGGTATTCGTGATATGGGTGAGCATATTCGTTCTTCGATGACAAAAGTAATCGAGATTGCTTTATTAATCGGTAGTGCTATTGCATGTAATATGATTGCTCCTTCGATTGGGTATTTTTGGTTAATTGGTTTTTATTTACTCAACCGTACAGCGAAAAAACCAATTGTAGATTTAGCAGTTGGCCCTATAGCTACGATTTTATTAGGTGTTTTAGTAAATATCTTGCATGTACTAGGGATGATTTAAGAAAGAAGGCGTTTTAAATGCTACAAGAAGGCATTACTTATATACATGAACATATGACAATCGATTTATCAGAAGTAAAAGAAAGTGAAGATTGTAAGCTTGATTTGCTCGACGAAACGATTGAAGAAATGAAAGAATTATACGCGCTTGGTGTAAGAAACATTATTGATATGACCAATACTGGTATGGGCAGAAACATCCCTTATGTGGAGAGAATCATGCAAGAAACAGGTATGACAATTGTTCATGCAACAGGCTATTATCAGCATATGTGTTTGCCTATTCAAGTATTTGAAAAAAGTGTATCCGAGCTAGCGGAACGAATGATTCGTGAAATTCAAGTTGGCATTAAAGGAACCAAATCAAGAGCAGGTGTCATTGGTGAAATTGCGACAAGTGAAAATGTGTGGACAGATGCTGAGAAAAAAGTTTTTGATGCAGCCATTATTGCCCATAAAGAAACAGGTACACCGATTAGCACACATACTTCGATTGGCACACTAGGCCATGAACAAGTTTCTTATTTTAAAGAGCAAAAAATAGATATGGAAAAAGTCATCATTGGACATGTTGATTTAACTGGTGATGCCGAATATGTATTACACATGCTAGATCAAGGTGTTTATGTTGAATTTGATACCATCGGAAAAGAAAGCTATATGCCAGATTTAACCCGTATCAAAATGCTTCATGAAATTGAAAAACGAGGGTTTACGGATAAAGTATGTTTATCCATGGACATTACAAGAAAATCGCATTTGAAGAAAAATGGTGGACTAGGTTATGCCTATTTATTAACGGATTTTGTGCCACAGCTACGTGAAGCAGGCATTTCCGAAAGTTTTATCCAAAAAATGCTCGTTCATAATCCGCGCGCGTTTTTTAAATAAGGAGTCGAATTAGATGAAAACTTATCCACTAGAAAGTATTTCTATAAAAGAAGCTACAAAAAAGCAATTTGCGCTTATTGATACGGTTACACGGCATTTTAATGGGTATGCGATTTTAAGTCAAGGTGACCTTGGCGTCCATCCTTCTGGAAATCGACCTGTTTCGACACAAAAAGCGGAACAAGTTATCGCTGATTTTTTTAAACAAGAAAGTGCTATGTTAGTTAGAGGAGCTGGGACGATGGCGATTAGGCTAGCTCTTTCTAGTATGGTAGAGCCAGGTGATACGGTTTTAATTCATGCGGCTCCGATTTATCCGACGACGGAAAGCACAATTAAAATGCTCGGGTTAAAAACGGAAAAAGTCGATTTTAACAAAAAAATAGAAGTGGAAGAAGCGTTAAAAACGACAAAAGCCAAAGTAGCCATTGTTCAGTATACACGGCAAAAGCCAGATGATAGCTATAATATGGGTGAAATCGTGCCACTATTAGCCGAGAAAATGAAGGTTGTAACAGATGACAATTATGCGGTGATGAAGGTTCCGAAAATTGGCGCGGAGTACGGCGCTGCGGTATCGTGTTTTTCAACTTTCAAATTGCTTGGCCCTGAAGGTGTTGGATGTATTGTGGGGGATAGCGAGGTTATTCAAGCAATTAGAAAAGAAAACTATTCAGGTGGGTTACAAGTGCAGGGTCATGAAGCGCTTCAAGTTTTACGCGGACTGATTTATGCTCCTGTGGCGCTAGCGATTGAGGCGGAAGTTATTGATGAAATTTATGACCGTTTACAGAAGAAGGAAGTTCATGGAATTAAAAATGTCATGATTGCGAGTGCCCAGTCAAAAGTGATTTTAGTGGAGTTAGAGGATGTGCCTGCCCCTCTTGTTTTAAAACATGCTGAGCAATTAGGTGCTGCTCCTCATCCTGTTGGCGCTGAGTCCAAATATGAATTTGTACCTATGTTTTACCGCGTCTCAGGT
>NZ_ALWW01000051.1 GCF_000344175.1 Listeria fleischmannii subsp. fleischmannii LU2006-1 | reverse complement strand
AGTGGATCAGTAATACTGACTGTTATGTGGAGAGCACTATAAATATCATATTGTGAAGTATTTTGATGTTTCTTATCATATTATACAATTGATTTTAAGCCCTTTTTTAGGAGTTTTTAGTGGCGGCAACTGCATCTTTTCTCGGTACATATTGGCTACAACTATTTTTTGAAAATAAAACCAGTCATTATAATTTTGAACAATTTTTTGTTTCATTTTATTTTTTGTTTTGTTATGGGACGTAAAATGTTCAAATGTATTTTTATCTATCTATTATTTTTGTTAGGGTCATTTTGACCATTCTATCGCTCTAATTGGATTTAAACGAAGATAATTAGCATCTATTTTAACACTTCTACCCTGCGGGGAAAGGATATCATTTTTGCTTTGAATTAGTTTTAAATATTGAAATTGATTATTTTCAATCCTTTGGAAATTTGTTGAGTCCATAATAAAGGCATTTTTTGTTTCTTTAGCTTGTTCATAAAAAGCGCTAAATTTATTATTAAGAACAGCATCTTTCTTTAAATCATCCTGAACATCTTCTGATATAAGACCTACCTGAACTTTATGGACAGTATTCACATCATTCCATGTTGCGAAATTCTTCATTTCACCCGATAGTGTAAGATAGCTTTTGAAAAAAGTGACAAAAAGAAGTGTAAGCGAAAAAGCTAGTATAAATTTTGTCACTAAATTAAATAGAAGTTGCTGCTTAGTGGTTTGACGTTTTATGCTTGAAAAAGAGCCTTCTTTTTTCTTTAGCTCACGATGTCCGAAAAGATAAATAGTTATAGTAATAAAAAGAAATAAGAGCACATTCACACCGATTAAGGTTGCTAAAAATGGTATAAAATAAAACTGAATACCTTGCAAGAAAAGAAAAACAACCATATAAAGTAATAATGGAATAGCAATAAAAATACATTTTAAAAAGTGATGTAGTAAAGATTTTAAAATTTCCCAGTTAGAATAGCCCCATAATTGTTTAATAAATAAACGTTGCTCTTGTTTCACATAATAATAGGACATAATGATATAAATGTATAAAAAAAGGAGTAAAATGCTTAGTAGCGAAGCATCAATAAAATTGAAAGTACTGAAATGAAGTTGTTTAAAAGATAAATCTCCAAATTGCTTAAATTCATCTGTAAAGGCTTTATAAATGACGGGATTATCCAGCCCCTCCACATAAAAAAGAGTTCCCAAACTCACGTTATGGACTTGGTCAAATGAATAAATTTTAATATCCCATTTATGGTGAGGGAAGTCTAATCCCGCTTTATTTGAAAGATACTTATTTTTTTGTGAGCTTGGCTTTTGAGAAATATGGAAGGTGGATGAATCCTCTATATTAGAAGCGTAAATATTGATAGCTTTCTCTCCAACAAATGTATATTGCATGATATTCGTATTATTTTTCATGGAAAATGTTTTGATAGAGTCCAATAATTTATTTTGATTATAGTTGGATTCACTTTTAATTTCTACTTGACTTACATTTTTATATAAAGTTTTTACTGTAAGCGAAGCCTCTAATGTCAAAAATCCTAAATAGTTTCCTAATATAAAAATAATTGAAATGATTGGCCAAATAAATTTTTTCATTTTATCATCCTTATGTTTGAGTATGTTAGTTTGTTATATAATTCACAAATATGWTTATTTGATTATAACCTAATTTGCTTTACAGTGAATAAAATTAGAATAGTAATGTAGAAGTTCCATTTTAAAACAAACTTCTATCGTTCATATAACTAGTTATTATAAGTATATAAAAAATAATTAGAATTGTAAATACTTGTACACAAATGATAAAAAAAACAAAAATAAGATATAACAGAAAGATGTTTTTTTTAAAAAAAGAAGCCTATTAAATTAATAGACTTCTTTTGATTTACCTTGTTACGTATTCGATTGACTTTAACTATACATCGCTAAAATCTTCATCATTTTCTCTAAATCATCGGTTGATTTTGCGAAAAGCATGAGGCGGCGTCTACCTGTTTCAATGACTAAAACACCATCTTCTGATAGGTTCATGCGTTCAATTTGGCTATAAGGGAAGAAGAGCAGGGCGTAAAATAAGCCGTCTTCCTTAAAAACTACATTTGAACCGCGGAAAAAACTTATATAAATAAATAAGACGCCTAAAATTCCTAATAGAACGCTAGTTGAAAAAGGTCCGTTTCTCGAAATATTCATAGCAAATAAAAGGATAATTAACCCAATAAATATGTATCCGTCCCATTTTCCTCGTGAACGGAGGCGAACTTTTAACTTCGTATGTCCCTTCCAAAGAGTAATCACAATACCATCATAGAGAATAAAGGCTAGAGCCCCGATGCTAAAAATTAGTAAGAAAATATTGGTAGCTGTCCACTCCATCTTAAACTTCACTCACATTCTTTTTCAAAATTAGTTCTTCCCTATTGTAGCATATAAAGAAGAGACAAGGAATTTGAAGAGTCAAATTCCTTGTCCTAAATCGTTAATTTCCAAGTGGTGAATAATTAGCTGGCGGTATACCTAGAATATGAGTAGCATACCCTACGATACCTACCACAAAAAGTCCTAAGATAAGCCAAAGAGGATTGACTTTTTTCTTTAGAATCCACATACATAGGAAGGTGAGTCCTAGTGCGAGTAGACCGGGCATTAATTGGTCCAAAATACTTTGCACAGTGGTATCTACTTTCTTCCCATTATCATCTGTTGTTGTATAGGCAACAAGTGGAACATAAATCGTCGTCCATTTATTAACAAGCGCGCCCATAACGAATAGTCCGAGAATGGAGGCACCTTCCGTTAATTTTTGAAGAACGCCGCCGCTCATGTCAGAAACAACATCGGTACCTTTCGTGTAGCCATAAACAACACCCCAGTAACGGAAACCAAGACGAATGGCATTAAAAAGTACAAAGAATAAAAGCGGACCGATAATACTACCGTCTGTGGCAAAACCTGCGCCTAAAGCTGCTAAGACAGGCCGAACTGTACCCCAGAAAATTGGATCACCTACACCGGCAAGTGGCCCCATAAGACCTACTTTAATCCCGTTTATTGCGCTTTCGTCAATATCTGCCCCGTTTGCCTTTTGTTCCTCCATGGCGCTCGTCACACCTAAGATTGGTGCGGCCATATAAGGATGTGTATTAAAGAATTCAAGATGGCGTTTTATTGCAAGTTCACGTTCAGGTCCTTTTTCAGGATATAAACGTTTAATAACAGGGATGACAGAAAAACAAAATCCAAGTGATTGCATACGTTCAAAGTTCCAAGAGCCTTGAAATAGATTGGAACGAATAAATACGCCCATTAAATCGCGTTTGGTTAATTTCTTTTCACCAATGGTAACTTGTTCAGTAGCCATATTTTTATCCCCCTCTCCTAATCATCCAAGTCGTCATCTAAGTCATCATCAGACTGGCGTTTTCCGCCGCCTCCGCCGTATTGTTCAATAGCAGCTTTAAGTTGGTATTTTGGATTGAGTTGAATATAAATAATGGCAGCTACAAGTCCAAGGACACCAAGTGCTACTAAGTTAAAGGCGGTAAATGCCGCAACAACAAAACCTAAGAAGAAGAACGGCATTAAATATTTTGCCTGCATCATATTAATAACCATGGCATAACCAACAACAACGATGAATCCGCCGGCAACATTTAAGCCATTTACAATAACGCTTGGAATTGCGTTTAACATATTGGTTACAGCATCTGTACCTACTGTTACCGCAACAATGAGTGCTGGAATCGCGATACGCATGGCTTGGAGTAAAAGGGCAGTCACATGAATCCAGTCCAGACTTCGGAGGTTCCCAGCTTTCCCGGCCTTATCAGCCATATGTTGGAAAGCGACAGTGATTGTACGAACTAAAATAGTTAAAACTTGACCGAGTGCTGCAAGTGGGATAGCGAGTGAGATTCCGACACTGATATCTTGTCCCCCTGTGATAACTAAAATGGTAGAAATGATAGAGGCTAGCGCCGCATCTGGTGCTACAGCTGCGCCAATATTCATCCATCCGAGTGCAATCATTTCTAGTGTACCACCTATAATGATACCAGTTGTAATGTCCCCAAGAACTAGACCGATAAGCGTACAAGCGATTAATGGACGATGTGTTTGCCATTCATCAAGTATACTACCCATACCGCTAACGCAAGAGACTAAAAATACAAGAACGAGTTGTATTGCAGTCATTATTTTCCCTCCCTATAAATAGTAGAATAAAATAAGGTCAGTATGCTTTTTTATTATGATAACGCTTTTAAATTGACGGATAAGTTATAGAGCTACAAACTAGGATTGTTCTTCAATAAGTGGCATTAGTTTCACTTTATTATCTGAAGCTACTTTTCTGATTTCAAGTTCAATTCCACGTTTATCTAATTCGCGGAATGAAGCTTTGTCTTGTTCGTCGACTGAAACGGCATTTGTAATTTGTTTTTTTCCTTCACGGAAAGCCATGCCGCCAATGTTCACCGATTTTATATCTACACCATTCTCTACCAGTTTTAAGACATCTGTAGGATTTGTAAAGAGGAGCATAACAGGTGTAGTTGCATATTTAGGATTATTATATACACGAATACCTTTATCCACATCAACCACGCTCGCTTTAACGCCAGGAGGAGCTACTTGTGTGAGTAGTGTTTTTCTTACTTGATCTTTTGCAACGTCATCATTAATGACAATGATGCGTTCTACTTGTGTTTCTTTGGTCCAAACTGTTGCGACTTGACCGTGAATGAGTCGGTCATCAATTCTTGCGAGACGAATATCCATTATAAATCGTCCTCCCCTTCATTTTCATTTGTAGTAGGTAAAGATTGTTTTAAGGATTTGACTCCTTCACTGCCTGCGTGAATAGCAATGTTCACTAAATCAGCTATGCTTGCATTTGCTCGCATAGAAAATGTTTCGAGTAACATAGGAATATTCACACCTGTTACAACATCCATATTTTCTTGAGGTAAAGCAATTCTACTAGAAGCGTTATACGGACTGCCACCAAATAAATCAACCATGAAAATAACACCTTGTGAAGTATCGATGGAATCTAATTTTTCATTATACTTTGTGATTAAAGTATCCGTATTTTCACCAGGGACAAACGTAATGTATTCCACATTCTCCTGTTTTCCGATAATCATTTCAGTTGACTTTAGTAATTCACGGGCAGATTCTCCGTGCGTGCCAATAATGATTCCTACTGGCATTATTCATCTCCTCCTTCTTGACGAATACTTAAATCCCGTAATGTACACAATACAAGAAACAAACCGCTCTAGCGTTACCCCCTTTGCTTAAAAAATTAGTGTAAAAAGCGAAGTTAGAATATGTAAGATATGACTTTTGATACGCTATAAAAGCGCTTCAATACACTAATTTATTTTGACATACAAACCTACATTACCCTTTAAAAATAAAGTACAAACAAAAAAGAGGTGTGGCACACCTCTTTTTTATTAAAGTGAAGATGGGGTATTTTCTAAATAAAGGTCTTTTACGATGTCATGAATGTAGCAAATTTCATCTTCTGTCATTGCTAAATTCATTCGTTTTCTAACAGCTTCATTGGCTTCATTAAGGGCGTTTAAGATGGCGGGATCGAGACTTTTTCGGTCTTCTCGGTAAATCAAACTATCGTTTATAACGGTTCTCTCCAGTGCGCATCCAACGTGTATGAGAAGGTTGATTTTATGGGCGCTGTCGATTTTTTGACCGAGTTTTTCTTCTAAAACGGCACTAAATGTATTTAAAAGGTCGATGGCTTTTTTAGGATTTAAATAGGTTAAAAATTCGTTTAGGCTATCCTCTACAACTTCTTTTGTAATCCGATTCGTCTCGCTTTTTTTCACAAAAATGTTGCGCTGTTTCACGAGCTGTATAAGGTGTTCCTCACCATCGCTAGCAAATAAGCGCTCAATCGGAATAAAGGGGATAGAGGCTTTTGGATCAGTGATGCCGACTGCCATTAAAATATCAAAATCATTTTGTAGTTCCTGCAAGCGTTCGTGCATTTCTGTTACGCCTATGGGAATAACATGGATGCGTTCGTTCGTCATTGTATCTAAAATATTTTCGATAAAAGCTTGTAGTTTTTCAGCGGCTCCTTCACCTGTGGCGCAAATGGTTACAATAGCATGTGGCTTGCTGTTTTCATCTTGAAGATCACTATCTGAAGCATACCCGCCGTACCCGCGGAAATCTTTTAGAGAATCATAAATGCTGTCTAAATCCATATCTAAAATATTAGATTTTCTTACGGTTTCGATGACTGTAGCAGTTGAAACCATATCGATGGAGCGGACTTCAATACCCGTCCGTTCTGTAATCACTTGTGCAAAACCAGTTAAAGAACCCATATCAACTAATAGAAGGACGCCGCGCCCCATATCAAGCTCTTTCGCTCGTTCTGTAAGTTTATCTAATACAACTTTCGGGCTCTCATCAAGCGGCATGTCAATCCCTTCAACAAGACCATCACCAAGTAATTTTTTCGCAACACCAACCATGCTTGTCGCCGTATTATTTCCATGTGCCGCGACTAAAACAGCAACCCGCGCATTTTCTTGTTCTTTTAAAAGAGAGCTAATAAGGAGAGTTAAGTACATAACTTCCATGCTTGGGACTCGAATGTGAAAAACAGCTTCAATTTCATCTTTTATCTCACATGAAATCTCGTAAGCTTCGGGCTTATCATTAATCACTGTTTCAATGTTGGTGTATTTTAGCGGTTTATTACTTTCTACTCTTTTAATAAAGGAAGTGAGATGGAGGCTAAACGCTAAGACAAAACGTTCGTTTAGCTTTTTGTGTAAGTGACGCTCCACCCGTAATTTTATTTCCTCTGCGAAATTTAAAATTTCTTCATTCACGATTTTTAAAATATTTTCACGTGTTTGAATGGTATTTTTAAACTTGTTATAAAAACTATTTAAATGAATATCAATATCCATCGTGATGAATTTTTTAATATCATCATCTTCTACGCCCTGATCCATTAAAATAGAGGCTTTATCTTCAATAATTTTATAAAGATTAAAGTTGGGTTCATATTCATCTGTTGTAATGAGGGGACGAATTTGTTCAGGATAGATCATCGTGTAGGGTTCCAGATAATCTGAAATTTCCTGAAGTTCTTTTCTTCGACCACTAAAATGAAAAAAACCATCTTTAATTTCGATTGGGAGCGTTTTGAAATCAATCAAAATAGCATCATCTTTGTCAAAACTATTTAAAAATCCTTGGGCGCAAACAAGTTGAATATTAGATTTTAATTGACCGATATTCCCGCTCGTTGTATTGCCAAGAAGCGCTTTAGCGGCCTCATCTTCAATACGTATAGGTTTGTTTACCCGGTGAGCTTCATTTGATAATAGATGGGTGAGAAGTTCAACACGCTCTTTTGCAGTTCGTTCATCTAATGATGGTAAAGATACAGTAATTGGAATTCGGCGTACAAATGTTTTTAATAAAGAAGAGGCTGGGTTTTCAGTTGTTGCACCGATAATAAGAACATTTGACGTGCGTTTACGGTCTGTTTCTCCAAGCTTGTTAAAAGTTCCTGAATCCATCAGATAAAAAATCATTTCTTGGCCTTCCGGAGGTAACCGGTGAATTTCATCTAAAAATAAAATGCCGCCGTTTGCTTTTTCCACTAAACCTTCTTTTTCTGAATCAGCTCCTGTAAAAGCGCCTTTCACATGACCAAAAATTTGTGACATCAAAAGTTGAGGATTATTATAATAGTCTGCACAATTAAATACGATAAAAGGTGCATCTTTTGCGAGGCGCGCTGTGTGGTGAGCAAAACGATACATTAAATTGGCGAAAAGCGTTTTACCGACTCCTGTTTGGCCTAAAATGAGTGTATGAAGTCCGTTTGGCGGGTAAAGCATAGCTGCTTTTGCTTGTTCAACGGGTGTTTTTAAACTTTCACTCGCCCCAATTAAATTTTCAAACGGGCTAGTTTTAGTAACATCAGCTGCAAAAAGCTTTAAAATATCTTCTGTTTGACTAAAGTTAAGTTCATCTTCTGTGAGTGTACGCATAGTGGCCTCTTCAAGCGTCTGTCTAACAAAGTAGAGTACCGGGCGACTGTTCACTTTTACAATTTTGCCTTGTCTATGAAGCTCATTTAATTCCATGCTAACATTGTTTCTTAAAATGTTTAGTTCATTCGCAATGGAAGTAGCTGTAAAGCCTTCTTTTTCGGCAACTTGTTTTCGAATTGTTGTACGAGAAGAAGACTGCAATAAAAATTGGTAAATTTTATCAATACGCTTCAAGAAAAGCCCACCTTTTTGTAGTGTATTATCCGGAAGGGATACACTATTTATTTCTGTATTAATTTTATAGTATGGACGGTGAAAATGTCAATCTTATTCAAATAGGTTTTTCCTTTACAAATAACAATAAACATGTGAAAATAGTGGTGTCTATTTATTCTTTTTGCACGGGTGCATTTTTTGAGTGAGTAATCACTCATTTGTGAAATTTGGAACAATCAAAGGTTATAATGTGATTTTTTGAACAATGCGAAGGGGAAGGTGAGAGAAATGATTCATGTCGGACTTGATGTCGGCTCAACAACAGCGAAAGCCGTCGCACTAAATGAAGAAGGAGAAATTCTATTTCAAACTTATCGCAGACACTATTCGGATATTAAAAAAGTGACACGACTTATTATGCAAGATTTAAAAGAAAAGTGTCAAACAGATGAAATGACCTTTAAGATTACGGGATCTTCAGGTCTAGCTATTTCTAAATTTTTAAAAGTTGATTTTGTCCAAGAAGTTATTGCTTGTACAGAAGCAGTCGAAAAAGTTATTCCTGAAACGGATGTTGTAATTGAACTTGGCGGGGAAGATGCTAAAATTATCTATTTTACTGGTGGAATTGAGCAACGGATGAATAATGCGTGTGCTGGTGGAACAGGTGCTTTTATCGATCAAATTGCGACTTTAATCCAAACCGATCCAACAGGCTTAAATGAGCTCGCTAAAAATGCGCAAACCATCTATCCAATTGCTTCAAGATGCGGTGTTTTTGCCAAAACAGATGTTCAACCGCTATTAAATGAAGGCGCTAGAAAAGAAGATATTGCGGCTTCAATTTTTCAAAGTGTTGTCACACAAACCATTTCGGGGCTGGCATGTGGCCGTCCGATTCGCGGAAAAGTGGCGTTTCTCGGTGGACCGCTAACTTTCCTAGATCAATTGCGCTTTCGTTTTACTGAAACACTGAAAATGAAAGAAGAAGATATTATTGCGCCACTGAATGCGGAGTATTTCATTGCGCTTGGCACAGCGTTTACTGGGTTTCAAAGTGAGGCGGTTTCAATCGAAGATGTGACGCGTCGCTTAACGGACATGGATTTATCCAGCCTCGCAAAAGATACGGTGACGCTACCTCCTCTTTTTACAAAAGCAGAGGATTTGGTGGCATTTCGAACAAGACATGGTGAAATGAATGCGCCGCGTGCTGAGATGTCGAGTTACATAGGGGATGCTTATTTAGGGATTGATGCTGGCTCTACAACGACGAAACTTATTTTGATGGGCACTCAGAATGAAATTTTATATACCTATTATGGAAGTAATAATGGGAATCCGCTTCAATCGGTTATTGATGCAACGAGTGAATTATATGAAAAACTGCCTGAGGGGATTCAAATTGTTCAGTCGGGGATTACAGGTTACGGTGAATCACTCATTAAGGCGGCCCTTAAAATTGATGTAGGTGAAATTGAAACGGTAGCGCATTATAGGGCGGCGCGTGAATTCTTGCCGGATGTTGATTTTATTTTGGATATTGGCGGGCAAGATATGAAGTGTATGAAAATTAAAAATGGTGCGCTTGATAGCCTAATGCTAAACGAGGCGTGCTCAGCCGGATGTGGCTCATTCCTTGAAACATTTGCGCATACACTAGATGTGCCGATTGAAGAATTTGCAGAACGTGCGCTAAGTGCGAAAGAACCTGTGGATCTTGGTTCGCGTTGTACGGTATTTATGAACTCGAAGGTGAAACAGGTTCAAAAAGAAGGCGTTACGCTTGAAGATTTATCGGCGGGTCTCGCTTATTCAGTTGTCAAAAATGCCCTTCAAAAAGTCATTAAATTACGTAGCCCTAAAGATATTGGCGAAAAAGTCATCGTACAGGGCGGCACTTTTTACAACGAAGCGGTTTTACGAGCTTTTGAACTTTTGACTGGAAGAGAAGTCGTTCGCCCAGATATTGCTGGAATGATGGGGGCTTACGGGGCGGCGCTAATCGCGCGTGAAAATTACGAAACAGGCGAAGTAACGGAAATGCTTGTTCTTGAAAAATTACGCGAATTTAGTGCAGAAACATCGCAGTCCAGATGTAACTTGTGTAGCAATACATGCCAACTTACCGTGACACGTTTTGGCGACGACCGCACGTTTGTTAGTGGAAACCGCTGTGAACGCGGCGAGCGAGTGGAGACGAGTCGGAATTTATTACCGAATGTATATGCGTATAAATTAAAACGCATGTTTGATTATAAGGCGCTGAAGAAAACAGAAGCAACAAGAGGTTCAATTGGTATTCCGCGTGCCTTAAATGTGTTTGAAAACTATCCGCTATGGTTTACAATTTTTAATCAGTTAGGATTCCGGGTCGTGCTATCAAGTAAGTCATCTAAAAATTTATATGAAAAAGGAATCGAAACGATTGCCTCAGAAGCTGTTTGTTATCCTGCGAAATTAACGCACGGTCACATTATGGATTTAGTACGCAAAAAAGTGGATGCCGTTTTCTACCCTTCCGTTGTGTATGAAAAACCAGAATTTGGTGAGGCAACGAACAATTTTAACTGCCCTGTTGTGGCCGGATATCCAGAAGTGATTCGAGTCAACGTGGACGCCCTTACGGAAAAAGAAATTCCAATGTTTAGTCCGTTTATCGCGCTAGATAATGAAAAATCGTTTATCGAAACGATGAAACAAACTTTTCCAGATATCCCAGCAGAAGAAATGGAGCATGCGGTTATAGCTGGTCTAGCTGAAGCTGAAAAATGTCGCAAGGACATTCAGCGCGAGGGTGAAGCGGCACTTACTTATATGGAAAAAAATAAAGTAAAAGGAATTGTCCTAGCTGGTCACCCGTATCATATTGATCCAGAAGTCAATCATGGTATACCAGAGCTTATTACAATGAATGGCATGGCTGTTTTAACAGAAGACTCCATTTCGCATTTAGGTGAAATCGAACATGATTTGCGCGTGGAAAACCAGTGGAAATATCATGCTAGACTTTACCGTGCGGCAAGTTTTACGGGAAAAAGAGAGGATTTGGAGTTTGTCCAATTGACATCATTTGGTTGTGGGCTTGATGCGATTACAACGGATATGTGCCAAGAAATCATTGAAGGTCACGGAAAAGTATATACACTACTTAAAATTGATGAAATTAATAATTTAGGCGCAGCGAGAATTCGCGTACGTTCACTAAAAGCAGCTATTGATGAGCGAGAAAGAAACGGCGTTACGCCAACTGAAATGGCGGCACCACAGCCGCGTACGCTATTTACGAAAGCAATGCGCAAGGAAGGCTATACCATTTTAGCCCCACAACTCGCGCCAACTCACTTTGCACTGCTTGAAGCGGCGGGGCGGGTTAGCGGCTATAATTTGGAAGTTTTACCAGCCGTAACACCGCGCGCTGTGGATGAAGGACTTCGCTATGTGAATAATGATGCTTGTTATCCAGCCATTTTGACGATTGGCCAAATGATGGATGCACTTAAACACGGGGACTATGATTTAACAAAAACCGCTGTTCTGATGACGCAAACCGGCGGCGGATGTCGGGCAACTAATTATATTTCAATGCTCAAAAAGGCACTCCGTGAAGCCGAAATCGAAGGAATTCCTGTTATTTCACTAAACGCCAATGGACTTGAAAAGCAGCCTGGATTTAAGCTGTCGCCGAGTCTTTTAACAAAATTTTTAGCGGGGTTAGCAATTGGGGATGCGCTCGACCGAATGCTTTACCGGACTAGGCCGTATGAAGTAACACAGGGTAGTGCGAATCAGTTGTATCAAACCTACCTCAAAAAAGCGAAGACACTCATGGAACATTATTCTTTTAGAGCGTATAAAGCTTTTGCAAAAGAAATGGTCGACGCGTTTGATGCGCTAGAAATCAGTTCTGAGAAGAAGCCGCGTGTTGGTGTGGTGGGGGAAATTTTGGTGAAGTTCCATCCTGGTGCCAACAATAGTATCGTTGACGTCATTGAACAAGAGGGCGGGGAAGCTGTCGTGCCTGATTTGGTCGACTTCCTGCTATATTGCTGCTATGACGACCATTTCGCAGCCAACACCTTTGGTAGATCAAAAGTGAAATCATTTGCGAAACAAAGCCTTGCAATTCCCGCCATCAATCAGTACCGAAAACCCGTCACAGATGCGCTCCGTGCGAGCAAGCGTTTTGATGCTCCGGAAAGTATTGAAGTGATTGCTGAAAAAGCGAGTCAATTACTTTCACTTGGAAACAAAATGGGAGAAGGCTGGTTTTTAACGGGCGAAATGTTCGAGCTTTTAGATAGCGACGTGCCTAACATTGCTTGTCTTCAACCGTTCGCCTGCCTGCCGAATCACATTACCGGTCGTGGTATGATTAAAGGGCTTAAAAAACTATATCCGCACGCGAATATTATGTCGATTGACTATGACGCAGGTTCTAGCGCGGTTAATCAATTGAACCGGATTAAACTGATGCTTTCGATTGCCAAAAAAGGTATGGAAGATAGGGCGCAAGAAGATAATACTAGCACAGAAGCGAAGCGTTTTAATCCCAAAAATGCGATTTTAGATAAAGCGCGAAAAGTTCGTGATAGCGCGCCTGCTGCGAAAATTGGCGAGACGGTGAAGCGTGCGAAGGAAAGTGTGCCGTCTGAAACGATCACACAGGTTGCAAGAGGCGATCAAGGCTGTTGCGGCGGTGGCTGTAATTGTCATTGTAGTAAGTAAAACTTGTAAATTTCGCTTCATCCGTTACAATTAAACTAACAAGACGTTAAAGGAGGAAGTGAATTTGGAAACATTCGAAGACTTTATTGGACAAATTGAGAATCCCGAACAGCAGGCACGAACTGCTGAAGTGCTAGCTTGGGTAGAAGGAACCTTCCCGAACCTAGGTAAACGAATTGCATGGAATCAACCGATGTTTACGGATCATGATACTTTTATCGCCGGATTTAGTGTATCGAAAAAACATCTTGCTATGTCACCTGAACTTGTTGGTATTGAAGCGTTCTCGGCTGAAATAAAAAAAGCGGGCTATAATCATACTAAAATGCTCATTCAATTTCCGTGGGATAAGCCCATTGATTATGATTTACTTCGCCGAATTATTCAATTTAATATCGAAGACAAAGCGGAATGTACCACGTTTTGGCGAAAATAAAAGAAGCGGCTTTTTGCCGCTTCTTTTATTGTTCCACTGATATGTCAGCATATTGACCTCTAGTGGCAAGGAGTAAATCATCCGCATTCATTTCAATTTGAAGTCCGCGCTTTCCAGCTGAAATAAAAATGGTATCAAACTGTTTAGCTGCCTGGTCAATAAATGTCGGAAAGGCTTTTTTCATCCCAATAGGGGAACAGCCGCCGCGAATATAGCCTGTAATTTTTTCTAAGTCATTTACGTGAATCATTTCGACTTTTTTATTACCACTTATTTTCGCAAACGCTTTTAAGTTTAACGATTTATTGGCTGGAATAGCAGCTACCGCATAGCCGGTTTTATCTCCTATTGTAACGAGCGTTTTATAAATTTTTGCCGGATTTTGGCCTGTCTCTGAAGCCACATGCACTGCATCAAGATGTTTTTCATCAACTGGATATTCATGTAAGGTATAGGCTAACTTTTTTTGATCAAGCAAACGACAGGCATTAGTTTTGTGTATCAAAATCGTCACCTCATTACTCATTTTCAGCTGCTGATTTTAATTGCTTTAGTTTCGCATTTAAATAAATATGGGAAATCGTAAAGACTAAAATAGCCGCCCAAATACAAATAAAAGCTGTTAATTGTACTTTATCGAAGCTTTCTTTATAAAGTAAGACGCCTAAAATAAGCATCAGTGTTGGCCCGATATATTGTAAAAAGCCGACCATCGTATAACTAATTTTTTTAGCCGCCGTAGCAAATAAAAGAAGTGGAATCGCCGTCACAATCCCCGCGCCAATCATAATAAAATCAACATGAAGAGAATAACTCATAAAAGAAATTTTTGGAAAAAAATAGCAAATAAATGAGCGCAAACGGCGTTATAATAAGCGTTTCAAGTGTTAATCCCGTCCATGTTGAAACAGGTACGAATTTTTTAATTAACCCATAAAGGCTAAATGTCACTGCCATAGCAAGCGCCGCATATGGTACAGTTCCTTGATGATACGTCAAAATTGAAACGCCAATAAAAGCAAGCAGAACAGCAATCATTTCGCCACGACTTAAACGTTCCTTTAGAAAAACCGTTGCAATTAAAACGTTAACCAGTGGATTAATATAATAACCAAGACTGGCTTCTGTCACATGACCACTATTAACAGTGAAAATAAAAATAAACCAATTTACTGTAATAAGGATGGCTGCAAGTGTAATTAAAGAGGCCGTTTTAGGCCGTTTGAAAATGGTTTTTACTTCAACCAGCACAGCATTTGTTTTTCGTAAAACGGCAATTAAAAAAATCATAAAAACAAATGACCAAATAATGCGGTAAGCTAAAATTTCCATTGCTGGAACTTCAGTTGCAAGTTTCCAGTACATGGGCAAAATACCCCATAAAACATACGCAAGCGCACCAGCGATGACGCCAATCATTTTTTCATTTCTTTCCATAATGTCCCTCTTTCCCTAAAAAATAGCAATAAACCATTTTAACGCATTTTTATAAAGAAAACTAGGGGAATGCTTAGAAATTTATGAGTAGATTTTAGGCCTCTGTGTCAGCAGTGTGCACCTCTTCGAGCGATTCAAGTCCAGTGATAAGTAAGGCGACACCGTTAATATAAGATTTTATTTGATCAATATTTTTAAGCAAAAGTTCGGTAGAGCCTGGAATATTTTGCCAATCTGACTCAAAAGTTGCTTTTGATAAGCGTTGAGTCGCAATGTTTTTTGCAGCAATGAGTGGATGTTTGGTTAAAATTTCTGCGGATTTAATATAAAGTAAGTAGGCTGATTCAAGTCGGTGTCCTGCTTCTAATTTGACAGCCTCTTGATAGAAAGCCGCAAATTCAGGATTTCTTTGATGCATGTCTTCAATAAAAAGTTGATTACTAGCAGCATGGTTCATAATATATGTGGTTTTTATTTCCTCTCCTGCTATTTCAACTTGAAATTTTTCAAGGAAAATATCATGACACGATAAACATTCCATTAATAAACCAAGTGTTTCATCTTTTGAATTTAAAATCGAAGAAGTGACACTTAAATGTTTATTGGATTTGCAAGTCGGGCAATGTGTAGGAAAGTTAACACGGCATGTTTGAAAATTTTTAGATTTATTAAGTTGTACTTGAAAAACGTAATTCATGGGTAAGGGACAGCTCCTTTTTTTCTTTGACCTTTCAGTTTTTATGTCAACTTTTCAAGTATAGCATGCTAGATAATTCTTTTTTTGGCAGTTTTTAAGTTGAAAAATGGCAATTTTGATGATTTTAAAGAATATTTTATGCAATAAAAAGCACGATAGAAATATCTATCGTACTTTCAAGCCGTTTCTGAACGGCAATCTTCGTCGTTCGTGCCTCTTACATACAAAATTAGGCTAGAATCTCACCGTTTGAGAATAACCTGATTTTGACGTGGGGTGTTTTGCGTAAACTTTGAGTTTTTCTACAAGATAAAAGCACGATAGAAATATCGTGCTTTTAAAAAATTATTTAGATGCTTCAATTTGGATATTAAGTTTTACTTCGTCTCCAATTAAAACGCCGCCAGTTTCAAGTGCTGCGTTATAGTTAAGGCCAAAGTCTTTACGGTTAAATTTACCGCTGCCTTCAAAGCCGGCTACCATATTTCCAGTATTAGGATCTTTTCCAGAACCTTCATAAGTTACATGGAATTGAACGGGTTTTGTTACGTCGCGAATGGTTAAATCGCCTTTTACTTCATATTCATTGTCACCATCAGGAATAATTTCTGTTGATGCAAAAGTTACGTGAGGATATTTTTCTACATTAAAGAAATCTTCGCTCTTCAAGTGGCCGTCACGTTGCGCTTGACGAGTGTCTACACTAGCGGCATCAACGGAAAATTTGATTTTTGCATCTGCTAAATTTTCAGGATCCATTTCTACATCTGCTTCAAAAGTTTTAAATGCACCTTTCACTTTCGATACCATCATGTGTTTAACTTGAAATTCAATTGAGCTATGCGCTGGGTCAATGTTCCATTTTTCTACTGTCATGTTTGTCATTCCTCCATTTTTCTTAGTATATTCTTTTTATTCACCTAAAAAGGTGTTTCAAAACGTAAAACTTTATTGTTTACAAATAAACTATAACACACTTACTAAATACAAGCAACTAATCAATCGTATAAAATAAAGTTTTGTTAGGTTTTTGTAAATTTCCCCTTAATATTTCTTTTTTCGTTTAAAATGGAAATAGAAGTGGAGGTGCTACAATGCCAGTAAAACAAAGTGAATTGGAACAAGTTAAAGAACTGCTTTCAAGTTACATGAATGTGCAAAAAGCAATCAAAAGACTGACAAAAGAGCATCAAAGCAGCATGGGAATTTCATATGAACAATTAAGGATTTTAAAAATTTGCGCTGAAAATGAACAATTACTTTTACGGGACATTTTATATGAAGTAAAAGGAAAACATCCGATTGTTGCAGCAAATATACGAGGACTTGCCGAAAAAGGCCTTCTTCAAGTGAAAAATTTTTATCTGTCATTAACGGAAAAAGGGAAAATGATTTTAGAGGAAGATGAAATCAACACCTATACGTATAAGGCATTTATGAAGATTTGTTCGGAAATTCAAGAAGATGAAATTGGAAAAATGATTATAGTGAATCAAAAAGTGGCGAAGCTGTTGAACCGTTAATTTTCTGACAGATTCGTCTTTTTTGGGAAAATAAAGAAAATTTTCCTGATTTGTTTGAAAATAAATTATGCTAAAGTAATTCAAATAGGCTAAAATGACCGTTTTGTATTGCTTTTGACCCAGAAAATCTGTATGGTTAAGGAACAAGACAGATTGGAAAGGGAGATATTATTTGAACAAGTCACTATCATTTTCAGCTTACATATTTATTGGTTTAATGCTTTTCGCACTTTTCTTTGGTGCAGGCAACCTTATTTTTCCAGCTCATTTAGGACAGCTGGCTGGGACAAATGTATGGATTGCGATAACGGGATTTTTACTTACAGGAGCAGGATTACCATTACTTGGAGTCCTTGCTATTGGAATTTCAGGAAGCAATGATTTACAAAGCCTTGCAAATCGTGTTCATCCGATTTATGGCGTTGTGTTCGCTGTTGTTTTATATTTAACGATTGGTCCATTCTTTGCGTTACCACGTACAGGAACAGTATCTTTTGAAATTGGTGTTGCACCGTTTTTAGGAGAAGGGAGTCACGCCCTTGCGCTTTTTATTTTTACCGTTATCTTTTTTGGAGTGTCGATGTGGCTATCGCTTTCACCTTCAAAAATCGTAGACCGAGTGGGGAAATTTTTAACACCTGCTTTGCTTATTTTTATCTTTATTTTAATTATCGCTTCACTTGTGAAGCCGCTAGGGGAACAAACTGCTCCGAAAGGGGAGTATATTGCGTCTCCGTTTTCCACGGGTTTCATAGATGGGTATAATACGATGGATGCCCTTGCTTCTTTAGTTAGTTGATTTGGGATTATTGT
>NZ_ALWW01000050.1 GCF_000344175.1 Listeria fleischmannii subsp. fleischmannii LU2006-1 | reverse complement strand
TGTTCATGTTGATAAATAGAAAATATTAGCTCAAGAGAATGGTCACGGCGATGTTACTCGTATGGCCASTTAAAATGGTCGGGTGATTACCTCCATTATTCAGGAGATACAAGCATTTTGGAAGAAAGCATCCCGTATATTTCGGTGACAACGAAAAGTTATAACAGACCAAAAAGAAAACATTAAAAGCCCAATATCAAAGAGCTTGTACACTTGAATGAACGCTTTATGAAAGGGACGCACTTTCCAATTACGGCGATGGCGATTGGGACGATACACTTCAACCGGCTAATAAACGAGCTGAAAAAACGAATGGTATAACCGAGGCTGACGAGTCGCTTTAACTATCAAGAATGACCGCACTTGGAAAAGAAATGCCAGAAGGAGCCAGGTACGAAATACTTGCTAGCGCCATTCAAGAAGATTTTAAAAACGTATATGTTACAAGATACAGATGTGATTCCTGGTTTTATTTATATGAAAGATGAACACACAGCAGAATTTATGATTCATCCAAAAGATAAAGAAACCAAAATTGATTATCGTCTTATTCCGCTTACAAGAAGCGTAATTGCTGAACTTGTAAGTGATAAACAGCGTAAGAAAAATTTCAATATTATTGAAGAGCATTTACTTCATCCAGACGGGGTTCGTCTCATGAGTGCCCCTGCACATTATGCTGGTGGCGTTAGCAAACACTTTAAACGTGCAGAGCAAGCGGCGAACTTTGGACGTGAGGTTGGTCTCCAGTATGTTCATGCCCATATTCGTTATATCGAATCCCTTGCGAAAATTGGCGATGATCGTGCCGCGCATATGCTGGATGTGATTAATCCCATTCAAATTAGTGAAGTTGTGAAAAACGCAGCTACGCGCCAAAGTAATACGTATTTTAGTAGTTCAGATGCGGCTTTTCTTGACCGCTACGCTGCACAAGATGACTTTTCACTTGTGAAAAAAGGGAGTATTCCTGTAAAAGGCGGCTGGCGTATTTATTCAAGCGGTCCGGGTATCTACTTAAACCAATTGATTCGCTCCGTTTTAGGTATACGTGAAACAAAAACGTATTTTGAGTTTGACCCGATTTTACCACGGGAATTAGACGGCTTAAGTGTAAACATAGAACTATCAGGACGTATGTTACATGTCACTTTTAAAAGAAGTGAAACAAAAGGCATCACCTTCGGAGGAAAGACGCGGCGTGAGCTACTGCCTAATCCTTACAGAGAGGGCGCTTTATTTATCCCGAAAGAGGAAATCCCGGAAGGTCAGCACGAACTTGAAATTTTGTTTACCAGTATTTAAGAAATTGTGTATAATATAAGAAAATAAGCGGAAAGGAAGCGAGTTACTTGGTAGGAATTAAAGACATTGCGAAAAAAGCAGGCGTTTCCATATCCACCGTTTCCTATGCGCTTAACGGAAGTTCGAAGGTAACGGAAAAAACGCGAAAACGCATTTTAACAATTGCGAATGATTTAAACTATGTGCCGAACATGGCGGCGCGTACTTTAAAGACACGCGAAACTAAAATTATCGGGGCCTATTTAGCAAATTACGGTGGCGCCTTTTATGGCCCGCTTTTAGATGGACTAACGGAAACCCTTCGTAAATTAGATTATGAGTTAATTGCCCTTAGTGGGGAAAAATCGCAGCGTTTTTTACCGGAAAAAATGATTGATGGCGCGATTATATTAGACGCTACATTTAAAACAGAAGATATTTTAAAATACGCGGATAGAGGGCACAAAATGGTTGTGCTTGACCGCGAACTAACGCACCCCAACATCCGCCAAGTCCTCCTTGATAACAAAGGAGGCGCAACACTGGCAGTCGATTTCTTAAAAGAAGGGTTTAGCGGCGATTTTTATGTTATTAAAGGACCAAAAGATTCATTTGACGGCAACATCCGATTTGATACCGCACTAACCGAACTTGCCCGTTTCGATAGCGAGAAAGTCCATGTTATCGAAGGGGATTTTGAAGAAGCATCCGGAGAAATGGCAGCTGCAAAAATTGTTCGCGAATGGAAAAACCCTGTTTCGGTTTTTTCACTGAACGATAATATGGCCATCGGAATGTATCGCTATTTGGCTAAAAAAGACTTTGTCATTGGACGCGACATACGCATGATTGGTTTTGATAACCGAGACGTCGGTGCCTATTTAAATCCCCGCCTCGCAACAATTGACTATTCGAAGTATAAATGGGGAGCAGTTGCAGCCGAAAAACTCATCAAACTACTGACACATACAGAAACCGAAAATGAAATCATTTATACCTCGCTTATCCGAGGCGGTTCAGTCAATTAGTCTACGATTTTAAGGAAGTGAACAACGTTTCACTTCCTTTTTTGTGTGGTAAAGAAAATAGGTGCCAAAAAAAGAGACAGTCTGCTTATAAGATGGTACGTTAAGGGCTGAACAAAGGAGAGAAAGATATGAGTATTAAAGGCAGTGATTTGCTTGTACAGGTACTTCTAAACTGGGGGGTAGATCATGTTTACGGACTTCCGGGAGATTCCATTGACACGGTTGTGGACTCACTACGAAGTGAACAAGAAAAAATAGACTTTATCCATGTACGACACGAGGAAGTAGCCACACTAGCAGCTTCCAGTTATGCAAAGTTAACGGGAAAATTGGGCGTGGCCTTGTCAATTGGAGGGCCAGGCGCCATTCATATGCTAAACGGCATGTATGATGCGAAAATGGATAATGTTCCAATGCTCGTTTTAGCAGGGCAAGTTGTAACGGACGTAGCGAATACGAAATTCTTTCAAGAAGTCGACTTACCCAATTTATTTGCGGATGTAGCCATATATAATAAACTGGTTGAATCTGCTGACACCATTTCTGAGGTGGCAAATCAGGCGATTCAAACGGCGTATGAAAAAAAAGGCGTAGCGGTGCTTACAATACCAAACGACGTTTTAATGGAAAAAGTCAAGATGCCTGTTTTACAAGAACGTACGTTTAAACGCGTGAAGCCGCAAATTTCAATGGAAGACGTTAAATCAGGCCTTCATTTAATCGAAAAAGCAAGAAAACCAGTGATTCTAGCTGGCGTTGGCGCTAAAAATGCAAAAACGGAGCTTATTCAGTTATCCGAGAAATTTGAAATTCCGATGATTGTGACGCTTCCTGCTAAAGGCATGGTGCCGGATGGTCATCCTAACTTCCTCGGCAATCTCGGTAAAATTGGGACGAAACCAGCGTATGAAGCGATGCAGGAAACGGATTTACTCATCTTACTTGGAACCGATTATCCTTATGTGGATTATTTACCTTCCAAAAAGGTACCTTGCATTCAAGTGGATATTGAACAAGAGAAAATGAGCCATCGCTACCCGGCAGATGTTGAAAT
This sequence comes from Listeria fleischmannii subsp. fleischmannii LU2006-1, assembly GCF_000344175.1. Classification (GTDB taxonomy): domain Bacteria; phylum Bacillota; class Bacilli; order Lactobacillales; family Listeriaceae; genus Listeria; species Listeria fleischmannii. The sequence goes on along the minus strand of NZ_ALWW01000050.1, from coordinate 16,011 downwards.
TGTGGCAGATATGAAAGACTGCTTAACAGAATGGAATAAAGCCGATGTTGTAGTGAAGAATCGAAGCTTTTTAAAAGCATGCCATGATAATATGAAAAATTGGCAGTCTTGGATGGAGGAGGACGAAGCAAAAGCTGACGTTCCTTTAGCGCCAGAAGCCGTTATGGCAGAAATTCGAAACATTAGTCAGCCTGATACCATTTATTCAATTGATGTGGGGACTTCAACGGTTTGGAGTACACGCTATCTTCATCTTGGAAACGAGAACCAATTTATTACATCCGCTTGGCTTGGAACAATGGGTTGTGCTCTTCCCGGTGCCATTGCGGCTAAAAAAGCCTATCCTGAAAAACAGGTTATTGCGATTACAGGAGACGGCGGTTTCTCTATGGTCATGCAAGATTTTGTCACCGCGGTACATTATCAAATGCCGATGATTGTTGTTCTATTAAATAACACCGAACTTTCCTTTATTAAATACGAACAACAAGCAGCTGGGGAAGAAAATTATGCGATTGATTTGCCCGATATTGATTATGCTGGCTTTGCTGAAAATTGCGGCGGAAAAGGCTATCATGTGGAAACACGCGAGGAGCTAGTACGAGCGTTACAAATGGCTAAAGCAGATGATGTTCCTGTACTGCTGGACGTTCATGTGGATAAAGATGCCGCCCCGTTACCCGGCAAAATTTTATGGGATGAGGCAAAGGGCTATTTAAGTTTTGAAGGTAAAACATTAAAAGATGAGCATCGAATTGCTAAATTTCCACCACTCAAAACCATTTTAAGACGCTTTTTATAGGAAGAAAAAGGTAGAGCCCATGTGGTTTTACCTTTTTTTTTATGATATGATGAGCTTAATTGAATAAATTAGAAATGAGTTGAACGAGATGCAAAAAATTTGGCAGGAAAAATGGATGGAACAAAAATACGGTGAGCCAACTGAAATTCAACAAGCAATTTATGAACCACTTCAAAATGGGGAAGACATCATGGCCATTTCGCCTACTGGAACTGGAAAAACAGTGGCATACACACTACCTATTCTCGAAAAAATAGAAGCAAAACCTCATACGCAGTGGCTCGTTTTAGCACCTAGCCACGAACTTGTCATGCAAATTTCAGATACAATTAAAACTTGGATTATAGATGATGGTATAAAAGTGCTTCCCATTATCGGCGGTGCAAATGTGAAGCGGCAAATTGAAAAATTAAAAAAGAAGCCACAAATTATTGTCGCCTCACCTGGACGCGCCCTCGAATTAATTAAACAAAAGAAAATTAAAATGCATGAAGTGAAGACCATTACACTGGATGAAGCTGATCAATTACTTCTTGCAGAAAATTTTAAATCTACTGTAGAGATTTTAGCTAGTAGCATGCGAGACAGCCAACTTGTTCTTGTTTCGGCAACGAAACTGGATGATACGGAACCCTTTTTTAGACAGACAGAGAAAAAACCACAAGTGATTGAAGTCACACCGAAAACGCGCGCTACTGAAAATGTGGAGCATCTGTATATGGAAGTGGAAAATCGCGATAAAGCGACACTTATTAGACGACTTGAGCATGTTTCAGGAATGAGAGCGCTTGTATTTGTTCGCGATAAGCCAAGAATGGATATTTTGTTAGAAAAACTTGCCTATGACGGGGTAAAGGCAGCCGGAATTCATGGAGATATTCGCCGCGATGTACGAAAAAAAACCTTGCAAGATTTTAAAAAAGGGCAATTAAATTTTCTTATCGTAACCGATGTAGCTGCGAGGGGATTAGATATTCAAGACTTGCCATATGTGATTCATTATGACCTAGCCAAAACCGAAAAAGAGTATGTACACCGTTCTGGACGTACAGGCAGGATGGGGAAAAAAGGAACCGTTATCAGTTTTGTGAATGAACGAGAAACGCGCACACTGAAACAGTACTTAAAAGAAATGGATCAAACAGGCGAACTTGTTCGTTTTTATAAAGGAAAACTTATGTCTGGTGCTGCGCCAAAGAAAAAATAAATTCCAAATTCCTTTTTATAGCATCTTGAAAGGCGCTTACAAAAACGAGTATAATGAGGATGAATGAGTTTTAAAGGAGCGAGGGCATGTCAAGTAGAAAAGATGAAGTATTAAAATTTTTAAATGCGATGAATCAAAAAGTTTCAGCTGGCGATGTTGCAAATGAGCTAGGTATGGACCGGGCTAATGCCAGTCGATACTTGAATGACCTGTTTAAAGAAAATAAAATTGAAAAATTACCTGGAAAGCCAGTTTTTTATCAAGCAGTCAAAATAGAGGAAGAGGTAAAATCCGTACAAAATGAAAAAAGTGCCTTTGATCGTCTTATTGGCTCAAGTGATAGTTTAAAAGTAAGCATTCAACAAGCGAAAGCTGCTATTTTATATCCGCCTCACGGTTTGCATACACTCATTTTAGGAAAAACGGGTACTGGTAAATCTCTTTTTGCGGAATGTATGTATCATTTTGCAAAAGAGTCCGCGATTATTCCTAGAACAGCTCCATTTGTTTCTTTTAACTGTGCGGACTATGCACAAAATCCGCAACTTTTATTTGGCCATATTTTCGGTGTTGTAAAAGGAGCCTATACAGGAGCTGAGGAAACACGTTCTGGTTTGCTGTCTAAAGCGGATGGCGGTATTCTTTTCCTTGATGAAATTCACCGCTTACCTCCTGAAGGTCAGGAAATGCTTTTTACGTTTATTGATAAAGGCGAATATCGTCCGCTCGGTGAAAGTTCCAAAGTACACAACGCACAAGTGCAAATTATTGGAGCTACAACAGAGTCACCAGATAATTTTTTACTAGAGACTTTTACACGAAGAATTCCAATGACCATTACGTTACCATCGCTTTCTGAACGTAATTTAGAAGAACGGTATCAGCTCATTGAATTTTTCTTAAAACAAGAAGCGAATCGTCTTAATCAACCGATACGTGTCCACCGCCAAGCGTTAATTGCCTTTTTACTTTACCACGCAAGTGCGAATGTGGGGCAATTGCAACGGGATTTAAAATTGGCGTGTGCGAAAGCGTTTTTACATTATAAAACGAAGGCGACGAACTACATTTTAATCGAACAAGATGATTTACCAATTCATGTCCAAAAAGGGCTCTTGCACATGAAAGATGAGCCTGAAAAGTTAAATCGACTCATTGATGTGAACAAAACGATTTTTAAATTTGCGGATTTAAGTGAAGAAAGCTCGAAAAAATTGACGGATGTAAATGATGTCTATCAGGCCATTCAGGAGCGGGCTGATGAACTGATTAAAGAAGGGAAAAATCAAACGGAGCTTGAAGAAGCGCTTTATGTGGATGTGGATCAGTATTTTCATGATTATATGGTGCAACTGCCCACCCAACAAACCGCAAAAGAAATTATTGACCCAGCGATTTGGTCGCTTACAGAGCGCGTTTATGAAATGGCCTCTAAACGCTTAGAGAGAAAATACAATGATAAAATGCGTTTTGCGTTTTCGCTTCATCTCCAAAGTACAATCGAACGAATTCGTGAACAAAAACATATTATCCACCCTGATTTAAATAACGTTCGCAAAAAATATCCAAAAGAGTTTCAGGTGGCCATTGATATTTCAGCCATGATTGAGCAGGAACTAGGCATTGAAATCCCATTTGATGAAATCGGATTTTTAACCATGTTTTTAACCGAAGAAGTCGTGGAATCCATGTTTGTCAGTGAGTCACAAGTGGAAGTACTAGTCTTGATGCACGGACGTTCGACCGCAACGAGTATGGTGGAAACGGTACAGGAATTACTAAGTATTGAAAGCGGAACCGCAATGGATATGCCACTTTCAATGGAAGTAAAAACGATGTATGAAAATGTGAAAAAACGTGTCGTTAAACTTAATCCCCAAAAAGGCGTCCTTATTTTATCCGATATGGGTTCTCTCGCTTCATTTGGAAATATGCTAACCGAAGAACTCGGCATTCGGACTAAAACTGTCACGATGGCAAGCACGCCGGTTGTATTGGAGGCCATCCGAAAAGCTTCTCTCGGCAGGGGACTAGAAGATATTTACCAAAGCTGTCAACAACTGTTTGAAAATAAATATAAAGCTCAAATCTTACGAGCTAAGCCTGCTAAAAATGCAGTTATTTTCACCTGCTTTACGGGTGAGGGCGTCGCCGAACAGCTCCGCGCCCGAGTAGAACCACTAATTGATCAGTCAAAAGTAGAAATTATCGTATTACAATTTCTGCATAAAGAAGCCTTTCGTGAGCGCATAGATCAGTTAATGGAAGAATACAATATTTTAGCCATCATGGGATCCGTTGAATTCCAGTATCGCGATATTCCATTTTTCAGCGCGCTAGAAGTATTCTCAGACGGCGGCATAGATATTATTAAACGTATTTTAAATGATGAGGTCCCTTATGAAAAATTAATCGCTTCCTTAAACGGAAATTTAACTGCGGTCGATTCTGCCGAAGAATTAGTTTACTTTTTACGAAAAATTATTTCAGAGTTACAAATTCAACTTAATTTAATTTTGGAGCCGGGCGTTGATATAGGCATGATTTTACATTTAGCTTTCCTAATTGAACGCATGCGACTTGGTGCTGTGGACCGAGAATTCCCGGATTTTAATGAATTTGCCAAAAATCATATGGTAGAAATGCAAGTCACACAACAAATGATGGAAAATGTGGAACGAGAATATGATATTACCATTCCACAATCAGAAATCGCATATCTCACACAAATGATGCTTGCCAACCGAGTTGGAGCTACTGATTAATGGTGCGCAGAGTAAGTGTGTATAAAGCTACACACTTACTCTGTTTTTGTGTAAGCGTAGAAGCGGATAAAAAGGTGTTTCATTACAATGAAGTTGGCATGAAACTTGCATTTTAATACAGCAAGATTGCTAAACTTCGATTTTGGAGGGTTAAAATGAAAAAAATTATGCTTATTTGTTCGGCGGGAATGTCAAGTAGTCTTCTTGTCAAAAAAATGCTGGAAGCAAGTTCAAAGCGTGGTCTTGATACAGAAGTACTGGCTGTTGCAGAAGCTGATGTTCATAAACATGTTCAAAATACAGATGCTGTTTTACTCGCCCCACAAGTTCGTTTTTTAGCAAAAAATCTAAAAAGAAAATTAGAACCGCAAGGCATACCAGTGGAAATTATTGATAGTATTGACTTTGGAACCATGGACGGGGATAAAGTATTAAATCAAGCAATTAACATGATGCAAGCGGATAACTAAAGAAAAGGATGTGTAGAGAATGGAATTAGAACAAACAATTATGGGGCTAATCGTTTTTGGAGGTAATGCAAAAAGTGATGCCATGCTAGCGATTGATGCCGCTAAAAAAGGTGATTTTGAAAAAGCCGATGAACAAATCAAATTGGCGGAGGAAGCTTTACTCGAAGCGCATCACTCACAAACGGCTTTAATCCAAGGGGAAGCACGTGGTGAAAAAACAGAAGTATCCCTTTTACTTGTGCACGCACAAGACCATCTTATGAATGCCATCACGTTTAAAGATTTAGCGAAAGAAATCGTCGAATTATATCGTGCCAAATAATCATAGATAGGGGTTTTTGTAAATGAGAAAGTTAGGTATTTCAGTTTTCCCGCAACATGTAGCGCTAGAGGAATCGTTAAAATATATTGAAACAGCAGCAAAATACGGATTTAGTCGCATATTTACTTGTTTAATTTCTGCGAATGACAAAGAAGAATTCGCGAAACTTGAAACCATTTGTAAACGCGCCAATGAATTAGGCTACGAAGTCATTGCAGATGTAGATCCAACCGTATTTGAATCGCTCAATATTACGTACCAAGAGCTTGATCGTTTTAAAGAAATCGGACTTTCTGGTCTACGCTTAGACTTAGGATTTTCAGGCGCTGAGGAAGCGGCCATGAGCTTCGATGACAATGATTTAAAAATCGAATTAAATATCAGTAATGGTACGCGTTACGTTGAAAATATTTTATCCTATAAAGCAAACGTCGAAAATATTATTGGCTGTCACAACTTCTACCCGCGTCGCTATACAGCCCTTTCACGTGAACACTTTTTACGGACAAGTAAGCAGTTTAAGGATTTAAATTTACGAACAGCCGCTTTTGTTTCTTCTAATAGTGGTGAATATGGTCCGTGGTTCGTAGTAGATGGGGGCTTACCAACAATCGAAGAACATCGCGGGGTTGATATTAGTGTTCAAGCAAAAGATTTATGGAACACAGGTCTCATTGATGACGTCATCATTGGAAACATGTTTGCCTCAGAAGAAGAATTAAAAGCACTTGGTAATTTGAACCGCAATGAATTACAAATCGCAGTGGAATTTTTACCTGGAACAACCGATGTGGAGAAAGAAATCGTCCTAACACAAAAACATTTCAACCGTGGTGACGTTTCCGCTTACGTTATCCGCTCCACAATGACTCGAGTAAACTTTAAACAACATGATTTCCCTCCTCATGATACGGAAAAATTAGCTTTAGGCGATGTGACAATCGACAATAACGGCTACGAGCGCTACAAAGGCGAAATGCAAATTGCTCTACAAGAAATGGAAAACTCCGGCAATACAAATATTGTGGCCCGTGTCGTTCCAGAAGAACGTTATTTACTGCAAAACATTCTCCCGTGGCAACATTTCCGTTTAGTCGAAAAATAACCATAAAAAAGCTGTCTGCATTTTGCAGACAGCTTTTTATTTTAAACAACGTCCTGAGAGGGAATTGAACCCCCGACCCACAGCTTAGGAGGCTGTTGCTCTATCCTACTGAGCTACCAGGACAAAAGCCTAACGAATTAATTCTACCAAACTACGAAAAACATTTCAAGAAATGAAAAACGTGACCACCTTTTAAAGTTAAAAGGTGGTCACGTTTTTCATCATTAACACACTATCTATTATTTTCCAGATAGTTTATCTAGCTTTTCAATATATTCTAATGATTTTCCTGTGCCTATTGCAACAGATTCCATAGGATTCGGTGCCATATGTACTGGAACATCGATTTGGCTCGTTAGCCATTCTTGTAACCCGTGAATGAGCGCTCCGCCGCCAGTTAAAATAATTCCTCGGTCCACAATATCACCACTTAGTTCCGCAGGACATTTTTCAAGCGTTAAACGAATTGCTTCTAAAACGCGATTTAACAATTCCGAAATGGCATCTTGAATTTCATTAGAAGAGATTGTCACAACTTTTGGTAAACCAGTAAGTAAGTCTCGACCACGAATTTCCATTGTCGCTTCCGCATGTGGAATAGGCGCATATCCAAGCTCCATCTTAATGCGTTCTGCTGTAGATTCACCAATTAAAACATTATACATTTTGCGAATATAAGCAATAATTTCTTCATCAATATGATCGCCACCAGTGCGAATCGACGTACTTGAAACGACGCCCCCATAAGAAATAATCGCAATTTCTGTTGTGCCGCCGCCAATATCAACAATCGTATTCGCAATAGGTTCATCAACAGGAAGTTCAGCGCCAATCGCAGCAGCAACTGGTTCTTCAATTAATACAACCGAACGAGCACCCATTGAACTCACCGCATCAGAAATCGCACGTCGCTCAACAGATGTCGCACCTGTTGGCGTACAAACAACAACTTTCGGCTTTTTAAATCCGCCCCCAGAAGCATTTATACGGCGCATGATTTCGCGAAGAAGTCCGCTCGTAATATCAAAATCTGCAATAACACCATCACGCATTGGTCTAATCGCTACAATCGAAGCAGGGGTTTTACCAATCATATTTTTCGCTTCAGTTCCAATCGCTAAAACGTCTTTTGTATGTGCATCCATTGCTACAACAGAAGGTTCATTTAAAATAATTCCCTTTGATTTACTGTAGACTAGGATATTTGCTGTGCCTAAATCAATACCAATCGTCGTACTCCCAAACATTCTAACACCTAACTTTCTTTTAACAATAATTCTAAGCACAAAAGGCCTTATGAAACAGTATAAAACTTTTTAGCACAACAAGTACAGAATAAACCATTATGATAAGAAAAGTTAATCAGAACATTTTATTCTTTTGAAGAAAGTAAATCAACCGTAATCTCTGTAATAAAAAAACGTGTCTAGACCACCGTTTAAATCCCGGCAATCATGACACGCTTAAGTATGCGACTTTTCATATTGAATATACATCATGTAATAAAGAATACCACTAATACAAGCTAAAACTGCAATCACAGTAAAAGTATTAAAGTAGCCAATAAGTGTGGCAAGTGTAATCGCTAATGGTGCAATAACCTTACCGAGCGTATAGCGAAGACCGGCTGCCGAAAAATACATCGCTCGTTTATCTTCCGGTGCCAATTTCGAAACAAAATTTTGTTGGATACCAACAGTCATTAATTCCGCGAAGCTAAACAAAATAATAGCGAAAATGGCGCTTAGTGCCCCCGTTGAAAGAGCAAAAAGCATAATTGCAATGCCATATAAAAAAGAAGAATTCATGAAAACATATTTTTCGTTATAGCGCGTCATCCATCTTGTCATAAAGACCGTTAAAGCCGCTACACAAAAACCGTTGATGGAAACAATAATGCCGAATAACTCTTCGCCACTAAGCGTCATGCCAAGGAACTGAGAGGTACCAATTTCTTCTTTAATAAAGAGAGGGAACAATAAATCAAGTTGCATAAACGACTGCGAAATAATGATACCAGCTAAAATATATAAGAAAAATATTTTATCTTTAAAAATTAATTGGTAGTTTTTAACTTGTTCAAGTAAAACGGTCCCTAGATTTTTGTTCGCTTGTTCTTTTCGAAGTTCTGGGTTTAGCGCGAGCGGCGCCGTTTCGTGACCAAATTTTTGCAAAAGAAAGAGCAGAACGATATCAAAAAAAGTAATCGCAAGCAGCGTTTCAACTGTGAAATCATGGAACACAACAGCACCGATAATCGGCCCGATGACAACCGCAATATTAATCATCATATAAAAAACAGAATATACGTGGCTCCGGTGTTCTGGTTTCACAACATCTGCAATCATCGCTTGACTGGCAGGTTGATAAAATGCCATAAAAATACTTGCAATCGTAAAGCCAAAAAAGCTTAGATAAGGAGATTGTATAAAAGGAAGGGCCCCAATAGCAAAAATTAAAAAGCCAATTCCTTCACCAACAACCGAAATACTCATCATTCTTTTTCGCCCGTAAACATCCGCAAAATATCCACCTAATAAAGCAGTAATGACCGCCAGAAATTGTGAGATAATCAGAAGTAAGCTCGTCAATTGTCGCCCAATTTCATCCGAAAAATAAAGTGTTAAAAAGGGAAACACCGTCCAAAAAGAAATATCAAGAAGTGCCTCCCCGAAAAGTCGTACTTTTAAATTTATATCCCAAGTGGAAAATTTCATCATATACCTTCTCTCTTTGTTTAAATAAAAGAAGCCCCTCCAAGACGTTTAGAAAAGGAGGGAGCTCACGCGGTATATGTTTATACGTAAAAAATTTAAAATGCCCAGTCGCCATTACGGAAAACAGGAATCGTTTCGCCTGATTTCGTAATGCCATCAATGTTCATCTTGTCAGAACCAATCATGAAATCAACATGTGTCAAACTTGTATTAACACCACGTGCATCAAGTTCAGCGCGACTCATATTCTCGCCATTTTTAATATTAAACGCATAGGCGCTTCCAATAGCTAAGTGGTTCGAAGCATTTTCATCAAATAACGTATTATAAAATAAAATACCGCTTTGTGAAATAGGAGACGGATCTGGAACAAGCGCCACCTCACCGAGATAATGAGATCCTTCATCTGTATTCACTAAGTCTTGTAAAATTTCTTTCCCTTTTTCCGCCTCGACATTTGAGATTCTACCATTTTCAAAAGTCAGTTTAAAATTATCAATTACATTTCCAGAATAACTTAACGGTTTTGTACTAGAAACATAACCTTGAACGCTCGTTTTTTCGGCACAACAGAAAACTTCTTCCGTTGGCATATTGGCCATAAATTCATGTCCTTTTGCATTATAGCTACCAGCACCAACCCAAACATGATCCTCAGGTAATCCAATATAAAGGTCAGTTCCAGGAGCTGTATAATGGAGCGTTTTAAATTGTTTTCCATTTAATTCATTCGCTTTAGCATTTAAAGTAGCATCGTGATTTTTCCACGTTTCAATAGGATTATCCGTATTGATTCGAGTTGTTTCAAAAATCGTTTCCCAAAGTGTAGGCACTTGTTTTTCAAGTGGTAAATCAGGAAACACTTTTTGAGCCCAGCCAATTGAGGCAGCCGCAACAACCGTCCAGCTAATGGTATTCGACATTGTTAACTCACGAAATTCAGTAAGTGCTTGACCCATTGCTTTTTGATTTGCTGCAATTTTCTCGCCAGAAACACCCTTTAATAAGTCAGGATCTTCTGAAACGATTGAAATAAAACAAGCATTTTCTTTTGCAAGTTCCGTTCTTTCCTCAACACGATATTTTGGAGCTGTTTCAAATACCGAAAGAGGCGCCTCTTTATAACGTTCTAGCGTGATACCTTCATCTGCCCAATTGACAATCACGTCTAGTGCACCCACTTGGAATGCATGCTTTGTAATAAGTCGAGTCAGAGGAGCTGATTCAATACTTGAAGCAATCACAACTTTTTGATTTGGCTGAACATTCACGCCAACCTTAACGATTAGTTCAGCATATTTGTCTAACTTTTCATTGAATTTTGCCATAATTTATCACACCTATCTTTTATCAATAAGATAATAGTAGCTTAAAACCGCTTTGAAAGCAATGTTTGGGCAATAAAAAACCTGCACAAATTCATTTGTACAGGTTTCAGAAGTAGACTACACGACAATCTCCGTCATTTTTTTCTAAAGTAACTAAAGCCAAACATAATTAAAGCACCAATTAATGTAGAAAATAAAATAACGAGCACTAGAGGCATTTCAACATGCATAAATATAAAATTGACACGAACCTTTTCCGCATTAACAGCTGCAAAAATAATAATAAAGATAACTAAAATAGCACTAACAATAAGTTTAACGGGAACCGGTTTTTTGGTTTTATTTGTTTTAGGCGTTGTTTCTGTTGTTTTTGCCATCATCATCCCTCCTTTTTATTAATCATAAGTAAAATTTACATAAAAAAACAAATATAAAGAATAAATTTGACAATATTTCGAACTTTTATTGAAATCGATTATTTTTATAGTCAAAATTGGTATAATGTGACTAAAAGAAGATGGAGATGCTATGAGAATTTTTATTGTATTACTATCATTTTTCGTAGCCATAATAGGACTTGTTTTTCAACTGAACACGCAAGATATTGTTTTAGTTAATATTTTTAGCGTATCATCGGAAGACATGGACAGGTTTGGCTATATCTGTTCAGCCTTAATGATTGTAGCAAGCTTTCTTTATTTGTTTGGGAAACAAAATCGTTATTTTCGTTTAATCGCCGTGATGATTTGGGGGATACTTGCCTTTGTCGGTTTTTTTGCTGAACCAGGCTATAATTCGATTTTGTTCATCCGTCCAGTTACATGCGCCGTTTGTATTATATTAGCTTTATTTATATTTATTCCTTCTTTTAAAGACGGAAAATCAAAATCGTAAAAGTTTCATTTTCAAACAAAAAAACACACCCTTTTCAAATGGAGAAAAGGGTGTGTTTTTGAATTATTTAAGACTTATTTTAACAACGTGTCAACATACGTTTTAGCATAAGCTTCTGCACGTTCTACGTCATCCTCATCTGGGTCAAGATCGACTTTTAATCCAGCAACTGGAACCGTAGCTCCTTGCTCTTTTAAACGTGTTTCCACAAGGTCAACCGTTAAACAAAACTCATCATAAAAGGTATCTCCAGAACCAAATGAAGCACATACTTTACCTGAAAAATCAACTTCCGCCATATCTTCATAAAAATCAACAAACTCATCTGGAAGTTGTCCATCATCGTAAGTATATCCGCCGATAAGAGCACCGTCGTAATCGAGTAAATCTTCTGGTTCTACATTGATACACTCTTCAATTTCTACTTCGATATCGTATTTTTCTAATTCCTCACCTAAGATGTCTGCAATTTCTTGCGTGTTCCCCGTCATACTTGCATAAACAATCATCACTTTTGCCATCTTTTAACCACCATTTTCTGATAAATTTGTGAAAAGCTATTCAAAAAGTAATAAATGGATAGCTTGATAATGTATTCACCAATACTTCTATTATAAATGTTCAAACGAATTGTGCAACCTTTTTTGTGGAATACTTTATTTTATGCGCACAGAAGGTTATAATAGTAGATAGTGGAATTTTTTAGAGAGGATGAACTAATCACATGATTACGCTTAAATCACGTCGCGAAATCGATGAAATGAAACGTGCTGGTGAAATTTTAGTCGCAACACATCAAGAAATCGCTAAAATGATTAAACCAGGTATTACAACTTGGGATATTGAAGTGTTTACAGAAAAATTTTTAAAGAGTCAAGGAGCAACTCCTGAGCAAAAAGGTTTTGAAGGATATGAATTTGCGACTTGCGCTAGTATAAATGACGAAATATGTCATGGTTTCCCGCGAAAAACAGCTTTAAAAGAAGGGGATATCGTGACAGTGGATATGGTTGTGAATTACCACGGAGCACTTGCGGATTCTGCATGGACATATGCAGTCGGAGAAGTGAGTGAAGAAGTGAAGCATCTCATGGATGTCACGCGAAAAGCCCTTTATCTAGGTATTGCACAAGCGAAAGTAGGCAATCGTATTGGAGATATCGGCCATGCAATTCAAACCTATGTGGAAGGAGAAAATCTTAGTGTCGTTCGAGATTTTATCGGCCACGGTGTAGGTCCCACATTACATGAAAAACCAGAAGTGCCTCATTACGGAGAGCCTGGCAAAGGCCCACGTTTAAAAGAAGGGATGGTTATTACGATTGAACCCATGGTCAATATAGGGGATTGGCGTGCGAAGATGGATGATAACGGATGGACTGCCAGAACAGTAGATGGTTCATTATCCGCGCAGTACGAGCACACCATTGCCATAACTAAAGATGGTCCAGAAATTCTCACATATCAAGGCGAAAACGACTAAAATGCGAAACTGCAGCAAACTATTTGTTGCAGTTTTTTTAGAAAGAAGGGAAAGAAATGGGGGAAAAACTGACTATTTGGCGAACGGAAAAGCCATATACTAAAAGTCGTCTTATAAATGAACTAAAAAAAGCAGGCTTAAAAGAAGGGGATACCATTATTTTTCATGCTTCCATGTCACAAGCGGGCTGGATTTGCGGGGGAGCTATCACAGTTATTGATGCCCTTCAAAGCGTTGTGACTAAAAATGGAACGATTGTAATGCCTGCACAAACAGGTGGTTTAACTGATCCGGAAAACTGGGAAAATCCCCCGTACCAAAAGCTTGGTGGGAAGAAATACGTGCGACAATGCCTATTTTCGATAAAGAACGGACACCAAGCTATAAAATGGGTGTCATTGCTGAAACATTTCGTGCGCTCCCAGATGTATGTCGTAGCAATCACCCCTTTTACTCCTTTACAGCTTGGGGCAAAAAGGCAGAGGAAATCTTACAAGACCATTCTTTAGAGCATGGTTTTGGAGAAAATTCCCCTTTAGGTAAACTGTATCAAATTAAAGACAGTCAAATCGTTTTATTTGGCGTCGATAACGATTCCAATACATCCCTTCACTTAGCAGAAGAACGTTCTACAAAAGTTAAAAATAAGTTAGGGAAAGCCGCCTTGCTAAAAGACGGAAAACGAGTGATTCAAACGTTTGAAGAAAAAGAATATAACAGTGAGCTGTTCTTAAAAATTGGTGAGACTTTTGAACAAGAAAAAGGCAACCACAAAAAAGAAATTGCGCTTGCCCCGTCTAAAATATTTAATTTAAAAGAAATCATTGATTTTGCCGAAAACTATTTAAACACGAATGAGACTTAATTCTTCAGCAAACAATTGCATTTCACTTGGACTAATTAATTTTTTGCGGTGAATAAGTGAATATAAATCAAGTAAGTTATCATAATGTATTTGGTCCAGTTTTAAATTTTCAAAAACACCACTATTGACCATTTTTAATTTAGATGTAATCTCAGTCAACATAAAATCCACATTTTCTTGAGAGGGATTTTTTAAATTCATCCTACCGTGCCCCTTTTTACTCGTAATTATATGCATTTTATCATAAAATAATATGGTGTGCGAGTTTCAAAGGGCAAGAAGTGGGGAAACACAGAAATTAGTCGGAAGGGAGGATTTTTCGTGCTTAAAAAATTAACAAGACATCCTTTTTATCGTTTTGTTCGTATTATTATGGAGCGTTTTGGCAAAAATGATGTCTCAGGAAGCGCGTCACAGCTTGCTTATTACATGCTCTTTTCCATTTTTCCGATGCTACTCATTGCAGCTACATTACTAGGATATTTAAATATTGACCGTGATGCGGTTTTTAATTTAATTCAAGAATTTGCGCCTAAAGAAATCATTAACTTTTTGGAAAGTAATCTTGATTCGCTATTATCAAACCGAAATGGTGGGCTCCTTTCAATAGGGATTATTGGGACACTTTGGTCTGCCTCAAATGGTATGAATGCTGTTACAAAAGCTTTAAATAAAGCGTATAGCGTAACAGATAGACGGAATTATTTTATTAAGCGATTTGTCTCGATGGTTTTTACACTTGCCATGCTTGCAACAGTAGCACTTACGCTTATTTTGCTAGTATTTGGACAACAAATTGGTTTATTTATTTTTGATCATCTTCATGCTTCACCTGAAGTTCTTGATTTTTGGAATAATATTCGTTGGCTAATTACAGTCATTGTCATTTTTGTTGTATTTACGTTTTTATATTGGGTCGCACCAGCAAAACGCAATCATTTATTTAAAATTTTACCGGGAGCGCTCTTTTCAACAGTTGGTTGGTCGCTTACATCAATGGCTTTCGCATTTTATGTTAATAACTTTGCTAACTATTCTGCAACTTATGGAAGTATCGGTGTTATCATCATCTTAATGCTTTGGTTTTACTTTACAGGTATTATTTTAATGATTGGCGGGGAAATCAATGCGACATTTTTGATTTTAAAACAAAAGCGAGAAGTAGGGGAAATCAATTAATCAATCAACCAAAAAAAACCCAAAAGATACTGTATATCTTTTGGGTTTTTACTATTAATGCCTTACTTCCTTTAATTTTTTTCGAATCTGAAGCATTAATATACGTGCATCCTCTTCGTTATGAATGTCTATCTCATCAATATTAATAACAAGTGTGTCACTATGATGATAAGAAGTAAACCAGTCATCATAACGACTGTGTAAAGTGGTATAGTAATCCAGTAAACCGGGATTTAAATGAATTTGTTCATAAGGACGACCGCGCATTTTAATTCGTTTTAAAACAGTCTCTAAGCTTCCTCGCAAATAAATCAGTAAATCAGGTGTATTTTTTCGGAAGGGTTATCGATTTCTTCCATCATGTTATCAAGTAAATCGAGATAAGTATCCATCTCAGGTTCGGAAATATTACCTTCTTCAAAATTAATTTGTGTAAAAAGGGCGTCTTCATAAATACTTCTGTCTAAAACATTATTTTGATCCAAAAGGGCTTGTTTAATGCTACGAAAACGTGTATTTAAAAAATAAATTTGAAGTGCAAAAGCCCAACGTTTCGGTTCCTTATAAAAAAGTTCAAGAATACGATTATCTTGAATGCTTTCGTAAAAAGCTTTTGAACCTAATTCCTTTGAAATCAGTTCTGTATAACTACTTTTACCAGCGCCAATCATTCCTGCAAGTACAATCACGTTTTTTTCCATCCTTTCAAATCTCCTATATCAATTGTCTTACTAGTTATTGTATCAGATAGTCGAGCGAAGTTAAAAGTTTGAACAAAGTTTTGTACAAAAAGTTCACAAAAAATACAACAGACTAAATTTTAAAAAAATAATGTTAAGCTTACAGTAAAGTAATCTGTTATTTCAAGTTTCAC
>NZ_ALWW01000049.1 GCF_000344175.1 Listeria fleischmannii subsp. fleischmannii LU2006-1 | reverse complement strand
GATGCTGACGCTGATGCCGATGCCGATGCCGATGCGGATGCGGATGCTGACGCCGATGCGGATGCCGACGCTGACGCCGATGCTGATGCGGATGCGGATGCCGATGCTGATGCGGATGCCGATGCTGACGCTGATGCGGATGCTGATGCCGACGCCGACGCTGATGCGGATGCTGATGCCGACTCGGATAGTGATTCGGATATTGACTGGGGGGAATTCTTAGTTGATCGTCCGACTGTTAAACCGATTCATGAAGGGGATAAATTTATTAACGGGCAAACGCCTTATAAAAAAATGCAATCTCTCTTGAAAGCGGCAATGGATGCGGCTCCGGAAGGTACTCAATTCTTTGTTGTTATCACTTTACCGAATGGAACTGTGGTTGAAGTTCCCGTAAATCCGGATGGGACTTTTGATTTGAATGTTCCAGATGGCGTGAACTTAAAGGCTGGGGAAATCTTAAGCTTTACCATTAAAGCTGTTCATGATGACCAAACGAAGACAGGTCAAACTGTTCTGGCGGTTGTTCAACCAGCAGATGATACCGATGCGGACGCTGATGCCGACGCGGATTCAGACTCTGACTCAGATGGCGGAGGAGTTGTAACGGATCCGGGTGATGGTGGAACTGGTTCGGGCATGACACCACTACCAACCAATGTCTCGAGTCCTTCGTCTACAGGCGGTAACGGTACTGCACCACTCACATATTCACTTGGAGATGGAAGTAGTTCGAGTGATTCAAGCGGTCAGCCGATGTCAAGCTCCGTCCTACCTTCGACCGGAGATGAAACATCTGCTGCACCTTGGATTGGCGCAGGATTATTAGCTGCTTTAGCTGGACTGTTTAGTAGAAAACGTAGAAAAGCGAACAAATAATGATGATGCTTCCCGCTCAAAACTTTTGAGCGGGGAGATTTCTAAAGGAGTTTTTGAGATGCCATTTGAAACAGCTTTTAAAAAAATGGAAACAGAAGCTATGGAATCATTACTTACAAAGGAAAATATGACGTACGAAATGAAATGGAATGGTTTTCTTTCTCTCGGGTATAAAAATAAACGCGCCAAAGTCATAAATGTGAGTAAAATGTCACTTCGCAATTTGATGGATGAACTTTTAAAAATAGTGAAGAAAAATCAAACAGAGGATGTAGTTACATTTAAAATAGATGTAGCGTTTGATTATGAAGATATGCCACTACATGTGTGGAATGAACGAGTTTTAAAAACAAAGAAAAACTATTACCGCAGAGGAGTTTGTTTTAACAAGCAATTTGAACAAGCTTTACTTGAACAAGAATTGAATGGAAATGCCATTTTAAAATCAGGAAAAGAAGAGGTTTGCTTGCAACTTGAAAACTTAAATCGGTATTTAATTCAAGCGGAAAAACACGGTAAACCATTAGAATTAAATGGTTATACAAATGTGACGACTTTTTCAACGTATAGTTGGTTTTTTGATGGGAAACAGATGCTACCATTACATACGGATGAACTTTCACATGGTGTTCGGGTAGAGGAGTTAACCCCAGCGCGCGTTAAAGAAATTGTCGAACAAGCTGGACTGTATTTGGCAAAACAAGTGAAAAAAACAGGCGAGTTTCATTATGGTTATTTTGCCTGCTTCGATAAAACCATTAAGCATTATAATACGCTTCGGCATGCAAGCACGACTTATTCCATGTTAGAAGCTTATGAAATTTCCGGGAATCAAACGATTTTAGATGCAGCTAGGCGTTCCTTGAATTACTTGAAACAAAATTTTATTCTAGAAAAAGAGGATTTTGCCTACGTGACGGAGCCGGAACTTCGAGAAATCAAACTTGGCGCTAACGCGGCCGCACTCCTTGCTTTTTCAAAATATATGTCACTAATTGAAGACTACACCGACCTTCCTCTTTCGGAAAAACTAGCCTACGGAATCTTACGGCTGCAAGAGAAGGACGGCTCATTCACACACGTTTTACACGCCCCGACTATGGAAGTGAAGGATCCATTTCGAATTATTTATTACGAAGGAGAGGCCGTGCTTGGCTTACTCAGGTTATATGGCGTGAGTCAAAATGAAGACTATCTAAATGGGGCCAAACTTGCTTTTCAAAATTTCATAAACAAAAATTACTGGCAAAACCATGATCACTGGTTAAGTTATGCGGCAAATGAAATAGCAACTTACCTTCCAGATGAAAAATACGTTTTATTCGGGATGCAAAATGCGTTTGACAACTTGGATTTTATTTACCACCGAGAAACGACTTTTCCGACTTTCTTAGAACTTACGCTGGCCGCGCATGAACTGTACGGGAAATTAGAAGACGAAGCGCATCCTGATTTTAAAAAGGAACGTTTGCGAGAAGTCATTCAAAAGCGTGCCGAATACCAATTAAACGGATTGTTTTATCCAGAAGTGGCAATGTATTTTAAAAATCCGGCGCGGATTATGGACAGTTTTTTCATTCGGCATCACTCGTTTCGTGTTCGGATTGACGATGTGGAGCACAATATTTCTGGTTATGCGAAATTTTATGAACTTATTTGTGCGGAAAAAGCAGAAAAAATTACTCTGTAAAGAAAAAACACTTTACAAACAAATCCTTTACTGGTAATATATATACTTGTGTAAGACTTTATGGAGGTGTATATAAAATGGCAGTTAAAATTCGTTTAAAACGTATGGGTTCTAATAAAAAGCCTTTCTACCGTATCGTAGTTGCTGATTCTCGTTTCCCACGTGACGGTCGTTCGATCGAAACAGTTGGAACTTACAATCCTTTACTAGAACCTGCTGAAGTTAAAATTGATGAAGAAGCAGTATTGAAATGGATGCACAATGGTGCAAAACCTTCTGATACAGTTCGTAACATTTTGTCTAAAGAAGGCATCATGGAAAAATTCCATAACCAAAAATTAGGGAAATAAGGAAGTGAGCTGCGAATGGAAGATTTGATTATCGCCATCGTAAAACCACTTGTCGACTACCCTGAGGATGTGTTGCTTCAAATCGAAGAAACAGATTCTACTGTTTTTTACAAACTTACAGTAAAAAAAGAAGATATGGGACGTGTAATTGGTAAACAAGGTCGAATTGCTAAATCGATTCGCACATTGGTTTATGCCGCTGGTGCTAAAAACGCTAAAAAAGTACGTCTTGAAATTATCGAGTAAAAACTAGGTGGGTTATCGCCTAGTTTTTTTTGTTTTTCATTAATAGGTTGATACACCTAGTTCTTTTTACCTCAAAAAAATAAAAATCTGTATAACGAATTACTTTTTGATTATCGTAGTGTAATTTATTATAAAATTATCGTGTGATTGTTTAGAAGAAGAGCCATTAAATAGTAAAAAACGCCTTTTGTAATCGTTTTCTTTTTGTGCTAAGCTAATATCAATATCGGATTGTTACTGTGCGGCAGGCAAAACCAAATTTATGATAGAAACATCTATCTTAAAAATGGTTTTGCCTGCTTTTTTTCGTCCGCTATTTAGATTGCCACTAAGAAAAGAGGAGAGAAAAATGAAAAAAAGGTACATATTGATGGGAATTGTTTTGGCAAGTTTAGGGCTTGCAGCTTGTTCATCAAAAGAATCAGCAGAGAAAGTGGATAGTAAACAAGTGGAGCTTATAACAGAAGTAGTCGACAAGGGAGAAGTAGGCTCTTCTATCATCATCACCTATCCAGAAGAAATCGAAAGTAAGTCGTTAACGACCTCTGATTTTTCAGTATTTGCAGGAACTAAAAGTCGTAACATAGAGGCCGTCTACACAAGTGAAAAAAATAAAGATGTCGCTCCAAGTGAAAAAGGCCGCTATGTTGTGATTGAATTAAACCAAAATGATGCTAATGCGGGTACACTTTCATTTGATATGGAAAAATTTGTAAATACGCGTACCAATCTATCGTATTCCGTGGCACAAACTAAAACGATTTCCTCTACAAAGGGAACAAAATATGAGGCCACAAAACCGCTAACGATTAAAACGGTTCAAACGCCTATTTTAGAGTCGTTTAAAGCCGCTACGTTTACGGATAATGAAAAGGTTATGAAGTATCGCCTCTTTTCTCCAACAGAAGGAGACGGGAAGAAACCGCTTATTATTTTCTTACACGGTTCTGGTGAGCGAGGGGACGATAACGAGTTGCAACTCCTAGGAACTGACGGGCCACAAACCTTTACGGCACCTTCTTTTCAGGCCCAAGCAAAAAGTTATGTGTTAGCCCCGCAAGTGCCGTTTGATGAAGCACGCGAAGGTTGGTTTGGTAAAGGACAAACGCTTGTTTTGAAAAAATTAATTGATCAAGTGATAGCGGAACATAACGATATTGATCCAAATCGTATTTATATTACGGGTGTGTCAAACGGGGCAACAGGAACTTTTAAAATGCTAACGGAAAATCCGGATTTCTTTGCTGCTGCCATGCCAATTGCTGGCTATATGTATCACGAGGGGGCTGAATTTATTCAAGCTGGCTCTGCGAGATATTTAGCACCTAATAAGGAAGATGCGGCTAAACTAAAACAGATTCCAATTTGGGCGTTTCAAGCTGAAGATGATCCTGTAAATAGTGTTCAAGGTTCGCTTCAAGCGGTAAAAGCGATTCAAGATGCGGGCGGGAAAAACGTTCAAATGACAGAATATCCTTCTGGTTTAGTGGCACCTAATCCACACGCCTCATGGGAAAAAGCATATAATAATTCGCAAGCGCTCATGTGGCTTATGCAAAATCAAAAATCATAAAAAGTTTGAACTCGCTTAGAATAAAAACTAGGCGAGTTTTTATTTTTATAAAAAAAGACAAAGCTAGAGTCAAATTGCTTTAAATGGGGTAAAATAGAGAAAGGTCAGGAGGTAGGTAAAAAATGAAACCCATTATTGGAATTACTGGAAATCGGTTGGCAAAAGGAATTGACAAGTTTTACGGTCACCGTGTCACCTATACACAACAGCGCTTTGTAGATGCTGTACAAAAGGTTGGTGGAATACCTATTATTATTCCGATAGAAGAACCTGAAAATGCTACGCAACTTCTTGGATTAGTTGACGGGTTACTAATGACAGGCGGACAAGATATTACACCGTACTACTACGGCGAGGAACCTCTTCCTGAAATTGGAGAATATGCGCCTATTCGTGATGCGTTTGAAATGGCTCTTGCGAAAACAGCGCTTGAACTTAAAAAACCAGTACTTGCCATTTGTCGCGGTATGCAAGTGATGAATGTAGCGCTTGGCGGTTCGCTTTATCAAGATAATAAGCATGTAGGAAAGCCCCTTTTACAACATTTACAACACGCTGATGAGCAACTTGGTTCACATCTTATTGACATTGATTCAAACAGTTTACTAAGCACCGTTCATGGAGAGAAAAAAAAGGGTGAACAGTCTCCACCATCAATTTATAAAAAAACTAGCAGATAAATTTTATGCGACGGCGTATACACAAGATGGAATGATTGAGGCAATTGAAGGAAAGGATTTAGAGAGCTTTTTTATTGGCGTGCAGTGGCACCCAGAATTAATGTTCCAATCAGACGCTCAAAGTGAAGCCTTATTTGCCCTTTTTGTAGAAGAAAGTAAGAAAAATAAAGCTTTTTAATAAATCCTTTGGAAAGTATGCGGTAAACTGCTAAAATAAAAGTAGCCGTAATGCGTCTGGAGGTGCAAGATGAAACTTATTCAGAAAGTAGTAATCATGCAAGTTTTGACTGAACAAAGTAAAAGCGAACTCATTCGTTACTATACCAAGCAAAAACGCCTTTTAGAAACAGAAATTGAGCAACTTTTATTTGAAGAAAAAAAAAGTTACGCATAAAAATCGGTACCAGCCTGAGCGTGTCAGTGATTACTTTGAACATGAATTAAATTTGCGTCAAGAGAAAATAAAGTTAGTTGATTTTCAAATGGAGCAGCTTAGTGTGCTACCGCTTGGAAGTGAAATTCGGGAACGCGAGCTCGAGACCATTGTAGACGTTATGGTGGGCGATAAGTGGGACGAAAACACGCTTAACAAAACGATTGTTGTAACAGACGGTGTGATAACAGAAATACGCTAGAGGTGACTTATGGGAAAGATGTTTAATGTAGGAAAGATTGTGAATACACATGGCTTAATGGGAGAAGTGCGCGTTATCTCGAGAACCGATTTTGCGGATGAACGTTACCGCGTCGGCAATAAACTTTTTTTATACTTAAAAAATGAAAATACGCCAATTGAACTCACGATACGCTCCCATCGTGTGCATAAAAATTTTGATTTACTAACGTTTGAAGGTTATAACGGTATTAACCAAGTAGAAAAAATGAAAGAAGGCATTTTAAAAGTTCCAGAAGAAGCTCTTTCTGAATTAGAAGAAAACGCGTATTATTTTCATGAAATTATCGGTTGTAACGTTCGGACATTAGATGGTCTTGTATTAGGTGAAATTACAGAAATTTTAACGCCCGGTGCAAATGATGTCTGGGTCGTAAAACCTGAACGCGGAAAAGAAATGCTTATTCCATATATTGCGGACGTGGTCAAAAAAATCGATATTGCCAATAAGGATATCGTCATTGAGCCGCTTGAAGGGTTGCTAGATTAAATGAAAATTGATATTTTATCCATCTTCCCTGAAATGTTCAGCGGCATGCTATCTGAATCCATTATTCATAAGGCAATTCAAAAAGACATTGTCAATATTCAGGTGACGGACTTCAGGCGGTTTGCAGAAGGCAAACATCAAGTGGTTGATGATTACCCATACGGCGGCGGGGCGGGTATGCTCCTAAAAGCACAACCTATTTTTGATGCTGTAGAGGATGTCAAACAAGCTAACATAAAGCCACGCATTATTTTAATGGATCCGGCCGGAAAGCCGTTTAATCAAAAAATGGCGGAAGAGTTTGCCAAAGAAGAACAGCTTATTTTTATTTGTGGACATTATGAAGGTTATGATGAACGCATTCGCGAGCACCTTGTAACAGATGAGGTATCCATCGGAGATTACATTTTAACGGGTGGCGAAATTGGTGCTATGGCGATGACAGACAGTATAGTCCGTTTGCTACCAGGCGCTTTAGGAAATGCTGATTCTGCTCTTTTCGATTCATTTTCTAGCGGTCTTCTTGAGCATCCTCATTACACACGTCCGGCTGATTTTCGTGGCATGAAAGTTCCAGACGTCCTTTTAAGTGGAAACCACGCCAAAATCGAGGAGTGGCGAAACAAAGAGTCGCTTCGGAGAACGTTTTTACGCCGTAAGGACCTCCTTGGAACCTACCATTTATCCGAAAAAGAAGAAAAATGGCTGCTTGAAATAAAAGAAGAATGTGAGGAAGGGAAGCGTTAATATGACTTTTTTTGGAAATAATGACAAGCGAGCAGTGCGGGATAAAAATCGCGAGGAATACGTATCTGAGCAAAATGATCAAAAACGAATTGGTGAAACGTGGGAAAACGTTCAAGTTTCAACTGGCGGAATTAATGTAAACCATGATGTGTTAACGGTCGTTTTCGCCAAAAGTGTACGCCAAAAAATGGAATCGGACGACGAAGCGATTTTGGAAACAGTAGGATTTGAAAATCTGCTGAAAGAACTTCAACAAAAAGCGCTTGATGTTGGAGGCAATGGCATTATCCATTGTAACTTCACAGAACATTTTGTAGACAATCGCGTCTATCAACTTGCCTATGGTACAGCTGTGAATATTAAGATTACAAGATTTTAAAACGGATAACCGCTCGTGAAAACGGGTGGTTTTTTAGGGTTTGAACCGCGTTTTACAATACATTGGGGAGTATGCAGGTGATAAATCAAAAGTAAAGGCACATGAAGCTACAAATACGTGGTTTAAAAGAAAAGCGAGTATTCCCCTTGATACAAAAGTTCAGCTCATAAGTTATGCAGAAAAATACGAACTTATTTTTCTTAAGGACAAGTTAAAAGTCAGTATTCCAGTTGTTTAAAATAATGCCTATCAAGAAAAAAACTTTACAGCGAATTAAGTTTGTGTTAATCTAATTAAGTATCTGGGCTATTCCAGATTTGATAACAATATTCCGCTTCGTTCTTAATACGTATGAATATTTGTATGAAGGAGAGAATAAGATGAATAAACTTATTGAAGAAATTACAAAAGAACAGTTAAAGACTGACAACCCGGATTTCCGTCCTGGTGACACTGTACGTGTTCACGCAAAAGTTGTCGAAGGTACGCGCGAACGTATCCAACTTTTCGAAGGTGTTGTTATTAAGCGCCGCGGTGTTGGTATCAGCGAAACTTTCACAGTTCGTAAAATTTCTTATGGCGTTGGTGTTGAACGTACGTATCCTGTACATACACCTCGTATCGCTAAATTAGAAGTTATTCGTCGCGGTAAAGTTCGTCGTGCGAAACTTTACTACCTGCGTAACCTACGCGGTAAAGCGGCTCGTATTAAAGAAATTCGTTAAGCTTAAACCCTTGAGAAATCAAGGGTTTTTGTTTGTCTTGAGACGTGTAGCCTGAAGTTGTGAAATCGAAAAAGTAGAAAGAAGTATTCGTCATATAATGTAAAAAACTGAAATCACCTATTTTTTCTAAGTGGAAGTTTTTATGAAGCAAAAAAAACAAAAAAATATAAAATAACTATCACAGATATGTTCTTGAGTGAAGAAGCGTACCTTTCACTTGCGTAATCTAAACGGTAAAACGGTTCATATAAAATAACCATTCGTCCACAAAGTTTTAAAATAAAAAAAGCCAGCGTAGGCCAGCTAAAGTTAGGGAGTTTAAAAGGTTGCAAGTTCAAAGCTTGTACAATCATTGTAGCGCATTATTGTAAAGAAAAGATGAAGAGAATGTTCAAGTTTGATAAAATTAGAAAATCCTCCCTACCTAATAGCTACAGAAAAAAGTAGCGTATCGATGTATTTTAAAGTATGATAATGAAGAAAAGATAAACTTTAAGATCGTGAGGTGCTTTTATGAAACAAATTATTCCTTATTTTACAATGGACCGCTGCGAAGAGGCAATTTCGTTTTATCAAACCGTATTTGGCGGGGAAATTCGCCATAAATCTTACGGGAAGGATGTTCCAGGCTTTGAAGGATTTCCGGATAAACTCATTCATGCGGAGCTTCATATTGACCAAAATCTTATTTTCTTTTTCAATGATTTACAACTAAAAGAAATGACCCACGGCAACACATTAATTATCGGGCTTGAATGCGATACAAAGGAAGAACTTCTTCGTTATATGGAAATTCTTCAAATTGGCGGACGCGTTGAAATGGAAGTCGCAAACATGTTTTGGGGCGCGACACATGCCAAAGTAGAAGATAAATTCGGTTACATGTGGGAATTAAATTATACGCACGATTTGGCATAAGACTATCCAAGTGCTCTCTTTTGACTGTCAAAAGAGAGCGCGTTTCATTTTATTCTAGCAATGAAAAGAGGCATTAAAATGAGCGTTAAATTAGAAGAACTAATGAAGCTACCTTCACTAAGAGAAGCCAAAGTAATTGCTGGCGAGACGGGTTTAAAGAAATTAGTTTCCTCCATTTCAGTTTTAGAACATACTAATGTGGCCATTCTTGAAGATGCCCTGTTTGATAACGATGAATTTTACGGCAGTGAAATTGTGATTTCTGCTTTTATTAATATAAAAGATGATGTTAAAGCGCAGTGCAACATGATTGAAAGGCTACATAAAGTGGGGGAAGTCGCTTTAATTTTATATTATGTAGGTATTTTTATGCCTAAAGTAGATGATAAGCTTATTCAACTAGCGAATGAGCTTGATTTTACTTTGATTGTTATGCCTGAAAATGAAATGACATTACGTTATAGTGAAGTGATTTATGAAGTCGTAGAAGCGATAGTGAAACAAGAAATGAGCGTGACTCACTTTGCAAGTGAATTACTTGAACAAATTTCAAATTTGCCTAACAATCAACGAAATATTGATACCATGTTAAAAATTTTGACAGACCGCACGCGCTCTTCCGTCGTACTTACTGATAATTCTGGCGAGATTGTGCATGCAGTGACCTGGCCGCGGATTAATACCATCCAATTAGAAGAGGTTATCGGACTGCCTAGTCATGGAGAAATTGAACAATATGAGGAGCTTTACATCACAAAACGCCCGCTTATGCAAGAAGGGGTTAAAATGCTACAACTTTTCATTATGAAAGAAAATGAAGCACTCACTGAAGAACTTGTCCTTCAAATGACAGAAGTTGTTCAAGTTTTTATGAACCTTTGGGGCGAAAAATATAGTGAGATTAGTTCATCGGAGCTCGTAAAAGCGATTTTAAATAACGAAAGTGTCAAAATGCGCCGCCTAGCTAACATTTTAGGTATTGATGTATCTGGTATTCAAACGATGTGGCTTATAAAAGCCCGAAATGCACAAGCAAATGAACAGGCGCTTAAAAAAATTCAATCTTATTTTGCTTCTCATTTTCAAGTTTCACTTGTCGATTTTCACGATGATTTTATTGTGGCATTAATGGATAATAGTATGACACAAGGGGAATATGACGAACTTGCCGAACATTTATCCGAAGAACTTGATGTCCAAATCATTATGTGTGGTGGACAAGAAAATACAACAGATGTTCAACAAAGCTATGCTACCGTTTCAAGTTACTTTGATGCTTCCAAAATTATTTTCCCGCTAAAAGCGATTTTTTCTATCCAAGAAGTGATTTTTGCGGCAGAATGCTATGAAATTGTAAATAGTGGTGAGCGAGCGATTGTCGAGCAACTTAAATCAGTTGGGCCAATTATGCAAATGCAGAGTCATAGCGAAGAGTTACTACACACACTCGCTGTTTTTTTACTAGATTCAGAAAACAACATTGGAAAAGCAGCTGAAATTTTATTTCTTCATAAAAATACAATTAAATATCGGCTCTCCAAATTACATGAAGTTTTACAGCATCCCATAACGAAACTTCCGGAAAGCTATCATTTATATATGTCGGCTGCAATTTGGCGGCTGCTACAGGAAATGAATCATAAGGGGTAAAAAAGTCTCTTTATTGTCAATTTGAACAATAAAGAGGCTTTTTATTTTCCATTTTTAACAATTACAACAGACACTCTTTTTTTTTATAATGGAAATATTAAAAAAACTTAGGAGGTACAAAATCATGACAAACAAGAATGTGGAACAAGCCCAGTCATGGGGAAGCCTAGCTTTTGTCTGGACTGGCGCAATGATCTGTGTACCTGCCCTCTTGGTAGGTGGAACATTAATTGGAGGTATGCCATTCTGGGAGGCCATTTTAACGGCATGTGTCGGTTATGGAATTATCGTTATTTTTATGATTTTTCAAGGGATTCAAGGTAGTGATTTAAAACTCCCAACTGTAAAGGCAGCCTCACAAGTTTTTGGTGAACAAGGGTCTAAAAAAATTATTTCAATTATTTTAGCTATCGCCTGTCTAGGCTGGTTTGGTATTCAGGCGAATGTTTGCGGGATTGCATTTTCTAATTTTCTAGCCGTGTATGGGGTTTCGTTTCCGGTCTGGTTATCTTCCCTTATTTGGGGAATTATTATGCTACTTTCCGCCTTATACGGTATTCGGATTTTGAATATTTTAAATTATGTGGCGGTTCCAATACTTTTATGTGTTTGTTTATACGCTCTATTTCTCTCATTACGAAATGGCGGGGTGAGTCAAGTGTTTAACTATAAACCAGAAACCTCT
This sequence comes from Listeria fleischmannii subsp. fleischmannii LU2006-1, assembly GCF_000344175.1. GTDB lineage: Bacteria > Bacillota > Bacilli > Lactobacillales > Listeriaceae > Listeria > Listeria fleischmannii. Next base: position 8,687 of record NZ_ALWW01000049.1, on the reverse strand, counting down.
TTGCCGTTTCTCTCCGGACTATCTGTTACAGTTGGGTCGTTCGCCCTTGGAGCTGTTATCGCAGGGGATTATTCGCAGTATACAAAGGGCAGAAGTGGGATTGTAAAAGCTGCTATAACAGGAATTTTACCTTCAGGGATTTTAATGATTGCTGTAGGTGCGATTCTTGCCTTAACTTCTGGCACAGCAGATATTACATCTGTTTTTAATGAACTTGGTTTGCCTGTTTTAGGGGTTATTGCATTAATTTTAGCTGCATGGACAACCAATGCGGTGAATGCCTTTTCGGGTGGGATTGCAATAGTCAATGTCTTTAATATTTCTAAAAAACATGAGAAAGTGGCGGTGGCGGCAGCTGGTGGGATTGGAACACTTTTAGCTGTGTTTGGCATTTTAAATTATTTTATTCCCATCATGTCCGTATTATCTGCCATGGTTCCACCAGTTGCGGGTGTTATGATTGCCTCTTATTGGATTGTTCAAAAAGGAGATCCGACTAAATGGCATCATGTGGAAGGGATTAGTTGGTTAGGAGTTCTTGCATGGGCAGTAGGCGCGGTGTTTGCAGCACTACCGGTTATCTTTTCGTTCTTTCCGACCGTACTACCAGGCTTACCGAACCAGCCTTTAATCGGGATTGTTTTGTCGTTAGCGATTTACCTCATTGGACAAAAATGGGTGGGGAATGCTAGACGCGAAACCGTTAAGAAAAATTACTAAGTGTTGGAGGAATGAATATGCGTTATTTAGATGAAGAAGCGATTGAAGATATAGCAGTGGGTGCGGCCTTTCTAGGAACAGGCGGGGGCGGAGACCCCTATATCGGGAAAATGATGGCCCTCTCTGCTATTAAAAAGTACGGCCCGGTTCAACTTTTAACAACAGAAGAAATTGAGGAAGACGACTTTTTTATTCCTGCTGCGATGATGGGGGCACCTTCTGTCTTAATCGAGAAATTTCCAAAAGGCGATGAGTTTACGCGTGTATTTCAAAAATTAGGCCGCTACTTAGGGCGAGAAGTGAAAGGAACTTTTCCAATGGAAGCCGGTGGTGTTAATTCTATGATTCCAATTGTGGTGGCGGCGCAATTAGGGCTACCCTTAATTGACTGTGACGGAATGGGACGAGCGTTTCCTGAGCTACAAATGGTTACATTCCATTTGCACGGCATTTCATCTACTCCAATGGCGATTACGGATGAAAAAGGGAACATTGGTATTATGGAAACAATCAGTAATAAATGGACAGAACGCCTCGCTCGCGTTTCCACTGTTGAGATGGGCGCTAGTTCGTTAGTTAGCATCTACCCGTGCACAGGCGGGCAACTAAAGACAGCAAGTGTTAAAAATATTGTTTCGCTTTCGGAAAAAATCGGTCGTATTATTCGTTCTAATCAACAAGATGCAGAAGTGAAATTAAACGACCTTTTAGAAGCAACAGATGGCTTTCATTTGTTTGACGGGAAAATTGTTGATGTGGAACGAGGAACAGCAGGCGGCTTTAATCGCGGTTGTGTGACGATTGCGGGTTTAAATGCCTATGCAGATAGTGAAGTAAAAGTCTTTTTCCAAAATGAAAATTTAATCGCCTTAAAAGACGGATTGCCTATTGCTTTAACACCTGATTTAATTTGTCTTGTGGATTTAGAAACATTAAATCCTGTGACAACCGAAGGACTCAAATACGGGAAAAGAGTACGCGTTTTAGCGCTTCCATGTAATTCGAAGTGGCGGACAGAGAAGGGCATTGAAACGGTTGGACCGCGCTATTTTGGTTATGACTATTCTTACACGCCCGTTGAAGAACTTGTTAGAAAGGCAGGGGTAACGCATGTATAAAATAGGAATTGATGTAGGCGGAACAAATACAGATGCCGTTATTTTAGATGAAAACTTAAAATTAATTCACAGTGTCAAAATACCAACGAGCGAAGATATTGAAACAGGCATTGCTGGTGCCTTGAAACAAGTTTTAAATGAAACCGGAATTGACCGCGAATTAGTAACCCACGCCATGCTTGGCACAACACAATGCACAAATGCAATTGTTGAACGAAAAAAATTAGCCAAAGTTGGCGTTTTGCGTCTTGGTTACCCTGCAACAGCTTCCGTTTTGCCATTTACGGCTTGGCCAGAAGATATGGTTGACACACTTTCAAATACTTATGCCCTAGCACAAGGCGGCTATGAATATGACGGCAGTGAACTTTCCGCATTTTCAGAAACTGAAATACGTGACATCTTACAAAATTGGAAAAATAAAGTAGAATCCGTTGCTGTCATTGGCGTATTTTCCTCCTTAAAAAGTGAACAAGAAGAAGAGGTGGGCCGAATTGCGGGCGAAGTGCTGGGTTCTAGTGTGCCAATTTCACTCTCATCCTCCATTGGTTCCGTGGGTTTAATTGAACGAGAAAACGCAACGATTTTAAATGCTGCTCTTATGAAAGTAATGGCACTTACCTCAGATGGTTTTGAAAAAGCTTTAAAACGAGAAGGTGTGACCAATGCCGCCATTTATCTTTGCCAAAATGATGGGACGCTTATGTCGCTAGATTATGCGCGCAAGTTTCCTATTTTAACGATTGCTTGTGGCCCTACAAATAGCATTCGGGGAGCTGCCTATCTAGCTGGATTAGAAAATGCAATGGTCCTAGATGTAGGTGGAACGACTTCAGATATTGGTGTTTTAACAGGAGGTTTTCCTCGCGAGTCTTCTCTCGCTGTTGATGTTGGAGGAGTAAGAACTAATTTTAGGATGCCTGATATTATTTCCATCGGCCTTGGCGGAGGGAGTATTGTTCGCGAAATAAACGGGGAAGTGACAGTTGGTCCTGATAGTGTTGGCTATCAAATTACGGAAAAAGCACTGGTTTTTGGTGGCTCTGAACTGACCACAACAGATATTGCAGTTCGACTCGGAAAAGTACAAATTGGAGACCGCGAACTTGTTTCACACATTAGTCAGGAATTTGCGGAAAAAGCATATGCTAAAATGGCTGAAATGACAGAAGAGGCTATTGATAAAATGAAAACTAATTCTGATGATGTCACGCTTATTTTAGTAGGTGGTGGCAGTGTCATCATACCTGAAGAATTAAGCGGTGTGGCACAAATTATTCGTGATCCAAACGGTGCGGTTGCCAATGCCATCGGTGCTTCCATTTCCCAAATTAGTGGACAATATGAACAAATTTATATTTATGCCAAACAGGCGCGTGATGAGGCTCTCCAAGATGCAGAAAGTAAAGCACGCACACAGGCCGTTTTGGCGGGTGCAATTAAAGAAACCATTGAAGTGGTAGAAGTAGATGAAATTCCGCTTGCTTATCATCCGGATAATGCCAATCGATTACGAATTAAAGTAGTGGGCAATCTAGTTTAATCTTACTATATAAGAAATAGAGCGCCTTTCATTTTATTCTTTCAAAAGGTTGACAAAAATATTTCATCTATGCTATAGTAACAAAGGTTATAAAACAAGAAAGAAGAAGCAACCCGCTTCTCGCCTCGTTAACATGTGTTTTCAGGCAAAAAGTTCAATTTTTCGTTACGCCTGTTGGTGTGACTTTGAATCGGCGGGTTTGCAATTTGCAAACTCGCTTTTTGTATGTCTGCCACTGGCAGACGCATGATTTGCTCTTTTCTGACTTGTTGTACCAATAAACTACGGAGGTGGCTCGCCATTAGCAAAGACATGTTGGTAAATGATGGGATTCGTGCACGTGAAGTAAGATTGATCGATCAACACGGTGAACAATTAGGTGTAAAAAGTAAATTTGACGCACTTGGTATTGCTGAGGCGGCTAATCTTGATCTTGTGCTTGTTGCACCAAACGCGAAACCGCCAGTAGCCCGTATTATGGACTACGGTAAATTCCGCTTTGAACAACAAAAGAAAGAAAAAGAAGCCCGCAAAAACCAAAAAGTCATCGTGTTAAAAGAAGTGCGACTCAGTCCGACGATTGATGAACATGACTTCAATACGAAGCTACGAAATGCGCGCAAATTCCTTGAAAAAGGCGATAAAGTCAAATGCTCTATCCGCTTTAAAGGACGTGCAATCACCCACAAAGAAATCGGTCAAAAGGTGCTTGACCGTTTTGCAGACGAGTGTAAAGATTTAAGCACAGTCGAGCAAAAAGCGAAAATGGACGGACGTTCAATGTTCTTAGTTCTAGCACCACTTCAAGAAAAGTAAAAGTTTTGAGGAGGAAAAATTCATGCCAAAAATGAAGACTCACCGCGGTTCCGCTAAACGTTTCAAAAGAACAGGATCTGGAAAATTAAAACGTAGACATGGTTTTACTAGCCATATGTTTGCTAACAAATCTCAAAAACAAAAACGTAAACTGCGTAAAGCAGCAATGGTATCAGCTGGTGATTTTAAACGTATTCGCCAAATGGTCGCTAAAATGAAATAATAAAAAATAATTTTCTAAATTCTAGGAGGTAGACAATATGCCACGCGTAAAAGGCGGAACAGTAACTCGCAAACGTCGTAAAAAGGTCATTAAATTAGCCAAAGGATATTATGGCTCTAAACATACACTATTTAAAGTAGCTAACCAAGCGGTAATGAAATCTTACCAATATGCTTACCGTGATCGTCGTCAAAAGAAACGTGATTTCCGTAAATTATGGATTGCTCGTATTAACGCAGCAGCACGTTTAAACGACTTATCTTATAGCAAATTAATGCACGGCTTAAAATTAGCTGGTATTGACATTAACCGTAAAATGCTTGCTGACTTAGCTGTAAACGATGCACAAGCTTTCACTTCTTTAGCTGATGCAGCGAAAAAAGAATTAGCGAAATAATGAAAAACGGCCTAGCTCAGCTAGGTCGTTTTGTTTTAACTTGAATCAAATGAAAGTTTGGAGGGGGAGCCCTATATGCTTGTAAAAGAATTAGGAAATAACTATAAATGGCTTGTCATTCACGCAGAAGCCAAAAATGATTTTGAACGACTTCGTGAAAACTATGCCATCAACAATGAAATCTTAGAATATTCATTAGATAGACATGAAAAAGCACATGTCGAATATGACCAAACAGAAGAAGTATTCTATTTAATTTATAATGCCCCACTTAAGATGGAGAAGGCCGATTATTATCAAACGGTTCCGTTCACATTAATTATTAAAGATGATTACTTAATCACCATCCATAATCAAAAAACGGCTTATATCATCGAGATTTTAGAAAAGTGTCGCGCATCCAACCCGAATCTCTCGCTATATCAATTTTTGTTTAAAAGTATCTTTTTAATTACAGAAGAGTTTTTTCCAGCAGTTGAACTTATGGAAGATAGACGAGAAGAGATTAACCAAAAATTAAAAGCAAAAACAACGAAAAAAAAGTTTATTAGAGCTCTCTGATTTGGAAACGAGTATTACTTATATGGTGTCAGCATCCAAGCAAAATAGCATCGTTCTCGAACAAACGAAACTACAGTCCATCTATCGCAGTTTTAAAGAGTATGAAAAAGAACAATTAGAAGATGCCATCATTGAAGCTAGACAATTAGTAGAGATGACCCATCTCTCTTCCCAAATACTCCAACAACTTTCAGGAACATATAATAATGTACTGAATAATAATTTGAACGATACAATGAAAATTTTAACTGTTTTGTCCGTTTTACTCACTTTACCCACTATGGTAGCAGGCTTTTTCGGGATGAATATGCCACTACCACTTGAGCATAATGCGTATGGATGGATTATTAGCATCATCATTAGCCTCGTTTTATGGCTAGTGCTTTCCCTTATTTTAAGAAAAATATTACGCTAAAACCTTCATCTTTTTATAAAGTGACGCAGCCTAAGCTTAAGATGTTGAAAAAACAGAAACTGCTTGCGAGCCCGTTTTATTTTTGCGTATCTCTTAGGATTATTTTTATAGAACTGTTGATGGAAATTTTCAGCTGGCCAAAACGTATTGGCAGGTTCAATCGCCGTTACAATAGGTCTTTTATACATTTTGGAATCTATCAATTGTTGTTTGAAGCGTTCCGCCACTTCACGCTGCTTGTTGTCCAGTACATAAATTACAGGACGATACTGACTACCGCGGTCAGCCATTTGACCAAGCGCGTCAGTTGGATCCGTTAGCTGGAAATAAAGCGTAACAAGGTCTAAATATTGGATGATACGAATATCAAAAATGATTTCAACCGCCTCGGTATGGCCTGTATACCCGCCGCCTACTTGTTCATACGTGGGGTGTGGGGTATCGCCACCTGTATACCCAGAAAGAACTGAAATAATCCCTTCTTTAGTTTCAAACGGCTCCACCATGCACCAAAAACAGCCACCAGAAAAGATGGCGCGTGTGTAGTGGGGGTTTTTTAGTTTTGTATGAGCTACGATATCAAACTTTTCCGTCACATGGCCCGTTATTTTTAAATAAAAATCGGTGACATCGGGCGTTAAATTATTTCGGAGTGCAAGCGGACGCAAACTTGCTTCAAGCTTTGAAAGCTGATTTCTGGAGTCAGCGCCGTTTTCTATTTTATTTTTCGTTTTCTCTAAAAGTGAGCGCTCAAATTCACGTGTTCCAGGATTTAAAATTAAATTATATAAGTCATTTAGGATTTCAGGTCCGGTAGCTGTCATAAGAATCTCCTTCAAATAGCCCGTTTATTAATTATCAATGTTTATTTTTAAACGTTTTTTTCAGAAATTTAGAAGAAAAATACATATCATTGTCACAAGTGAAACGTGTTTTTTATTATATAATAAAGGTGGTATAAAGAAAAAATATCAGCTTAGCTAGAATCATATTTGAAGAAAAGGAGATCATTTAAATGAACAAAGTGAAGGATAGGCATTCGTTACTTGTATTAATTGTTCTGTTCATAGGCTACACAAGTGTATATGTCGATAAATATACTATTGGCATCTCACTTGTACCCGTTGCACAAGATTTAGGTTTTGATCCAAGTCAAAAAGGCTTAATTTTAAGCGCTTTCTTTTTAGGCTATACCCTTTTTCAAATACCAATGGGCTACTTAAATAACCGTATCGGAGCTCGACCAGTTCTTGCTCTTTCTATCATCATCGTCGGTGTATTTTTAGCTATTTTTGGATTTGGCTATTCCCTTCTTTTCCTAGTCATTGTTCGCTTTTTAGCAGGGGCGCTAGGACACTCCGGCTATCCGCCATCGGTCAGCAACTATATATCGCTTCATTTTCCTTTGAATAAAAGGGGATTTGCGCAGTCGGCAATGCTTGCTTCTTCTGGTTTTGCTGCTTTCATCGGACCGTTATTAATAGCACCGTTACTAGTTTATATTGGCTGGCAAAATACATACTATATTATGGGACTTATCGTGATTTTCATAGGTCTATGTATCTTTTTTGTTATACCAAAATCAACCAAAGAAGAACGCCAAAACTTTAAACAAAAAAATAAAGTACCTTTTTCAGAACTTTTACGAGATAAACAACTTTGGATTTTACTATTATCGGCTTTCTTTATTAATGCCGCCAATTATGGCTTAACGAGTTGGCTTGCTTCTTATTTAAATGAAGCGCGTGGCCTTGCTATCAGCCAAGTTAGCTACATTAGCTCTTTAGCAGGTCTTTGCATCCTTATCGCCGGGATTTTAGGCGGATATTTCATTAGTCGCTTTTTTAACGAAAAAGAGCGGTTGGTCATTTTTGCGTTTAGTGTTTTAGGTGCACTAAGCGTGTACGGAGTTTACTTGTTTAATCAATTAACACTCTCAATCATTTGCCTTTGCTTGGCCAATATTTTTCTTATCATGGCCTTTACAACCTTGATGGGCCTACCGCATAAGCTGTTTAAACAAAGCCATATCGCAACCAAATATGCCGCTATCAATTCAGGTGGCGTTTTAGGTGGCTTTTTTGCTCCCATGGTCATCGGCGATTTAGTAGCCGCAACAAACTCCTATCAAACCGCCTTTTTATTTATGGCCCTCACATTTTTAATATCAGGTGCCATTGCATTAGCAGTCAAAAAAACGAACAATATAGCGAGCTAAACACCATTTATTCGAATTGCACTTGGTATCAGTTGGTTTTACCAAGGATGGTTTAAATTACAAGCTAATTTTGATATTTCTGGACTCGTCTCCAGTGTGCTCATGAATACAGATTCGCCTGATTGGTATAAAGCTTTTATGGGACATGTTGTAGGCTTTCGTTTCAGGTATAGTTATCGGCATTTATTACTGATTAGCGGACATGATTTATATTTATCCCGTCCAATTAGCCACAGCCGTTCTGCTTATGTCAGCCAGAAAGTCTATTCCATCGTAAAAAACGTGCAGAGAATCGAATTTGATTCTCTGCACGTTTTTTTTATAAATCAATCGTCAGTTCAACAGGACAATGATCCGATCCTAAAACGTCTGCGTGAATTTTGGCATCAATGAGTTTGTCTCTTAAGCGGCTTGAGACAACAAAATAGTCAATCCGCCACCCTGTATTTCGTGCTCTGGCATTCATACGGTAAGACCACCAAGAATAAGCTCCTTCTTTTTCGGGATAAAAATGACGGAAGGTGTCAACGAAACCTGACTCAAGAACAGTGGTAAATTTCCCTCGTTCCTCGTCTGAAAATCCAGGATTCCTGCGATTAGTTTTCGGATTTTTTTAAATCAATTTCTTTGTGCGCAACHAAATCGMWCMACAAAAWTAACAWGGTTTTTCTTGATC
>NZ_ALWW01000048.1 GCF_000344175.1 Listeria fleischmannii subsp. fleischmannii LU2006-1 | reverse complement strand
GTAAAAGAAATAAGTGAAAAGAAGACGTGAACTCATTATAAACCGGTTTTCGTTTTCAACCCAAGTAAAGAATCAAAAAGRAATTTAAACGTTTAGTTAAAAAAAATTAGCCGATTCTATTTGATAGTAAAACTCAACGTTTACGCAAAACAAAATGACGCACGTCAAAAAACCTTATTCAGAATGAATAAGGTTTTTTTGTTGGGAAAATCTTGCCTTTTTAAAATGTATTCGCTATACTAATATAAAAGTTTCCTTGAGGAAACTTTTTAGCTCTAAGCTAAAATTATTAGTTTTAATAAAAAGGAGGCTGTCATGTATATTTCAAATTTAACGGTCTACTATAAGGAAAAGCGCGTATTAGACCATATTCATATGGCAATCAAAACAGGTTGCATAACCGGTATTATCGGGCCGAACGGGGCGGGTAAGTCGACACTTTTAAAAGCCATGTTAGGCTTAATAAAATCTGAAAGTGGGGAAGCGACGCTATTTGATGTTCCGTTTAACCAGATTAAACAAAAAATCGCATATGTTCCGCAGCGTAGTGAAATCGATTTAACTTTTCCCATTAACGTTTTAGAAATGGTCTTGCTTGGAACTTATCCGAGCTTAGCGCTTACGCGAAAACCGAAAAGAAAAGAAAAAGAAAAGGCGCTTCATGCGCTACGGCAAGTGGATATGGAAAGCTATCAAAAAAAACAAATTGGCGAACTTTCCGGTGGGCAACTACAACGCATTTTTATGGCAAGAGCACTCGCGCAAGATGCTGAAATTTTTCTGCTGGATGAACCTTTTGTTGGAATTGACGTGACGAGTGAGGCACTCATTATAAGTTTACTCAAGAAGCTTCGGGATGACGGAAAAACGCTCCTAGTTGTCCATCATGATTTTCAAAAAGTAGCCGATTATTTTGATGAAATTATTTTGCTCAATAAAAAATTAATTACGATAGGCCCAGTCGAAGAACATTTCACAGACGAGATGATTAAAAAAGCCTATGCTATTAAGGCTTAATAAGGAGGATAAAATGCTGTTTTTAGAAGGCTTATTGGAATATCAATTTTTACAAAAAGCGTTACTCACTTCTATTGTAGTTGGCATTGTTTGCGGGGTTATTGGAAGTTTTATTATTCTTAGAGGAATGTCACTAATGGGTGATGCGATTAGTCACGCGGTTTTACCCGGTGTAGCCATTTCATATTTAATGGGGATTAATTTCTTCTTTGGCGCTGTCTTTTTTGGAATCTTAGCGGCACTTGGCATTGGGTATGTGGACCAAAAAAGTAGAATTAAAAGCGATACAGCTATCGGCATTGTATTTAGCGCTTTTTTCGCACTCGGCGTGATTTTGATTACACTCGCGAAAAGTAGTACAGATTTATATCATATTTTATTTGGAAATGTATTAGCCGTTCGCACATCAGACATGTGGCTAACCATCTGGATTGCCTTCATTGTGATACTATTAATTGCCCTTTTTTATAAAGAGCTGTTCATTAGCTCGTTTGACCCTGTTGTAGCAGAAGCTTACGGCTATAATACACGCCTACTTCATTATTTCCTGATGCTCCTTTTAACCCTCGTCACCGTAAGCGCCCTTCAAACAGTGGGGATTATTTTAGTCGTGGCCATGCTCATCACACCAGCAGCCACCGCCTATCTACTCACCCATCGCTTAAAGACAATGATTATTTTTAGCCGCTCTCTTTGGTGCCATAAGCGCTTTAATCGGCCTCTACCTAAGCTATCGCTACAATTTGGCCTCTGGTGCTACCATAGTTCTTTCAGCCACCCTCATGTTTATCGTTACTTTTATTACTCAAAACCTTATTTTTGCGAAAAAAAGAGGAGGAGTCAGATGAAACTTAAAAAAAACTTTTTTTTATCATGAGCGTCCTAGCCCTATTCATCCTAAGCGCTTGTTCATCACAAAACCAAGAACCAAAAAACGAAAAGTTACAAGTAGTCACCACCTATTCGATTCTTAAAGATATGGCCACACAAGTTGGCGGAGATAAAATTGATGTCTATAGCATCGTACCAACCGGAGTAGACCCACATGAATACGATTTGCTCCCGGAAAATATTCAAAAAGCAAGCGATGCCGATCTTATTTTTTATAACGGTTTAAATCTCGAAACAGGAAATGGTTGGTTCACGAAAATGCTTGAAACAGCCGGGAAAAGTAAACAAGATGCGACCGTTTTAAGTGAAGGTGTGAAGCCAAAGTATTTAACAGAAAAAGGCAAAGAGAGCGAAACAGACCCACACGCCTGGCTTGACGTATCTAACGGAATGATTTATGTAGAAAATATTTTAAAAACCCTCATTAAAAAAAGACCCCGAAAATCAAGCGTATTATGAAAAAAATGCCAAAAACTATATGGCCAAACTCGAAAAATTGGATAAAGAAGGGCGTGCTCTGTTTGATGATTTAAATGACAATCAAAAAACCCTCGTGACAAGCGAAGGTGCATTTAAATATTTCGCAGCACGCTACGGACTCACACCCGCTTATATTTGGGAAATTAATACAGAAAATGCGGGAACACCTGAGCAGATGCAGAAGATTATTCATACCATTCGAAATGAAAAAGTGAAAAGTCTTTTTGTAGAAACAAGTGTAGATAAAAGAAGCATGGAAAGTGTGGCGAAAGAGACAGACCTTCCTATTGTGGCACAATTATTTACAGACTCTACGGCTAAAAAGGGAAGAAGAGGGAGATACGTATTATGACATGATGCGACTGAATTTTGAGCGCATTCATAATGGCTTAAATAAGTAATTTAATCTTCATTTACTTTTACGTATTTGTTTGTTATACTTTTATCTTGTGACAAGGCGTATCCTTGTGGGTTGGGAGAGGGACAATTTCATAGAGGGAAGAAAATGAAAAAAGTATTTGAACAAATGTTCCAGTTAAAAAAGGAAGGGACGACAATTCGTACAGAACTTCTTGCTGGAATGATTGGCTTTTTCACCGTTGTATACATCATTGTTGTCAACAGTTCGATTTTGAGCGAAGCAGGAATGAGTTACGAGGGCGTTGTCATCGCAACGATTTTTATTTCCGTAGTTGGCTGTTTCATTATGGGTTTTTGGGCCAATTTGCCGCTTATTTTAATGCCCGGTATGGGGATTAATGCGCTATTTGCCTATAGCTTAGTGAACACGATGGGGCTGTCATTTGAACAAGCACTCGCTGTTGTCGTTTTAAGTGGTATCATTTTTATGGTGCTTGCCTTTACACCTTTAGCCAGAAAATTAAATGAAGCTATCCCGCTTGTATTAAAGCAAGCGATCACGGTTGGATTAGGCTTCTTCTTAATTTTACTAGGCCTAGAAAAAGGTGGTATTGTAACGCGTGGTAGCCATTCGATTTTGGCGCTTGGGAAATTAGATGACCCAGCCGTTCTTGCCACTATTCTCACGCTTTTTGTGACGATGATTTTAGTCATTCGAAAAGTACCTGGAGGCTTTTTAGTGAGCCTGATTATCGGGACGATTATAGGCTATTTCTTTGGGATAAACGGGAAGGTTAGTGCTGGTGCGCTTAGTTTAACCCCGTTTAAAGAGGTATTCTTTAAACTCGATTTTTCTGGCATCACAGAAGTAGCGTTTTGGTCCGGTGTCTTTTCACTGACGATGGTAGTCGTATTTGAAACAGTCGGCTTAACATACGGCCAAGTGCGCCAACTGAAGCACGAAGAACGTTTACCACGAGTGATTCAGGCGAGTTCTGTGACCGTATTTTTATCTGGTATTTTTGGAACAAGTCCAACTGTTTCCGCACTAGAAAGCGGTTCGATGATAGCAAGCAATGCCAAAACAGGCCTTGCCAGTATAACAACCGGTGTCTTATTCTTATGTTCGCTCTTTTTAATGCCCTTTCTGTCAGTGATTCCAAATAGTGCAGTGGCTCCGATTTTAGTGATTATCGGAATGTCCATGGTACAAGAACTGAAAGAAATGGATTTGAAAAATCCGGCGAATAGTTTTTCGAGCCTACTCATTATTGTCATTATCCCTTTCGCCTACAGTATCGCGGACGGAATTGCAGCAGGTTTTATCGCCTATCCGATTTTACATCTATTTGTAAAAAAAGAAGAAAAGATTTCACCTGTTATGTATGTGATTGCGGCTTTATTTTTAGCGCAATATATTTTACAATGGATATAATGACTCGGAAAAGCTGCCCAGTCGATTGGGTGGCTTTTCTTTTTGGAAAAGAGGAGTGTAGATGTACTATTATTATCTCATCACGCTTGCCGTTTTAATTGTCGATCAATTTACGAAATGGCTAGTGGTACAAAATATGGAAATTGGTGAACAAATTACAGTTATCCCTAATTTTCTATACTGGTTAAGCTATAGAAATAACGGCGCAGCATGGAGTATCCTAGAAGGGAAAATGTGGCTCTTTTACGCGATTACGATAGTCGTTGTAGGTATTATTATTTATATTATGCAAAAGTACGCAAAAGGTCACACACTTTTTTCCATCAGCTTAGCGCTCATATTAGGGGGGGCTCTTGGGAACTTCATTGACCGAGTGTTGCACCAGGAAGTTGTGGATTTTATCGCTACCGTGTGGGGAAATTATCATTTTCCTATTTTCAACATAGCCGATGCCTCACTTTCTGTAGGGGTTGTGCTTATGCTCATCTATGTCTTCTTAGATGACCGCAAAACGAAAGGAACGAATTCATGACAAAAGAACAAATCATTATTCATGAAGACATAAAAGGAACGCGTCTCGACAAGGCGCTTAGCGAACTTACAGATTTGAGTCGGTCGCTTATCCAGTCTATGTTAAAATCAGGTGATATTTTAGTTAATAATGAAAGTGTGAAAGCAAACTATAAAGTGCAAACAGGCGACACCATCACCTATCAAATTCGGGAGGCCACAGAACTTGTTGCGGAAGCAGAAGATATCCCACTAGATATTTATTACGAAGATAAAGACGTGCTTGTCGTGAATAAACCTCAAGGAATGGTCGTTCATCCTGCTGCAGGTCATATGTCGGGAACGCTTGTAAACGCGCTACTCTATCATTGCCAAGATCTTTCTGGGATAAACGGAGTGATTCGCCCCGGCATTGTTCACCGTATTGATAAAGATACATCAGGCCTTCTAATGGTCGCAAAAAATGATGAGGCACACGTTTCACTTTCAAGTCAATTAAAGAATAAAACGAGTGACCGAATTTATTTAGCGCTCGTTCATGGTGACATTAAGCACCAAAAAGGAACCATCGAAGCGCCCATTGGCCGAGCAAAAGAGGATCGTAAAAAAATGGCGGTTGTGGCGGATGGCAAAGAGGCTCGTACGCATTTTGAGGTTGTCGAACGTTTTGGTGATTATACGCTTATAAAATGTCAATTAGATACAGGACGTACGCATCAAATTCGCGTTCATTTAAAATACATCGGTCATCCTCTTGCCGCTGACCCGAAATACGGACCTAAAAACACATTAAACGGTCATGGTCAGTTTTTACACGCAAGTGAGTTAGGATTTGAACATCCAACAACCGGCGAGCGCCTGCATTTTGAAGCCCCGCTACCAAATATTTTTGAAGAAACCCTGAGTAGACTACGTGAAAAGAGTGAGAGGGACTTGTAACGCGGTCGATACCATTATATAACTAGTTATTTTCATTTAAAAACCAAAATAAAAACCATTCTCTCCGTCACCGAAAGAATGGTTTTTATTTTGATATAAGACGTCTTTTTTCGTTTTTGTTTTGCGCGTCGTTAAGTCAAGTGTGTGGAAGGGACTGCGTTTTATTTCCGGATTTAGACGACCTTCGCGCACAAGCTTTTCGCGGTATTTTTTTGCTTTTGATTTAGCCATAAATGCCACTCCTTTACAATATTCTTTTGCTATTATAACATAATTCTATTTTTCGGGTGAAAAGCATTGACACACTCCTTTTTTTCCTGTAAGCTAAAAAAGAATTAAAGAGAACCTTTAAGTAATAGTCCAGAGAGGCTAAAAAGGTAAACGTTTTGTATAGGGAAAGTGTATTCCCAACGACACGATACGTGTACCCTTCGCCGCTTTGGTGAAGGGTTTTTTGTATATAAAGGAGGACATTATGGCAGAAAAAGTAGTTGTCATGGACAAAGCAGCAGTGGGTCGTGCCCTTACTCGTGTTAGCTACGAAATTATTGAGCGTAACAAAGGCGCCAAAAACCTTGCCCTCGTGGGAATAAAAACGCGTGGTATTTTCCTTGCAAAACGAATTGCAGCGCGCATACAGGAAATTGAAAACGTAACGGTCCCGGTTGGGGAAGTTGATATCGCGCTTTATCGTGACGATTTAAGTTTTAAGAACGAGGAAACGAGGGAACCATCTGTAAACGGCTCGGAAATCCCGTTTTCTTTAGAAGGGAAAAAGATTGTGTTAGTGGACGATGTGCTCTATACAGGGCGGACGGTTCGCGCGGCGATGGATGCGCTAATGGATGTCGGTCGGCCTGAACAAATTGAGCTTGCGGTTCTTGCGGATCGTGGGCACCGGGAACTGCCGATTCGAGCGGATTTTGTTGGTAAAAATGTTCCCACTTCAAAAGAAGAACGGATTGAAGTTCATCTTTCCGAGGTGGACACAGATGAAGATGCGATTATGATTTTAAAATAAAACACTTTTTAAATGCAGTCCAGAGAGGCTAGCAAAGAGTGCGTGTAGAGGTAAACTCTATCCTTCCTAACTCTTTGCTAAGCGCAGGGAGTTTTTTAATTCAAAGGAGAGAAAAAAATGTCAGAACAACAAATGGAAGCAAAACCGGTACTAGATATTCATGAAAAACCAACTTGGAATAAATGGATTGTCTTAAGTATCCAACATCTTTTTACTATGTTTGGTTCAACGATATTTGTACCGAGTGTAACAGGAATGAATCCTGGTGTCGCACTTGTATCGAGTGGACTTGGAACACTTGCATATTTACTTATTACGCGTGGAAAAATTCCGGCTTACTTAGGCTCCTCATTCGCGTTTATTCAGCCACTTACGATGTTTATGATGGACGAGCATTCACCTGGTTCAGTTATGGTGGGGACTTTCTCAGTCGGTGTCGTTTATGCGATTATCTCGCTCATTGTTTACTACGCCGGTGTGGATTGGATTCAAAAAGTGTTGCCACCAGTTGTAGTAGGGCCTGTTATTATGGTAATCGGACTTAGTCTTGCACCGAGTGCGGCTTCTATGGCGATGGGAACTAATTCAGGAGACTATAGTTTTGAGTCTGTTGCTGTCGCGCTTATTACTCTGATGGCTGCGATTATCGCGATGATTGCCTTTAAAGGCTTTTTCGGACTCATTCCTATTTTATTCGGATTTTTCGTTGGCTACATTGTGAGTATTCCATTTGGACTTGTCGATTTTACTTTAATCAAACAAGCGAGTTTGTTCCAAATTCCGGACTTCACGATTCCATTTGTGGATGCAGATCCGGTTGTAACGGCAACGGTCATCATTAGTATGGCGCCACTTGCATTCGTCACGATGGCTGAACATATGGGGCACCAACTCGTTTTAAACAAAATTACGAATCGAAATTTCTTTAAAGATCCAGGCTTGCATCGTTCCCTAATCGCGGACGGGACAGCATCTGTTATTGCTTCACTAATTGGCGGACCTCCTGTTACGACTTACGGGGAAAATATCGGGGTTCTTGCGATTACACGTGTCTACAGCGTCTTCGTGATTGGTGGTGCCGCGGTATTCGCTGTATTATTCGGTTTTATCGGCTATATCAATGCCATTATTACTTCGGTGCCACAAGCTGTTTTAGGCGGCATCTCATTCCTACTCTTCGGGGTTATCGCATCAAGCGGACTTCGAATGATGATTGATAATAAAATAGATTTAAATATTAACCGCAATTTAATTATTACTTCTGTCGTGCTCGTTATCGGCATCGGTGGCTTCTTCGTCGAAATTAATTCCGTTAAAATTACTGGGATGGCGATGGCGGCTGTCGTTGGGATCATTTTAAACTTAATTATTCCCGAGAAGAAAAAAGCGTAGTCAAAAAGCCTCTTTTGGGAATTTCTAAAAGAGGCCTTTATATAGAAAAATGGAAGGTGGCGTATGTTCATGAAACATCTTTTGACGATGGATGAACTCAGCAAGGAAGAAATTGAAGAACTTTTAAACCGAGCCGCTTTTTTTAAAAAAGCAAAAAAAACGAAATTCGAAAAAGAAGTGTACGCCGTCAATTTGTTTTTCGAACCAAGTACAAGAACACATACAAGCTTTGAAATGGCTGAAAAGAAGCTCGGCATAAACGTACTTAGTTTTGAGCCCGGGGCATCTAGCATCACAAAAGGCGAATCCCTTTACGATACAGCACTAACCATGCAGGCTATTGGAGTAGATGTTGCTGTGATAAGACATCAAGATGAAAATTTCTTCGATGCACTCCGCTCACTCGATATGGCGATTATAAACGGCGGGGACGGGTGCGGCGAACATCCAAGTCAGTGTTTACTCGACCTGTTTACCATTCAAGAACAATTTGGCTATTTCGAAGGGTTGAAAGTCGGAATTGTGGGGGATATTTCACATAGCCGAGTCGCCAATTCCAATATGAAGGTATTAAAACGCCTAGGCGCTTCACTATATTTTGCCGGACCGGATAGTTGGTTTAAGAAAGAGCAGACCACTTACGGGAAACACATAGCCATGGATGAACTAGTGAAAAACGTCGATGTTGTCATGCTACTTCGGGTACAACATGAGCGGCACGACGAGGAAATAAAGTTTGATAAAGAGACGTATCACAAAACATTTGGCTTAACGGAAGAAAGAGCAGGGTTGATGCGTGAAAATGCGATTATTATGCATCCAAGCCCAGTCAATCGTGACGCTGAAATTGCAGATTCTTTAGTGGAATCAGAAAAATCGCGCATTATTACACAAATGACCAATGGCGTTTATATTCGAATGGCAATTTTAGAAGCCGTTTTAAAAGAAAAGAAATGAGGGTGAAAACATGTATATTTTAAAAAATGGAAAAATCTTAGACGAAAACGGGAAACTCATCACACGCGACATCTTAATCAGCGATGATAAAATTGCCAAAATCGCAGAAAACATTCACGAAGAATCGGCAAAAGTGATTGATGTAAGTGGAAAATTTATTTCACCTGGCTTGATTGACGTGCATGTTCATTTGCGCGAACCAGGCGGAGAACATAAAGAAACCATCGAAACAGGAACGAAAGCAGCGGCTAAAGGTGGATATACAACGGTTTGCTCGATGCCGAATACCAAACCCGTTCCAGATACGCCAGAAAAAATGGATGCACTAGTCGAACGAATAAACGAAACCGCACGCGTTCGTGTTTTACCATATGCGTCGATTACAAAAGAACTTGGAACAGATGAACTGGTAGACTTTTCCGGATTAAAAAGGGCAGGTGCTTTTGCTTTTACCGATGACGGGGTAGGCGTGCAACTTGCAGGCACGATGTATATGGCGATGCAAGCGGCAGCTAAACTTGATATGGCCGTTGTGGCGCATTGCGAGGACAATTCACTTGTATACGGCGGTGTTGTCCATGACGGAAAATTTGCACAAAAAGAAGGCTTAAAAGGGATTCCGAATATTGCGGAGTCCGTACAAATTGCGCGGGATGTCTTGCTTGCCGAGGCGGCAGGGTGTCATTATCATGTTTGTCACATTTCCACAAAAGAATCTGTGCGTGTCGTAAGGGATGCTAAGCGGGCAGGGATACATGTAACGGCAGAAGTATCGCCGCATCACCTGCTTTTAAATGAAGAGGATATACCGGGAAATATTGGAAACTGGAAAATGAATCCACCACTTCGAAGCCGCGCAGACCAAGACGCACTTTTAGAAGGTTTACGTGATGGCACGATTGATTTCATTGCAACAGACCATGCGCCTCATGCGGAAAATGAAAAGAATGTTTCGATGGAAAAAGCAGCATTTGGTATTGTGGGACTTGAAACGGCATTTCCACTGCTCTACACCCACTTTGTCAAAAATGGGGACTGGACGCTAAAAGAGCTAATTGATTACATGGCAGTTAAGCCTTCTGAGGTGTTTAAATTGCCGTACGGAAGTCTTAGAGTCGCTGACGTAGCAGATATTACGGTAATCGATTTAGATAAAGAAGAAGAAATTAATCCCGAAACATTTTTATCAAAAGGAAAAAATACACCATTTGCTGGCGTGTCATGCTTCGGCTGGCCCGTTCTTACAATCTCGCGCGGCGAAATCGTCTATTCTTGGGGGGATAAATAATGAAAAGAATGTTAATGCTTGAAGATGGTACTTATTTTATCGGTGAAAAGATTGGCTCTGACAAGGAAACAATCGGGGAAGTGGTGTTTAATACGGGGATGACGGGCTATCAGGAAACCATCACCGACCCTTCGTACTACGGCCAAATGATTACATTCACGTATCCGCTCGTTGGAAATTATGGCATCAACCGTGATGATTTCGAATCGATTCAACCGGTTGTAAAAGGGGTGATTGTTCGTGAGGCGGCTGATTTTGCTTCCAACTGGCGTGAACAAATGACGCTTGACGAATTTTTGAAAGAAAAAGACATTCCTGGTATTGCCGGAATTGATACGCGTAAACTCACCAAAATGATTCGCAGCGCCGGCACTCTAAAAGGCATTTTAGCCCCAGCAGAGGCTGATAAAGAAAAACTTTTGCACCACCTGCGTTCGGTTAGACTGCCTAACGACCAAGTGAGTGAGGTTTCTTCTAGAAAGCCATTTGCGAGTCCGGGTGAAGGAAAGCGTGTGGTCTTAGTTGATTACGGGGTGAAAGGTTCTATTTTAAAAGAATTAAATAAACGCAACTGTCATGTAACGGTTGTACCATATTATACGACAGCAAAAGAAATCTTAAATATGCATCCGGATGGCGTGATGTTATCAAACGGACCAGGAGATCCAAAAGATGTGCCGGAAGCAACCGAAATGATTTTAGGGCTGCAAGGGATGGTACCACTTTTTGGCATCTGCTTAGGTCACCAATTATTCGCGCTTGCAAACGGGGCAGATACTTTTAAAATGAAATTCGGTCACCGCGGCGCGAACCATCCTGTGAAAGAACTTCGTACAGGTCGTGTTGACTTTACTGCGCAAAATCATGGTTATTCAGTCGATGCAGATTCGATTCTTAAGACTGATTTAGTTGTCACGCATGTCGAACTGAACGACGGGACGATTGAAGGACTCGCGCATAGCGAGTATCCTGCCTTTACAGTGCAATATCATCCAGAAGCAAACCCAGGACCAAGCGATGTGAATTACTTATTTGATCAGTTTATGGAAATGATGGATTTAGAACGGGAAGGACGGATGAAAAATGCCTAAACGCGAGGATATTAAGACGATTTTAGTTATTGGCTCTGGTCCCATTATTATTGGACAAGCCGCGGAATTTGATTATGCTGGTACACAAGCATGTTTGAGCTTAAAAGAGGAAGGATATCGTGTCGTCTTAGTGAACTCGAATCCCGCAACCATTATGACGGATGCTGAAATGGCCGATAAAGTGTATATCGAACCAATCACGCTAGATTTCGTTTCACGTATCATTAGAAAAGAGCGTCCAGAAGCAATTTTACCAACATTAGGCGGGCAAACGGGTCTAAATATGGCTATGGAACTCTCGAATGCAGGTATTTTGGAAGAAATGAATGTCGAGGTGCTCGGAACTGATTTAACGGCCATCAAAAAAGCGGAAGACCGCGAGGCGTTTCGTGATTTAATGCATGAACTTGGTCAGCCGGTTCCGGAAAGCGAGATTATTCATTCATTAGAAGAAGCGGAAGCATTCGTAAGCCAGATTGGTTATCCTGTTATTGTTCGTCCTGCTTACACTTTAGGAGGTTCAGGCGGTGGCATTTGCCATAATGATAAGGAGCTTTCTGAAATTGTTCAAAGCGGTTTAAAACTAAGTCCGGTGACGCAGTGTTTACTTGAAAGAAGTATTGCAGGCTTTAAAGAAGTGGAATACGAAGTGATGCGCGATGCAAACGATAATGCAATGGTTGTTTGTAACATGGAAAACATGGATCCTGTCGGCATACATACGGGGGACTCTATTGTAGTGGCGCCTAGTCAAACGTTATCAGACCGCGAATATCAATTACTACGTGATGTTTCCTTGAAAATCATTCGCGCGCTTGAAATTGAAGGTGGCTGTAATGTTCAGTTAGCGCTAGATCCAGATAGCTATGCGTATTATGTCATTGAGGTGAATCCGCGTGTGAGTCGCTCATCGGCGCTAGCTTCAAAAGCAACCGGTTATCCTATCGCGAAATTAGCCGCTAAAATTGCAGTTGGTCTAACGCTTGATGAAATAAAAAACCCGGTTACAGGAACCACTTTCGCCCATTTTGAACCTGCACTCGATTATGTCGTCGCAAAAATTCCACGCTTCCCGTTTGATAAATTTGAAAATGGCGATAGAAGACTTGGCACACAAATGAAAGCAACGGGTGAAGTCATGGCCATCGGTCGCACATGGGAAGAAGCCCTCTTAAAAGCGGCGCGCTCCCTTGAAATCGGCGCAAATCACGTATATTTGGACGAAGCAGAGGCGGCATCTTTAGAGAAGCTAGAACAAAAAATTCGTTTTCCAGAAGATGATAGACTGTTCTTCTTGGCTGCTGCCCTAAGACGTGGGGAAACCATTACCTCCCTTCACGAAAAAACAAAAATCGATCTTTTCTTCCTGTATAAATTAGAAAAAATCATTCAGCTTGAAATGAAATTAAAAGAGCAGAAGGGAGACCTTGAGGCTTTATATGAAGCTAAACGAATGGGCTTCTCTGATGCGTTTATTGCCAAACTTTGGGAAACAAGTGAAACGGCACTGTATGAACTTCGCAAACAAGAAAACATGCAACCTGTGTATAAAATGGTGGATACTTGTGCCGCCGAGTTCGCCTCCAGTACACCCTATTTTTATAGTAGCTATGAAGAAGAAAATGAATCCATTCGCTCGTCAAAAGAAAAAGTTGTCGTATTAGGTTCTGGTCCAATCCGAATTGGGCAAGGTGTCGAATTTGACTACGCGACCGTTCATTCAGTCTGGGCCATCCAACAAGCGGGTTTTGAAGCCATCATTATTAATAACAATCCAGAAACGGTCTCCACCGATTTTTCCATCTCAGACAAGCTTTATTTTGAACCGCTAACGCTTGAAGATGTCATGCATGTCATTGAACTTGAACAGCCGCGTGGGGTGGTCATTCAATTTGGCGGTCAAACAGCCATTAATTTAGCAGAAGGCCTCGCTGAACGTGGCGTGACCATTTTAGGAACCAGCTTAGAAGATATCGACCGGGCTGAAAACCGCGATAAATTCGAGAAAGCACTTGAAATGTTACAAATTCCGCAACCAGCAGGAAAAACGGCCACATCGGCAGAAGAAGCGCTTGAAGTTGCCGCGACTATCGGCTATCCCGTTTTAGTTCGACCATCTTATGTTCTTGGTGGTAGGGCGATGGAAATTGTTGAATCGAAAGAAGCCCTTACCTACTATATGGAAAATGCAGTAAAAGTAAATCCCAAACATCCGGTGCTCGTTGACCGTTATGTAAAAGGACAGGAAGTAGAAGTGGATGCGATTAGTGACGGAAAAGATGTACTTATTCCGGGCATTATGGAGCATATCGAACGCGCTGGTGTGCACTCTGGCGATTCTATTGCCGTCTATCCGGCCCAAAGTTTAAGCCAAAATGTCAAGCAACTCATTACAGAATACACAACCAAACTTGCGACAGGACTCGGCATTATCGGCATGCTTAATATTCAATATGTCGTAAGCGGCGAAGAGGTGTTTGTCATTGAAGTCAACCCACGCTCCAGTCGGACAGCACCATTTTTAAGTAAAATTACCGACATTCCAATGGCCAATGTAGCTACAAAAGTCATTTTAGGAAAAAGCTTAAAAGAACTTGGCTTTATGCCAGGACTTGCTCGTGAGAAAAAAGAAATTTTTGTTAAAGTACCGGTTTTCTCTTTTGCCAAACTGCGCAGTGTAGATACTTCACTCGGCCCAGAAATGAAGTCAACAGGAGAAGTCATGGGGAAAGATGTCACCCTTGAAAAAGCCTTGTACAAAGGGTTTGTCGCAAGCGGTACGAAAATGCATGATTACGGAACCGTACTTCTTACGATAGCTGATCGGGATAAAAAAGAAGCCATTACGCTTGCAGAGCGATTTAATAACATAGGTTTCACCATTATGGCTACCGCTGGAACGTCTAAAGTCCTAGAAGAAGCAGGCATTCGCGTATCCGAAGTGAAAAAAATTGGAGAAAATCATGAAACGCTCCTTGATTATATCCAAAGCGGACAAATCACATTAGTCGTCAATACACTAACAAGCGGCAAACGTCCAGAACGTGACGGTTTCCAAATTCGCCGCGAGTCTGTGGAAAATGGCATCCCAGTCTGTACCTCCCTCGATACAGCAGAAGCCATTTTACGCGTACTCGAATCACGTTCCTTTGAATTAGAAGCAATTCAATCCGTCTAAAAAATGCGGGAGGCGATAACAATGGAAGCGAAAAAAATGAAAGTAATCAAACAAAATGAAATAGCCGACCGTGTCTATGAGCTCGTTTTACGCGGAGAGGACGTACTGGAGGCAAAACCGGGACAGTTTTTAATGATTAAGCCGGACCGGGAAGACTTGCTTTTAAGGCGACCAATTAGTATTGCAGCGTATGATAAAGAGCGAAGCGAATGCACACTTATTTACCGAGTGGAGGGCTGCGGGACGCGTCAAATGTCCACTTTACAGGCCGGGGATTTAGTAGATAGTTTAGGGCCACTCGGAAATGGTTTTAAAGTAGAGGAAAAATTAGCTGGTAAGCAGGTACTCGTTGTTGGGGGAGGGATTGGCGTTCCTCCTTTATACCAACTAGGAAAAGAATTGCAGAAAATCGGCGCTAAAGTAACGTTTGTAAATGGTTTTTCGTCTAAAAAGGATATTTTTTACGAGGCGGAAATGGCCGAAATCGGCGAGGTCCATATTAGTACGGTAGATGGAACATTTGGCACACGCGGTTTTGTGACCGATATAACGAATCAGTTTGACTGGACGCCAGACGCTGTTTTTAGTTGCGGACCAAGAGCGATGCTTAGAGCCGTTCAAACGAACTTTCAAGGGGCCGAAGTGTATCTTTCGCTGGAAGAACGGATGGCCTGCGGAATCGGGGCGTGCTATGCATGTGTTGCGCGCGCAAATGAAGAAGGTAAGCAATTTAAAGTCTGCCAAGATGGTCCCGTTTTTCATGCAAAAGAGGTGAAATTATGAACCGTTTAGAAGTGAATATTCCAGGTTTACACTTGAAAAATCCGATTATGCCGGCCTCTGGTTGTTTTGGTTTCGGCCGTGAATACGCCAAACTGTTTGACTTAAATCAACTTGGTGCCATCATGGTAAAAGCCTGCACGCCTGAGCCGCGCCTTGGAAACCCGACGCCCAGAATCGCGGAGACGCCTAGTGGTATGTTAAATGCCATCGGACTTCAAAATCCCGGTTTAGAAAGTGTCTTGCAAAACGAATTACCTTTCCTCGAACAATTTGACACCCCCATCATTGCCAATGTGGCGGGAGCAACCGAAGAAGATTATGTAACAGTTTGCGCACGAATT
Source organism: Listeria fleischmannii subsp. fleischmannii LU2006-1 (assembly GCF_000344175.1). Classification (GTDB taxonomy): domain Bacteria; phylum Bacillota; class Bacilli; order Lactobacillales; family Listeriaceae; genus Listeria; species Listeria fleischmannii. The sequence continues at coordinate 5,813 of NZ_ALWW01000048.1, read as the reverse complement.
GGGGATGCCAAAGCCGTTAAAGCGATTGAACTCAATATTTCTTGTCCGAATGTAAAACACGGTGGTATTGCTTTTGGAACAGACCCGGAAGTCGCTTACCGTTTAACAAAAGCCGTAAAAGAAGTTGCTAAAGTCCCTATCTATGTTAAACTTTCGCCTAATGTGACAGACATTAAAGAAATTGCACAAGCGATAGCAGAAGCAGGTGCAGACGGCCTAACAATGATTAATACTCTTCTTGGCATGCGCTTTGACTTAAAAACGCGTAAGCCGATAATTGCAAACGGGACGGGCGGTTTATCTGGCCCTGCAATTAAACCGGTTGCCATTCGAATGGTGCATGAAGTTCGTAGTATTACCCAAATTCCAATCATTGGAATGGGCGGCGTAAAGACAGTAGATGATGTATTAGAATTTCTAATTGCCGGAGCTGATGCGGTCGCAGTCGGCACGCTTAATTTTACAGATCCGCATATTTGTCCTAAGCTGATTGAGGCTCTTCCTGCTCGCATGGATGAACTTGGCATTGCGACATTAAAAGAATTAAGGAAAGAAGGGGCAGGTAGATGACAAAACCGATTATTGCGCTAGACTTTAGTACGGCTGAACAAGTCGAAGGATTTTTAGCCAAAATAGCAGAAGAACAATTGGCGCTAAAGGTAGGTATGGAGCTTTTCTATTCTGCTGGCCCTGCGTTTATTCGTGAGCTTAAAAATAGTGGGCACGCTATTTTTCTAGATTTAAAGTTGCATGATATTCCGAACACAGTAGAGCGTGCGATGCGAGTCATTGCAGGGCTTGGTGTGGATATGGTAAATGTTCATGCTGCGGGAGGAAAACGGATGATGGAGGCCGCGCTTTCGGGACTGGAGTCGGGGAGTAAGTCAGGAAAACGTCCAAAATTGATTGCTGTGACGCAATTAACCAGTACGAGTGAGCAAGAGATGCAGAAAGAGCAACAAATTAAGACATCCTTACTCGATTCTGTTTTACATTATAGTGAACTAGCTTACTCAGCTGGGCTTGACGGGGTTGTTTGCTCAGCGTTTGAGGCAGCGGAAATTGAAAAAAGGACCCATGTCGATTTTTTACGCGTCACACCTGGCATTCGTCTATTAAACGCTAAAGCAGATGACCAAAAGCGAATTGTGACACCGAGTGATGCGAGACGCATGAAAGCAAGTTCTATTGTAGTTGGAAGACCAATTACACAGGCAGAAAATCCGCAAATCGCTTATCATAAAATTGTAGAGGAGTGGGGAAAATGATTGAAAAACAAACAGCAGAGGCACTACTAAAAATTAAGGCTGTATTTTTACAACCTAATAATCCATTTACATGGGCATCAGGTTTAAAGTCACCGATATATTGTGATAATCGCTTAACGTTAGGTTTTCCAAAAGTGCGTAAGTTGATTGCTATGCATTTGGCAGAACGTATTCAAAAAGAGTTTCCGGATTGTGAAGTCATTGCGGGCACTGCAACAGCTGGGATTCCCCATGCGGCTTGGGTAAGTGATTTACTAAATTTACCAATGGTGTATGTGCGCGGTGAAGCTAAAAAACACGGTAAAGGAAATCAAATTGAAGGAAAGATTGAATCAGGCCAAAAAGTAGTGGTCATTGAAGACCTTATTTCAACAGGTGGAAGTTCTTTAAAAGCCGTTTCCGCCCTTCAGGAAGCGGGATGTGAGGTGCTTGGCATTGCGGCTATCTTTACATATGGCTTACCAGTCAGCATAGCGCGATTTGATGAAGCAAATGTACGTTTAATCACACTAACGAACTATGAAACACTTATTGATGTGGCCATTGAAGAAGGTTATGTAAGTGAAAATGAACGCCAAATTTTGAAAGAATGGAATAAAAATCCAGAAGCATTTGGAAAATAAAAAGTGCCCACATCGGGCACTTTTTATGTTTTTATGTGGTTTGCGGCGTAGTCACAACAGTTGGTAGAGGTAATTCGATTCCGCCGGCAATGAGGGCAGTGCGGATTTCTTTTAGTAGGTCGCGCTTCACATTGAGTTGTTCGCCGTTAACTGCCTTTCCTACCACACGAATAATCATATTCGCCCCGTCAGAACTTTCCACGCCCAGTACAACAGGTGTTTCCACAATATTTTTATTATGTTCTTTCATCGCTTGGCACACGTCATTAATGATGCGCATCGCTTTTTCCGTGTCAGCAGTTGGGCTAACGGCCACATCCACAAGTACACGCATATTGCCGCGAGAATGGTTACTCACAATCATAATTTGACGATTCGGGATAAAATGGAGGGTGCCGTCGAAGTCACGAACCTGCGTTGTTCTTAGGCCTAAATTCTCCACGATACCATTTACAGCATCAATCGTAATGCTATCTCCAACATCTAGTTGACGTTCAAGAAGAATGAAAAAACCTGTGACCACATCGCTAACAAGACCCTGAGCGCCAAAAGCGATGGCAAGACTCATAACACCAGCGCCCGCAATAATAGCCGTGACATTCATAAAGTTTTGTAGAATCAAAATAGCAAAAGTGAAAAATAAAACATAGCCAAATACGTTATTCGTTAATCCCTCAAGGGTATCAGCTCGGCCGTTTGAGACCGCTTGATTAGCCCGATATTTTTTGAAAAAACTGCGTATGATTTTCCGACCAGCATATTTGATTATAAAATATAAAACAACAAGTATGGCGATGCGAATGCCAATCGAAATGACATTACCCCAAAAAGCGTCCCAATCTATCGCACCTAGCCATTTTGAAAACTGATTCACGATTCGTGTCACGTCCTTCTTCTAAATTCTTATTTATTGTATCAAACGAAAGCTTAGACATCAACGGAATACCTTATTTCAAAAATTTTTCACTAATTTTATGAAAAGGGTTGCTTTTTTTAACATTAAAAGGTAATATAGATTTGCCAAAGAGATTTAATACGTTTTCATGTTACTGTTACGAACAGGCATGGAGAGCCTAAGCTAGTTTCTATAACTAGTTATTACGCCCTCCGTGTCTTTTTTAATTTCATCTTAGAATCTATTGTTGTACAATAGGTGGGAAGACAAGCCTTAGGAGGAAAGATAATGTTTAAAAAAATGTTTAAAAAAGAAAAAGACGAAACGATTTTTGCACATGCAACAGGAACTTTTGTTGCGCTTAGTGAAGTACCAGACCCAGTGTTTAGTCAAAAGATGATGGGGGAAGGTATTGCTATTAAGCCAGCGGACGGAACAGTTGTTGCCCCTGCTGATGGAGAAATTATTCAGCTTGCTGACACCAAACATGCTTTTGGTATCCGTACAGAACTCGGACAAGAGATTCTGGTCCATATTGGTCTTGAAACGGTAGCTTTAAAAGGTGAAGGGTTTGAAGTCTTAACCACGATGGGTGCAAAAGTGAAAAAAGGTGACCCGCTAATTAAAGCTGATTTAGACTTTATTGAAAAAAATGCAAGTAGCACAATCATTCCAATGGTCGTGACAAATAGTGCAGAAGATAAATTTGATTTTGACTGGAAAAACCTAACCAACACAGTTGCTGGTGAAACAGAAGTTTTCGTTTCTAAATTAAAATAATACATGCAAGGGAGAATTTTCTCCCTTGCATCTAAAATGCGATGAAAGGGGAGCTGGCGTGAAGATCATTCGAATATTAAACAATAATGCAGTGGTCGTTTCCGACGGGGACCAAGAAAAAATCGCGATTGGTGGAGGAATAGCTTTTCAAAAAAAACGAAATGATATAGTTTCACCGAGTAAAATTGAAAAAATGTTTGTCATGCAAGAAGAGTCAGAACATTTTCAAGAGTTATTACATCGTATTAATGAAGAATATTTTTCAATCTCAGAAGAAATTATTTCATACGCAGAAGCCACACTAGGTGGCAAATTAAATGAGCATATTCATATTGCATTAACGGACCATCTTGCCTTTTCAATTGAAAGGATAAAAGAAGGAATTATTCTTCAAAATAAACTATTAAATGAAATTAAAGTGTTGTATGAAACCGAATTTAAAATCGGCTTATGGGCAATTAATCACGTAAAGGAACGTTTTGGGTTAGACATGCCAATTGATGAGGCCGCGTATATTGCGCTTCATATACATACAGCTAAAATGGGTTCTGGAGACATCCATGAAAGTGTACGCCAAGCAACGATTATTTCAAGTATGGTTGAAACTATCACGACAGCGCTTCAGATTACACTTTCTGGTCAAGATATAGCATACGAACGACTAATCACGCATCTTCGTTTTGTCTTAAATCGTGTTGAGAAAAAAGAACTGCACACCATGGATGACGAGATGCTGAAGATGATTAAGTCTAAATTTGAATTTAGTTTTAATACTGCAAAAAAGGTAGCATTACTTTTACAAAAAGACTATCAAAAATCCCTGCCTGATGCGGAATTAGGATATATTGCCCTTCATGTGGAAAGACTTCGGAGTTTTTGGGGAAAATAAAAAATTAGGAGGAATAAAAATGGATGTATTAAAAAGATTTGCGATTGGCGCAGTATACCCAATTGTTGCCCTTATCATCATTGGGATTTTCTGGTTAGCGATGCAAACTGGAATGAACGCAATGGAATCCATTTATAATGGTCTTATACTTATGTTTCCATTAATCGTATCAATGGGGATTGCGATTGGGATGTCAAAAGATCAAAGCGGAGCGGCTGCTCTTGCTGGTGCTGTTGGCTGGTTAGTTTATGGTGCGGTTATCGTATCACTCAATTATCCGAAAAATGGCGTATTTACACCTACTGAGTTTTCTGCTAACTTTAACTTTTTCAGTGGTATTTATATGGGAATAACTGCTGGTGTGCTTTACAATAAATTTTATAATATCCGCCTTCCAGAATGGTTAGCTTTCTTTGGTGGACGCCGATTTGTACCTATTGTGACATCGGTTGTAGCCTTATTTATTGGCGCATTTGTTGCGGCAATATTCTAAAGATATTGAAAAAGGAAATGGAGGAAATGAAATGTTAGGTGGATTGCAAAAAATCGGAAAAGCGCTAATGTTGCCAATTGCCGTACTACCTGCTGCTGGTCTTTTAAACCGACTAGGCGCAGATGATGTATTTAATGTACCATTCATTCACTCTGGTGGAGCCGCACTATTTACATTTTTATCTTTACTCTTTGCGATTGGTATTTCGATTGGATTATCACGTGATAATAGCGGAGCTGCCGGTTTAAACGGAGCACTGGTCTTCTTTATTTTAAATTTTGGTGTAATTGGAGTTAATGAAAGCATTAATATGGGCGTTTTCGCTGGTTTTATTGCTGGTTTAACTGCATCCATTTTATATAATTATTTATATGATAAAAAAACTTTTTGGAAATCAAAGCTTCTTTGATGGACGTCATTTAGCACTTATTATTAATGCTGTTTTAGCACTTGCTTTAGTTGCGATATTTGGCTTTGCTTGGCCAACAATTCAAGATGGTCTTGATGCTCTTAATGGTTGGATTACAAGTGCGGGTGCGTTCGGTGCAGGTGTGTTCGGGGTCTTAAACCGCGGATTAATTCCGACAGGCCTTCACCACGTTTTAAACACATATCTATGGTTTGGTTACGGTGATTTTGTAGATGCTGCCGGACAAATGGTTCATGGTGATATTAACCGTTTCTTCGCCGGAGATCCTACAGCCGGAACATTCCAAGTAGGGTTCTTCCCAATCATGATGTTCGGTCTTCCAGGTGCTGCACTTGCTATGTACCTCACTTCTAAGAAAAAAAATCGAAAAGAAGTCGGCGGGATGTTCTCGCTCGCCTTTACAGCCTTTTTAACAGGTATTACAGAGCCGATAGA
>NZ_ALWW01000047.1 GCF_000344175.1 Listeria fleischmannii subsp. fleischmannii LU2006-1 | reverse complement strand
TAAATCAAGCACATCAATACATCGTCTGTCTAGTTTCAACTTTAATTCCCTCACCAACTCTTTAAATTAAGCTTATACGTAAATTAAAACGCTTTCAATTACGCATATAACTTCTTTTGTCACGAAGTCCGAACAAGAAGTTTTACTTTCATTTTACGGGGAAAAGCGCAGCAGATGAATAGGTCTTCCGTCTTTCAATCTATAATTACATAGCGAATTGTATACCTATTACTTTCTAAAAAAGGATAAAGTTTGATAAAATGAAGTAACGAAAAGTAAACAGGAGGTTCTTATGACTAAACATCGTATTTTTACTACTAGTTTTGCGAGTGTTTATCCGCACTATGTTACAAAAGCTGAACGGAAGGACCGTACGAAAGATGAAGTGGATGAAATTGTTCGTTGGCTAACAGGGTATAGTCAGGCGGATTTAGATAAACAAATTGCGGAGCAGGTAGACTTTGAAACTTTTTTTCAACAAGCGCCTGAAATAAATCCAAAAGCTGCACTCATTAAAGGCAGTATTTGCGGCGTTCGTGTGGAAGAAGTGAGCGATCCCTTGATGCAAAAAATCCGCTATTTGGATAAACTGGTGGATGAGCTTGCGAAAGGGAAAAGTATGGAGAAAATTTTGAGAGAGAAAGTGTAATTTGGGACAGGATAAAAGCCCACATCAGGCGATGTGGGCTTTTATTCTTTTAATCCTTACAATAATACCATAATCATTACATTGAATTTTTGGTTTTAAAAGATATATTACATTGATGAATACAACTAATTTCAAAACTATATCTCTCTTTCATTGTTGTAATATATTATTAAACGATTGAAAATCATTAATCATGATGTTTCTGTTGAAAAGCCTATTAATTTTTTCTACTAACTCTACAAACCCGCTATTTGTTGGATAATCAAATTCTAAATCTTGTTCAACATAAAAGAAGTCGACTACATAATCAATACTAGGTTTAAAACTAAGCAAGCCTTCTACAAAAGATAAAATAAATTCTCTATCCATATCTGTTAAATCGGACCTATAGGCATACTGAATAACTATATGATTTTCGTTAGGCTCAAAGTCATCTTCAAAAAATGGCGTTCCAAACTTATCTGAAGCCTTCGAAAAAGTATCAAAAAGTAACAGGTATCCCATATCATTACCTTCTTCTGAAAATCTGAAAAACTCACTTTCTTTTGTAATAAATAACCTTTCAAAATTCAAATTTAACAATCCCTTCAAACAGATTAATGTTTAAATCTTATTAAGAATAACATAAATTTAGAGTTTATACTGTTCCAAATTGGATTTTTTGGAAACCTTAAAAGGGCGCACTTATACACCTTCTAGATGTTTGTGTTCTAAAAATTTGTAACCTGTCTCACAACTTATCTCGCACTAAATGTCTCTCCTTTTTCATTTAGCATAATTTCCCCTAGATAAGCTTACGAAAACAAAAGCCCACATCGCCTGATGTGGGCTTTTACTATTTTTCTAACTTCAAACGTTCGTACATCGCCATAAATAGGGCGATTAGGCCGATTGCGAGCAGAATATGTCCTAATCCAGCAATACCTGCCACGGCGGCGCCAGTTTCTTTCCCGATAACAGTCATCGTACCGTGAAATGTCATCAGGCCGACGGTTAGGAGTAGACCCGCGTTATAAACGTAGTAAAAAATGTTGAATTTTTTGCTTTGCATGATGTGGAAATTTTTCTCAAGCAGTAGAACGATAATAAACATAAACATGCCGAGCATTAAAAGATGCGTATGGAGGACGGAAAGTTGTGTATCGCCCGTAAAATCATTATATTTGGTGATTTCACGATAATAAACTCCTGATACAAGTCCTAAAATACAGTAAGTTAAAGCGGTTGTTAAAAGTTTTTTTCAAAATGTCTCTCTCCTTTTATTTAGCGTAATCCATTTAGTTCTTGGTATAAATCTTTTGCATAACTATCTGTCATACCGCAAATAAAATCGGTAATGAGCAATAGTCGTAAATATAGTTTGGTCGTTTCATCCTGATTGGTAGCGTTTTTACGGTAGCAGCCGATGTAGTTATCAGAAATAAGTGATAGCAACCGCTTATCTTTAGCCGTTACTTTTTCTGGCATAGCGCTGTCGTAATAAAGCACCGCCGGAATATAGCTATCAAGTAAAGATGTGATGATTTTATTACCTGCGATTTCCGATTCAACCACACCTTGGTTCGTATAAATATACGTAGCGGATAGATTTTGCAAGACCTGCACAAGTTCAAACGCTTCTGACACATCAAGAAGAGAATCTTGGAATGTTCCTGCCATAATCGCCGCATAGTTTTCATAAAATTTTTCAAGCGAACGGTTAATCAGTTGCCCTCGGACATTAGAGGCAAGCCACTGCTGCGCAATAAATCCTTCCTCCTGCCCCGCATATCGATCGGCTTTTTTCTTTAGCTCATTAAAACAAGCGGCCGTCACCCAATTGTGTTCTGGAACCTCTTCAAAGCCGCGTAAAATTTGTTGGATGGTGATAGTCCCTTTTTTCACACCATCTTCTAAATCGGCGTTTAAATATGCGATATCGTCTGCGACTTCAAGTAAAAATGTCAGCGGATGGCGACTATTTCCCGCGCCAGTGGCTTCCGTCACTTCATGAAAAATCGCTTCATCTGCATAAAAGTAGCCCAATTTTTTACTACGAATTTGTTTTTTATTAATTTTTAGCGATGAAACAGGGTATTTGATAATCGAATTAAGGGTAGCATGCGTCAAATTAAGTCCATATTCATCAAATAAGTAATGTAATTTCGAAACGACGCGTAAAACTTGGGCGTTCCCTTCAAAATTATAAAAATCTTGCTTCATCTGCTCATTTAAAATGTTTGTTAAAACTTCATCATTGTATGTAAGCGTGGCTAAATTTTCTCTAAACCATTCCCGAATGGATTCTTCGCCGAAATGGCCAAATGGCGGGTTTCCCATATCATGTAAAAGTCCGGCGCATGACAAAATATCCGCCATGTTTTCGGCATGTTCACGCGTAAAAGCGTCATCTAATTTTTCATTTAAAATCGTATGCGAGACCATATTTCCCATGGACTTCGCAATGGTTGACACTTCCATAGAATGCGTCAGCCTCGTCCGCACAAAATCACTTTTTTCGAGTGGAAAAATTTGCGTTTTATCTTGCAATCGTCTAAACGAGGCACTCATGACAATTCTTTGATAGTCATTTTCAAAAGCACTACGAACATCCGTACTTTTTGCTCGTGTTACAGAAGATTCCCTTCGTCTTTTATCATTTAAAAGTTCATCCCACTTCATAAAATCCCTACTTTCTGCAAAAAATGGTTCTGGATTTTTTCTTCTCTAGTATAACGGAATTACAAGTTTTGCGCGACTAGAAACTAATATTACGGTGTATAAAGCATTTCGTACTGGCTAAACGTTTTTGTAAAACCTGTATCCGTGAGTAAATGGATAAGCGACTCATCTCTCTCATCCACGTTAATAATCCCTAACATTTTCAGCTTCGTATCTGCTAAAATATGAGCGATTAAAGCCTCACCCACTTTTTTAGAATGGGCTCCTATTTGAGCAAGTGATTCACTTGATGGATTTAGGACGACATAGCCGAGTAGTTCGCCTGCTTCTCTGAAGGTATAGCAAATAAAATCCTTGCGAAGCGCTAAGATGGCGTGATGGTTGTTTTGCCATGACGGTTTGTACGGGAGTGTGCTTTCAAAATCTGCCACGAGGTCAACTGGCTCTTGGTGGATACTAGGCGATAGTTTTGGGGATATTTGGGGATCCAATAAGCGAAAGCATAGAAAATGGCGGGTGATTTCGAAATTTTTTTGCTTGTAAAGCGCGTAGGCCTTCTGATTGTCTTGCAAAACTTCGAGCAAGTAGCCCGTCCGATTTTTTTCAAAAAGAAGGCGAATACTTGCATCCAGCATGCCTGAAGCTATTTTTTGCGCCCGGTAGGCCACTTTCACCCCTGTCCCTAGGTTATAAACTTGAGTTTCTCTTTCACCGTTTAAAATGAAGCCGACTAAATCGCTTTGGTCAAAAGCGCCGACGGAACTATCCGCCTGAAATCCCTTGCTAAATAACATGTTTTGAAATGCGGCCAAGCTTGGCTTCATGGGAATGGTATAATCCGAAAAGGCATCTAAAAAGGTTTCGTAAATGGTCGTAACGGACACGCCGCGTAAATTGCGATATTGAATCATTTGTTTTGCCCCCTTTCTGTTCCATTATACAGTAAAAAGCCCTTCTGGCAGAAGGGCTTTTATGAAAATCATGCGAAAGTCGCCAAATTCATTTTAAACCTCTAAAAGTTGTTTAATGGTTTTTAAAACGGCATCTTCGTTGTTGGTGGCACTCGTTATATAGCGAGCCTTCTCTTTTAGCGGGTCGCAAGCGTTTTGAAGAGCAAAACTAAAGTCGGCTTGTTCCATCAGTTCGATATCGTTCCATCCATCACCAAATGCGACGGTTTCTGCTTTCGTGACTTGAAGTTTATCTTGTAACGCTTGAACGGTCGTCCCTTTATGAACACCGTAGTTCGAAATATCAATCCACATCGGTTCGGAGGCAACGATATAGGCTCTGTCCGTAAATTCAGCCAGTTTTTCTTTCGTAGCAAAACTTCTTTCATGGGGGTCAAAAATGGTAATTTTAACAAAATCATCTGTGATAGCCTGATAATCATGGACAAAGTCTACATTTTGATAGGAGCCGCGCACATAATAATCGACAATCTCTTTTTCGGAGCTTTCCTTAACAATAGCCGCTTTTTTCGTACAAGCAATAATCACATAATCGGTCGCAATTTCCTCTAATTTTTGAATAATCGAGCGGCCAAGTTCATTTGGAATAAGTGATTCGTATTCGTACTTCCCATTACGTTTCATCCGCGTTGCACTGTCTCCTAAAATCCAAATATCTTCACTGTCTTCCCCAAAAATCACCTCTACACGTTCGCACTGTTTTCCCGTACACGCCGCAAAAGTAACCCCTTTTTTCTTCATCAAAGCATTTACTTCTTGGAAAAGGGGGCGATTAAATTCACTGTTTGAATTCAAAAACGTCCCGTCCATATCCGTTATAACTAGTTTTATCATTTCCTTATCCTCCCTCATTTTTATTCAAAAAAATAAAGCTTTTCATCATACTGCGCTGCGAGCCAGAAAAGGCCTTGCCACACGCTTTTTTGAAAATCGTGATCGATATAAATGGTTGGTGTGTTAGGCTGAAGGTCAAGATGCGGTCGACTCGCTAAAAACTCGCGCACGGCTTGTTCGTCTTCTTTTTCTGCTGCTAAAATAAAGCTAGTAGGTGCCAAAACCGCATTATAAATTTCAACAATTTGTGCTAAATCCGCTAATTGTTTCCCCTTCGTTTGCGGAACGCCTGAATCCATTAAAAACGGCAAATACTTGCCTTCTCCGGCAAGCGAATGATTCCCTTCCATTAGCTTCCCATCGATTAAAATAGTAATGCCTGGCATGCTTTGAAGCGGGAAAAATATGCCAACTATTGTTGTTTCTCTAATGGATATACGTTGCAACAAGCTATACCCTAGAGTCATAACATGCGCATCATTTTGCACAACAACAGGGAGGCCTGACAATTCCTGAATCGCTTTCAAAATGGGCCAACCATCCAACTTACTATACCAACTTGATGTCACTTGCCCTTCGGAAATTTTTCCAGGAATTGAAACCGCTATTTTAGAAATTTCCGTATTTTTTTGTAAAACTGAATAAACGATTTTGCATAAATTATCAAGTGTTATTCCAGAGAAATCAAATGTTTCGTGAAATTCTGCTTCGCCTTTTAAATTAACAATTTTAGCATCTATAACCAGTTTTCCATTCCGATCTTTCACCGCAAATAAAGCAAAAAACTCACGATTATAATTAAACGTATACGTAGTCGCCGGTCGACCTAATTTAGGTTGCACCTGTTCCCCTTCCATCAGCCATTTTTCTTCAACTAACTTTCGTACTAATGCATTTACCGTGACCACGCTAAGCCCCGTATCTCTTGCCATATCAACTTTTAAAGCATGTTCTTTACGATAAAGGTAAACAAGCAGCCGCCTTAAATTACGTTCACGTATTAAATTAGCTCGTGCTTCCAATTTCCCACCTCCTTTTTTAAACTCTTTTAATTAACTACCTTAATTATATAGTTAAAAGAAAGCGAATACAAGTTAAATAAAAAAAAGACATGCTTTCACATATCTCAGCTTGTAGAAAAACTCAAAGATTAAGCAAAACAAAACGCTTATCACCAAAATCAGGCTGCTGACAAATGGTGAGATTCTAGCAAAGCCGAGTACCGAAGCGGAGCGTACTCGAGTACGTGAGCACCGGAACGGAAGGTTTAACGACGAAGATTGCCGTTTGTCAGCAGTCTGAGATATGCTTTCACATATCTTTTTTTATACTTAACAATTCACTAAAGCGCTTTTCTAGCATTTCATGCGCGTTTATATTTTTTACACCCGTCGCTTTTGCAGCAAAACTAGCGAAATTTAAGCCGGCTCCAAAAATTTGTAAAGCGCCGTTTCCTAAATCGCCGGATTTTAGCGCCGAAACGCCGTCTTCCAAAAAGTGATTACTTTCATCTAAATGGCAATCAGGTAAATATTTTTCACCTTTTTGAAATAGTTCTAAGTTTTCTAGAATTTGCTGTGTGGTTTCTTCTGAAATATCAGCATCAAGCGCAAGTAGCATGTCGTTGATTGGTGTGACAAGCTGCGCATAAAGTCCACCAGTCTCCTCACATTTCTCTTTAATTTGAATACGTCTATCTTTTGCGGTCAACTAAATCGCCCCTTCCCACACCACTATAAACCTATTGATTTAAAATTTATAGCATTCTGCTCCCTAGAAACTTACTTTTTCAAAAAATCAGCTGTATCTTTTTTATCCGCACTTTGAAAGAAATATGAGCCTGCGACGAGAATATCAACGCCTGCATCCTTACATAAATCCGCCGTTTCCTGATTAATCCCACCATCAACCTCAATCCTATAATGAAGACCGTTTTCTTTTCGATATTGGTTAAAAAAAGCAATATTCGAGAGCGTTCCTGGAATAAACGATTGTCCTCCGTAGCCTGGATTCACCGTCATTTGCAAAACCAGATCCACTTCAGACAAAACACTCGTTAAAGTTTCCGCCGCCGTGCCCGGATTTAAAACAACACCCGCCTGGCAGCCCGCTTCTTTAATTTGGTGAATGATGCGGTGGATGTGCGGACAAGCTTCGACATGTACCGAAATGATTTTAGCACCCGCTTCCGCAAATTGTTCAATGTAGCGCTCTGGATTTTCAAGCATTAAATGGACATCTAACGGGATTTTAGCTGCTTTGGCAATTTCTGAAACCATATCAATACCAAATGTTAAATTCGGTACAAAATGGCCGTCCATAACGTCAATGTGCAAATAATCGGCGCCAGCTAGTTCGGCGTCACGAATTGATTCGCCGAGCGCCATATAATTCGCAGCGAGGAGCGACGGGGCAAGTAAAGTCATACGCGCACACCTGCTTTCTCCACGAGTTTTTGAACGCGGTCCGCCACATTTTCTTTTGTGAATCCGAACGCTTCAAATAGTCTTTCGGCTGGAGCGGACGCGCCGAAGTGATCTATGCCGAGCATTTCTCCTGCGTCACCGATGATGTCATGCCAACCAAATGTGCTCGCCGCTTCAATCGCAAAACGCGCACGAACGGCATTTGGCAGAACGCTTTCTTGGTAGGCTTTACTTTGTTGTTTAAAAATATCAAAACTTGGTAAGCTTACGACGGAAACGTCGATATGACGCGACTTCAATTCGTTTTGTGCAGCAATGGCAAGACTAACCTCGGAGCCGGTCGCAATTAAAATGGCATCTGGCATTTCTTTTTCTGAAGGCGAGACGATGTAGGCTCCCTTTTTGACACCGGAAGTGACCGTTTCTTGTGCGGTTTCAAGCACTGGTAAATCTTGTCTTGAGAGTACGAGGGCGACGGGGCCGTCTTGATTTTGCATGGCTTCTTCCCATGCTACGCGCGTTTCTTTTGCATCAGCCGGTCTGAGAACTGAAAGGCCCGGCATGGCGCGCAGTGATGCCAAATGTTCGATTGGTTCGTGTGTTGGACCATCTTCACCGACTGCAATACTATCATGTGTGAAAACGTAGGTGACAGGTAATTTCATAAGTGCCGCCATACGAATTGCTGGGCGCATGTAATCGGAAAATACGAAAAATGTCGAACCAAAAACTCGGAGTCCGCCGTGTAGCGCCATTCCATTTAGCATCGCTGCCATCGCAAATTCGCGTACGCCGAACCAAATATTTCTCCCCCCTCGCTTTGATTTCGTAAATGCTTCGCCATCATCAATAAATGTTTTATTAGAGCAACCTAAATCAGCTGAACCACCAAAAAATTCCGGAACAGATGCGGCTAGCGTATTAATCATTTTATGTGAAGCCGAGCGCGTCGCCACTTTTTCACCTTCCGTAAAACTAGGCATATCAGTATCCCAATTTTCCGGCAGTTCCCCGCTTACGACACGCTTAAATTCAGCTGCAAGTTCAGGATAAAGCGCCTCATAATTCGAAAATACGTTTTCCCAAGCCGACTCTAACTCCGCCCCACGCGTACGATAGTTGCTTAAATAGTCTTTCACTTCCTGTCTCACCGTGAACGGGGCTTCCGTAAACCCATAATTTTCCTTCGCAAGATTCGCTTCCGCATCACCAAGCGGCGCCCCGTGACACGCAGAACTACCACCTTTATTTGGCGCCCCGTAACCGATAACTGTTTTGACTTCGATTAAAGTAGGACGTTCTTTGTCTGCCTTCGCTTCCACTAGTTTTTCTTGGAGCAAAGCCAAATTATTCCCATCACAAACCTGTAAAACTTGCCAGCCATATGCCCCGAAACGTTTCGCCGCATCCTCACTAAACGAAGCGCTCAGTTCACCATCAAGTGAAACATCATTCGAATCATAAAGCACGATTAATTTGCCAAGCCCTAAATGACCAGCAAGCGAGGCCGCTTCTGACGCCACCCCTTCCATTAAATCGCCATCGCCGCATATTGCATACGTATAATGGTCGACTAGATCATAGTTTTCCTTATTGAAACTATCCGCCATTTTAGCTTCCGCAAGCGCCATACCAGCCGCCATCGCGATACCTTGACCAAGTGGCCCACTTGTTGCATCTACACCAGCCGTAAACCGATATTCCGGATGCCCCGGCGTCTTACTGCCAAACTGCCGAAATGCCTTTAAATCTTCCATGCTCACATCATAGCCAAATAAGTGCAAGGCGCTATATAAAAGCGCCGACCCATGCCCCGCTGACAACACAAAACGGTCACGGTTAAACCAATTGGGATTTTTAGGATTAAACTTTAAGTGCTTCGCAAATAACATATACGCCATCGGAGCCGCACCCATCGGCATTCCCGGATGACCCGATTTTGCTTTTTCAATCATATCAATCGAAAGCGCACGCATATTATCAATGACTTGTTGATCCATCGTTTTTTTCACGTTCGTCGTCTCCTCTTAATCAATTTCTGACCAAATTTTTAAAGATCTCGCCGCATAATCATAGTTATCCTTTTGATGAAAAAGCGCCGAAGTTCCTAACACAAACACATCCGGAAGCGAATCCCGCATAAGCGAAACCGTGTGGCTGTTAATATTTCCATCCACCTCAATGAGCGGCGCATACGGATTATCTTTTATTTTTTCTTTTAAAATAGCGATTTTAGTAATGACGTCCTGTCTGAATTCCTGCCCCGCAAAGCCTGGATTTACAGTCATCACAAGAACCATATTCACATAATCCAAATACGGAAAAATGGCCTCAACAGGCGTTTCGGGATTAATCGCAATCGAAGGCTTAATATTGTACGATTTAATTTTACTAATCACTTCCATGACATCATCTGCCGCCTCCACATGAAATGATATGTATTCAGGCCTCGCAACTTGGAACATGTCAATATATTTAAGTGGTGTTACCGTTGCCAGATGAATATCAAGCGGAATCGATGTCTCAAGACGAAGTGCTTTTAAATATTCTGGGCCAAGTGCTAAATTGTTCACATAAATACCGTCCATAACGTCACAATGTAATAACTCAATGCCGGCTGCTTCTAGCTGTTTTAGCTCTTCTGCCAAATGAAATTGGTCCGCGCACATAATGGATGCCGCAATCTGTTTCACCGTAACCCTCCTCACTTTCCTTCCATTTTTTCAACTAAACGAAGTCGCTTTGTATGTCTTCCACCTTGAAATTCTGCCGCAAGCCAAGTATCTACGATTCGAAGTGCGAGCCCCTCACCTAGAACGCGTTCCCCGAGGCATAACACGTTGCTGTCATTATGTTCTCGTGTCGCTTGCGCTGAAAAACAATCTGACACAACTGCCGCACGAATTCCCGGGACTTTATTCGCCGCAATGCTCATTCCAATTCCCGTACCGCAAACTAAAATCCCTAAATCCGCCTCTTTATTTGTGACGCGGTGAGCAACTTCTTCAGCGTATGACGGAAAATCAACGCTTTCTGTGCTATATGTCCCAATATCGGTTACTTCATACTGATTTTTCAAATGCGCCACAATAGCATCTTTTAAATGAATACCACCATGGTCGCAACCAATTGTTATTTTCATCCTGATCCACCTTCTGTGATATAATATAGCGAAGGATGACTGCTTACATTTCCCCGGCCTGCCAGCTTGGTTTTGTAAAAGTTGTCCTTTTTTGTAAAAGGTTTCAAAACAGCCATCCTCCTTTTGTCATTTAATTTGATTTCACCAATACTTTGATTTCATTTCCAGCCATCACCGCTTGAAATCCCTCACGCCAGTCATCTAAGTCGTAAATTTTGGTAATCATTTGGTCTGTGTGAATATGACCTTTAGCTAGTAAATCAAGCGCGATAAGCCATGAGCTTGGTTTTTGCGAGCGACTGCCAATATACGCGATTTCACGTTGAATAATGGCTTCCTCATCAATTGCATTTTTCTTTTCAGCAAATAAGCCTACTTGGACGAAATCACCTTTTTTCTTTGTTAGCGGAAGGCCTTGGTTTACTGCGGGAACAGCGCCAGAACAATCAAATACTTTATCCGCACCATAACCATCCGTCATGCTTAGTACAATGTCATCTAAATCATCGGTTAACGTATCCACGATTTTATCGACACCTAATTGAAGGGCTAACTGAAGGCGCGCCTTATCCTTTGTAATCCCCGACATAATCACTGTTGCCCCTTGCGCTTTCACAACTTGGGCTAGAAGTAGTCCAATCGGTCCCGGCCCAAAAATTAAGACGGTGTCGCTCGACTTCACTTCCGTTTTTTCCAAAGCTGCGTGCACACAACAAGCAAGTGGCTCCGTTAACGCCGCCGCTTCATACGATATGCTTTCAGCGAGTAAATGACAACTCTCTTCGCGCGAGAGCACATATTCCGCGAAACTGCCATTCGCCTGTGTCCCTATGCCTTTTCGGTTGCTACATAAGTTATAATCATGTTCTTGGCAATAAATGCACTCGCCGCAAGTTTCGAACGTCGTTTCACTCGTCACCCGGTCTCCCATTTTGAATTTTGTAACCTCCGGACCAACCTCAACCACTTCACCCGAAAATTCATGGCCGAGCGTAACTGGCGTCGTCGGGTTTTGATACTCACCCTTAAACGTATGAATATCCGATCCGCAAATTCCCGTGTAGGCTACTTTAATTTTGACACGGTCACCGTAAACCTTTGGAACAGGCACATCTCGAAGTTCCATTTTGTCATAACCCGGCTCCGTTTTGACTACCGCTTTCATCTATAACACTTCCTTTTGTGGTAAAATCAGCACTTTGTTGTAATCTTCAGAACGACTTAAAATCATTTTAAAGGCCTCTGCTGTGTCTTGTACGGCATAACGATGCGAAATCAGTGGTTTCAACTTAATCTTTCCTTGTTTCACAAACTCAATCGAATTATGCCACTCTTTCCCCGGAAACGGCGCCGAATAAGAATTCCAAAAACCTTTTAGTGTGAGTTCACGCCTGAAAATATTTTCAAACGCTTCCTCGTGTAAAAGAACGTCCGCATAAGCAATTCCCTGGTAGCCAATTTTCCCTTTCTTCTTCGTCACAAGCAAACACTGTTCCTGCGTCACTTTCGACCCCGCACACTCCATCGCAATATCCACACCTAAACCATTTGTTAGCTCTAAAACGCGAGCCTTCAAATCTTCCTTCTGCGGGTTAATGGTGTGCGTGCATCCGAACTTACGCGCATCTTCTAGTTTTTTGTCACTAATATCCACCGCGATAATTTCCTTCACACCTGTTAAATTCAAACATTGCACCGTTAAAATCCCAATCGTCCCAACACCGAAAACCAAAACCGTATCGCCGACTTTCGGCCGAATGCCAAGTACACCGTGCATAGAAACCGCAAGTGGCTCAAGCATTGCCGCCTCTTCAAAATCAAGGTCGTGAATCTTAATCACATTCTTCGCCTTTAAAACGGTATTTTCCGCAAATGCGCCGTAAAAGTGAGAACCAATCATCCGATAATTATCACATAATGAAAACTCGCCTGACTGACAATACTCACATTTTCCACACGGCAGAAGTGGAATCCCCGCCACACGGTCCCCGACCACAACATTTGTCACATCACGCCCCACTTCTGTAATAACACCTGAAAACTCATGGCCCATTACAGCCGGAAGCGGATACTTCCATCTCGTCTGCATCTTATGAATATCCGAACCACAAATCCCTGCAGCCATTACCTTCACACGAACTTCATCCGCATGACAAACGGCTTCTTCAATTTCCTCTGCTTTAATTTCATTTTTTTCATAGAGCACAGCTGCTCGCATAATGCGTCACCTCAGTTATATTTTTCTTAGAAAATAGCTGCCCACATTTGGGAGAATTTCAAGATAATCCAGTTAAAGAAGTTACCACCCATATCAAGCGTACTAACCTCAGATGCACCTTTAGGGAATTCATATACGCCACGCATCATTTCAGTGTGAACAGGTCCGAAGTCAGTCGCCATGAGAAGTGCCAAAGCAATAACCACTGTTCCTGCTAAAACGGAGTGTAAAATGTTCCCTTTTCGACTGGCTACAACGAACGATACGTAAAATGGAATTGTTGCTAGGTCCCCAAAAGGAAGAACTTTATTACCCGGAATAATAACCGCTAGGAATAATGTAATCGGAACTAAAATTAACCCAGTTGAAATGTTGGCTGGATGCCCGATTGAAAGCGCCGCGTCAAGCCCAATATATAATTCACGGCCTTTAAAGCGAGATTTCATGAAGTCACGAGCAGATTCAGAAATTGGAATTAAACCTTCCATTAAAATTTTAACCATTCTTGGCATTAGGAACATCACAGCACCCATTGACATCCCAAGTTGAGCCGTCGCGCCTACGTCATATCCCGCAAGTAGCCCAATCGCAATACCGAGAATTAACCCCATCATCATTGGTTCCCCAAAAATACCAAAGCGTTTTTGAATGGTTTCTGGATCAATATGGATATTTTTAATCCCTGGAATTTTAGCAATCAGCCACCCAATTGGAATCCCTACGAACCCGAATGCCGCTGTGGAGCCTGTTGGTAACGAAATCCCTTTCAACCCATAAAAATCTTCTACCATATGTTGCGTTTTATCCGCCATCCAAAGAACGAGTACTTCGTAAATGATGGCGCATAGAATTGCAAACCACCAGCTACCGCCTGTTACGATATAACCTGTCGCACCTGCTGCAATGAAATGCCAATAGTTCCAAATATCAATGTCGAGCGTTTTAGTCGCCTTCATCAAAATAAGTAATAAGTTAACAGCTAAACAAATGGGAATTAAAATCGCTGCAACCGGTGATGCCCATGAAGCAGCCGCTGCTGCCGGCCATCCAGCATCAATAATCGTTAAGTTCATACCGAACCGTTCGACCATTTGTTGTGCTGCAGGGCCTAAGTTATCAGAAAGTAAACTAATGACTAAGTTAATCCCAACGAAACCAATACCAATTGTAATGGCAGAACGAACTGCTTTTTTAGCTGGTACTCGGAAAATAAGTGCAATAAAGAAAATCATAAATTGGCAAAATTACGGTTGGTCCGAGATTTAGCACATACTGTACTCCTGCTAGTAATTTATCCATTGTTCTTTTTCCTCCCTAAAATAAGTCTTTTTATTTTGATAACAAGGGTTGTTTATTCCGAAGATTTAGACAACCCTTAATCCTCCGTCACTTTAGATAAGATAAAATCTCTTCATCCAGTTCTTCCATGCCCATTCCTGTGATATAACTTGTCGCAATGATGGCTGGAATTTTATATGTTGTCGGCAAAATAGTTGTGGAAACAATTAAGTCTGCCCCGTCTTGAAGTCCTGCTGCTTCCGAAATTTTAATTTGTTTCACGGATGCATCAATATTATGTTCCTTCACTAAATTTTCCACCTTATCCGTTACGACCGTTGAAGTTGCAATCCCAGCACCACATGCGACCAAAATTGTATATTTACTCATTTTAAATTCCTCCTTATTCATTTACAGCTATTTTTTTTTAAAATTTGTATGATTTGCTCTGCCGAATTAGCTTCATTAAGTGCGCGAATGTTCCCTTTATCTTGAATAATGCCCATTAATTGCCGCAATACTTCAAGTTGACTGTGTGGTTCATTTAAACCGAGTACAAAAATAACTTCTGCACGAACACTCTGATTTTTATCTTCCATCAATTGAAACGGAATGCCTTTTTTACTTGTTAAAACGGCGATAAATTGCTCACTCACACATTCAGGATCTGTGTGCGGAAGCGCCACCCCGTATCCGTCAAGCTTTAAACCTGTCGGAAAAACGGCTTCACGTTCCAAAAGCTTACTCAGAAAATGACTTGTCACATAGTGAAGTTTTTCCCCTTGACTCGCCACTGTTTTAAATATATCTTCCTGCGTCTCGCAAGATACATCCACCCATATCAGCTCTTTTTTTTAAAAATTTCACTAAATCCATTACGACTCCTCCTGTAGTAACCATTTACTCTTTTCCCGTATTATTTTTAATAATTGTGTGCATCATTTCTATGTTTTTTGCTGCGCGAAGTTTGGCCAGTTCATTCTTTTTACCAGAAAGTTCCATAAGCTCACGAAGCGCCGTAAAATGCGCATTTTTATCAACGGCCGCAATAACAACCACAAAATGAAGCGGCATCCCGTCTTCTAAAAACAGTCCTTCTTCCACAAAAAGCATGCTCATTCCAAGTCGCAAAACACCTTTTTCAGTTTCTGCATGAGGGATAGCAATGGTTTTTCCAAGCACAATGTTCAGTACTGGAATCGAATGTTGCTTTTGCATCTCAAGAACATATTCACTTGTTATGGATCCAGAGGCAAGAAGTGGACTCGCAGCGATTTCAATCGCTTCCTTAAAACTTGAAACCTTTTTTAACCGAATAATGTGCTCTTTTGGAATTAAATCAGCTAGATTTTGTTTTCCGGTACGGTCGTCCAGTTTTTTCTCCTCTGTCGGGTGAAGCTTCTCCGCAAGCGCCCGTTCTAGTTTTTCATAATCGCGAATATCCGCGTATTTTTGAATGGTTTTCATTAAACTATCTACGCTTAGATAATCATCAATCAAATAGACCGAGCGTAGTACTCGCCTTCTAAGTTCAAGTTTTTCCTTTTCATCCATCAATTGACTTATTAAAAAGAATTTTTTGTTAGTCGTAAGTGGAACGGCTGAGAACACCATATCGTAGAGTAAATTTGTCTGCTCAAACTCCCTGATGGACATGGCTTGGTAAAAGAAAATTTCAGGAAATAAGCTTCGAAGCGTTTTTTCCATCAGTCGCGAAATGGAAAGGCCATTTGGACAAACCACAACAGCTTTCATGCGCGTTTGTAGTTTTTCCGTTGTTTCAATAAGGTGACCGCCCACAAAAAGCGTGATGAAAATACTTTCATTTTCAGGAATTCTTGTACCAATAAATTTTTCCAAAGGGTAGAGCGATTCTTTTACAATGTAGTGCACCGCCTGAAATTCCTCATCAATTCTGTCTAAAATGCTGTAATCAGTTGTTAAACGGTATTTGATGCGATAATATGCTGGTTTAATATGGGTAAATAATTTTTCTAGTAGCGTTTCTTTATCCACAAGCTGAACTACTGCTTTTTTTTCAAACTCTGTTAAAAATTCTGCTAATGCAAGTCTTAATTTCGGCATTTCCTCCGATTTTAGATGGTCTTTCAAAAGCACATTTGATGTTAAAATTTGAAGTGTAATGTACATTCGTTCTTCTTTTGATACATCGCCCAAACCTTTAATTAAAATTTCAGCCGCACCATACTCACGCGTATCTGAAAGTTCACTATAATCAATTTGGAAAGATGTGGTAATCGTTTGATTGCTACTTATTCGCCTAAAAATCGCAATCAGAATATAAGGCAAAATTCGCATTTTACTGTCAATAAAATGGAGGTTAAGATGTGTTTCTACTTGCTCTAGCTTCGTTCGAATCCCTTCGACCTCCGTCTTATCCATTTGCATAAAGCGTTTTAAATACTCTTCCCCGCCGTAACTTTCAATGACGTGCTCTGCAGCGATTAGCATGGCCGTTCGGACATTCCACTCGTCTCCCACGACTAAATACCCCTTCATACGCGAGTATTTTACTTCCAGATGAAATGTATCAAGCATTTTTTGAACTGCCTTTAAATCGCGCAAAACCGTATTTTTACTCACCTCCAGTTCACTAATAAAATGATTAAGCGATAATTCCTCGTTTCGGGTTGTGAGCATAAGAATGATTAAACTAGCTCGTTCTTTCTCAGAAGGAATATACCAATCGGCTTTTTCAAACTCATCCTCACCAATTATTTTAAACAGGTCAGGGTAGGTAACAAACCGCCCGCCAGCACCGCGATGAATTTTAGGGTAAGCCTGCTCCTCAAGCCAATTATTAATTTTCAAAAAACTATAATCGACTTGTCTGCGACTAAGCCCAAACTTTTCTTGGAGCTCAGCATTTGTCACATCTGGATGTCTTAAAATTTCTTTTAGAAGCGTATCGCTACGTTCATCCAAATACATATTGTTCCCTCCTGTTCTACTTCATTATAAATCTTAGCCAAATAAAAATGTACACGCTTTCATCCCCAAAATTTGTGGAAGCCGTGTACATCTTTGGACTTTGCTTGTGTATTTTTTAACATTCTGCACATACTGCACCGAAAAAAAGCTTATCACTATGCCATTTCCCTTTTAAGTTTGTTCATCACTTTGTACACCATGAGACCAAAAGAACAAAAAAACAGAACGCTTCTATAGTAAAAGCGTTCTATCTCTTCTTATTATACAAATAGTCCCGAATAAAAAGCAATTTAATTTTTAAGCTCTTCTTGTTTATACTTGGGAAGCGTCCCGACTATTGTCTCATACGCCTCAGCAAAAAGTGTTGCTATAAAATCAGTTTCTTTTTCCTTTTCTAACAAAATCGAAATCCACAGCCGCTTATTCATATAATAACCCGGAATAATCGCACTATTCATAGCTCTAAGCGCCTCACTTCTCTCAGCTGTCGTCCGAAGAGTGAGAATTTCCGCGCCTTCCTTATTTTTCCCAAGCATCGCAAACATTTTTCCATAAACGAAAAAACGGTCCGATTCCCACTCCTCCTTATAATCACGCGTCGCCCCTTTAAGCAAGTTCATTTTTTCTAGGAGAAAAGAATAGCGTTTTATCATGCGTAGTTCCCTTCCAAAATCATAATTTTATTGCCAATCGGGTCGAGGAAATTTAATTCGCGGCCACCCCACTCGGCGAGCCTCGGCGGTGTATCTGTCACACCACGCGCGTTTAATTCGTTATACGTATCATCCAAATTTTCACACGAAAAAACAAACTCTACTGGCGCACTTTGCTCCTCTTCCTGCCACACAATGATGCCTGGTTCTGCGAGTGTAAAACCCAATTTCGCTCCAATACTATCCCCGTGCCCCGGAAAGACGACCGGAATCCCTAGCTTTTCATGGTAAAATGCCACAAGTTCAGCAGCACTCGGCCCCGCAATATTAATACCTTCCATTTTTTTAATCATTCGTCCGCACCTCCATAAACCTACTTTACCCTATTCTTTAAAATTTAGATTGTAAAAAAGCGACATCTTTCGCAAATTTTTGTTGCATCTCAAATGGGGTTACCCCCGCATAGCGCTTAAATTGGTGCGTTAAATGGGCCTGATCGACAAACGCGTGTTTTGCTGCCAAGTCTGCCAAACTAGAAGCCTTGCCGAAATAAATGTCACGCCATACTTTCTGAAAGCGAATTAAATTCGCCGCTTGTTTCGGCGTCACTCCCATATTCGTTTTAAAAAGCCGTTCCAATTGCCGCCTAGAAACTGCTGTATGTGTAACCACATCTTGATTACGATTTTGTTCCGCAAGCAGAAAATCAATGCCATTTAAAAAAGCGTCATGCCGCACCAGTTTTTCCTTCTGTATGAAAAACTGCTCTAAAATCGCCTTTATTTCCATAACATTGGTCGCCTCCGCGAGTTTCGTTCGCGAAAGTTCCGCAAAACCTTCAAATGCCTCCTCCGCATCATAAACCCCATTCACAGCCATCCGAAATCCCGGACGCACAAAGCGACTCACTTCCCACATAAAAAAGCGCATCCCAAACGTAAACTCCCCATCAGGATTTTCCTTCCCTAAAAAAAGCTGATCACTCGGCGCCACAAAAAACTGCTCTAAAATCCGCCCCGTTTGGCGATCTATCCGAAAAATAATATCCGCACATAGATCGGGAATCACCCAATTATTTCCCGGGAAATTTTTATCTTCTTTGCTCATCCAAAAACACCGAACACTATCCTCGAGCGAAGCGGCAGGCGCAAACTCGATATAGCCTGGTCGATTTGGCGTCGCAATAATTGGTTCAAAACGATTGAGTTTTGCCACACACCCCACACTCCTTTTTAAACAGTATAACGAATTTCACGAAAAAAAAGTATGAAAAATACTAAATACGGGTATAAAATAAATAACGAATCCACCAGAAAGGGTGAGAAAATTGACAACGTACAAGCGCATTTTAGTTGGCGTAGACGGTTCCAACGAAGCAGAAGCTGCCCTAAGACGCGGCATCAACATCGCCAAAGGAGACGACTCCATTCTCGGAATCGGCTTCGTGGCTGACATCCGCCGCATCGCCCCTCTTATTGATTACGAACAAACTTATGCAAAAAAAGCCAAGGATTATGGGGAAGAACTAGTAGAAATCTACAAAAATGAGGCCGAAAAAGCAGGTGTCAAACACGTTGAAACCTTCGTCCACTTTGGAACTCCCAAAACCACATTCGTGAAAAAAATACTTAAAAATTTTGGCCCCGACCTTGTGCTCGTCGGTTCAACTGGCCTCACCCCATCCGAACAACTTATCCTCGGTAGCGTCACCGAATTCGTCGCCAAACACGCTGACTGCGACGTCATTGTCGTCCGCGGAAAACCATGGAATACGAAGAAAGATGTATAAACAATAAAAAACGTATTTTTCGAATTGAAAAATACGTTTTTATTATTTAACTCTGTTCGCCTATCTAGACTTCTAAAGCAGAAATCACAAATGATATGAATTCAATTTTCTTACACGATTTAACCGTAAGCTATTTTATCGTTTTTGACATACTGTCTCGTTATCCAAGTGCTTATTTTTGAAACTATACTATTTTCCACAAAAATATTATCTCATAAGACTTCATTTAATAATGATAGACCTCTTATCAAACTCTGAACAGTTTATCTTACTTTTCTTGATTAAACTCATCTACGACTGAAATACATTTACTAGGCACACTATCAGCAAGCCAAACCTGATCATTACCATGGTAAAACTTCACACCTTCCTCCCTTGCAGCGTATGTATCTATAGATAATATAATGGGGGTGTCCGTTTTTCTACTTCCTACCAAATTTGCTGTATTTATATCTTCCGATAAATGGACATACTGCCTATTCATTGGTAATAGACCCTTAACCATAATTTCCTTGTAGGATTCTGGTGAAGTTCCATGATATAGATATTTAGGTGGGCAAGCCTCTTCTTTAGTAATTTTTGTGGGCGTAGAATGCCCATAGAGAGCTCTAATTTTATTGTTTACTATTTCATGTCGTTTTTTTTGAGGATTTTGAAATCATCTCTCGTAAATCAGATTCCGTTAGACTATCCCAATGCCGGACTTCTTTTAATGATGATATCAACTGTTTGACTGGTACCCAACCTTCCTTATCAAGTTCTAATTTATACTCTCTTGGTGCATGACGAAGAGCATAGGAAACCTCTTTACTGAGCTTCTCAAAATTATCTTCATTCATCATTTTCTTCACTTCGATTAAAATCTATCATTTCGTCAACCGCATATTTTACCCATTCCCACAAATCAGTAAGCTCTGCCCTTTGTTCAAAACCTTCTGAAGAAAAATCATGAATAATTTGTACTTTACTGCCTTTCCCAACTTCAAAGCAAGCTATATCATCATTATCATCCCTTCTTGCAAAGGGTATCAATTTACGCTTAGGATATCTTTTTTTCAAATCAAGATATCTTCTACTCGCTTGCTCTGACTCAATAAAATACCATACATCAAAATCAATTAAATTTAATTCAATCAACTTTTCAAAAGAAGCAGGATATTCATACAAGGAGTTATTAATATAATAATTTTCCATTTCTATCACCTTTCATTATTTCATTTTTTCTAAATTAAATGAACCAAACGGGCTAGTATTTCTAAAACTAGCTTTTTGCTTCTGAACTCTTAATTCTAAAGCTTCTCCCCAACTAGAAGGGGTTCCTTTCTTTGTGGTAAATCTATCTATCATAGAACTAGGAAGAGGCTCATCATAATTTCTGACAATTGCTTTAACTTCTATCCCAGCCTCTCGAGCTGCAGCAACTCTAGTATTATCAATTGTAGTCAATTGTCCATCAGGCATTTTTACAACATCAATGGGGTCACCTTTCCAGCCACTTGCTTTCATGCTATCAATAATATCTCGGGAGCCATTTACAGATGTTTGGCTGAATCTAACATCATTAGGATTCAAATTTACATTTACTTTAAAAGCATTCATTTGAGACATACCTTTATAGGTTCCCCAACCAGCCAACATACTGGTACCAATGCTCGAAACAATACCAATATTCCTAGCAGCATCTTCCCCAACAAATTGAGGTAAGAATTCATTTGCCGCCCAGTTCGTCGCATATCCAGTGCCGCCTGCCACTGCTCCTGTAATAGCTTCTTTTCCTAGTTCCTTCGCAACAGCTTGTGTTACTAGTTGCCTTGTTACTGTTGTTCCAGCTGTTTTAGCCGCTGTTTCAGCTGCTTTTAATCCAGCTCCAACTGGGATACAAAGCCCTGCAACTGTTGTCGCTGCTAGTCCAAATATATCATATGCCTGCTGGTTTCCCATGAATATTGTATCTCTTAGTGGGTTGATTGCCATTGAAAAACCGTCACCGTTTGCACCGTAGTAAATATCTTGCCCCGCCTCGACTAAATTAGAAGCACCGTACGCCATGGATGCCGTACCTGCTACCGCTGCCGTTACTACTAGCGGAGTTGCTGCTCCTGCCGTTAAAACAATTGCAGCACCACCTATTACAATAGCACCTACAGCGAATACAGCATTCCACATTCCTTTTTCTTTTCTCGCATCTGCCAATTCTTTTTCAAATGCTTTCCATCTCTCTTCCTCGCGGCTCCCTGCAGCTTCGATTTGACTTTGACTCGCTTGCATACCTGCTGCAGAAGCTTGAAGGGCCGCGCTTAAATCTTGGGCCCCATTAGCAGTCGCAATACCTCCCGCTTCATACTGCGTAACAACATTTGAATTTCTTCCCTGATAATCTGCTATTAACAATTTTAAAGCTTGGAGCATATTTTTAAAATTTACTAAGTCCGCATTCTTGTGCTTTGTTTCATATTCACCAGTTTTAGTTCTTAAATCATTTACTTTTTTTGACGCATCATCATAACTTTGCAAAACATTTTGGCCGGAAATCTTAGTAGCTAATATATCATTTATTGTTCCTATTGTACTGTCTAAATTCACTTGCTCCAACTCAAAAGCATTTTTTGATGATTTAAAGAAGCTAACTAATTCATCAAAAACTTTTTCGTCCAATTGCGCATGTAAATCGTTGTCGATTTCTTGAAAATAGCCATCCTTGTATAATAAGAAACGCACCTGATATTCTTGAATAATTTGTCCTATACTTCCTAAAATATTTCCATGTACTTCCGCTAAGTAAGTTTTCACGCTGTCAGCTGCCTGTCCTTTTAGTTGATTCATCGAAATGATTGGACTAATCGACTTAGAGATAGCTTCAAGCTGATCCGAATAAGCTTTGCTAGTAGAATTAGTAAACGCGCCTACGGACATTATATCATCATACTTAATTTGATAAACCATTTTGTATCCCCCGTCCCAGTGCATTGTCCGTTTCTACTAGCGAATTCCCGATATCATGTATTGTTGTTAAATCTTTTTTTAGTAATGTTTTATAACTTTCTAAAACAGATTGCATCTCTTTGAACTGGTCTATAAAATTATCTAGCGCAACTGACTTGGATGTAATTTCTGGCATAGAATCTGCATCTGCCAGAAAATCTCCCGCATTTTTTTGTGCTGCTCCAACAAGAGCGAAGAAAATAACAGAGTTAATTTGAATCATTTCAAATCCCAAAATCATTCATCTCCTTTCGCAAAATTAGTGATGCACTAATTTGTCTATTTCATTTCCTAAATTATTAATTTGGTTTCCTAGCCACCCGATTAGTCCACCTTTTTCATTCGCCTCATTTTCTAAGCGTGTAATTTCGTCACAAATCTCATCATAGTAATTATCAATTTTTTTATAATATGTGTCGTTAATCTGTTTTAAAGGCGCCTTCCATGAGATTTTCAAACTCTGTTAGTTTTTTACCTTGCCAAGTGTCTGGTTGATCAGATTTATTCTTTAACCTTTACTTTTTAAATCTTTTTATTTCGGTTTGGACACTTGCGACTTCTTTCTTTGCCGTCCTCAAGCGCTCTAATTTTTCTTCAATTGAAGCTTTATCACTCACACATTGACTGAGTTCTGCTTGTTTAGCGCTTTTTTGTTTTTTTAAGGTTGCAGCTTCGGTTCATTTAAACCTCCCCCTCAACCCTAAATTCAATTTATTACTATTCGCTTGTTGTTTAYTTTTTTGAAGCTCATCGTTATTGATTCCTTTTGTTATTCATCTGCTTTTTCWATCATACTTTAATTACTCAAGCATCAACTCATTATCGTCATCCGA
>NZ_ALWW01000046.1 GCF_000344175.1 Listeria fleischmannii subsp. fleischmannii LU2006-1 | reverse complement strand
TATTGACATACTTACTTAAGCTAATGCATCCACTTTTTTCAAGGGCATATCAAACTAAAAAATCGCACTTAAAAAATTATTGCAGTATCGATTTTTTCAGAGATTTTTATGTTAATTGCAATCTTGCTTTTTGGAATTTTTTTGTTGTTTATCGCTAATTTAGTTAAACAAAATGAATAATCAAACGAAAAAGCCAAACTTTGAGCAGTCCCCTAGAAATCCCAGCTGCTCTTAGTGCTTTTACCAGAGCTTTTTTTGTTCCTGAATTAAGATTTTCAGTCGCTTTATTAACTTTCATGGGATGAATATCATATTTTTATTTTTCATTTTCTTTATTTTTTTTGTTTAAATATATTAGTATCAAGCTTAGAGTTCCTATTTGAAGCACGCCCAAAATACCAATATTTAATCTAGCGGGCATGTAATTACTAAACCCTATAAAAATATTACCAATAGCATAGAGTGCCGTTATTATTAGCATGACCATTACTATTTTCCCCATTTTTTATCATTTCCTTTCGCTAGAAGCTGGTGAGCAAACGTTGTGAACTTAAATCCCTATATAAAAATTGTAGTTATCAATCTGGAACATATACCAGCCCAGTATTTATTCATGCCAACTTTTCTAAATTGTGTAGATAATACATCTTCAATTTTCCCAGTAGAATTTCCTACTACATTAAAAGTTTGCACCATAAACTCATATCCCAAAACATATTTCAACGTCTTTTTTAGTTTACTTGATGCAATAAGTTTATTTACTACTTTATTAACCTTTTTATTCCATGTAGTTTTTCCAATATTTTTAATTTTCTTCAAAGCGGCTTTAGCTGCAATTTTAGCAGCAGTTCCTTTAATCCCTTTTAGTAACTGTTTCTCCTCACTAAAAGAAGGCTTCTCTATATCATTTTGTTCAAAGATTTCATCTGCTATCTCATTCAAATTCTGCTTATCAAGTTCTGTAACATCTTCTTCTGTTAAGTTCAAGTCTTCCTTTAAATTAGGAAATGATTCTTCATCAAATTCAACAATATTAATTTCATCATACTCTTTTAATGCGTTATCAGTTGAAATTTCATAAAATTCTTCTTTGAATAACTCTTTTTCATCATAGTTATAGTATGTATAAGTTCAAAAAAGACTTCTAAGAATGCTAGAAGCCTTTTTTAGTTAGTTACCATATGTATGCAACTAGTTATGAGTTGATTTTCTCTTGCTAAATAGCCATTGCACAAGTAATCCAATTACAGGCGCAGTCATTATACCCCAAAACAAATATTTTTGGGGTATAATGAGCCAGACTAAAATTAAAATTAATACTGTTACTATTGTTGCTATCCAACTGTTCATTTGAATTCACTCCTCAGCCGTATAATACATGTGTCTTTCTAGCGGTAGACTCTTTAGTACTTAATAGTGTTTTTCGACTACTCTCTTTATAAAGCTTTACTTGATTTTTAGTCCAAACATAGTTATAGTCTGTATCTTTTCGGGTAGCAGCTCTAACCTTAAAATACCCTGTCTTCATTCCATATTGAACAATAATATTGGCCACTGATGACGCAGCAACGCCATACATTCCAAATTTCGCTCCTAGAGCTGTAATAGCAGTTTGTATCGTGAATTTTTTATTGTTGGTTATACTTTTATTCTGCCAACTCGACCATGCCCAGGAACCTGTTTGAGATCTAAGCATTGACGTTGTACTAGGTGTTTCTGATATAAGATCTCTTATTCTTTCTTGACTATCGGCTTCCTCTTGCAATTCTTGAATTTCTTCTTCTGTCATAAAATCACTTGAAACGAACGTTTTTCCGGTTTCCGGATTACTAGTCAATGTAACTGTCCCATCTGAATTTTTAATGGTTGTCGTTACAAGCATATCATTTCCTTGCGTAGTTATATAATAAAAATCATCTTCTGTTTGAATCGTATCATACTCTATCTTATTCAATGCTACCCCACTTGTCATTTTTGTAACCGGCCTCTCTGGCTCATTATTACTTGCTTGCACAACAATCCTACTGCTCAAAGGTACTAGAACCAGAATTGTTATTATTGCGGCTATGAATATCTTACTTATTGTTTTCATGTAATTCTCCCCCTTTTTGCTGTTTATGTAACACTTTAACTATAGCATAAAATTAAATACGAAAACGATAAATCCCTTAAAAAGTCCGTTTTTAATCGCGAATGACCAATATGAACCAATTTTCAAGTTTTTTAGTATACAATTTAAGTTTTAATCCACAAAAAAAGAGTGCCTTAGCACTCAAACAGAAGGATGAACCCCCGACAAGGATTCGATTATATTTACCCTTTTTCTCAAACAGTAAAACCCATCCTTTTCAGAATGGGCTTTACCTGAGTATACACAAAAATTTAGGAAATAAATCTCATTTATACAAACAAGGGAGTTTGTATACTATCACATTACTATAAGTGAATAGATTTAGCAACTAATCGACTCGCTCATGCCAGACGAGTCAGGTAAGAGATTTTCATTGAGAGAATTTATTGCAGCATGATAGTGTCAGTATATCACAATACAAGAAAACATCTAAGCATTTGATTCAAAAAAAAAGACTAGTTTCCGCTAGTCTTAAGCCCTCGCACATTTCAAGCGAGTCGTAATCAAAGATTTTGTGATAACATTTTATTGCATGTATCTTTTATTATACTTTACTGTACAAAAGAAATCCACTCTTTAGAATGAACTTCTGACCAGTCATACAACGGGGATGTTGTACTATAATAATTTATACCACGTGTATAGAAAAATGAAACCTTCTTCCATGCTTTATATTCAGTATTAAAGAGCATATTCTAAAAAATGTAATCAATTTCCGTTGACCTTAGCTAATAGCAAGTTAAAATGGATATGTCACGTACATAAAAATAAGGCCAATTATTGTGATGGGAACTCCTACAATTAAAAGCGGGATAACAGAACCCTCCCACGCTTTTTTATTATTGAGCGCTCGCCACCTGAAAATTCCTCCTGAAAGACCAATAAAAAAAAACACCTAGAAAAAAAATTACTACAGTTATTAAAAATAATGACTCCACGAAAAACCTCCTACTCCTATTATTTGAGAACCCAATTCAAAAAAATCACATAAATTAAATTGCATATAAATTATTATAACACACTTTAATTTATCTAAATATGTCTATTTTTTGAACTTTCCCGCCATTTGATTTTAATCTCAAGATTCACTTACATTTAGTTCTAAGTGTCGTATTCACTCTTATTTATTTTGATACTCAGTAAAACTTACCGGCAAGGGTACCATGAAGCCAAGGACTAAAGATAAAAAAGGACTCCTGTAAAGATTACAGATATTTTAATAAATTTTTATTCCTACTAGCTCCTGTCCTCAACAAAAAACGAGGCTAGTTTCCGCTAACCTCGCACACCGCTCATGCTAGACGGTGATTTCATCGAACGATACATATTAGAAACAGGGAAACTTAAACTGTATTAGCATGAACTACTATTATACATGACTGTTCGGATTATGCAGTGACAACTTTTCATACATTTTGTGACAATTTACTCGATAACCAAAAAAACTAGGGAGGCATTAAACGCATTTCAGATGTTTTCTATGTTATGTATCCACGTTAAGTTATAAATCTATGCTCCCTCGCTTGAGCTGATCAATCAGCTCAGCTAAATTAATAACCACTTTGTCCGCTAGTTTGTCCAGCGCTTCGACCGCCACTGCTTTATTGTCGCTTAACTGATACTTAATATCTTCAAACACCATCTTAGAACTTTCGTAAATATTGACCGACGCTTTGTTCAATGCGATGACATTTTGGAACTGTGTCCCGTCAAAAAGCGCCGTATCTATGTATGGCCGATATGCTTCAAGCACTGCATTTAATCCCCCGCCTCGAAGGGACTGGACAGCTCCTTTTACCGATGCGAGAGCAATTTGATAAGGTTGTATCTCCCTAACAGCATCATCCAGTGCTTGGCGTGCATTTTGGTCAATATCCGTAAATGGGATGTGAGCAAACGATAAGGCAGAACGCAATTTCCCCACACCATCCATCAAATCATCCACCATGTAATCAAGTTGTTGTAGAGAACTTCCAAAACTTGCGATGACAGGATCTAATGAAGATAAGGCAGACTTCTTGAATTTACGATAATTTTCATCAAGTAGTTTCTGTTTCTTCCCCATTCCATCCTTCATTGCCTCCGATTCCTTTAATACAAAATTTGAAGTGACAGGCGGGGCAGAAACTTGTTCGACTTTTTGATGAGCTGTCAAAAGTTTATCGGCTTTTTCCAATTCTTGCGAAACATATTTCACTTGCATCCCAAATGTAGAAATTTGGTTTGTCAGAACGTCTTTATTCCTGTCAATTATTTTATAGTGCTCCTTAAGTTCTGTTACCATGCCGTCGCTCAAAAAATGATTATCAATTCCGTTAAACAGCATCGGAATAGCCCCTTTTTTTAATGCATTGAGTTGAAGAATAATACCATCCAACTTGGAAATTGTATCCGCTACAAGTAGGGGGAGTTCTATGGCTATACCCAAAATCCCAGAAAATACATGCATAGAAATAAAATCTAGCATATCAGATAAGACTGGTGCCATTCGTATACGCTGAACAGCTTCATACGTTTTGACTCCAACAGGATTTATTCTTTCAAGTTCCTCACGCAACTGTTCATAAGCAGCCATTCCCGTTAATACTTTTCCAAAAGCATCTTGACCTAATAAGTCGTCGAAACTAGTTGTCAATTGTGTTCTTCTATCATCAAGCTTGCTTCCTTCCCTTTCGACAATATCCACAGCATGATTGACATGTGACTGGGCAGTAGTAATTTGTCCTTTCATTTTTGACACCATAGAGTCCGCTAAGATTTTCATATTATCAGGATTGACGTCTATTTTATGCCCTTTCCCGCCCGTAAGAATAGTTCCGCTCCAGACACCAACAGGAAGATAAGCATCTGCGTCTATTAGGACTTTCTCTCCGTCTATATCAATGGGGTCACTATAACCCGTATGGTTGGATACCAGAGTAGCAAATAAAGGCATATTGTTATTCACGATAACATTTTTACCCGGTAAACGACTTAAGTATCCCGCACTCCGCTCCCCTAGTGTTAATGGGTCATATTCGCTCATGTAGTTGGTAATATCAGGATTCTTTTGTGAATAATTGCCATCAGGCAAAATTGCGGGGTTATAGGTCACACTCTTCACATCATTATTGGACGCGACATAATTACTTAACCCGCCTCCTAGAGAGTTTCCTCCCACATAATCAATATGATATTTTTTACTCATTGCTCGATAAGCATCATTAGCCGCCTCTAATTGCGCATCAGGTATGTTTCCGGGTAAAGTGGCATCGGTAATAATATCCCGTCCTCCGTCTTTTTGCCCTTGTGTGCCTTGGAAAATCATACCAACTTCGCCTGTTTTGGTGTTCTCCACAATCATGT
Source organism: Listeria fleischmannii subsp. fleischmannii LU2006-1 (assembly GCF_000344175.1). GTDB lineage: Bacteria > Bacillota > Bacilli > Lactobacillales > Listeriaceae > Listeria > Listeria fleischmannii. Next base: position 18,199 of record NZ_ALWW01000046.1, on the reverse strand, counting down.
AGTCAAGTCCGGATTTGGTGTTGTACTCACCTTCTTTAACCACGTAGACTGAACCATTAACATCCAACCTAGTATTCAGTTTCGGATCAGAATAAACATGTTTCCCACTCATTTCTATAATATCTAAATCAGACGTTTTTTTCTTCTCTGCAATAACCATCTTTTCACCTTCTTTATTTTTGAAGTTCTTGGGCTCTGGTGGAGTCTCCATTTGGTAGTCCTACACGATTTACAATAAAATTCTTATAAACATCAATACTGTACAAACCTTTTGGCAGCCCTTTGCTGAGATTCAAGTCTTCTCTCATTTTGTCAACTTCTTCTTGTTTAGGAAGCCCTTTTGATTTGAAAAAGTAACGGCAAGATATAGAAACATTGCTAAAATCTGGATTATCTTTTAGAAATAGACTTCTTAACAATTCACTATCATTCGATAAATTATTATTTTGTAAATAAGCTTTGTAAACTGTTGGAAATTCAAGAGATGATACGGAAATATAATAGAATCTTTGTTCATATCCTCCAGCTTGTGTTTTATCAATGCTTTTTTGATTATACCCTTCCAAATCATATTTTTTTGCCTCATTTGCTGTAAAAGAATCCAACTGTATAAATTCTTCCTTATATGCTTTTGCGTACAACCCACTTACAATTGCCCCTTCCACGACTCCATCCTGAGACCAAACATTTGGTGATGGATCAAGTTCCTTCTTCTGCATATCAAGTCCCACAATCACGGAAGTATGAAACTCTATCGGTTCTTCTGCTTCCACCATAACAACCGCCGCATCTCTTGCGGGTACTACATTATTCACTTTGACATTAGTTTTATATGTATCTTTCATATATGCGATAGCTCGTTTTTTTATTTCTGCCGCGTTCTTTTCGACAATTTCTTTAGACTTGTCGCCATCAACAAAAATAAAACCCTGCCCTTTATACTCTGCTACAGGTGTTGTCCCGTCGTCTGCTTTCTTTTCTTTTTCATCTGACTGTCCCATAAACGAACAACCTCCTAGTAAAATTGATAAACTGATAATAGAAATAGCTATTTTTTTCCCGTTCATTGTATGCCCCTTTCTTCCTGTTATACACATAAGTAATTCGCTTCCAAAAAAAGAACAAAAATGCTTTTCTTTCAATATATCATAGGTAAAATACATCGTCTATGGATATTCTATGAATTTTTCCGACTTCTACACAAATAAAAAAAGCCCACTCTGAGGAGTGAGCTGTTTGACTAACAATATAACAAGGGAGTTGTTATATCATTTATTTATTAATACCACCGGTTCGTGTGATTGAAACATTTTTTATGGCCAGCCATTTGGCCTTTTGCACAAAATTGACTCTGCTTAATTTCAATTTAGCACTTTTATACAATCTCCTTCTGTATTTAACTTACTTTCAGCGCTTCAAAATATAACATCACGAGGATATCCCAAAATAACTCGGCTTTATTGTCAAAGTAACCGGTTTCTTCCGCACCTCTTGAATGACTCCTTTTCTTTATCATAGACAGAACGACTCTCAGAATTAAAAATTTCATGCAAATATTTGTACTTCCCCATAAGAATCCCTTCTATAAATTAAAAAAGTGTCATTTTTTAATTTATATCGCACAAGTTTGTATTTGTAAATAAAAAAGTATTGTTAGTTAATAAATACGTTCGTGTCTTATATAATCTTCCACTCAAAAAAGCTCTCAGCCAAAATAGACTAAGAGCTTTCAATTTATACTTTTTTTACATAATGCGGCGCATCTGGAATATAGCCGATAACTCCCTCTGTCAAGATGACCTGTAACCACCCTGGTTTATCCATTTCTCGCAACACTTCCACCGTATCCCCTTTTTTCTTTGTCTGCACCACCGGGCTATCCCAGTCTTGTTGGTCACGGAAATGCACGGTCTCCGCTGTCACCACATACGTTTCGGTTGGCTTCTCTTCAAACCAGTATTCAGTCAGACTATCTTTAAACCACCCTTTTTGACCTTGGAACTCGATTTCGACGAACTCGTTTTCTCGCTTATCGTAGTTCATGTTTACCGCATAGTAATTCGGTATGTCAAACGCAACAGGACTGTCCCAGTCTGGGCGTGTACGAATATGATGCGTCGCACGGGCATAACGCCACCAAGTTCCCGTGAATCCAGCACTGGGCGTCTCTTTTCCTGTCAAGGCTTTGACAATAGCCGCGACAGCTTGGACACGTTTTGACGTAGCTTGTTTCATATCTCCCGCATTGCTGATGAACGCCACTTCAATTAATATAGCAGGCGCATTCGTGTTTGCTAAGAAGTAGAGCCCCTTATTTTCTTTAGCGCCACGATTTCGGATTCCTAGCGCATTCGCTATGGCTTGACTCACTTGTGACGCGAGTACTTCCTGGTCATAATACAACACTTCTACGCCTGTGGCACTGGCTGAAGCTGAGTTAAAGTGGAAACTAACATCTAACCGCCCTGTTCGGTCGACTTCATTGGCCTTGTGCGCTTGTTCAGATAAGATAGCTTGTTGCCCCTTTGCCTCACTGGTTGTATTCGTCACCGTATAACCTACTTGTTTCATCTGCTTGATAAATTCGTTATTATACTTCATCGCCTCGGCGTGTTCAGAGTATCCATTTCCTTGTGCGCCATCTGTGTGATAGCTATGTCCTGCGTTACTCGTAAATCGTTGAAAGCTCATTTTGTTTCCTCCTTCTTCTTTTTCAATTTTTCAAAGCGTTCCTTCACAACTGGGGGCAAAGGAAGACCTAATTGACCTAAATTTTCTACGATAGATAACCCATAAAAGGCAATATAAAAAACCGCTACTCCTACTCCAATTTGGTGTAAGTGTGCGATTTCGAGATAAGGATAGACAATAAGAATAATCAACAACATTAAAAAATGTTTCGCGAGCCCTTTCAAGCCCACTGTACTATCAATATTCCGCCCTACTATCCAGCTTCGTACGAAGCCTGTCACAATATCTAAAAAGACAGACCAGACTAAAATATGAATCAATAAGTTACGCCCTAAATTTCCAAATTCTTGTACTAATAAGAATGGATTAATGTCCATAAGCTACCCCCGTTTCTCTTCGTGCCCCATGAATAATGGCTCTCCTGTCAGCGTCTCATAGTCTTCCGCCGTGATAGACCCCCAGACAACAAATTCAGTGAGGTCCTCCTTGGTATAGAATCCCCATTCATAATACAATTCGATATCTTCGTACGTGGGATAATTCATTGTTCTTCTCCTCCTTCTAACTTTGCGACCTGTGCCGCTAAATACGCTTGTGTTTGAGCGCTTTTTGCGCTTATTTCCTGTAACTGTTCTATTCGACTGGCTTGTTGCGCTGCATCACGTACAAGTAATGAAAGTTGCTTTTGAACTTGTTCTAGCACGGACGGTTGTGAAAAGGCTTCGACAAGCTCAGCTTGACGTTTCGAATCAACGACTGCTTTGCCTTCTTTCACCTGCACACAGTCCAATAAACATTGACTCGCCAGCTTTTCATCACACTCTACTTCGATAAATGACGCTTGTGGTACGTGTGACCACGCGGTCACATACTTAGCCTCGTCAAGCTGTACATACATTTTCATTTCGTTTCCTCCTTAGACTACGATAATTTTACAAATCACAAAATTGTTGTTTGGTGCCACTCCATTATCATCATGTCCTTTAATGGTCGTCGGCGTCATATAAAACGTTTTTTTCGCAAAATCAGATGAGCCTTTCATGCCCTCCCATAAGGATTTGCCCGGAAAAGCTTCAATGGCCGCCTTCGGAAACACATACACACCGTATCCATAATCTAACATCCCTTCTCCAGGTGAATAACGGGTACAAATCACAATGACACATGATTTTAAGTCCGCCACATCCCAATCCCATGAATAACTATGAGAATCCAGCAGATAGACACCGCCGTTAAAGACCTCTTTTGGTGTAAAATACGAGTCTGTATACGCTTTAGCTGCCTGAATAGCGATCTGTTCTGCTTCTTCGATGGATTCTGCGACAAAAACTTGTGTCGCGTATCCCATTTTCGTGATTTCATCTTGTAAGCCTAAAACAAGCCCCGCTTCTGTGTATGGCGCGACATCTTCCAATACATTATTGATTTTTTTGCGCAACTGGATACCTTTCATTTCGCATCCTCTCCTTTCTTTTGTTCCTCTTCACGCAACACATGGAGGATGAATTCTTTCAACCCGTATACCTGACTAACACTGATACGTGTTGCGACTTCTTCGAACTCATCTTCTTTTACCTGTCGCAAAGGGATATGTTCTTGACTCATGTCGAGCTCACCTCCACCACAGCTTCCCCCATTTTGATTTTTCGGGTTTCATCTGCATACGCTAGTACTTTGACGACCTGCGAAACGTTCGTTATCTTACCACTGACATAAATAGTAAATGTAGACCCATTTACCGCACCGCCGTTGGTGACCACGCCATCTATAGAATAAGCCAAGGCAATTGGTTCCCCCACGACTCGACCTGTCAAATACGTTTGACCCACTTTATAAGGCGTGGGTGTGAGGGTTGCTTTCAAACTAGATTGGAAACGTTTATCAGGCCCAAAATTCGTCATCACGAAGGTACCCGGTACCCCTGGAACGGCACTTGAGAAGTCGGTTTCCTCCATCACTACATCAGAATTCGCTTCGTCTAAAATGAACCACGCTTCTGGTGTATCCACTCCTTCCCCAACGGGGAGATACACGAGGTCCTGTTCCTTCATATCCGCCAAACCAGCTTCCGAGAAGTACAACGTACTTTTTCGTTCCATTTGAAGCTGTTCCGCATCCATTCGGTCTTTTAACACAGTATACAAAAAACCGTGGACATCTAAACGCGCATCCACGACTTCCGTATCAGTATTCCCACTTTCTAGAATAAGTTGATCAATCCGCGTTTTTAACGCCTCGATTTCTGCTTGATACTTCGTATCTAGCTCATGATCCCCTTGTTCTCGTAAATAAGCTTCTGTGGCCATGAGTTGGTCCATATAGGCATAAAGTGCTTCAAGCTCATGAGCTTGACCTGCCGCATAGGCCATGATTTTTCGCCAGTTTTCATTGGTTTTTTCATGGAACTCGTAATTTTGAAGGGGCATCCCCCACAGCCATAAATCTAATGCCATCCTCCACACCTTCTTTCTATAGTTTTGTCCACACAGTGACACCCTGATTGTCTATGGATTGCCCCCATTTCGAACCATCAGGAGACACTAAAAAAGCATCCTGTTTCGCATTCCAAGACGCTTTTTCTGCTTCTGTCACATTATTCCTTTGAGCCCCACTTTCAATGGCATCTAACTTTGTCTTATCTTCTTTCGCCATCAACCCATTCTGTGAGGGGGTTGCCACTTCGATATCCTCCAACCGTACGATTGGAAAATAGAAGTCTCCTTGATTATTTTTCAGCTGCACTTGATAGGCGGAAGTCTGGATACGCGATGCGGTATCCTCTTCGAGTACCTCCGCGACAATACGTTCTTTATAAAGCGTGTCCGTCGTATCTTTGATATTGTTCAGATTATACTTGGTATCAGAGAGTTTCTTCTCAGATTCTTGTACACTTCGTTGGAGTTTTTGTTGAATTTGGAGAAGATCCTTCGGCCGTCCCATAAAGCCTAATTCCGGTGGCTTTTGTGCATACGGATGATAAACGGTCATCCGCTCTATTTTTAACCACAAGTTATAGCCCATTATCTCATGAATGAACCACACCTTCTTACGTTCCGAAATCGGTTCACGGTCGGTATACACGAGGTCGAGCGAAACCTCCGGTGTATCGATAATTTGTGTCTTCGCCCAATTCAACAAGGGCTCTCGATTGGTAAAACGCTCGTCTGAAACAGGCTTGGCTTCTCGCTCTCCCCAGCGTTCCACCTCTCTCGATTTATACACGGCCGTCACATAATAATCGTCATCAGAACGTCCTTCGGTCTCTTCTTTTTTCTTCCCATACGCTTTGACCACCGTACGTAAATTTTCAGTATGTTCTTGTACCTTCACAGTATCGGTATTGTACCGATAACGTAAGACTACATCTGACTCTTCAAAGAATGCCGCCTCATCATAAAGATACCAGACTTTATTATCTGCGAATAAGTAAGCTCCGTAACGTTCCACAGCCATTTGTAGATAGTCCATTAGGGTTATACCGCCTAAATTTTCAATCGTCTCACTTGAAAATTCTCCGCGTAGTTGAAAGGTAAAGCCACCCCGATTCTCACGAAAACCATGTTGTAACATCTCGTAAAGCGAGTACTGTTTTTCTCCTTCTGTTACATGTCGTTGAACGATATCCACACAAGTAAAACTAATATGGTGCGCGGTCACTTCCTTCACTTGTCCCTCTCCAACCATACCGAGAGAGATAGATTTGACCACATACTGCTGGTTATCGTATAGAATAACGGATTCGACCTCGACGAGGTCAAAAGAAAAAGCGTTAAGCGATGTTTGATAAACGGTGAATTGTAAATTTCGCGCGCTGTTTAGTTCATACTCATATTTGAAATTTGTATAATCCACATCCATCAATATTTCCTCGCGTAGTCCGTTTTTATCGCGTACCAAAATATCCATTTTTCACCTCCTTATCGATAAACAAAAGGAAAGTCAAATTTTATTTCGATTTCCTCTGCACCCGTAAGTTCAAATTCATTCCACCCAGTCGCTAATGTGATAACGCCATGATTGGTATCTTTCCCACAATGCGTGTCATTTTTATACGGATAAACGCCGCTAAGGACTAACACATCCGTTTTTTTTAACGCTTTATAGTAAGTAAAATAGTCTCCAGTTGTCTCATTTGTGAGCGTAGGCTGACCCTCACACGAGAGTGCAATCGTCAACTTGTGTCGCATTCTTGGGTCAATCGTATCCGTTGATGCATTGTAAATTCGGAATGTTTTATCTGTGTGAATGTAACTCAAATCTTCTCCGAGTGGTAAATTCAGGCCAATTGCCCATTTATTTGTACTAAAAAGCATCGGGTCAAGTGTGGTCGCCCATGACTCCGAATATCCTTTGTACACATTGAATTCCAAGGTCAAAACCGCCCCCGCAAACATCGCTTTCTCTTCGTTTTCCCAAGTAATTTTCACATTATCGATAGCGAATAAATTGCCAGGTTCCCGCTCGTATCTCACAAAATAACTCTCTCGGCTACCCACTAATTTTTTGATTTCTCGCTTGACCATTTTTAAAAGTTCAGATTGGCGTGTCTTGACTACGAAAGTGAAAGTTTTGGTAAAAGGCGCGAAGGTATTTTTACCTGGTATTAAGCCATCAATCCCAGAATTTTCCATTACGTTCGTTTCAGCTTGCCAGTCCGACTCGTGTTCATGTATGAAATAAAGTGGTAATTGGTCTGTGATTCGGATCGTGCCCTCTTTTTTAATTATGTCCATCCAAACTTTCGTCATGAAGCACCACCTCTCCCATAAGATTCACGTATCATTCTGTCCGCCGAAACCTGACTTGCTACTTGTTCAAATGCCTTGTAATCTAGCTCCTTGTTTTGACTCGCAATACGTAAAAGTAAAGAAATCATTTTTTCTTGTTGTAGATTACTTTTCTCTAGCGCTTGGATTTGTCTATCCTGTGTTTCTTGGTTAGCTTCAATCGTAATATTAGGCTCAAAATTAATTCGTTGTGAAGATTCTTTGATTCGTGAACGAGGACCGAGATTCGAAACTGCCTGCATAAATCTTGAACCTTTTAACGCTTGGTGTTGATGAAACCTTGCCATCGAGGACCAAATACGCGTCCCTTTTGGGAGCGCCATCGGCGTATCCGTATTTGGCGAGATACCGAAGTAACCATCTGGTGTCAAAAAAGGTTCTCGTTTGGCAGCGTCCCCTAAAATGGCAGCTCCACCTTGAAAATGATTTGTACCAACCCCATTCTTTTTTTTGTTTTTTTCCCTTTCTCCGTATAATGGGTGACTACGTTGAGGGTTTTCGTCCCGCTCTTTATACTTTTCCATTGTTTCTCCACCGCACTCAATTGTTTTTTGGTCTCTTTTGCACCAGGAGCTGATGATGTAAATTTCTTTTTTTTAGGGTCTTTCTTGTTGTATGAATCAATATCTTTTTTTCCGTCCTTTGTTTTCTTTTTGACATCTTTACTCTCTGCTAACATCTTCTTGATCTTTTCAGGAAGTTTATCCCATAAGCCCATATCTTTTAGAGCTTTCTTAAGTTCTGTTTTTGTTTTGGCTTTAGCTATCAGTTGTTGTTGTTTAGCGCTAAGAGTTTGCCATTTGTCTATGTCATTAAGAGCCTTTATAACTTCCGGGGCGCCTTTATACGCTGCTAGCATCTGCTTTTGTTCAAAAGTGAGGCTGTTCCACTTATTATTCTCGATGATGCCTGTTAAAACGATAGATTTCGCATTCGATGATAACCTAGCATTCTTCAACATAAACATCATATTATTCCAACCGTCTTTTGATTTCATACTTTCAGCAACCACTTGCTTAGCGTTAGTTTTCACTTTCCCATCTTTAGGGTTAAATATCATAGCATTCCACATCTGATTAGCCTTTACTGTTTCATCAGTCATCTTGCCGCTAGATTTTGCAATTCGGTCATCTGACTTTGCAATCGCTTGCGCACGCTTGTCAATTTCTTTTGCAACCTGGTCATAGGTAAGACCGTACCTTTTCAAGTTTTCTTCTAGCTGTTTCTGCACAACTTCATGCTTAACTCCAAAATTTTCATATCCATTGACCTCAGCAATCGCATATTCCATGCGGCGAGCTGCGTGCTTTTCTTTGAGCTTGGTATACTCAGTATCATACTCAGCAGAATCTCCGTAGATTTTTTTGAGGGCCTCTTTTTGCTTTCCAAATTCTTTCTCTTCTTCGGCATTTGCTTTCCCTAGCGCAGTTATTCTTTCATCATATTGCGCCTGCGTCATCTTTGTAAAATCGTTCTCCATTGCTTGAAGAACTGATTTCTTCTCTTTTCCCGACAGATCCATTTGGTTCACTTCTAGCGCCAAAAGTTCTTTTTTGGGAATTGATGCGGAGAAGATATTCCTCATTAGTAAGTTTTGTCCCATCTTTCGCATGTTTCAATGTAATAGCATTCACTGTACTAGCCGCGTTTTCAGCAAGTTTAACACGCTCTGCACCTTGTTTCTTTTCAGTGTCAAGCGCTTTTTGGGCATTTGCTCGCATGTCTTTTGGTAATTTTTCGATTTCTTGTTTAAGTTTATCTAGCTTCGCATTGTCTGCTTTTGACACTGCAGAAACCATCTTATCCATATTAGCACTAACTTTTTTTGCAGACTCACTAGACACTTGGTCAAGAGATTGGAGAGAATCAGATGTTTTATCCGAGTAATTTTTCATCTTCGATAAAGCTTTATCTGCACTTCCTCCAACATCCGTCCCCCATTTGTTGGTTCGTTTGGCCGATTCTACAGCACTTTTGCCCCATTTTTCCCATGCAAATACGCCACCTGCTAACGCTACCCCTACACCGGCTATACCTAAACCAACTGGATTGAGAGACAATCCAAAAAGTCCGACTCCTTTTCGAGCTACTCCAGCCGATTTATCCATTTTAGTTAACCCTTTGCTGGCTTTACCTGTACCTAAATCTAAATCAATAAGAGGTTGCTTAGCAGCAGTCAGCTTAGATGTTAGAAGTCCAATTCCTCTCAAAGTTTTGCCCATGCCTGAGGTTAAGAACCCTAAACTTTTAACAAAATTTCCAACAAATATCGTCAATGGACCCAACACCGCCGATAACAATAAGGCCTTTGCAATGAACTTTTGCGTGGACGGATCTAAATCGTTAAATTTATCAATCATTTGTTGTAACCATTTCACACCGTCAGACAAGAGCGGAATAACAGCTTGCCCCAAGCTTATGCCCATGGTTTCAAGAGCGCCTTTCATCTCTTCAATTTTCCCTTTGAGATTGTCCATTTTCTTAGCCGCTACATCAGCTGCTGTAGTTTTCTTCATTTCACCATTCATTTGATTCACGCCATCTGCACCTTCACGGGCTGCAATTGAGGCCGCTCGATAGGCATCTGAACCAAAAATGGCTTTTAGCGCACTTTGTTGTTGGGCAGGAGTCAAACCTTCTAGTGAATTTTTTAAGACCTCTGATATTTCTGCGAAACTTTTGACTTTGCCCTTCGAATCATAAAACTGATTACTCCCATCTTTCGTGATGATACCCAAGCGTTTCATCGCTTCAGCAGCACTGTCGCTTTGTGGCTGTAAAGTGAGTAACATGGTTTTTAAAGATGTACCTGCATCAGATCCCTTCAAGCCATTATTAGCAAATACAGATAGCGCCGTTGCTGTATCATTAAAAGAGAGGCCTGCACTCGAAGCAACTGCTGCCGATTGGGCTAAACCCATTTGGAGTCCTGACACACTAGTGGCGGAAGCATTCGCTCCTCCAGCCAGTAAATTGGCCGCATCTCGCACAGACAAATTCTCAGATTTAAACGCATTCAATGCAGTACTCGCAATTTCTGCTGCATCTTTCAGGTCCAACTCTCCAGCTGTTGCTAAATCCAATGACGCGGCAAGTCCCCCATTCATAATGTCACTGGTGCTGACCCCTGCTTTCATGAGCTCTTCAATTCCTTGAGCCGCTTCTAGTGATGAATACTTTGTTTTAGCCCCCATATCGACAGCGAGTTTTTCTAGCTGAGCCATTTCTTGATTCGTTGCACCCGATACAGCTTGAATAGAAGAAAGTTGCGCTTCAAAGTCAGCTGCACTTTTGACTGCAAGTCCCATACCAATAGCTACAGGAGCACTAAAATTTCGCGTCACACTTCCACCAACTTTAGAAATCCCGCCACCAATAGATTGAATTTTTTGGCCGTACGCATCTACTTTCCTACCCGCCTGGATAAAGGCACTGCCTTGTTGACGTAGATCGCGTCCCGTTTGCTGGAGTGTGCGATTCATTTTGATGAGTTCCGCTTCTGCCAGCATATAGCGTCTTTCAGCTTTCGCAACATTTTGTATCTCTTTTTCACTCGCATTGGCATTATTCTTCAATGCTAGCGCTTTTTCCTCATAAGATTTCTTAAGCGAGTCCACAATCTGCTTTTGTGATTTCATTTGAGCCAATAACAATTTGTATTTTACACCGAGTGCTTGTACAGTCCTACCCTGTCCAGTGAAAACAGCATCCGTCGCTTTCATAGAAGCTTTTAAAGCTCTTTGTTGCGCTTCCAGTGTTTTAATAGACCTTTGGAAAGGGTCTATATTCATCGAGACTGTGGCGCCTAAATGTCCGATGTCATTCACCATATGTTCACCTCCCAAAAAAGCGTATTTTTTGAGTAATACGCTCCTTAAAATCCACCATTTACGAAAAACTCCTCAGGAGCTATTTCTTCCACTTCTGCCTCTTGCTCCTCGCTCACCCTATTAAACATCACAATATCGTCTAGCGTAAGCCGGTTCACGTCAAGGATTGTATATCCTTGTTGCATCAACGTCTTATATAAGACTCGTATGGAGGTTAAGGCTTCTTGGAATGTGGTGGTTACTTTTTTTCATCTTCTGATTGTCCACCCAGAACTTTCATATAAATTGATTCGCATACTTCTTGGTAATCCACACCTACACCATCGATGAATTCTTCCACGCTGAATTGATGATTGAAAATTTTTTCTATGAGTTTTGCATGAAGCTTGATTAATTTTAATCGGAACTCATAAGTTTTTGAAACAGCATTTTGAATCTCTTCAATCATTTCTCCCTCCCCAGCGCCTTCCTCAGCTAGTTTGGATTCAATCACACGTTGATGAGTCTGAAATTCTTTTGTCAGTTTTTCAATTTCCACATAATTCTCCAGAACGGTGACCTGATCACGTAAAAAGACATCTGATTTCGTGAATCTTTGATTTTCTCTTTTTCCTGTCCCAGAATCCAAATATAAATCAATGATCAGCATGGTGCCTACACATCCTTCTTCACAGAATCTTTAGCACGTGCTTCGGTTGTTGTCGTTGTGGTAGTAGTAGAAGTTGTTGTGGTTGTTGTCGGAAGTATATCATCTGGTACAGTTCCAAAAACTTCCATGAAAAAGGCAGCTAGATCGAAATTCTCAGATTCTTCCATGACTGTAACCATAATACGTTGCTTCTCTCCTCGTCCTGAAAACAAGCCTGTCATCGCATCGGTTTGTGCTTCTGGTTTCGCTTCTTTCGCCTTTAACTCAACCCCGTTATACGACATTTGCCCTTTATATAAACCGATCCAACCATATTTTCCCTCATTGTAAAGAACTCTAAATGCAATCGCAATATCACTTGGAACGGAATTCTCTTCCACAATGACCATACCTTCTTGCATCACATAACCAAATAAGGCTTCTTTATCGGCATCATCAAAATTAGCCACCGTGAAGTCCGCTGTGGTTTCCGTTCCTCCTTGTAAAATAATCCAATTAGGATCATTATCTGCTGCAAATCCTTCTGATTCTTTTTTCATTTCAATCTTTGCTTCTGTGACACCTGGTAACCAAACCGCGTCTGTTACCACATTGTCCACTAATTTACCATAATATAGCTTGTCTACCCCTAATTTCACACGTCTTTTACGTTCTGCCATGCTTTTTCCTCCTTATTTATCAAAATATCCGGTGTATTTTTTGTAACCAATCTTTAAATCTAAATCACGTTCTCCGTCAATCCCAAACTCTGTCGGTTCAATGAAAAGAGATGATAATATACGGTCAATTTCAGGCATCAACTTTTCAATATGCCCTATTTCCCCTACCCAGACTTCTAGTAAAAATTCTAGATATTCTGCCTCCGTTTGATTATCAGCACGAAAAGCTGGGGTCATCCGAGAACGTGACAAACAAATCATTGGAGCATATGTCTCTTTTTGATACGCATTAGGTACCTTGCCAACAAAAATCAATGGTTCATCTGTTGGGTAGCCGCGTAATTCGTTTAATAATTCTTGTAAGCTAAATGATTCATTGAGCACATCGTATGCCCTTAGGATGGGCAATCGACTCATAAGTTTAACCCCTTTCTCATATAGCTTTTCATCACTTCTAACACAACTGGTTTAGCTCTATCACGAGATTTCTCGATGAATTTTTGTGGAGCTTGTTGACTTGTTCCTGAATTAGGAAAATGAGCTCTCCACCCTTGTGACTTATTGAATCCCACGTCAACCATAGAATTTGAGTCTTTATCTTTTTTTAGTCCTGTTTGAACAATGCTGCTCGCTAAGGCTCATAATTATTCAATTCATGACCAGCAGGTATTCCATTACCTACAGGCGTTGTGCGTTCTAAAATACCTTCATAGAGAGCAGCAGAGTCGCGGACTGCTTTATTTGCCATTCGAGTATTCTCTCGCTTCAAACGAGCTAAATTTTCTGCGAATTCTTCAAAGCCTTCCACACTCATTCCCGCACCTCACAGTTTAAGAACAATTCGTCGAACTTCACAGAACATGCCTTCACGGTATACAATGTCCCTCGATACGAGACATTCAAATTTTCACCTAAAAGTCGAGGGGCTAACTCTCTTCGAATAACAAATGTGATCGTTTGCTTGACTTCTGAAAGCCCAACCCCCTCTTTTCGACTCGATTCAGCATCCTCAGCTTTTAATTCCTTTAACCCCGCCCAACAAGCAAAGAGGAATTCTGGCATTTTTTTCAACTCGCCGTTGCTGTTCTTTTTTTTCCTTCTCTATATAGATAGAGATTCGCTTATTCATGAGTCCTGTCTCCATACCGCTCCTCCTCTACTTCTTCAAATTCGTTGATATATTGAAGGTAAGCAGGCTTCAGGGAAAGAACCATGGCTTGGACGCCCTGGGGCGTTTCGTGAAAGGAAAGAGAAGTGGTAGCTGACCTCGTTTTATAAAAGTGATCTGTTAAAAATAAGGTAGCCAAATCAAACACTTCCCCATACTTTGCCTCTCTATAAAAAGAAGTGTAGCTGTCATCGCTCCCTATCATTCCCATTAGCATGGATTGTGCAACAAGTACCATTTGCTTCACCGATTCATCATCTTCATCAAAATCTATTCGCAAATGAAGTTTAACGGTCTGTAAATCTTTTTCATCGTCCATACTCAGCATGCTTATCACCCGCCTGTTTCAAAAGTTCTACATATTTATAGCTACATTTACTCGGATTAACAAAACTTAAATCGTCTTGAAAAGGTGTTCGATAGACATACTTCCCTTTAAAGAACAAGTCTTGTTTATCATCTACTACGCCCGCATTATGGTAAATTTTATGTTGGTCCCAATATTCAATTGGATCAGTCGCCCAACAAAAATCCAGTTCTTTCGATATCTCTACTTTTTTATCGAAATAGAGTACATTCCAAAGTTGCGCCCACATCTCTGCGGTCCATTTTTGAATATCTGACGATAGTCCGTTCAAATAGTGATAGAGTTTATTAGAGTCCTGATATACTTTATACCAATAGGTAGCACTGGGTTTATCAATAATCCATTGTGCTCCTGCGGATAATTCATTGATGGAAAGTATAGATTCAACGGAAACACCTACAATTTGAGCCATCTTCTCTAAAATCTCATTCCCTTTAGATAAAATATAATCTGCATTCAGATAATGGCTACAATCGCTACCAATCCAACAGTTTTCTTTATATTTCATAGTTGAAAAATCAATCGATTCTGTTAGAACACAGTCCGCATCTAAATAAAAGTAAGTTTCCTTCTCCGCTTCAGGGAATTCCTGTAAATAGCGATACCATAGATAGGGCTTGATGGAAGGAATATAACTTTTATCTTCTCGATTATCCTCATAAACGTAACATTGAACAGGATAATAAGTTTGAATCCGCTTGACGACCTCGTCGTTATCTTTTGAAAAGAGAAGCACGATATCTGATATACCGTGCTCCAATAAACTACGAATACATATTTCCAATTCCCACTCAAAACGAACCTTCGCAGGTTGGGCAAGTAGCGCCTTCATTATTTCTTACCTTTTGTCGTCTTTATCCCTGTTGTGGTAGTGGTTGTCGTGGTGGCTTCGGTGGTTGTTGATGTTGTTGGTGCTTCTGTAGTGGTTGTCGTTGTTGGACTACTAGTCGTGGTAGTGGTTGTACTAGTAGTCGTGGTTACTTTGACACTACGGTTGCTATACGAAAGGCAGAGGATAATTTAATTTGATGGTCAAACCATGCGGTTACGACAAATAGATTAACCCCTGTTTTAACATCTTTATCTTGTTCATATTGCGCGCCAATATCGTAGTTAAAATGAGAATAGGAGAAAGCACCAATAACTGGATCTACTGCCGCATCTGTAAAGACAACAGGCTTGCCAAGAATTTGTTCAGGTTGGGCGGTATACAATGTAGCATTCCCATTTGCTAGCGTTTCAATAATGTTTAAGTAATCGGCATAACGCATGAAAATTTTAGCAGTCTCACGATAATCTTCATGTAAATCAGCAATCGCTGCTTTAATCGCTTTATATAAATCTTCTCCTTCTACACGTTTGATATTGACCACGGTTTCATCATAAAAACTCATGTGCTCCTCACCTGTTTTGGGCATCTCAGCAAAGGCCACTTTACGTTCTTTTGCAGCTACCCCGCTTTGAAGAGCATTTTCCACGGTAGCAACCAAGTTTGTATTCGTTCCAAGTAAAACCGTTTCAGAAACGCCTGCATAAACCTTAAATTTATGACGGGTAAAGCTGACTGTTTCACCTTTCGCTTTTAATTCTTTTGCTGTCTCCATGTCCGCGATGAAATCATCATCGTCCAAAGTAAACGAAACCTTAGGGATTTCCAAGTTAGGGATATTGGTAATCACGGAATTTTCTCGTAATGGATTTTTAACTAATGGTTCAACTAAAATATCATTGGCCACCGTTTTAGGTAAAAATTTCCCTCCGCCCGTCGTATCATCATCCCCTAATGTCTGAAATACTTCACTGGGTACAGCTTCCTTGGCCATCGTTTTTTTGATCAATTGCGCTTTGGCGTCAATCACTTTTTGTTTAGGATCATCTGTATGACTAAATTTTCCTTTTTCAAGTTTGGCTTTTTGTTCAGCCTCTAGTGCATCGTGTTGCTCTTTTAGTAAATCAAAACGTTGTTTCAAATCTGCTTTCGTAGTTTGCAATTGGTTTAATTCCTCAGTAGACACTTTGGGATCAATCGCTTTTTGCGTCATTGATTTCTCTGTCTTACCTAATTGCTCGGCCAGTGTAGCCATATTTTGTTTTAATTCAAATAATGTCATTGTCATTTTACATTCCTCCTAAAAATTGTTGTTGATAAAAAAGAGCGCTCGCCTTCGCTTCTTCTGCTAGACGCTTTCGCTCTTCTGTTATAGGGTATTCCGTTTCCTGCGGCTCACTTTGTCTAAAATGCGCCGGTACATGTTGAAATTTTTCGAAAATCTCGCCTTCCACGCAGGCGGCAATTTGATTAGCTCCAAAAATTTCATCGCACAATCCTAATTCAAGGGCATCTGCAGCACTTAACCAGGTTTCATCATCCATAATTTGTCGAATCTTTTCTTCCGTTAATTTATCCTCTGCCTTGTTCAGGTAGGTAATGATAGAAGACTGTGCAATCGCATCCAGATCATCTGCATGTTTACGAAGCTCAATCGCGTTTCCTGCCACAATATTCCACGGATTATGGATCATTTGCATCGAATTTTCGTACATGATGACTTTATCCGCACCTGCCACAATGACGCTTGCTATGGAGGCTGCTAATGCATCTACGTAAGCGACGACATTGGCTTTATGAGTCTTAAGCATATTACTAATAGCAATTCCTTCAAAGACATTACCACCTGGGCTATTGACGTGAAGCTTTATGCTCTTCACTTCCCCCAGTGCTAGTAAATCCTTTTGAAAACTAGATGCTGTTGTATCTCCTTCATCCCCTTTAGAAGAAGTGATTTCACCGTAAATATAAATCTCAGCTTCATTTAGATTTGCTGATTGTTTCATTTCCCAAAACTTTTTCATTTTCTCACCCCTTTCATAGGCAAAATAAAAAATCTAGCTTTCACCAGATTCACTTTTACCGATATTTCCTTTTCTCAACGATGGATCCATTTCAAGCGGATACATGTCTCCGCTTATCCATAACTCTGCGGCCATACCGCCTTCTGGTGGCAGTTCTTCCCACGCGCGCACATCATCACGTTTTAGCCAGCCGTCGCGTAATCCTTTACTATAGAAATTAGCTCTCGCTTCTGAATCTCCTCTCAAGAGACCATTCACGCTAAATTTAAAATAATACTTTTCATTGCGTTGCTTAACACTTAATAGTTTTCTATTAAATTCTTTTTCATACTGTCTTATGATGGGGATGAGTGTTAAGTTGACGAACATCTGCATTAACTGTTCGTTGGACGAAAAACTATCACTATTTGAATTTAAAAAAATACTAGGGATATTATAGACATTCGCAATACGATCACGTGTAATTTCTTCCGCAATTTTCATATCTCCTGCAATAAAATCACGCGTGATTTTTTCAACCTCAACACCAGGTTCTTGAAACAGCACGCCGCCGTTTTCCTCATAGAAACGTTTAAAATCTTCCACAATAGCAGCCTTTTTTTCTGGATCTACATTTTGACCGTATTTTAAAATAAATGAATCTCGTGTATTTTGCATTTCCTTCAAAGCGAATTCTCGAACAGCCTTATCATACTGATTGGAATTTTTCAATATCCTGTATGGGGCTAATTCCTTTCCAAGTACTGATTATAGAAATGTGTTTTACATGAATCATATACTAATAGATGGATAAAATAGGCTCCGCCCCTCATTTCGAATGCGATACCATAATTCATGAGATTCTCGCTCTATCATCGGCTCGACGTTATTCGGGTCTAATGGAATCAAGTGTTCTACTTTCGCTCGAATATCTCGTATAAGAATCGCATATCCATTACCATTTGTATTTCTGGACACTTCAAGTGACTTTATGACATCTTCCAAAGTTTGATTTACATTCGGTGACAAAATATAGCTGGTTAAACTCATCTGTATTTTGCACGTCGTATTCCTTATATAATTTAAACGGCAAGCTTGCTAAGACATTAGAAAGTCGAGACACAACAGAAAATATAATTTCATTTGTCGCAAGTGTGTCATTCTCAATCCCAAAGAAAACTTTTCCTATCCAGGAGGTAAAATTACTTTGCGTTGA
>NZ_ALWW01000045.1 GCF_000344175.1 Listeria fleischmannii subsp. fleischmannii LU2006-1 | reverse complement strand
ACCTTCTGCTTCAAAGCCGTGCATCGCTGGACGTCCAGAAGAAATTTGGCAATCCCATTCTTTAAACCCTTTCCAGTAAGCCGAAATATTTCCGGCATTTCCAACTGGGATAGCTAATACATCCGGCGCTTTTCCAAGCTGTTCGCAAATTTCAAACGCAGCAGTTTTTTGCCCTTCTAGGCGATAAGGGTTGACTGAATTGACGAGAGTCACGGCTTCTGTTTCTGCTAATTTTCTAACCGAATCAAGGGCTTCATCAAAGTTCCCCTGAATCGCAATAATATCAGCTCCGTACATCACTGCCTGCGCTAGTTTACCGAGCGCTACTTTTCCGTCCGGGATAACAATATAGGCCTTCATTCCCGCGCGTGTCGCGTATGCTGCCGCCGCTGCAGACGTATTTCCTGTAGAGGCGCAAATAACCGCTTCTGCTCCTTCTTCTTTTGCTTTTGCAACCGCCATCACCATACCACGATCCTTAAACGACCCAGTGGGATTTAAGCCTTCATATTTGCCGTATAAGTTGACACCAAGCTCTTTGGATAAATGAGGCAAAGGGATAAGCGGCGTATTGCCTTCAGCAAGTGAAATAAGTGGCGTGCGTTCTGAAATCGGTAAAAAATCTTTATATTTATCAAGAAGTCCTTTATACATTTTCATTAACCCTCCACAACTGCATATTTAGTCAAAATGCGTATTTCTGGTTCTTCCTCCGCGCGCTTTTGCGCTACGTTTAATTGCGCCTTACTAATCGAATGTGTCACAATAACGACTGTCGCCGTAAATTCGTTTAGCGGCTCTTGAATAATTTTATCAAACCCAATGCCTGCTTCCGCAAAAATTTGTGTTAATTTTAAAAACGTCCCCGTCTTGTCATCCATTTCTAAACGTAAATAATACTTCGAATACACTTTTTCTTTTGGCGTATGTTTCGTTTCGTGGATGAAACTATTAAAGGCGTTTCCATTTGTGCCCAGTCGACTGTTTTTAGCCACCGTAATTAAATCACTTACCACACTCGTTGCAGTTGGTAATTCACCAGCACCAGGCCCGTAAAACATCGTTTCACCTACCGCTGCACCGGTTACAAATACGGCATTGTTCTCATAATTCACGCCAGATAGCGGATGTGCTCGTGGAAGTAAAACCGGACCAACGTCTACACTAACCGTCCCGTCCACTTCTTCCGCACGCCCAACAAGTTTTACTTTATAACCTAATTGATAGGCTGTGGTAATATCAAGTGGTGAAATCCCGCGAATTCCATCTGTTTCGACATCTTCTAAACGGACGTTCATTCCAAAAGCTAGGCGTGTTAAAATAACCATTTTACGCGCCGCATCAATTCCATCCACATCACTTGTCGGATCAGCTTCAGCAAACCCTAAATCTTGCGCTTCTTTTAAAACTTCCTCATAACTTTTATTTTCAGTTGTCATTTTCGTTAACATATAATTCGTTGTTCCGTTTACGATACCCATTACTTTTTGAATTTTATCAGCCGCTAAGCTGTTCACAATGGTACGTAAAATCGGAATTCCGCCCGCGACACTTGCTTCATAAAATAAGTCACAGCCATTTTCTTGTGCGGCGGAAACGAGTTCATCACCGTGAATCGCCATTAAATCTTTATTCGCTGTCACAACATGTTTTCCGGCTTTCAGTGCGCGCAAAATATACTCGCGTGCAATATCAATGCTACCCATCACCTCAACCACAACGGCAATTTCCGGATCATTAAAAATATCATCCGGCGTGGTCGTCAGTGCAAAACCTTTCGTCTCGTATCTGCGATTTTTTTCAAGATCACGAACAAGCACTGTTTTAACGGTAATATTGTAGCCTGTCACTTGGCTAATTTTCGCTTGATGTTCTTCTAAAATATGAATGACACCGCTGCCTACTGTCCCAAAGCCTAGTACGCCTACTTGTAAATTTGCTTTCACATGAAAACCTCCTTATAAATTTGTTTACTTTAAAAAAGTAATTAGTGCTATTATACGCAAATCAAGCTACAAAAGTAAAGCTCATTTGCGAACTTTCACATTTTTTTAATTTAACTGATAATTAACAAAGAAAGAAAAACACACCCCAACAATAATGAGGTGTGCGCAGCATTTCGATTATTAAGCTTCCAAAACACGAAATTATTTGATTCCGTATTTTTTGTTGAAGCGGTCCACACGTCCGTCTGCAGTTGCGTGTTTTTGTTTACCAGTATAGAATGGGTGCGAATCAGAAGAGATTTCGACACGTAGTAACGGATATTCGTTACCATCTTCCCACTGAATAGTTTCACTTGAATGTTTAGTAGAACCAGACAAGAATTTGAAATCAGTACTAGTATCAACGAAAACAACTGGACGGTATTCAGGATGAATTCCAGCTTTCATTTCTTTTCAACTCCTTCGCCCTGAATCATCTGAAACAGAGTAATTAACTGCACGAAAACACAGTACCATAATTATAACAAGTGAGACGAAAACAAGCAACTGTTATTTTTTAAACATTTGTTCTTGTAAAAGTTCAAAAAAGGCCTGGTTTGTATCCGTTTTTTTCATCGAGCGAATAAATCGTTCCGACAAATCTAAAGAATCTCCTTGAATCGGCATCGTTTTTCTAATTTTCCATAACTGTTCTAACTTTTCTTTTCCAAGAAGAAGCTCTTCCTTACGCGTACCAGAACGACGAATATCGATAGCTGGGAAAATGCGGCGTTCGGCAAGTTGACGGTCAAGATGCAGCTCCATATTTCCTGTACCTTTAAACTCCTCGTAAATCACATCGTCCATTCTTGATCCAGTATCAATTAGAGCCGTTGCTAAAATCGTTAAGCTCCCGCCTTCTTCAATGTTACGAGCCGCCCCAAAAAAGCGTTTCGGCCGGTGGAATGCAGCAGGGTCAATCCCGCCTGAAAGAGTACGTCCACTCGGGGGAATAACTAAATTATAAGCGCGCGCCAGACGAGTAATGCTATCCATCAAAATAATGACATCCCGTTTTTGTTCCACAAGACGCATCGCACGTTCTAAAACGAGTTCGGCGACTTTAATATGATTTTCCGGCACTTCGTCAAATGTAGAACTAGCCACGTCAGCAGAGACTGACCGCTCAATATCCGTCACTTCTTCCGGCCGTTCATCAATTAACAGGACAATTAATTCCGCTTCTGGATGATTGGTCGTAATTGCATTTGCAATTTCTTTAAGTAAAATCGTTTTTCCGGCTTTAGGCGGCGCAACAATTAGCCCGCGCTGTCCAAAACCGATTGGCGCGACCATATCGATCATTCGCATTGAAATTGGGAATTTTCCCGTTTCAAGCATCATTTGTTTATCCGGATATAGTGGGGTAAGCCTGGGAAATGAACGCGTTCCTTCGCCACTTCTGGATTTTCGCCATTCACTGCCTCTACATGCAATAAGCCAAAATAGCGTTCGTTTTCTTTTGGCGGACGTACTTTTCCGGAAACTTTATCGCCCGTTCGTAAATCAAAACGTCGAATTTGTGAGGCTGAGATATAAATGTCCTCTGAGCTTGCGGAGTAATTAATGGGGCGCAAAAAACCGAAACCTTCAGAAGGTATAATATCCAAAACGCCTTCCATGAAGAAAAAACCTTCTTTTTCCGCATTCGATTTTAACAAGGCAAAAATAAGTTCTTTTTTAGTCAGCTTGCTGTAATACGCGATTTTATGTTCTTTCGCAAGCTCATAAATTTCTTTAATCGTAAGGCTCTCTAAATATGCTATGGACAGTTTGGCCATATATGTACCACCTTTTTTTTATTTTTTGTATAAACTAGGGATTTGAAATAAACGGAAGGAAAAGTCGGGGCAGAGGAATTGCCCCGCTTTTGTTTAGAAGAGTTATGCCAAATTGCTTTCAGCGATTTCTTTATAAATATCTGCTCCTAATGCGGAGAGTTTTTGAATAATGTTACCATAGCCACGTTCAATATGTTCTACACCTAAAATTTCGGTTGTCCCTTCTGCCAGTAAGCCTGCAATCACAAGGGCGGCTCCCGCGCGGAGATCGGTTGCTATTACACGTGCTCCAGAAAGGGGTGTTTTCCCGTAAATAACAGCTGTTCGTTCGTTTTGTTTAAATTGGCCACCCATGCGCATAAGCTCGGCGACATGCTTGAAGCGGCTTGGATAAATCGTATCTGTCACGATGCTATCGCCTTCTGCTTGGGTTAAAAGGGTTGTGAAAGGTTGTTGCAAATCTGTTGGGAATCCCGGATAAACGTATGTTTTCACATCCACTTTTTTGAAAGCTGTTGATTTTTTGACGAAAATAGAATCCTCCGAGATTTCAAGAGGAACGCCCATTTCAGCTAATTTTGCTGTAATTCCTTCTAAATGGTCTGGTATGACGTTTTGAATTTCAACTCCGTCACCCATTGCAGCTGCTGCAATCATATATGTTCCAGCTTCAATTCGGTCAGGAATAATGGTGTGATGACAGCCGTGTAAATTAGGTACGCCAATAATACGAATCGTATCTGTTCCCGCGCCTTTAATATTGGCCCCCATATTTGATAATAAGGTTGCTACATCAATGATTTCTGGTTCTTTAGCGGCATTTTCAATGACGGTTTTGCCTTCTGCTAAAACAGCGGCTAACATAATATTAATGGTTGCGCCAACACTGACAACATCCATATAAATTCTTGCGCCACGTAATTTTTCAGCACGCAAATAAATCGCACCTTGTTCATTTGTGACCGTAGCTCCGAGTGCTTCAAAACCTTTAATATGTTGATCAATTGGTCGCGGCCCTAAATAACATCCACCGGGAAGCCCTACCACCGCTTTTTTAAATTTACCAAGAAGCGCGCCCATCAAATAGTAAGAGGCACGTAATTTTTTCACATTTCCATTTGGAAGTGGCATATCTACAATAGCACTAGGGTCGATAATCGCTGTTTGGCTATCATATTTTACTGATCCACCTAATTCAGAAACAATATCATATAACGTATGGACATCTGAAATATCAGGAAGCCCCTCAATGGTTACTTCCGAGTCTGCAAGAATAGCCGCCGGAATTAAAGCCACTGCACTATTTTTTGCTCCGTCCACCACAACTTTTCCGGAAAGTCGTTTTCCCCCGTTAATTACTAACCGATTCTCCATGCCAAACCTTCTTTCTTTTATTCTCGCTTGTTTTTCTCTCTAAATCCTAACACGTTTAAGGGCGAAGCGCCACTAAATAAAATCATTTTACAAGCGCACACTCACTTTTAGCCTAAAAGAAGGGTTTTTAATCTGGCTTCACTTTATTTTTATCTGGTATAGCCATGGCCACCCCACCGAAAATAATACAGCTATAATACGTGATAATACGCCATAGTAAGAGCGCGGTGAGTAATTTAGCGGAAACTAACAGCGGCCCGAAAAGTAGCGTAAATGTATATTCTGCGCCGCCAGTCCCGCCTGGCGTTGGTACAACTGTTGCGAACATCATAATAAAGGCGTGAAAAGTAATCACCATAAAAACATCTAAATTCGAAATACCCATTCCGAGGAAAATAAAATAGGGAATAGCGAAATACGCCCAGAGTTGCAAACTCGTATAGATACACGCACTCCAAATGAGCTTTTTATCGCGACTAATTCGACCGCTTTCTTCATGAAAAGTAGCAATTTTACCATCTACCATTGCCTGAATTTTTTGGATTCTCTCTTTTTTCATAAACCAATTAAACGGTTTTAAAATCATGTGTACTAATTTAGTTGTAAACCGGCGACTTTTCCCTACTAAAATAAGCCCGACAACAACGGCTAAATGAACGGTAAAGCCAATTAAAACAAGATATTTCACTTGCGGCAATGATCCAGTCAGTAGATAATGAAAGCCAAAAATTAACACGATAATAAAATTAAATACTATCATCGCCTGATAAATAATAAATTTAAAAAGAAGCAGCGAACTGCCAACGCCAACATCAATGCCTTTTTTTTAAAAGCGCATAGAGTTGAGCCGGCTGTCCGCCCGCTTGCATCGGAGTAATTGTATTAAAAAATTGTCCGATCATCGTGATTCGAAACGAGGAACCAAAACGCTCTTTGGAAAAGCTAGGTAAGATGCTTTTATGCAAAACAACTGCCTCAAATAGCCAATATAAAAACATGAAAATAAACGCTACACCAATCCACCATAAATTAACACTTTGTATTTCATGTTTCACTTGTTGCATGTTCACATCGCGAAATTGCCAAACAAGAAAAGCGCTACTAATGATGAGAATCAAAAAAATGTTTATCCAATTTTTTCGCGCATTTTTACTTAATTTCACAGACGTCACTTCCTCAAAAGATTATGATAAAATTCATCCCAAATTTCTGTCAGTCGATCTTCTGAATAGAAGGCAGCACCTTTTTCAGCCTGCGCTAACAGTTCATTATATTTCTCATTGCTTCTTTTTAGCTCTGTAATGTTAGAAATAAATTCCAAATTGTTATTTCCTTTTGCATAGTAGCCCGATAAAATTTCTTGATACAATTCTAAATCGCGTAATAATACAGGCACACCTGCACTCATCGCTTCTAAAATAGCCATTGGGAAAAGTTCATTATACGAAGGCATAAAAAATAAATCTGCCATATTAAAACACCCATTCATCTCCGAACGATCCACTATCCCAATAAATTTCACATTTTCTGGTGGGTTATCATAAATTTTCTTAAGCTCTTCATATCCAGAAGTAATTTTCCCAAACGAAAACCCTCCTGCCCACACAAATTGAATATCAGGTAATGATTTTGCCACTTCAATAAAATCTAGTACGCCTTTGCGGTGTTGCACTTGTCCAACGCCTAGTACAACAAATTTATCTAGTGGAATCTGGTATTTTTCACGTACGTCTTCCCCTAAACTTTTATCCGAAAGAAAGGTCTTTTTGGAAACAAAATTAGGGATATAGTGAATTTTTGAAGCGGGAATATCATATGCTTCTAATTTTGGTATGAAGGAAGGGTTAACCACCACAATCTCATCCATTTTTTTATAAAAAGAAATTAAATATTTATAAAAAACAGCACGGGCAATTCCCGGTAATTTTAAACTACCTTCCATTGTCTCTGGTAAGAAATGGACGTAGCCAACCCGAACCCCGCGCTTTTTTTTGAAAAAAGTAGATAGAAAGAAGTGAAAATCAACCGTATGATAGTGGGTAATATCTGTTTGATGAAACTGATTGATTGACATTTCAATCTTATCTTGTAAACGTTCATTAATAAGATTAACTAATTCCCGGTAGGCCGATGCAACGCCCTGCCCCTTTACTTTTTCCGCTGAGGACAGCATCGTTAATTTAATCACGATGAGATGACCTACCTTTCCTAACATGTGTATTTGAAGTAAGCGAGAATACTTGTGAAGCCATTTTACTTTTAATAAGTGTACTTTGCATATTTAATCGCTTCTTGTTTTGCTTTGAATAATAAATATTGTAAACCTCTAGATAGGTCTCTTCAATATTTTTTCCAAATTGATCTGAAGAATAATGGTGTACTTGTTTCAGCGCATGAACCGCAACCTCACTAGCCAGCGTTTTATTTTGAAGCGCCAAAATAACAGTTTCCGCAATTTCATCATCAGTTTGGAAAACAAAACCTGTTTCTTTATCCACTAAAATTTCAGCGATGCTTTCGTCTTCCTTAGCCACAACTGGAATCCTTGATGCCATTGCTTCTAAATAAGTTAGCCCTTGCGTTTCAGAGGTAGAGGCGCTAACAAATAGATTACCCAATTGATAATAAAGGCCTACATCACACCACTCTACTGCACCTGTGAAAATAACAGCAGATGAAAGCGCCAGTTTTTCAACTAATTCTTCTAGTTCTTTTCTTACTGGCCCATCTCCCACAACAACCAGTTTAACATTCGGTTTTTCCTCTAAAATAGCAGGCATCGCTTGAATGATTGCATCAATATTTTTTTCATGCGCCACTCTGCCAAGAGATAAAATCACATCATCTTGTTTCTTTATTCCCAGTTCACGTCTAAGCGCTTCAATACCTTCAGAAGATGCTTGACCAAAAGATTGAATGTTTGTCCCTGTTGGAATCGTGTACATACGTTTTCTAATGCCACATTCTTCCAAATGATGACGTACTTTTTCCGTAGGCGCAATAAGAGCATCATAACTATCACAAAACGAGCGGGTCATCTTGCGAACCATTTTTGGTTTTAAAATTTTACCTTTAGCTATATAGTGCAAATAATCTTCATACATTGTATGGTAGGTATGAATCGAAGGAATTGAATATTTCTTTGCAATTTTCTTCCCTAGTAAACCTAAAGAAAATTCTGTATGTGTATGAATAATATCTAAGTTCAATTCACCTACTAGGCGAATAAATTTATTCATTCCAGCAATCGCAATTCTTCTTTCAGGGAAAAATATGAATGGAATACTTGGCAGTCTAAAAACCCGTCCCTCTTCACTCTCACGATTAGCGTATGGGTCTGTTGTTGTGAAAATATATACATTATGTCCTCTTTTTCTAAGCTCCGTCTCCATTGTTAAAATAGACGTTGCGACCCCGCTAATTTGCGGACTGTAGGTATCGGTAAAGATTCCTATATTCATTACTATCCCTACTCTCTCTCCTTGTTGGTTCACTCATCAATAACATTTAATCTATAATATCACTTATTTCATTATACCTGTTGATACTTTGTTTTTTCATACGCCCCTGGAATGATTTTTTTCTAAATCATCTGTGGACTTTTATACCGAACTTATCTTTCGACTGTTTCCATGATAACATAATACTCGCACTTTCACACACAAAAAATTTTAAGTTCCATTAAACACAAAAAAAAGAGGAGCAAAAATGCTCCTCCCTACATTTAAACAAAATTTAGTTTTACGCTTTACCGTTAGAACCAAATTCTTGAATTTTTTCAGTAACTGTTTTAATGATTGCATCAACACCAGGTCCGATTACTTTACGTGGGTCGTAAACTTTATCATCAGTAGCTAATTTTTCGCGAACAGCGGCAGTCCAAACAATTTGGCATTCCGTGTTTACGTTAATTTTGCTATGACCTAATTCAATTGCTTTTTTAATTTGGTGTTCAGGAATTCCAGAACCCCCGTGAAGTACAAGTGGCGCACCTGTAAGTTCAGAGATTTCTTTCATTTCATCAAAGCCAAGTTTTGGTTCACCACTATAAGGACCGTGTACAGATCCAAGTGCAGCTGCTAATGCATCAATACCAGCTTCTTTAACAACGCGCAGACATTCTTCTGGATTAGCATAGCTAATTCCGCCAGTAACGCCGTCCTCAGTACCACCAACAGTACCAACTTCCGCTTCAACAGAAACACCTTTAGCGTGAGCATAGTCAACTACTTGTTTAGTCATTGCTACATTTTCATCGATTGGGTGGTGAGATCCGTCAATCATTACGGATGAGAAACCAGCATCGATAGCAGCTTTACAAGAATCAAAGCTTGAACCATGATCTAAATGGATAGCAACAGGTACAGTGATTTTAAGATCTTCAACAAGACCTTGCGTCATTTTAACAACGGTGTTAAATCCTCCCATATACTTAGCAGCACCTTCAGATACTCCTAGAATAACTGGAGATTTTTCAGCTTCTGCAGCTTTCAAGATTGCTTGAGTCCATTCAAGGTTATTGATATTGAATTGACCTACTGCATATTTCCCAGCTAATGCTTTTTTCAGCATGTCTGTCATGTTAACGATTGGCATAATACAATTTCCTCCCTCAGGAATTTAAGAAAGTTTGAAACTCTCTTAATATGATTTGAATTTCCGCCGCGAAAAATAGTGGCAGCTATTTTTCCCTAACACGTCTATAATAACAGATTTGTGATTATTTTACCATAAAAGTAGCGAATTATTTTCTGAAAACGCTTTACACCCCTAAGGTTTAAGCCATTATTGATTTTTCTTTTTTTGAAGACTATGAAGTGTTTCTTTACTTGCAAAAACTTGGAGAGCGTTTGCTAAAATTTCCAGTTCATACGGAGCCGGACCACCATAAACACCATCGTAACTGACATTCAAATCGTCGTTAGACTCCAGTTTTACATTTTTCACTTGTCGGTAAATCACATACGGGCTTTCGAGGTGTGTTCCGCGCTTTAATAACAAGAAAAGCGAAAATAATTTGGCTTTTGATACTTTTTTTAGAATCAATAAATCAAAATAGCCATCATTGATTTCGGCGGGAGGACAAAGCGATTCAAGCCCACCGACCGTGTTTGAATTGTTCACAAAACAAAGCAAGATAGGGCCACTAAATTGCTCGCTGTCAAATGTAATCTCGACATTCGTCGACCGAAGTTTCGGCAACATTTTCAAACCATCCAAAAGATAGGCTAGGCGACCATAGCGATTTTTCTTTGTTTCTGACACTGCGTATGTAATTTCTGTAATTTTCCCCGCAGCTACATTATTAATAAAAAATTCGTCCCGATTTGCTTTGCCAATGTCGATTTCAACCGTTTCACGATTTATTATATTATTTAGCGCATCAAGCGGGTTTTTATTCACACCTAAAGCCCGCGCATAATCATTCGTCGTTCCCATCGGTAAAATACCTAAAACGGGGCGTTTATCCGACCTCATAATCCCGTTTACCACTTCATTTACCGTACCGTCACCACCAGCGGCTACAATCGTTTGAACACCAGAGTCCGCCGCCGCTTTCGCTAATTTCAAAACACTTTTAGGTTCACTTGTACTTGAAACAAGTGTTACATTAAAATCCGCCGCAACCAGTTTCTCTTCTATCACGCGCATCCATTTACGAAACTTATTTTTCCCTGCAGCAGGATTGTATATTAATACCATCTCTTTTATCAAAACTTCCCCTACTCTCCTTTTGTTAAATTTAGTTTGCTATAGATAAAGGGAAATTGTCAAATTAAAAAGCCTCCCCTAACGAGGAGGCTTTCACTAAATTATTTCACAGCCGCACCAATGAAATCCTTAAATAAACTTTGTGGGCGGTTTGGTCTTGAGATAAATTCCGGATGATACTGACAGGCAACGAACCAAGGATGGTCTACCAGCTCCACAACTTCAACAAGACGACCGTCTGGACTTGTTGCAGAAACAATCATTCCCGCTTGCTCCATTTGTTCGCGGTAATCATTATTGAACTCATAACGGTGGCGATGGCGCTCTTCCACAATCGTTTCACTATAAGCTGCCGCTGCTTTCGTATTTTCTTTAATTCGAGCAGGGTAGAGACCAAGACGCAATGTCCCACCTAGATTTTCAATATTTTTTTGCTCTGGAAGTAAATCAATGATATTATGTTTCGTTTCAGGGTCAATTTCAGCAGAATGCGCCCCGTCTAACTTCAAAACATTGCGGGCAAATTCAACCGTTGCCAGTTGCATGCCTAAACAAATTCCAAAATAAGGTACTTGGTTCACACGGGCGTATTCAATCGCTAGAAGTTTCCCTTCAATCGCCCGGTCACCAAATCCGCCTGGAACTAAAATGCCGTCCGCACTTTCTAAAAGTGTCGCCACATTTTCTTTTGTTATTTTTTCTGAATCAATCCAGTCAATTTGAATTTCCGCATCATGTGCATATCCAGCGTGACGCAATGCTTCCGCTACAGAAAGATAAGCATCTTGTAGTGAAACGTACTTTCCAACAAGAGCAATGCGCACTTTTTTCGAAAGATTTTTCACGCGGTGAACTAGTTCTGTCCACTCTGTCATGTCTGCTTGTGGTGCATCTAATTTCAAATGATCTAGCACAATCTGATCCATTTTTTGAGCTTGTAAGGAAAGTGGCACATTATATAGGGTGTCTTCATCGCGGCTTTCAATAACTTCGGAAGCTTTAATATCACAGAAAAGGGCAATTTTTTCCTTCATTTCTGTGGAAACAGGTTGTTCTGTGCGGACCACAATAATATTCGGTTGAATCCCTAAACTACGCAGCTCTTTTACACTATGCTGAGTGGGTTTGGTTTTCATTTCTCCTGCTGCTTTTATATACGGGATAAGGGTTGTGTGAATGTAGAGCACATTTTCCGAGCCAACATCACTTTTAATTTGGCGGATTGCTTCTAAGAACGGGAGTGATTCAATATCCCCTACTGTCCCGCCAATTTCTGTAATAATAATGTCTGAATTCGTCATTCTCGCTGCTCTAAATACGCGGTCTTTTAATTCGTTTGTGATATGCGGAATTACTTGGACTGTCCCACCAAGATAGTCACCGCGACGTTCTTTTTTAATGACCTCAGAATAAACTTTACCCGTCGTGACATTACTGTATTTATTTAGATTAATATCAATAAAACGCTCGTAGTGACCTAAATCTAAATCTGTTTCAGCACCATCATCTGTAACAAAAACCTCACCATGTTGATACGGGCTCATTGTCCCTGGATCCACGTTGATATATGGATCGAATTTTTGAATTGTGACACTTAGTCCGCGATTTTTAAGTAATCGACCAAGCGATGCAGCCGTAATCCCTTTACCAATAGATGAAACTACGCCACCCGTTACAAAAATATACTTCGTCATTAAAAAATTCGACTCCTTCCATTTTTAAAAAATATCAGTTAAGCTCTACTTAACCTTCGGGGTGAGACTTTACCGATTTAACCGTCCTTACAAATAAAATCACCAAATGCATGAACAGACTTGCACTTGGTAATTAGGAAATATTTTACTTGGCTTATGCCAAATAAAAACGCTCCTACTTTCTTAAAAAGTAAGGGAGCGCTAACTGAACATATCCGTCCCAATTAAGGGAGCCCAAATAAAATACTACATATGAAACAAGAATAAGTCAAGTGTTTATTTTTTGTAAGCGAAACCATCTTTTTCGTTAAAACGGTTTACTTCGCGTTTAAAATAAAACTCGTTTCGAAATAAATCGAAACGAGTTTTTCTTTATTCTTCCGGGTCTTCTGTATAATCCCCATCACTATAGTCATCTTCAACTGTGGCAAGTTCCCCTTCAATACCATCCGGCAAATGATCATCCGCATCTTCATCTTCATCTACTAGACCATCAGAAAGCGAAATTTCTTCTTCACCCAGTTCTTCTACTTCATCATCATCTTCATATTCAATATCATCATCCATGATATCGTCCATTTCTTCCTCTTCGTCATCGTCATCATCTGATTTGCGTTTTTTCTTAGGTTTTGTTTGCGTTTGAACTTCCTCATCAATCGCATCAATTGGATACCACGCACGAAGCCCCCATGTATTGTTCCCAAGAGAAATAAAATTACCGTCAATATTCATATCTGTGTAAAATTGCACAAGTCGTTCTTTCATTTCGTCATCTGTTAATTCTAAAAAGTTTTTAATTTCTCCTACTAATTCTTGAAAATTAATAACTTCTCGACGACCTTCTAAAATATAATGCGCGACGTCAATTAAAGATACTTCTTTTCGCTCTTCTTGAGATAAATTACTTAAATCCAAAGCTGGCACGCCCTTTCGTAAACCTACATTTATTTTTTCTATCATCATTTATTTGTTATTCAACTTTACCATTTTACATGTTATTACTGGCAAGCACAACCTTAAATTTTACATCCATCAACTTTTCTTTACGATTTGATACCCTATGTAAAAAAATAAAATAGCCATTAATAAAATTGGAATCGAACCAAGTTGAAAATTATACAAAATATAAATTGCAATGCACAGAAATACAAAAAGTAGCACTAAAGTTACAATTCGCTTCATTTTAGAGTCTCCTGTCATCAAAAATGCCTCTGTGATTTTACTTTAAAACATTTTAGTACTCGCGTCAACGGCTAGCCTATTTCTATTAGGAAGAAAAAGCTCGGCAAAAAGCATGCTACCTAATGCCGAACTTCCTATTACATTTTTTCAGGAGCCGAAACGCCTAACAATTGAAGCCCATTATGAAGGGTTATTTTTGCAGCTTCAATTAAAGCTAGTCGCGCTTTTGTTAATTCCACGGCTTCTTTATCAAGAACTTTATTTGTATTGTAAAAACGATGGAAGGCGCTTGCTAAATCATTTAAATAGCGTACAATGCGGTGCGGCGCGCGTTTAGCAGCAGCCTCCGAAATCACATCCGGAAAATCACCAAGTACTTTTAGTAAATCGAACTCCGCTTCCGTTGTTAGTAAATTAACGTCCACATTGTCAGTCGCCACCAATCCTTGTTCATGACCGGAACGTAAAATGCTAGCAATTCTGGCATGGGCATACTGAACATAATAAACCGGATTTTCATTTGAAGTTGATTTAGCCAGTCCCATATCAAAATTCATATGCGTATCTGAACTTCTCATCGCGAAGAAATAGCGCGTTGCATCTAGTCCAACTTCTTCAATTAAATCGCGCATCGTAACAGATTTCCCAGTACGCTTACTCATTTTCACTTGCTCACCATTCTCATATAGGTGAACGAGTTGAATAATTTCCACTTCAAGTTGAGTTGGTTTGTAGCCTAGCGCTTCAATCGCAGCACGCATGCGGGGAATATAACCATGGTGATCAGCCCCCCACACATCAATAAGCACATCAAAACCGCGACTCAATTTATCTAAATGATAAGCAATATCCGGGAAGAAATACGTATAACTGCCATCCGATTTTATTAAAACCCGGTCCTTATCATCACCAAATTCCGTGGTACGTAGCCAAGTTGCTCCTTCTTCTTCGAAAACATAACCGTTCTCCTTTAATTTTTCTAAAGCAGGAAGAATTTTATTGTTTTCATAAAGCGAAGTTTCAGAAAACCAATTGTCGAAGTGCACTCTGAACTCATCTAAATCCGTGCGTAATTTTGCTGTTTCAAAAGCTAAAGCCTCTTTTTTTAAAAATCTCATGTCGCTCTTCTTCACTTGCGTCAACATATTTATCTCCGTACTTTTCCGCGAGGCTCTTACCAAGCGTTATAATATCTTTTCCACGGTAGCCATCTTCTGGAAAATCTTTTTCAATGCCTAAAGCTTCGAAATAACGTGCTTCAGCCGATAAAACTAAATTATTAATTTGATTTCCAGCATCATTAATATAATATTCTCTAGAAACATTAAATCCTGCCATGTCTAAAATATTGGCCAAGGAATCACCAATCGCCGCTCCGCGAGCATGACCAAGATGAAGGTCCCCCGTTGGATTCGCCGATACAAATTCAATTTGAATTTTTTCACCCTTACCAAAATCCGATTGACCATATTTATCTTCTTCTTTTAAAATGACAGGTATTAAATTAGTTAAGTAGGAATTGTCCATAAAAAAATTAATAAAGCCAGGGCCTGCAATTTCAACATCTTTTATCAATGCGTTATCCGTTCCAATTTCCGAAACGATGCTTTCAGCAATTTGGCGCGGCGCCTTTTTCGCCACACGTGCAAGTTGCATGGCAATATTTGTTGAATAATCCCCGTGTGATTTTTCTTTTGGTACTTCAAGCAAAATATTAGGTATTTCATCTTCTGGAATCATAAGCGCTTTTGTTACAGCTGTTTTAATCCCCGCAATTAAATCACTTTGATTCTTTTGAATGATATTCATTCGTTTGTTTCCTCCTCTATTCGCATGCTCACTTCATAAGAGCCTATAAATTCGCCACCACTTAACAAATCGTATTGAAAAGTAATTTTCCCGCTAAACGGAGATTCACAAAATGTCTCTCTATAACCAATTAATTCGGATTCAAACGCTAATTTTCCTGCACCCGAATCAACTGAAGCAACACTTCGCCTTTGGTCCTTAAAAAAATGCAAACGCATATTTACAGCACCACTTCTGAGTAGCAATAGTTCGCTCTCAGAAATTTTAAGAACTGAGCGTATAATACCAGTCATTTGTTTTTCTTCATATTGAAGATAATTGCTTTTTTCATCTTGATAAAAAACACCAGATACAGACATTTCCGTTTTTTCTTCAGCATCCATCTGTCTGACAATATTCGTAATATGAATTTTTACGGGCGTTCGTGTTTTAGCCATTTCATTACACCTTTCCAAACAGACGTGTAGACGTACTATATTATAGTGAAAAAAATTTGGAAAATCAACCTAACTCAAAATAAAATCCCTGTCCAAAACGACATCATAAATTGAAGGATTTTAGGAATAAATACATTAAAAATCGGACCAATCGTAATACTATAAAGCGGCGTTAGCGCGATAATTAAAAAGATTAAAAAGGCATATTGTTCAACTGGTTGTACTTTCGCTCTTAAACGCGATGGCAAAAATTCAACTAAAACTTGATAACCATCTAGGGGAGGAAATGGGATTAAATTAAATATGAATAAGACTAAATTCAATTGGATAAAAATCGTTAGAAAGTTAGACCAGATAGTATTTAGGCCATCTCCACCCACTCCACCGATAAAGTAAGCGAAAATGCCTACCGCCAGAAAAGCAAGTATTAAGTTACTAATTGGACCCGCTAAGGAAACTAAAATACTGCCTAACTTTCTTTTCTTTAATTTAAAACGATTTACAGGGGTTGGTTTTGCCCATCCAAAGCCAACAATGACTACCATTAAAAGACCAATCAAGTCAACATGGACTAGCGGATTAATCGAGAAACGACCTTCATTTTTAGCTGTATCATCCCCAAAAAGGAGCGCTGTTGCGGCATGCGCCCATTCATGGATTGTAAAAGCAATTAAAATGCTAACAACAACATAAGGCAGCATTTCTAACGGGTACGCTAAAAAATTACTCATTATTTTTTCCTTTCGAAATCAAATTTTTTATATTATAATGGCTATAAATCTAATATTTATCGAGGTGATAAACCATGCCTATCGTTACAATAAAATTTTTAGAGGGTCGAAACGATGACCAAAAGCGTGCTTTGGTCAAAGAAGTGACAGATGCTGTCTCAATCAATTTAAATGCCCCCAAAGAAAACATACATGTCATTTTAGAAGAAATGAAAAAGACCGATTACGGTGTTGCTGGCATCCGCAAATCTGATTTATAGAAATCCAGAAAATACATAAACCTTTAAATTCCGCCTGAAAGCCCTTTAGGAGGGCTTAGCTTGTAGAAAAACTCAAAGATTACGTAAAACAAAACGATTATCATCAAAATCAGACTGCTGCCAAATGGTGAGATTCTAGGCAGTGCCTCTGTACCGGAGCGGAGCGTACTCGAGTACGTGAGCACCGGAACGAAGGCGCTAACAACGAAGATTGCCGTTTGTCAGCAGTCTGAAGCCCTTTAAGAGGGCTTTTTATTTTGCTTTTCATGAATAAGCGTCACCATTTCTTCTGCTATCTCAGCTGGAATCCGCCCGTTTTCAATAAAATCAAGCGGAAAATATAACTTAATGTCTGTCCGAATTTTTCCACCTATCGACTCCACGATAGGCGATTCTGTGGAAAGTTCTTTCAAATCACCATTCGGAAGTAATAACTGAATAGGTGTCTTTCCAGAGCTAGCGCCTGGTTTATATAAATCGTAGGGCAAATCAGATGATGAGTCCACAACAAGATAATATGCTGGATCAACTTCCGCCTTCTCTAAACACCCTTTTAATTGGTTATAAAAGTCAGCATCACTTGAAGGATTATAATCCACATACCTCAGTAAACGGCGATTTAAAAATCGATTACATAAATCACTTAAAATTTCATCATCTTCCTGTTGCCAAACGGAAAAATAAAAAGTCAAGATAGCGTCATCAAGTGCAAGATAATCGTCCAAACCCACTTCATCACTTAAAAAAGGAATAATTTGCGCAGGATTCGTTTTAAACTCGTATCCAGCATGATAGAGAGACTTGGCGCGATTTAATATCTTCCATAACAATACTTCCCCGCTCCGACTAACTGGGTGGAAGTACACCTGTTGATACATTTGGTAACGGCTCATTAAATAATCTTCTACGGCATGCATGCCTGAATATTTAATAATAACACCATTTCCATCTGGACTTGGTCTTAAAACGCGTAAAATTCGTTCCATATCAAATTTGCCGTAGCTAACACCCGTATAATAAGCATCACGCAATAAATAATCCATACGATCAGCATCAAGTTGGCTTGAAATAAGTTTTACGAGCGTTTGATTTTCATGTGTTTTATTTATGATTGAAGCAACTAGGCTCGGGAAGTCCGTTCCGGCGCGAAGCAATACTTCCCTAACCTCCGTTTTTCCAGTAATAATTTTCTGTGTATAAGCTTCGTGGTCTGTATGAAAAACCTTTTCAAAAGCATGAGAAAACGGCCCGTGTCCCAAATCGTGAAGAAGGGCTGCACAAAGCGCCGTCATTCTCTCTTCATTTGATAAGCGATATTCGTCTGCAAACGTCACATCTATAATTTGTCGAACAATTTCATACACGCCTAGCGAGTGATTAAACCGACTATGTTCTGCTCCGTGAAAAGTTAAAGAGGTTGTGCCAAGTTGCCGAATTCGTCGTAAACGTTGAAATTCTTTTGTTGCGATTAAATCCCATATCATCTGGTCAGAAACATGGACAAAACCATGAACGGGGTCTTTGAAAACTTTTCCTTCACTTAATTTTTGTTCAATATAACTCATGGTGCCACATTCTCCTCTCACATGATTTTTTTATTTCGTTCTACTATACGTGCATAATATTTAGGAAGTGTGTCAAGTTCTTCAGCAGTTAGCGTACTAGAATACAGTTCTCCTGCATAAAAACGCAGACTATTTAATAGACGGAGCACTACATCATTTACCGTTAACGAAGCGCCTAATAAAAGAGACAAAGTGCTCATAACATTTTTATCAACATTTGGAAAATGGTATTTTTCTTGTAAATCTTTACCACTTATTTCATAAAAGGAACGAATAAGTTCTGCTCGCTCCCCCTGATTCCCACCTAAGCCCAGATAAATTTGCACAGCTACACCTTTTTCCATTCGTCGTTGAGAAATCCCTGCAAACTTTTTCCCATCAATACTTAAATCATAACTACCGGGACAATAGGAATTTTCAATTTCATAGGCTTTAATGACCTGATTAAAATCAGAAAACATATCTTGAATTAAGGTATGCATTGTTTCATAGCCTCGGTTAATCGCGATTCCTTTTTTGACATCTGGTAATATGAGCGACACATTTAAAATATCTTTATCTAAAACAACCGCCAAGCCGCCAGAATTACGCAAAACAACACGGTAACCAGCCTCTTGCAAAAATTGGATACCTTCTTTTAGTTTTGGCAATTTAGTATCCTGAATCCCTATCGAAACAGTCTTTTCATGAACCCACCCTCGCACGGTCGGCGGGCTTATTTCGCCACCAATAAACCGGCAAAGCGTGTCGTCAGTCGCATACGATTGAAGTGCATCAAATGCTTTATTTGGTGTTGTTTGGTCTAAGAACCGCCATTTTTCTTGTCTAAGCAAAGTATCTTCTAAAATCATCTCTTGCCGTAACCCTCCACACTCTTTTTTGTCATTATAACACATCACTTTTCCAGAATGTGCAGAACCGCTTAAAACTGCTGTTTCACTTTACTTTCTTAGATTTCACGAAAAAAATGGATACACCTACTAGAAGCCCCACGCATAATTTAAAAACGGATTGTTTTTTCAAGATTATCCCTCCAGAAACCTATTTTTCTTTTCATTCCCATCTCCACATTTCCAAAACAAAAAAAGAAACAAGGTAGGTACCTCGTTCTCATGTAGAAAGCTTAGGGAGCTTTTTAGAAAATTAATTAATAGTCATAATGGTTGCGTTTTGGTTTGCCATTCCAAATCTTATTAATAAGAAAGACAATTCCTGCTAAAATAAGTAGTGGCAGTAAGAAATGTAGTGTAACTCCGATGATTTTAAATACAATGTTTAACGCAATAATTGCTAAAATAATAGTAAAGAAATATTTCCAAAATTGATTCATGTTTCTTCCTCTTCTCTAAATTTATTTGGATGAGACTAATTTTACGTCACTTAATTCTTTTGTTTGAATGACCATTTCATTATCTTGAATCATTAAACGATACGCTTTGTCTTCTTTTAAAGGTTTATCTGAATAAAACCGTAGTTTTATTGTTTTCCCTGTAGCGGTTTCGCATTTTTCATGGAACTCATATCCTTTGAAATTTGCTTTTGTCACTTTTTCACCTGGTTTTGTGATTGAAACAGTATATGTATCTGCCGCTTGCGCAAAAGGCGAAGCAAGTTCTACAATCACCATAGTTATTACAAAAATTGCAGCTAATACACCAAACCAACCCTTTTTCATTTTTAGTAACCCCTTTTGTTTTACTTGATAAACTTATTATAGTTAAAATTTTCCCCTTTTTCGAAAGGCTCCGGGCTGAAAATTAATACATCGTTGGACTGATTTCATTTTGAGACTAAAAAAGCTACTCGCGTAACCACGAGTAGCTTGTCTAGTTTATTTTGACATCCATTTGTAATTTTCCGCACCAATAGGATATGTCACATAGTCTTTTAAATCAGGATTTTGCAAGTAAGCACGACCGCTTTGGTATAGCGGGATTAAAACGGCATTTTCTTTTAAAAGAATTTGTTCGGCTTGCAAAAGGGCATCAAAACGAGCGTTTAAATCATTAGAAAGCTTTCCTTTTGCGCCTAAAACAAGTTTATCATAGGCCGGATTACTAAAACCGGTATGATTTCCTGGGCTGTTTGTTAAAAATAAATTTAAATAGGTTAGCGGATCCTGATAGTCCCCATCCCATCCGCCAAGAAGCAGTTCAAAATCTTGTGTAACATCTGCTTTAAAGCTAACCTGATTAGGTACATTTTTAAGTTTGATGGTTAAACCAGGCAAATTATTTTCCAATTGATTTTGAATAAATTCAGATTGTTTCTTTTGAAGGGAGGTGTCTCCAGCTGTAAGCGTTAACGTAAGGTTTTTCTTGCCAATTTCAGTTAATCCTTTTTTAAAATAAGTGCTTGCTTCTTCTGGGTTGTAAGCTAGTAAACTTCCGTTAATTTCCCGAAAATCTTTACCATCTTTTGGATTAAACATAATTTGACCAGGAACTACTCCGTCTAGAGATTTTGAACCGTTAGCGAGCAAGGTGTCTACCATCCCAGCTTTATCAACGGCTTCAGCAAGACCGCGGCGAATATTTTCATTAGCTAAATCTGTTTTGACGCCATCTTTCCCTTGATTCATTTTCATATACACAGAACGTCCGGTTAAAGAAGTGTGGAAATTTTTATCCGTTTTAAACTGTTTAACAAAATCACCATCTAGCTCTATCCGGTCTAATTTATTCGTATTATATAAATTTAGTGCAGCGTTTGTATCTTTTACAACTGTCACATGAATTTTATCTACTTTGACATTTTTAGCATCCCAATATTTCGGGTTTTTCACATAGTCCCATTTAAGCTTTGTACCATCCCAATTTTGAAGTGTGAAAGGGCCATTAGACAGTAATGTTTCACTTGAAGTACCATAGCGGTCTCCTTGTTTTTCAACCCAAGCTTCTTTTTGCGGGAAAAAAGTTCCTGTTGTTAATAGTTCTTTAAAAATGGGTACAGGATTTTCAAGCTCTACCTCTAGCGTCTTCTCGTCAATCGCTTTTACGCCTAATTTTTCTGGATCCATTTCGCCTTTTAATATTGGCGTGGCATTTTTAACGATTTCTTCCATTTGCGGACCATAAGCGGCAGCTGTTTTTGAATCTACTACTTTTTTCCAAGCGTATTCAAAATCAGCAGCAGTAACTGGAGAGCCGTCTGACCAATTGGCCTCCTTTTTTATTTTAAAAGTAAAGGTTTTTCCGTCATTTGTAACAGTAGGCTCATTTGCAGCTAAAGCAAGCTCTGGCTTGCCTTCTTTATCCAACCGGTAAAGTCCTTCAAATATTTGGTTGATAGCTCTAAAACTTACACTATTATCCGCTAAAATTGGATTAGCGTTTGGAATAGCGCTTGTTTCCATGATATTTATAGTTTGACTAGCATTTTTGTTGACCGTATCCCCTTGTTCTTTATCCGCTCCACAAGCAACCAGTAACATTAGACTAAGTAATAGCACACTTGTTATTACTTTTTTAGCTAAGCTTTGCAAACTTTCTCCTCCTTTTTCTCCTTTGGAAGCGCTTTTTTCTGAAACAAAAAAAGACGGGTGTCGCTGCTTTTTTTGCGCAGAACTTCCGTCTTCATTATAAACAAGACTGTATTACTTGTAAATAAAATCTGTACTAATATTTACTTTTTATTCAGATACACTCCAGAACCTACTACAATAATACACAATCCTAAAAACATACTCATCATAAAGTAGCTTGGATCATTTCGCATAAAAATAGCGAGAATCAAACATGATAAACCTGACACAGTTAGCGTGATGATGGTGATTTTCTTCCATAAATTTTTAGAATAGGCATCCACTTTCTTAAAACCTAACATTCTTAAAAATAAAAATACTTTTTTCGAATAGGATAAATAAGCGGCCACGAGAAGCATAAATGATCCTGCTGTGATTAAAGCAAAGCGGCCTGTAGGGATTTCATACCCTAGTCCGTAGGCAATAATACTTAATTGGATAATGGCTAGAAGTACTAGAAGCAACCTAAAGCAATATTCAAATTCTAACTTGCTTTCTTCCTTTACTTTTTCCTTTCCATAATATTCGGTACCTGTAAACATAATCATTAGAAACGGCATTAGGACGAGTCCCAGCCATTTTTGCATAAACATATCCGGAGAGAAATCGCTTCCGAAATGTACGGCTATTTCAGCAGGAAGTAGCGGATAACAAGCGAGGGAAGCGACCACCGTTATGAAAATTATCATACTTGGAAAAGTTCCGACTTTTTTCATTTCTCTCACCTTCTTAAAATTAATTGAAATAAGCGGCTAATTCCTCACGATCCGTTATAAGCGTTAGATTTGGAATGGTGGTTAATTCGGCTTTTGTTTGTTCATAGCCTGATTCTGTTAGCGCACGCGTTGCTTGTAAATAAATGGCGACGCTAAACCCCGCTTTAGACAATTGTAGGGCGGTTGTTTTGACACAAAAGTCAAATGCTAGGCCACCAATGACTACTTTCTGAACATCCTTTTGTTTAAGAAATTCAATGACCCCCGTTGATAATTCTTCGCGAATATCATGATAACAGGCGCCGTAAGGATGTAAATCAGGCTCCATTCCTTTCCAGATGAAAAAATCGTATTCTGTTGTTTCGGGAAGCCCTTTTAAAAGTTCAAATCCTTTTGTTCCCGGTTCACAGTGCCTAACCCAAGTTAAGTCAGCATTGGGATAATGAAGCGGCTGTAACATTTCGTCTTTGGAATCAACTACCCAAACGGCATTTTGAGGATGGGCATCTTTACTTCCAATACGAAAATCACCCAAACTTGCCATATACTCGAGTTCTGACACGATTTCTTCCGCGTTAGGTACTGGTAATTCATTCGGGCAAACTGGGCTAAATCCATTTTGTGCATCAACATCAAAAGTTGCAATTTTCATCTTTACTCCTCATTTCTGTATACTAATTGCGCAAATTGGCCGAAACGTTTAACATCTTCTAAAACAAGGTGATGTCGATGATCCGATTCAAAAAGCGGAATTCCTTCTCCTAAAATAATAGGGGCAATTGTAATCACAAATTTATCAATGGCTTTTTCCTTTAAAAATTGTTTAACAAGTTCGGCGCCGCCTACAAGCCATATACTTTCGCCGTCAATTTCGTTTAGCCATGAATTGATATTACCTGAAACAAAATCGGCGTATTCATCCGCTGAACCAGCTTTTTTATTTGAAAAAACATAGACATCTTTTTTGCTATAAGGAAATGTATCTGTTAATGAAAAAATTTGTTGATAGGTGGTGCGCCCCATTACAACGGTGTCCACATTATCAAAGAACGCCTGATAACCTGCATCACCGTCACTATCCACACTTTCAAGCCATTCTACACTTCCTAATTCATCCGCTATAAATCCGTCTAAACTAGCTGCAATATAAAGTGATACACGTTTATTTGCCATCGTTATCAAATCCTTCCACAACTAATTTTCCTATCATTTGACCTTCTTCTACTATCGTTTGATGAGCTAAACGAAGTGTTTCTGCATTAAACGGAGTGAGCACCYTTATTTAAAGTAGATTTTAACTGTCCTGTA
>NZ_ALWW01000044.1 GCF_000344175.1 Listeria fleischmannii subsp. fleischmannii LU2006-1 | reverse complement strand
AACAAGTTTGCAAAAGCGCAGTGGAAGAATTGTTGTCACTTGATTGCTATTTTACCGAATCAATTTCAGCCGCGAACTGTTTTTAATGAAGATAAGATTCAAGAGCTTGCTGAAACGATTCAAGTTCATGGCATAATCCAACCCATTGTCGTGCGCGAAATGCGTGAAGGTGGCTATGAAATTATCGCTGGTGAAAGACGATATCGTGCGGCACGTCATTTAAATCTGGAAACTATTCCAGCGATTATCCAAGACTTTAATGATGATGATACGGCATCGATTGCGTTAATTGAAAACTTGCAAAGAGAGCAGTTAACACCGATTGAAGAGGCGAAGGCCTACAATGCTCTTCTTGATATGCAAAATGTCACGCAAGGCGATTTAGCTAAACAAGTTGGTAAAAGTCAATCTGCTATTGCAAATAAATTGCGTCTTTTAAAGCTTCCTAAAGAGGTGCAGGACGCGGTTTTAGCAAAAGATATTTCTGAAAGGCATGCGCGAGCGCTATTAGCTCTTGAAACAGAGGCGCAACAAATGCTGGTTTTAAATGAAATTATCAAACAAAATTTTAATGTGAAACAAACCGATGAACTTATTCAAGAGATTTTAACCAAAAAAGAAGAAACACCTAAGCCTAAGAAACCGCAAGTGCGGGCCGTTAGTCGAGATGTCCGTATTGCGCTTAATACCATTAAAGAATCTGTGAAAATGGTGCAAAAGAGTGGTTTAGATTTAAATATAGATGAGCAGGAATCCGAGGAATTTTTTGAGATTACCATCCAGATTCCGAAAAATAAATCATAGGAAGGGGTCTAGAATGAAAATTGCAAAAATTATTTGGCATATTATTGGAATTAGTTGTGCAGCGATGATTTTACCATCGTTTGTATCCTCTATTACTACGGCTATTTTGAGTCTGCAACCGCAGCGCATGGTTATCTTTTTTATGTATCCTATGATGACAAGCCGAGCTGCGGCAGAAGTAAGTTCAGCGCGTGCCTTTTTAAATATGGGGCTAGGATATTTGATGTATATTATTGCATTTGTCTACGTTATTCTTCTCACACGACAAATTATAAATTGGTACAAAAAAGCCAAGAAATATGATGCTGAGCACAACTAAAAACAATCTTTGGATGGGATTGTTTTTACTTTTTTAGGGTATAGGAAAAAGAATAAAACTTTTAAACTCAGGTTTTTTCAGGCCTGTTAAATAAAGATGGAGGAGGGAGCGGGGAATACCGCGTACATTATGGCTAAAATTATTTTTGTAAAAGATGAGCAAGGTGAATTTCAAGCATATGATTTTGTACATAACTTAATTGTAAAAGAACCCTTAATGGCTACATTGCTATTTCAAGGATTGCTACAATTAGAAAAAGCTGAAACGAGAAAAATGAGTACGGGAAAGCAAATTTTACCTGACATTCATTTAACAATAGGGAAGAGTCAAGCTTACTCATTGCAAAGTACACGAATTGAAACATCTATAGATCAGCCCATCCAAGAAATGAAAATCCATTTCAAAGATAAAAATTGTCGCCTAATTTACTTTACTGCATTTTCAGGCACTGAAACCTATTACTGTTTTGCAAAAGGTTATTTTAAAGATAAGAATCCTTTTGCTGATAAAATGGGATCTTATCGTGAGGAAGCAAAACGTATTTTCTTAAGTCGTGTGAAAGCTGAACTAAGTATCGGAGTAGAAGAATATGACTTTGAAACATTAAAAGAATTAGCGTACAAGAATGAAGGGATTGTTCATTACCTTGATAGTTTTTCTGCAGGAATTGGGCAATTTGTATTTTCAAAGCGTATTGCTAAAAAATGGTCTCAATTAGATTTAGCTTTAAAATCAGACTTATCTCCTACAATTATTGAACGTATTGAAGCTGGTGATCCTGATTTAACTTTACGAATGTATCAAAAAGCTTGTCAGGCGCTTGAAGTTAAAGCAAATTTTAATTTTGATGAAATTACAGCTAAATAAGCATCTAAAAGGCGTCTAAGGCGCCTTTTTTTGTTTGCAAATGTTTAGAATGTTTCACGTGAAACATTTTAAAACACTTTTTTTAACGAAATGTAAGACTAAATCCAAAAGTTTTGGTAGAATAGAAAAGAAGAACATACATTTCAGGAAGTAAATAAGGGTTGGTGAGAAAAAAGTGACCAAAGTTATTGCATTAGCGAATCAAAAAGGTGGTGTAGGAAAGACTACATCTTCAGTGAATTTGAGTTCCAGCCTTGCCTTTTTAGGTAAAAAAGTATTGCTTGTAGATATTGACCCGCAAGGAAATGCTTCAAGTGGGGTTGGAATTAATAAAGGAGAGATTACGCAATGTATTTATAATGTACTTGTGGACGATGTGCCTCTCCAAGAAGTAAGACAAAAAACAGATTTAGATAATTTAGATGTTATTCCAGCAACTATTCAACTCGCAGGTGCTGAAGTGGAGCTTGTACCAGCTATTTCTCGAGAAATCCGTTTAAAAAAAGCTATAGATACGGTAAAAGAAGAGTATGATTATATTGTAATTGATTGTCCGCCTTCACTAGGACTTTTAACTTTAAATGCACTTACTGCCTCGGATTCGGTTCTTATACCAGTGCAATGTGAATACTATGCACTAGAAGGTTTAAGTCAATTGTTAAATACAATTCGAATTGTACAGAAGCATTTAAATGCGGATCTTCAAATTGAAGGTGTTCTTTT
Organism: Listeria fleischmannii subsp. fleischmannii LU2006-1; assembly: GCF_000344175.1. Taxonomy (GTDB): domain Bacteria; phylum Bacillota; class Bacilli; order Lactobacillales; family Listeriaceae; genus Listeria; species Listeria fleischmannii. The sequence goes on along the minus strand of NZ_ALWW01000044.1, from coordinate 21,893 downwards.
AACAATGCTGGATGCACGTACTAATTTAGGTGTTCAGGTTATTGAGGAAGTGAAAAAGTATTTCCAAAATAAGGTGTTCCAAACCATTATTCCAAGAAATATTCGATTAAGTGAAGCACCAAGCCACGGGAAACCTATTCTTTTGTATGATGCAAAATCCAAAGGTGCAGAAGTATATTTAGAATTAGCGAAGGAAGTGATTTCGCATGGCTAAAGGTTTAGGAAAAGGTATAAATGCACTTTTTAACACAGTAGACACGAATGAAGAAGCTGTTGTGCTGGTTGCAATTGATAAAATTGAAGCTAACCCATTTCAACCACGTAAAAAGTTTGATAAAATGGCAATAAATGAACTCCGCGATTCGATTAAAATTCACGGGGTGCTACAGCCAGTTATTTTACGACAAATTGACGATAAATATCAACTTGTTGTAGGGGAGCGGCGTTACCGTGCCTCGAAAGCAGCTAACTTAAAGGATATACCAGCCGTTATAAGACAGCTTAGTGATGTTGAAATGATGGAGCTCTCTGTTATTGAAAACCTGCAACGTGAAGATTTATCGCCGCTTGAAGAAGCAGAGTCGTATGCCTTTTTAATGAAAAATTTAAAGCTTACGCAGGCAAAATTAGCAGAACGAATTGGGAAAAGTCGTCCTTATATCGCGAACTTTATTCGTTTATTGACGCTTCCAGATGAAGTACAAGATATGTTACGAGATGGTTCGTTATCTGTAGGTCACAGTCGTGCATTACTGGGGCTTAAGGTGAAGAAAAATATTTTACCGCTTGCTAAAAAAACTGTTAATGAAGGCTTAACTGTACGACAGTTAGAAAAAATAGTAACAGATACAAACGAATTTGTTTCACGTGAAACAATTAAACCCAAAAAAGTACCAGCTTATATTCGAGAGAGCGAAGACCAATTAAGAAGTAAGTTTGGTACAGCAGTTAATATTAAGCGCAAAGATAAAAAAGGAAAGATTGAAATTGAGTTTTTATCAGATGAAGATTTAAATCGAATTTTAGATATATTGGATATTGACTTAGATTAATTATTCCTTGAATAGGGTGAGTATACATGGAAAAACTAAACTTCGAACTGAAGGATATTGTCGAAATGAAAAAGCCTCACCCTTGTGGGGCGAACAGGTTTCAAATCATTCGAATGGGTATGGATATTCGGATAAAATGTCAAGGTTGTGGACATAGTGTAATGATTCCACGTAGAGAGTTTGAGAGAAAAGTAAAAAGAATTATTGAAAAAGCAGAAGAATCTGGCGAGTAATTGCTAGATTCTTTTTTTAAGTTGAAATAGTTGAATATTTAGAATAAGTCATTTAAACTATAATTAGTATCATTTAATAATAATTTTAATTTAAAATGGAGGGCTTAAGATGACAAAAAAGAAAAACTTAACAACGAACCAAGGAGTTCCAGTTGGTGACAACCAAAACTCGATGACTGCCGGATTAAAAGGACCCACATTATTAGAAGACTATGTTTTAATTGAAAAGTTAGCGCATTTTGATAGAGAACGCGTTCCGGAACGTGTTGTTCATGCCAGAGGCGCGGGGGCGCACGGGAAGTTTGTCGTGAAAAATAGCATGAAAAAGTACACTATGGCGCATTTTTTACAAGAAGTTGGACAAGAAACAGAAGTTTTTGCTCGTTTTTCAACCGTTATTCACGGTATGCACTCTCCGGAAACTTTACGTGATCCACGCGGCTTCTCTATTAAGTTTTATACAGAAGAAGGAAATTATGATTTTGTAGGAAATAATTTACCTGTTTTCTTCATTCGTGATGCGATTAAGTTTCCTGATGTTATTCATTCTCTTAAGCCAGACCCACGAACAAACATTCAAGACCCTAATCGGTACTGGGATTTTATGAGCTTAACACCGGAAGCAGTAACGATGCTTACATATTTATTTAGTAACGAAGGAACACCAGCTTCTTACCGGGAAATTAGGGGTTCAAGTGTGCATGCGTTTAAATGGATAAATGAAGAAGGGAAAACGGTTTATGTAAAATTACGCTGGCAACCAAAAGCGGGGATTGTAAACCTTTCAACGGAACAAGCGTCTCAAATTCAAGCTAAAGAATTTAATCATGCCTCACGCGATTTATACGAAGCTATTGAGGCAGGTAATTATCCGGAGTGGGATTTATATGTACAAGTGTTAGATCCGGCTGACCTTGATAAATTTGATTTTAATCCTTTAGATGCCACAAAAGACTGGTTTGAAGATGTTTTTCCATATGAATTAGTCGGCACGATGACATTAAATCGTAACCCTGAGAATATTTTCGCGGAAACGGAATCGGTTGGGTTTAACCCAGGGGTGCTTGTAAGAGGGATGTTGCCTTCTGAGGATAGGCTCTTGCAAGGGCGGTTATTCTCGTATTCGGATACGCAGCGTCACCGTGTTGGACCGAACTATTTACAGCTTCCAATTAACAGTCCGAAAGCGCCTGTTCAAAATAATCAACGTGACGGTGCGATGCCGTTTAAGCAACAAACAAGTCACATTAACTATGAACCGAATAGTTATGACAACGAGCCAAAAGAAAATCCGGCATATGTAGAAGCTACGCAAGAAATTCGTGGGGATATTGCTGGGCGTCTTGAGGCGGAGAAGAAAAATAATTTTGGACATGCAAGAGAAGTTTGGCATAGATATACAGATGAAGAACGTGATGCGCTTGTGAAAAATATTGTGGATGATTGGGAGACAGTGAGGGAAGACATCAAGATTCGAAATTTACGCAATTTCTACCAAGTGGAAAAAGAGTTTGCAACTCGAGTAGCGGCAGGCACTGGGGTTGATTTAGAAAAACATATTACTGATTTAAAATAAACCTTAAAAGCAGGCTAGTGTGAACTAGCTTGTTTTTTTGTAGGGTGGTTTTTTAACTAGAAAACCTTTATAATGGTTCTTAGTGAATAGAAACGGGACGACTTGTTTCGTACTTTAATAATTTAAAAAGGAGCAATTTTAAAATGGCATTAACAGCTGGAATCGTTGGACTTCCTAACGTAGGAAAATCCACTCTTTTTAACGCAATTACGAAAGCTGGGGCGGAGGCAGCCAATTATCCTTTCGCAACGATTGACCCAAATGTAGGGATTGTGGAAGTTCCTGATGAACGTTTAAATAAATTAACAGAACTAGTAGATCCTAAAAAGACAGTGCCCACAACTTTTGAATTTACAGATATTGCAGGTATTGTAAAAGGTGCGAGCAAGGGCGAGGGTCTTGGAAATAAATTTTTATCACATATTCGCCAAGTGGATGCAATTTGCCATGTGACGCGTTGCTTTGAAGACGAAAATATTACGCATGTGGAAGGCCGAGTTGATCCATTAGACGATATTTCTACAATCAATTTAGAACTTATTTTAGCCGATTTAGAAACCGTAGATAAGCGTATTGGACGCGTTGAGAAATTATCAAAACAAAAAGATAAAGATGCGGTAGCTGAATTTAACGTGCTTTCAAAGCTAAAGGAAGCTTTTGAAAATGATAAACCAGCACGTGCAGTTGAGTTTAATGAAGAAGAAGAAAAAATCGTAAAGAATCTTTTCCTTTTAACTAAAAAACCTGTTCTTTATGTGGCGAATGTAAGTGAAGAGGATGTTTCTGATCCCGCGAGTAACCCATATGTTCAAAAAGTGCAGGAGTTTGCTGCTAGTGAAGGGTCAGAAGTCATTGCCGTGTGTGCACGTGCCGAAGAAGAGATAGCTGAACTTGAGGATGAAGATAAACGTGAATTTTTAGAAGCGCTAGGAATTGAAGAATCTGGACTTGATAAATTAATTCGCTCTGCTTATTCCCTATTAGGCTTGGCTACTTATTTCACGGCTGGCGTTCAGGAAGTTCGTGCTTGGACATTCCGTAAAGGGATGAAAGCACCGCAATGTGCAGGAATTATCCATACTGATTTTGAACGAGGATTTATTCGCGCTGAAGTCGTGGCGTATGACGCTCTTGTTGAATACGGATCAGAACAAGCGGCAAAGGAAGCTGGTAAAGTACGCCTTGAAGGTAAGGAATATTTAATGCAAGATGGCGATGTTGTCCACTTCCGCTTCAATGTCTAAAATGTTTCACGTGAAACAAACAGCCTCTAACCCTAGGTTAGAGGCTGTTTTTATTTAAATAAATAATCAATAATTTTATCACCAGTTAAAACGCGCTCTCCTTTATAAGGAAAGGCATGCATATGAGTTGCGGGGTTGAAATTCAACTCAATGATGGCCGCAGAATCATAATCTTTAGGATTTGGAGGAATGATAATATCAACGCCACAAATTTCAGCCTGAATAGCTTTAGAAGCTTTAACAGCTAAATCCTTGTAATAATCATCCATTTGGTCCGTGACATTAATACTGTCCCCACCCGTACTGATATTTGAATTTTCCCTGAGATAAACAGTCTTACCAGATGGAGGGACATCCTCAAAAGAAAGATTTTGCTGGGAAAGCATAAGCGTTTCTTCTGGGCCTTGCTGGATTTTTTCTAGTGGTTTCAAATGATGGGTTCCCCGAAGAGGATCATCATTTTTCTGTTCCACAAGTTCGCGAACCGTATGAATACCATCTCCGACCACATTTGCTGGAATTCGTTTTAAAACAGCGACAACATCGTCACCCATAACAAGAAAGCGATATTCGTCGCCAGGAATAAACTCTTCAATCATGATGGAAGAATCATGGCTAAATGCGATTTTGATAGCTTCTTCAAAAGCCTCTTTTGTAAAAAAGTCTTTAAAAATACTAATCCCAATACCGTAGTTTGTTGATTTTGGTTTAATCACAATTTGTTTACCCGAAAAAGTAGGGTAGCTCATGATAGCTTCTTCAAATTGAGTATGGTTTTCTCCGTGCGGAACACGAATTTGATGTTCTGCTAAAATTTGTTTGGTTACAACTTTATTTTCCATTGCAAGAACGGATACATAATTATCTTTAGAAGTTTTAGTTGCTTGCTTCACTAGTTCGCTTTTATTTCCGAGTGTTAGGCGCAAAAAATTTTCTGCTCGGTCTAAAACGTCTACTTTTACACCTTTTTTCCATGCAGATTTCCACACGATTTGAGTAGAAAGCTCCATATCTTCTGCGCCGATAAAACGGTAGGCAAAAGCATCGGCGGTTTCAAATGAAGTTTTAGCCGTATTTAAATGGAAAGTTAAATAGCCATGTTCTTTAATTTCTTGAGTTACACGAGCTGCGATGGTTTTGGAAGCGTCTACTACACGCGCTTTTTGTAGCGCCACGACATTAGCTAAATAGTCATTTTTGGGTGCTAATTCAGTAAGGAAAGCTTCCATTTTAGCGATTTCTTTTAAACCAGCTTCTGAAAAGGCTACTTCTGAATGATCACATTCGGTGATATTAGGATGGGCCAGGCCAGAAAGAGCTACCAGTTCTTCATTTTTATCAGAAATTTGTTGGTTATTTGGACAAAGCTCATTATTTTCGGAAAGCAAACCTGTAAGTAAAAATAGGTGAATAAAATGCAAGGTTTCCTTTGCGATACCATTTTCTTCAAGTGGATTTAGATCGATGGAGCGGATTTCAAGATACTCCACACCTTTTTGGGCTAAACTTTCAAGCGATTGATCCGTGTGGCTGTTTTTTAAACGAATCGGGTTATAGAACTCACGCATGCTATTAATTTGCCCGTTTTCAATATGTTTTGCGATGGAGTGTATATAGCCGTCAAACGTGTCGTAGTCAACATGTAGGGCATCTTTATTTTTATAACCAGCAGAACTGTTTCTAAGGGAAATGCCGTCTTTTAAAATACGTGCATTTTCGGCCGCATTTTCGGCGCCGGAAACGGTAGTGAAGCCCTCCATATAGGCGGGGCCGGCACCGGTGAGGTAAATAAGAAGCCAGCGATTTTTCATGAAATATTTGGCGACTTTTAAATAGATACGATTTTTAAAGTCCTGAAAAGTTTCGTTTTCTGTCCGGGAAGTTTGAAAAAGAGCCTTTAAAAATTCATCTGAAAAAGAAAAGTTATAGTGAATTCCTGATAAAAGTTGAATTTTCTTTCCGTATTCGGTCGCAAGATGCTCTCTGTAAAGACGGCTCGAATCCTCTTTATTACGGTAGACTGCAATCGGAATGTTTTCTTCATCAGGAATAAGTCCAGGGTTACTATTTGGCCATAAATACTCATCTTTTGGGAGTGCTAGTGAAACAATATGGTGCAGATTGGTAATGGCGTTATAAACATCGTCAACAGAATCACAAACGGGTGTTATCATTTCCACTTGGCTTTCCGAAAAGTCCGTTTTAATATAAGGATTTTCTTCTTTTGGTCCGAAAATGGGAGGATGGGGCGTGAGCGCTAGATTTCCACTAGGCGTAACGCGTAAATTCTCTTTTTCCAAACCGAAGTGCCCTGAAAAAAGTTGCTGAATCATGTGAGGATTACTTTTAATTTGGGCAATAAATTGTGAATCTAATTTAATCATGCTTTCACCTCAGGCGCATTTATTTATCATACTCATATTACAACAAAGCGCGTGAATAGTATAACATTTGGTTTGTGAAAATAGTTAGTATTTCTCTTGTTTTCATGTATAATGAAAAAGTGAGGAAAATTGTGGAAGGAATGGGAACTTATGCGCGTAGAGAACATCAAAAAAGTTATTGACGAAAAAATTGTCCTACAAAATATTTCTTTTGAGTTAAAACCCGGTGAAATTACAGCGCTAATCGGGCGAAATGGTGTTGGGAAAACGACCCTATTTAGTACGATGATGGGGATTTTTATTCCAGATGAAGGTAAAATTACCATTGATGGCGAGGATGTCATGAAAAATCCGTCGCTAAAACGCAAAATTTTCTTTTTAGAAGATAGTATGAATTATTTTAATTCTCATAATGTGAAAACAATTGTGAAACTATATCGTTCGATTTATACGGATTTTGATGAAATCTATTTTCAAAATTTAATGAATCGTTTTGATATCAAAATGGATACGAAAATCATTTCATTTTCTAAGGGACGAAAAGCTTTATTTTTTATGATTTTAGCTTTCTCTTTAAACGTTCAATACTTACTTTTAGATGAGCCGATGGACGGATTAGATGTGATTATTAAACGAGAAATACTAGACTTTATTTTAGAACAGGCAAAAGAAAAAAAGACGAGCGTTTTGATTGCCTCACATCGCCTTGATGAATTAGATGAAATTGCTGATCGTGTTTTTATTTTAAAAGGTGCTTCGCTTGAACTTGATTTATACTTAGAAGAATTTAGGCAGCGTACGATGAAAATTCAAGTAGCCTTTAAAACAAAAGGTGTCCCGGATTTTGTGAAAAATGAGGCAAAATTGCTTTACCGAAACGGACAAATCTATACCATCTATGTTTCAGAAGAAAAAGAAGAGTTTTTAAAACGAATTAAACGTGAACAAGTCATTCTACTAGAAGAAATGACGATGACAATAGAGGACATTTTCACTTTTTATTTGGCAGAAGAAAAAATTTCATACTTAGAATTGTAAGGAGGTTCTGAATTTGTTTTCAAAAGGATTATGGTATAAGGAATGGCAAAGTTCGAGGTGGATTTTACTGCTCCTTGTCTTTATGTTTTTAATTGGCATTTTTGGCGGGATGATGACTGATGCGAATACATGGGCCGATACACGCGACTACTATCATTCTGAATCTTTTAAAAAGGAACAAGAAAGTGATCCGGATTTGCAACTATCAGATGAGGAAATCAAAACCAATTTAACCATTGTTTACTTAAATCCACTTTTTCCTGAATTAGTAAACGCAAAATACCGCGATATAAGTCCTTACTACATATCATTTACAAATTCAATATTTTTCGATATTATCAAAATCGCCGTTTTTGCACTAGGTCTATTTATCGTAGCATTTGAGCGTTTTACTCGGAAAAATCGATTTACGGCGATGTTGCCTTATAAGAGGTGGCATGTTATAACCGTTAAACTGACTTTAGGAATTGCTGCAATCATAGCAGGCTTAACCAGTGCGCTTGGGATAGGAATACTTTATTTTCAGATGAAAATTCCGAGTCAATATTTAAACTGGGAAAAAACAAAACTATTTCATGATATTTTAGGTGCCTATTTAAGTTTTATTTTAATCTTTTTAGTGGCGGTTGCGATTGGCTTATGTATTGCTTCGCCTGTTGCAAGCCTATTAATTGGGGTAGGTGCGCTGTTATTTCCAGTGTTACTTGTTTCAAGCGTGGATAAAATCTATATGATTTTACATCGCCATGCGGAAAATCTGGATATGTCGAAACTTATCTTACGTGAAGATTATTTGAAAATATTTTCTCCTTTTGAAATGCAGTTAAAATCAGTCGGCGCCCTCTGGTTTTTCTTTTTCTTAGCAATTTGTTTAGTGGTCTTCATCCTATTCCTCTTTCAAAACCAAAAACTAGAGCGAAATGGACAATTATTTGCGTTTAACTCGATTAAATGGGTAGTTTATTTCTTTTTTGCATTAAGTTCAGGTTTATTTATAGCGAATGCAGTGGATGGAAATATAGAATCAGGGATTTCACTAAGCCTTTATATCACAATCGCACTTGTTGTACTTATTGTGGCCTTTTTACTTGCAGCATGGCTAGTTCGTCGTTATGAAGCCTATTTTCAAATGGCAAAATCAAGTTAAATGCTATCGCGTTTTAGAAAAAGTTTAGGTATAATAAAAGGGTACGAAAAGCGACATATCTGGATGGCTTGAAAGTTGTCTCATATGAATAATTTGAAGAACAGCGATATTTGCTGAAAAATAGGAGGATTTAATTTCGTGACTATAGAAATAAATAACATTTCTTTAAGTGAACAAAAAGAAAAACTCACAAAAAAGAATTTGCAGTATGTGCAAGAAGTGGAAAAACATTTGCGCCAAACAGACTATCCAGAATCGCAACAAGAAACCATTATTAGTGAGATGGTGGAAAAAATATTGGCGGAACAAAAGCAAGGTGTGACAGCCCGTAAATTATTTGATTTAACGCCAACAGAATATGTCACGTCATTAACGGTTAAAGCTACAAAAATTGCTAATGAACCGAATACAAGTAAGTGGTGGCTCGGTTTAGACGGTGGATTACTCGTTTTAGGTGCAATGATGCTTATTTCTGGATTGAGTGCCTATTTCCAAGGGCAAACTTTAGGCTTAGCAGTTCTTCTCATTACAGGGATTATTGGTGGATTTGCCATGATTATTTTACGACGTTACGCAACAGAAATGCGTGCTGGTAGAAAAGGCGGGACACTACGTTATATTTTAATGGCCGTTTTAGTGATAGCCATCTGGATGTTCGTTATGACTATGGTGCAAATTATGGTACCACCAGCTATTAATGTAGCACTAGATCCTACTGTAATGGTCATCGCTGGGGCAGCTATTTTAGCCCTAAGATGGTACATTAAAAGAAAGAAAAACATTCCATCCTTATAAAAAAGCAGAAGCAGGTTAACAACCTGCTTTTCGTTCATTATTTCCCGGGAAATAATAGCGCTAGATTGGAGAGATAAGATGTTTTCATACGAGGTGATTAAGCAATTCACAGAGACGGAACAACATTTATACCGTTTTATTATGGAAAATAGAGATAAAGTCATCTTCATGCGAGTGAGGGAGCTTTCGGAGGCTACACATGTATCACCTGCTTCTATCGTCCGCTTTACAAGAAAGCTTGGATTTGATGGCTTTTCAGAATTCAAAGTCCAACTCAAACAGGAAGTGAAGACTAGCACGCGTAAGAAAACAGCTGATACTGTTGAGGTTTTGGAGGAGTTTTTTGAGCGGACGCTTAATCGGGACTATGACCAGCAGTTAGATGCAGCTGTAAATATGATTCACCAAGCTAGTCTAGTGGTGTTTTTTGGAATCGGGACATCAGGCATTCTTGCTGAATATGGTTCTCGTTATTTCTCAAACTTAAAGAAACGAACGTTTTACATTAAAGACCCATTTTATCCCAATCCAGGGGAGCAGTTTGAAAATGCTGTGATGATTATTTTATCGGTTTCGGGAGAGACGGATCACGTGATTTTGCAAGCACAAAACATGCGAGAATATGGTAGTAAGATTATTAGTATTACAAATACAACGAAAAACACATTATCGGGTCTATCGGACATTAATATCCCTTATTTTGTGACGCCTGAAATGGTTGATCGTACGAATATTACTACTCAAATTCCAGTTTTGTTTTTATTGGAGTCGATGGCTAAACGGACGTATAATCGGGAACATGCCTAAAAGCGATAGCAAAATAGCTGTCGTTTTTAGGCTTTAATTCTGTAGATAAAATTTAGTTTTAATATTTTTTATCTTGTCCTAAAATAAATTAAGAAAGCGCTTTCTGGAGTCTTTTAGGGTAAAAAACTGACATTCTAGGGAATTTTTCGTTTCCGTTTTTAAAAATATGTTATAGTATGCACAAGTCGATGGAAAGCCTGATATTGTACGCTTTATAAAGTCTGAATTGTGTACAAAATAATTATAAGGAGGGTTGTTAAACGGGTTCTCGTGCGACTGTGTTTTTTATGCAAAGCTTTGTTCATGATGAATCAATCTGAGGGGCGTCTTTCTTAAAATTTATTGCATAGAAAAGAAGATTGATTATCAACTAAAATTTAAAGGAGTTTTAAAGTGAAAAAAAGAAAATCTTTAAAAAAAGTAGTTACATTAGTTTTAGCAACGGTGATGGTAGTGGCACCGGTGATCTCATCTAAACCTTTAAATGCTTATGCAGAGAGTGCTGAGAATAATCTAACTGTCAGTGAGAATAATGGTTTAGATGCGTCATCAAGAACCGCAGCTAGAGTTATCGATACTTTCACACCAAAGCAAACGAAAGTGAATACTAAATATACTGTCTTGTATACGTGGAAAGTGAAGAAGTATACGACGGATACAGTATGGGCTGTGTATAATTTTTCTGATGGTACAACAGCTGAACGAAATATTGAAACTTTAGGTAGAACAGCGACAACTACTATTTCAGGCACAGACGTTTATAATACAAATAAACCAATGAAGTCAGTTACGATACAAATTCGTACAAGCAAAAATGTCGTTTGCACTAAAAGAACGGAGCTAGTTGTAAGTAACAGTGAACCAGTTATTTATGCCAATGATAAAACGATTCAACAAGGGGAATGGTTTAATCCTTATGCTGGCGTAAGTGCATGGGATGCAGAAGATGGTAATCTGACTCATATGGTAGCGGTTGTTAAAAATAATGTAAATACAAATGTACCAGGTACGTATTATGTGACTTATGAAGTGACAGATTCAGATGGAAATACCGTACAAAAGACTATCACGGTAACAGTTCAAGGAAAAGAAACAAGCGGAACAATTACACCAAATATTTATACCCTCGGAGAATCCTATATTACAGGGACTTACACGGGCGATGTAGCGTATGCTGATCTTTACATTAATGGTGTAAAAGTAGATACAGGCGGAAATTTCAATAATGGTTATTTCTCATATGCTGTTAACAGCAATTTGATCACAAGTTCGACAACACAAGTTTACTTAGCTGCTTATGATAAAAATGGGAAACTGCTAGATAGAAAATCCGTTCCGATTTGTGCAAAAGGTTACGGTGCGATTATTCCAAATGAATACCACATGGGAAGTTCAGAAATTACAGGGACATATACAGGTGACGTAAGCTACGCTGAATTATACGTCAATGGTTCTTACGTAAGTAGAGGCGGAAATTTCGTAAATGGCTACTTCACGTACTGGATTGATAAAAATCTAGTGAAAAGTGTTACAACACCGATGTCGCTTATTGCTTATGATAAAAATGGAAAAGTATTAAACAACCCGATTATTTTCATTACAGACAAATAATGATTTAGAAGGAGTGTTAGACCGTGGAAAACAAAACAAAAAAAATTACTTAAAAAAAAGCTTAAGTATCGACAGCAGCTATCATTTTAGTTGGTGGACAATTTCTTGCATTCGCACCTCAAGTGGCAAATGCAGAATCAGTGAGTAAAGAAGACATTTCTATTGAACCTTACGATACAGATACTATTCATAATTTTACGCCAACACAAACTAAAAATAGTGCTGGTAACTATGTGATTAGCTATACTTGGTCGGCTACTGTAGCGGATGCAAGACATACTATGACAGCTGTTTATAATTTAGAAGATGGCACAACACAAGAAGAAGTTATTTTTAATGGTGGACAAGCGTATGACATTAACGGAACAGTGAATTTTGTTGCTAGAGGTGCTGTGAAGAGTGTTACACTAGTAGCGAAGAATAGAGAAGGAATTAGTCATGCGGAAAGAACAGCAAATATCTCTGATAAAACGGGTAGCATGCCAGTTATTAATGCTTCTGATATTGAGTTAAATGTCGGAGATAAATTCGATCCAATGGCTAATGTGACGGCAACAGATAAAGAAGATGGAGATTTAACAAATAAAATTAAAATTACAGCGAATAATGTAGATACGAGTAAAACGGGAACTTATCATGTTACTTACTCCGTACAGGATTCCGATAATAATATTACAACAAAAACTATCACTGTTAAAGTTGTTGAAAAAACAAGTGGGTGAAATCAAATCAGCTGTTTATGTTGTTGGAAACAGCGCTATCACAGGGACTTATTCAGGTGATGTGACACAATTCCAAGTAACAGTAAATGGAGCAAAATTATACACAGGCGGAACAACTGCAAATGGGACTTTCAATTACAATGTGGACGCGGATTTAATCGGCCCTAATGATGTTGTAACCATTACAGCTTTTGATAAAAACGGTCGAGTGCTAGATGAAAATAAACCTGTTAAAATTATTTCTGGAACTTTTTCCCCAGATGAGTATGTTATTGGAGAATCTAAAGAAATTACAGGAACTTACACAGGTGATGTGCATCACTTTGAATTATATGTAAATGATTTCAAAGTAAGTGATGGCGGTTCAGCAGTTGGAGGAAAATTCAACTACTATGTACAAAATGGTCGAATTAAAGAAGGCGATAATGTTTACCTTATTGCTTATGATGTAAATGGTAATAAATTAGCTACAGAACCAGTTAAAGTATCTGTTTATAAATCTTCTGGAACTATTACTCCGGATACTTATGTCCTTGGAAGTGGAAAATACATTACAGGAACATTCACAGGTGATGTGAGCTATGCGAAAGTAACTGTGAACGGGGTGGAACTAAGCCCAGGTGGAGATTTCCTTACAAACGGAAATGAATTCACTTATTATGTAGATAGTCTGATTAGAAATACAGATGCAGATGTTACCATCACAGCATATGACAAGAACAACAATCAATTAGATTCTAAAAAAGTTAATGTTGTAGCTCCAGATTTCAATGGTGACATTTACCCTGATGAATACATTTTAGGAGAAGCTTATATTACGGGGATTTTTGAAGGTGATGTAAGTTATGCTAAAGTATATGTAGATGGTAGAGAACTTAAACCAGGCGGGAATTTTGATGTGAATACACATGAATTTACCTACTATGTTGGTGCAAACACCGTTACTAATATTAATCAAACCGTTACAATTGTTGCTTATGATCAGTACTACAATGAATTAAATCGTCATGATGTTTTCTTAGCTGAACATAATTAATACTTTTAAAATGAGGCTCCTGCGCAGGAGCCTCATTTTTCGTTTTGGCATAAATAGTGATAAGTTGCCCCAAGCAAACCCGCACTATTTTTATAAGAAGCCGTGTCGATTATCGTATCTCGTAAACCAAACCATTCCATTTGGCCACGTAATTCCTCTAAAAAGCTAGGGCGGCTGGTAATTCCACCACCTATAAAAATATGAGTGGGATCGAATAAGTAAATTAAATTATAAAGACCCATACAAATACCGTTAAAAAATTCGTGGACAAGCCTTGTAGAGAGTGGATCTCCGGCGTCATATTTTTCAAAAATAAGTTCTCCTGTTATGTCTGAAAGGGGGATGTTTAAGGTGCGCGCGTAATTTTTGCGTAAGGTTAGCATGGTCGTCGTTTCGTTTAATGTAGCAGCGGGTACGCGGCCGCTAGACGGTCGATAAGCGAACATATAACCAAATTCACCTGCACGGAATTTGCCGCCTCTTATGAGCTCTCCGTTTGCGAAAATGCCACCGCCAATTCCCGTACCAATCGTTAAACAAAGAAAATGATCTAAATGTTGTGCTTTTCCGAGCCATTTTTCTGCAAGCGCGACACAATTCGCGTCATTTTCAACTGAAACAGGCTTTCCCGTTTTGTTTTCTAAATGCGTTTTTATATTAAAGTTGTCGAACTCGCGAATCGCACCGCCCATTGTAATAAGGCCCGTTTCAGGATTGACGTAGCCAGGCGCACTAATGGCAATTCCTTTTGCGTCTATCCACTTAGTATGAAAGCTTTCGATTTTCTGTAAAATTTGCCTGCCGTCGCTCTTCGAAATAGCCACAGTATCCGTATCAATTAAATTCCCATCTTCAGAAACAACGCCCATTTTAAGGGCAGTTCCGCCAATATCGAATGCAAGTATCATTTAGGTTTGCTCCTTTTAAAAAACAGCTAAAACCAAGTTTGCTCGATTTTAGCTGTCATTTTTTTATTTTGCCACTTCAGGCTTTGTTTTTTCAGCAGATTCCGTAGCATTTGCATCCATTGCTGCGTCTGATGCGGCCACTTTATTTGAAATAATAACAAATGGCAAGTAAATGAGCGTCGAGACGGCTAAACAGAGAAGACCAACAAGGAGTGCTAACCAGTTACCGCCTGTACCTAAGAAAGGAATAAGAGGCCCTGGAGTAGTCCACGGTACTTGATAGGCAATTGGCGGAATGATTTTAGTTGCGACAAAGAAATATCCGACAAGCGTTGTAACAGCAGGAACGACAATAAATGGAATGAACATAATTGGGTTTAATACAATAGGCAAACCGAATATAACAGGTTCATTAATATTGAAGAGCCCTGGTGCGATAGATAGTTTAGCAATATCGCGATGATCTGCTCGGCGTGAGGCAATAAAGATGGCGATTAAAAGGCCAAGTGTCATACCAGAACCGCCGTAGTTAGAGAAAGCATCATTTAAGCCGGCCCAAGTTGCTGGATAAGGCGCGCCCCAAGCAGAACCATGTTCAGAAACGTAGGATAAGTTCGCTAAATTTGGTTCAGTGAAGATGGTGTCACGAATCGCCGCAACGGTGTTAGGGCCGTGAATACCAAGTACCCAAAGTAAGTTTGAAATAAAACCAAGAATTAAGACGGAATACACATTCGTTCCCATATCTTTAAGAGGGGATTGAATGACTTTATAAACTAAATCATGAAGTCCTGCTGGTGCGATTAAAGAAATTAAATAGTTTAACACAGAGAAGAGGACCATGACGATAATAACAGGGACTAATACTCTAAAAGAACGCGAAACAGCTGGTGGAACTTGTGGTGGCATTTTAATGGCTAAGCGTTCATTTCGAGCCAAGCGACTAAAAACTTCACCCGTAATAAGACCTACAATTAAAGCGACAAATAGACCTTGTGCACCTAAAAATTTTGTTGTTAAATAAGTTTGTTCTTCTACAATTGTATAAGGCGTATAGATGATAAAAAAGGCACCAATGGCAGTAAGACCACATAAAAGTTCGTCTTGTTTAAAGAATAAGGCTAAATTTCGAGCTACTAAAAAGACGATTAAAATGGCCATAATATTTGTTGAGCCTTGGAGAATCGGGGCAAAGATAGCCTGCGCTTCTGCTAAGTTAGGGAAAATCTTACCTAAGAATAAAATTTTAGCAATAAATCCATCTGGAGATAAAACGGCAAAGTTAAGTAAAATAATGATTGAACCGGCCATGATAAGAGGGAAAACTAGGATAAAAGCGTCTCGGATAGCTGCAATATGACGTTGTGAATTCAGTTTGTTAGCAACAGGAACTAAAAACCGTTCCATGCCATGTTCAAATTTGGTCATTAAACTCATTAAAAAAACCTCCCAATTTTAAATTTCTTTATTCAAACTTTAATGAATTGTAGCAAGCGCTTTCGTTAAAACAGCAGCACCGTCCATTTTACCATAATCCATCATATCGATAACGGTTACAGGAATTCTACCATCAGCCATTTCTTTGATTTGTTTTTCTTGATAGCGTACTTGCGGACCAAGCATGACAATGTCTACATGAGCTATCTTGTCACTCGCCTCAGAAATGGAAAGGGCTTCTATATCGATCTCTTCACCAATATCCTTTGCGTGCGCTTTCATTTTTTTCAACAAGCAAGCTCGTAGACATTCCTGCTGCACAAACTAATAATATCTTTTTCATATAAACTCTCCTTTTCATGCCCCGCAAGATGCGGGGCGAGGTTCCATATTATTTTTTGATTTCTTGTTCAATATTTTTACCGTTTTCTGAAATGGTTTTCTTATACCAGAAATAACTATCTTTTTTATAACGAGCAAGTTCTTTCTCATCTGTTTCATCCCGGTCCACGTAAACAAAGCCATAACGTTTTTGGTAACCATTTAGCCAGCTTAATAAATCCGTGAAGCTCCACGTGCAGTAACCAATCATTTCAACACCATCTGTAATGGCTTCTTGAATCGCATATAAGTGACTGCGAATATAATCGATGCGGTATTCATCATGCACTTCTTTTGTATCTGTTAATGTATCATATTCGCCGAGGCCGTTTTCTGTAATCATGATAGGAAGACGGTACCGGCTCGTAATGCGTCTAAGCCCAATTCTAAGACCGGTAGGATCGATGTCCCAGTCCCAGTTTGTTTTTTCCAAATAAGGGTTGTTGACATGTTTAGAAATGCCCGGAATTCCACTCTCTTCGGTGGTTCCTTTTTTACCAGTTGTATTCATCTTTCCAGCGCCAACCCCGTCTCTTGGGTTAAAAGCATTGGTCATAGTGCGGTAGTAGTTAACCCCCATAAAGTCTGGACGACCGCGTTTTAATAGCTCCGTATCGCCTGGTAAAACAGTAGGGGCAAGATCATTTTCGACTAGCCAGTTCCAAGCGGCTATCGGGTACTCTCCAAACGTATAAACATCCATCCAGAAATAGGCGTTTAGTTCTTCGCTATCAAGTGCGGCAAGAACATTTTTTGGATTGGCATCAATGGAATAACTTGGTCCGTAAGCAAAACTTGGGCCAATTTTGCCATCTAATCCTAACTCGCGATACTTGGCAATTGCAGAGGCATTCGCTAAATTAGCGATATGATTCGCTTCATACATCTGTTTAGTATCCGAAATGCCAGGCGGATGATATTCTAATTGGTATCCATGCGTGATAAAAACATTTTGTTCATTTAGAGTCACCCAATATTTTACACGGTCGCCAAAGCGTTTGAAGAGGACTTCCGCGTAATCAGTAAAATCTTGAATAATACGTCGGGATAGAAAACCACCGTACTCATCTTGAATACCCTGAGGAATATCCCAGTGATAAAGCGTTACTACAGGCTCAATACCGTATGAAATCAATTCATCAATTAAACGATCATAAAATTGTAAGCCCGCTTCATTTACCGCACCATTTCCGTGTGGAATAACGCGACTCCACGCAACTGAAAAACGGTAAGCTCGTAAGCCTTGCTCGGCCATTAATTTCACATCTTCTTGATAGCGATGATAATGATCTACCGCTACATCACCATTTGTTCCTTTATATGTTTTACCGGGAATTCTCACAAAGTTGTCCCATACTGATGGGGCCTTGCCATCTTTGTCCCACGCGCCTTCCACCTGATAAGCGGCAGAAGCTGATCCCCAAAGAAAATCTTCTGGGAATGGTTTTAAATTTTTATGTTCCATATTGGCACCTCCGAATAGTCACTGTGTCTTTCTTAAATTAAATGTAAGCGGTTTTCCGGTTGCCGTAAATAGTTTTTAGCCTTTTGGGTCATTGTTTCACTCGATTGGTAAAAATTTCAAGCGTGAAACAAGGTGTTTCATTGACAAAAAGTCAAAATCAAGCTATCCTCTAAGTAATAAAATGAAAAGTGAGGTGAGATGAATGTTTCTTTCAAAAGCGCAAAGATGTCTAAATGAATATTTATATATTGTTCGTGCGCTTTTTTCCATTTTTTCAGTTGCAGGGGATAAGTCTGCCCTAATTTCAGTAACTGAATAAATTAAAATGGAAGAGAAGCATGGATCTCATTGAGTATAAATAAAATGATGCCAGGCGCTTGTCGGCGTCTTTTTTTGCGTATAAAAAAATGTTTCATGTGAAACATGCCTATCTCTTCCGCTTGGAATGGAGTAGGAAAAAATGAAAATAATAGATTTCAATCAAGTAAGTAAAAGCTATGTTGGAAATAAAATTCTTGATCAAGTTTCGATGCAAATTATGGAAAGTGAACGTGTTGGCCTGATTGGACGTAATGGGGAAGGTAAAAGCACCATACTTAAAATTATGGCGCAAAAGGAAAAAGTAGATAGTGGCGAAGTGACTACGAAAAAGGGTTTGCGTATTGGCCTGTTAGAGCAGTTTCAGGATGCATACCATACGCTTACTGTAGACGCTGTTTTAAAAAGTAGCTTTACTCATTTATTTAAAATTGAAGCGAGAATGAAGCAACTAGAAAAAGAAATGGAATCAAACGTTTCAACTAAAATTTTAGGTCAGTATGGTGAGTTGCAGACAGCTTTTGCTGAACAAGGCGGTTATGAAATAGAGTCTGCTATTTCAAAGGTCGTAAACGGATTAGGCATTAAATCCTTACAAGGGAAAATATACGAGGATTTAAGCGGCGGTGAACAAACAAAGGTAGCGCTTGGAAAATTACTATTACAAAATCATGATTTAATCCTTTTAGACGAACCCACCAACCATCTAGACATTCAGGCGGTCAACTGGTTAACCCAATTTTTGAAACAATATAAGGGGGCGGTTCTTATTGTATCTCATGACCGTTATTTTTTAGATGAAGTAGTAGATAAAATGATAGAGCTAGAAAATCAAGAACTCATCACCTATCACACCAATTTTTCGGGTTATTTAAAAGAACGTGAAGAGCGGCTTTTAAAAGAATTTCAAACTTATAAAGATCAGCAGAAGAAAATTAAGAAAATGAAACAAGCAATCAAAAGGCTTAGAGAATGGGGAATGCAGGCCAACCCGCCTAATGATGCTTTCTTCAGGCGAGCAAAAAGTATGGAGAAAGCCTTGGCGAAAATGGAAATAATGAAACGACCTGTTTTAAGTCAAAAAGAAATGAAACTTACATTTGAGGAAGCAAAACGTGGCGGTGAGGATGTCGTCATATTGGACAGTGTTTCAGGAGGTTTTTCGAAAAAAACGCTATTTGAAAATCTTGACTTACACATTCGTTTGGGCGAGAGAATTGCTTTGATTGGGGACAATGGGGTTGGAAAAACAACTTTAATTCGCATGATTTTAGGACACGTTCAGCCAAATTCTGGTGAAGTGAAATTAGGAAGTAATATTAAAATGGCGTACCTTTCACAACAAATGGAGGCCATTAATGAAAATGAGACGGTGCTGAGTTATTTCAGACAGTATGTTCATGTTCCAGAAGCGGAAGCGAGAAATCAGTTAGCGAGTTTTATGTTTTATAAAGATATGGTTTTCCAAAAAATTAAGAATTTAAGTGGAGGTGAGCGTATGCGTCTACGGCTGGCCACTTTTATGAATCAAGAAGTGAATATGCTCATTTTAGACGAACCAACGAATCATTTAGATATTGCATCTTGTGAAGTTTTGGAAGAAGCAATTCGCCAATTTAAAGGAACCGTACTTGTTATTTCACATGATCGCTATTTTATAAATGAAATTTGCACGCGCACGCTTTATTTACATGATAGAAAAGTATCCAGTTATGAAGGGGATTACTCGTACTTCTCTCAAAAAGTTATAATTTAGCAAAACTGTGAATGTTTTTGTGACTTTTTTGTGAAAGTTCAAAAATAGAGGCTGAATTCTGTAAGAAAGTATTTAACAAATAATGTAAATTTAGATTATGATTTTATTAAAAGAAATTACAAAGAGGAGTTTTTTTATGATTTACAATAGAGAGAGGCAAAATGAGATCGTTTCAGAAGATATAATTCTAACCCTTTGTAAACAAGAAAAGGATTTTAATCGTTATGCGAAAATGGTCCTATTTAAAAAAAATCAAAATATTTTTACAGAGTTAAATTCAGAAGGCAAAATCTATTTTTTAGTAGCAGGCACAATGATGATGAATTTAAGCTTCCAAGAAGAAAATCAACAAGAACTAATTTTAAAATTCTTAAGCGAAAACACTTTTTTTTCACCAGATTCATTTAAAGAAATTGATGATTCTATTAAAGTAAAGGCGAAATCGCTTACAAGCGGTGCGTGTTGGGAAATTAATTTTAGCTTTTTGCAAAAAGTAATCAGGCAAGCGGGTATCGAAAGCGAGTTTCATTCTAAGCAACTTTCCAAGTTTTTACAAATGACCTTAGATCACTTGGCGAAAAGCACCTTGTCAAAAGAAGCGAGAATTCGTTCAAGTATTGCGCAAATTGGTCGTGAACTTGGCCGAGAAGATGAATTTGGCCAAATTACGCTCCCGCCTGAAATCACCCAGCCAATTATCGCGAAGTTTTCAACAGCAACGCGTGAATTTGTTGCACTAACGCTCGGACGTTTAGTTGATGAGGGAATTCTAAAGGTTCGACCTAAGCCTTGGATTATTAATGATATTAATCGACTTTAAGAGATGCACTTTCTCTCCCTATGTTTTAAAATAGGGGAGGAGGTGCTTTTTTATGAAAATACATTTACAACAAGGTGATATTACTAAATTAAAAGTAGATGCCCTTGTGAATGCTGCAAATAACACACTCCTAGGCGGTGGCGGTGTAGATGGTGCGATTCATCAGGCGGCAGGACCGGAATTACTTTCAGCTTGTAAAGAAATTATAGATAAAATTGGGAGTTGTGCGACAGGTGAAGCGGTCATCACAAAAGGGTTTCAATTAGATGCGCGCTATGTGATTCATACAGTTGGCCCAATTTGGCATGGCGGAGATAAACGCGAACCCAATTTGTTAGCGTCTTGTTACTGGAAATCACTTGAATTAGCTGCTTATAAAGAACTTAGTAGTATAGCTTTCCCTAACATTTCTACAGGGATTTATCAATTTCCAAAAGAGCTAGCAGCAGAAGTTTCGATTGATACAGTCTCTGAATGGATAAAAGCAGAGCCAGATACATCATTAAAAGAAATTTATTTTATATGCTATGATGAAGAGAATTTTCAGATTTACGAAGAAAAGTTAAAAGAGAGACATCTTTACGATTTATGAAAAAAACAAAATGAAACTCTTAGCAAACTTTCATTTTGTTCACAGTAAATTTTAGGGGTAGCGGGTTAATATATAACCATAAGCTAACAACAAACATTTTCATTTTCCCCTTTTAATGAAAATCCCAAAACTCCCTTTTTGACCAACGTGGTTCCTCCCTTTTCCACGTTGGTTTTTTAATGCAAAAAAAAAGAATAATGAAATGAAACTCTTAGCAAACTTTCATTTTGTTCACAGTAAATTTTAGGGGTGGCGGGTTAATATATATTCATAAGCTAACAACAAAACATTTTCATTTTCCCCTTTTAATGAAAATCCCAAAACTCCCTTTTTGACCAACGTGGTTTCCTCCCTTTTTCCACGTTGGTTTTTTAATGCAAAAAAAGAATAATGAAATGAAACTCTTAGCAAACTTTCATTTTATTCACAGTGAATTTTAGGGGTGGCGGGTTAATATATACTCATAAGCTAACAACAAAACATTTTCATTTTCCCCCTTTTAAATGAAAATCCCCAAAATCATCCCTTTTTTCTACCTCTAACCACGTTGGTTCCTCCCTTTTCCACGTTG
>NZ_ALWW01000043.1 GCF_000344175.1 Listeria fleischmannii subsp. fleischmannii LU2006-1 | reverse complement strand
TGATTAAAATAAAAAAGAACTGCGTGATATTTCCGTAAGTCTAGTAAATAAAATTAAATTTAGAGAAAACTGGTTCGAACCAGTGGTTGAATAAAGGAGAAGGATAGAGTGAAGAAATTTACAAAAAAAATCGGCGCTATGTTAATGGCTGGAACGATTGCAATTAGTGGACTATGGATGAGCCCAAGTTTAGCCCAGGCGGCAGATGCACCAAATGTAAACGCAAGTGCAGCCATTTTGATTGAAGAAAGTACTGGAAAAATTTTATATTCGAAAGATGCCGATAAATTGCTAGGTATTGCGTCTATGACGAAAATGATGGATGAATACATTCTCCTAGAACAGATTCATGACGGAAAATTAAAATGGGACGATAAAGTTAAAATTTCTGAATACGCGCATAAAATTTCGCAAGATACAAGCCTTTCAAACGTACCACTTCGCCTCGGTGAGGAGTACACGGTCCAAGAATTATATGAGGCGATGGCCATTTATTCCGCAAACGGTGCTGCTATCGCACTTTCTGAAAAAATCGCTGGTTCCGAAGGTAAGTTTGTTGAAATGATGGATAAAAAAGCGAAAGAATTGAAACTAGGCGAGCATAAATTTGTAAATTCAACTGGTTTAAACAATGAAGATTTAAAAGGTATGGAACAAGTTGGAACAGATAAAGACGAAAACCAAATGACGGCACGCGGTATGGCGAAACTTGCCCAACATCTTATGGATGACTATCCTGAGGTTTTAAAAACGGCGAGCATTACTAAAAAAGATTTCCGTCCTGGTACATCTGATCGTATTGCCATGAGTAACTGGAATTGGCTTTTACCCGGACTAATTTACGGTCGTGAAGGGGTTGACGGTCTTAAAACAGGTACAACAGACTATGCGGGCATGTGTTTAACCGCGACAGCTAAGCAAAATGATATGCGTGTTATCTCGGTTGTGCTTCATGCAAACGGCGGAAAAGGAAGCGGACAGCACAATAGCGCACGTTTTGATGAAACGAACAAAATGCTGGATTACGGATTTAATAACTTTAAAGTCCAAGAAGTAGCAGAAGCAGGCACAGCAGTGAAAGATCCTAAAACCATTAATGTGGTAAAAGGGAAGGAAGATACAGTGGGACTTGTAACAGGAGAAAATGCAAAACTCGTTGTCCCTATTTCAACTGGCGATGCCAAATTGGATAGCAAAGTGAGCTTAAAAGAAAAAAGCATTGATGCGCCCGTTAAAAAAGGCACAGAAGTAGGCACCATGACCGTCGCGCTTAAAAATGGCGATAAGTTGGGCTATGTGGACGGCACGGAAGCCTTAACCATTCCAGTTGTAACAAATGCAAATGTGGAAGAGGCAGGCTTTTTTTCACAAAGCTTAAGCGCAATTGGCGGTTTCTTCCAAGGCGTGGGCACTTATGTTTCTGACGGTGTTAAAGGTTGGTTTAATTAAATAAAAAAAGCTGAAACAGTTAAACGAAACTGTTTCAGCTTTTTTTTATTTCCCCCCTAGCTAAAATTTTAGGGGCTGGTTTTCGTATGGAATAAATATCCTGAGGTTTTTCAAGCGGACGCTCAGTTGGTGCGTTTGTAATATCTGTGGAACGTATAACCGCAAACGGCGCTTTAGGCGCTAATTCTAGAATATGATATCGTTTTATATGGCTTAGTTCAACTACATAAGGCGTTACATCTACCAAATCATTATACGTATAAAAATCTGTAGGAAGAATGCCGAAATAAGCGGCAATTTGCGCGCGTTTTTTCCTTCGAATCCAGTTGTTTCGTATACCGATAACAAGGAAACCTAATGCTAGCCAAGAGAGACCAAATAAAGCAACGACATACCAAAAACCAATGGATGCTAACATAGATTCGTTCATGCTGTTCACTACTTTCTGATTTACTTCACCTGGCCTATTGTACCTGTTTTTTTTGAAATCTGCAAACTGAATTTTAAAATTGGCTGTAGCGCACAATAATTGCGTCGCCGTTTGCTTCATCATATTGCGCCCAAACGGTATCGCCGTTTTGTAGGCTTGCAGCGGGCTCTATGGTTGTATTTGCAATAAATTTTTGGCCATTAATCAGAAGTTCAACACGTGAGACAGGGCGCTCTCCTCTCGTGTAGCCAAAATACGACACGGAAGTTATTGTGGCGGAGCCCTCTTTTTTCTGGCTCAATCGTTTTCTACGTGAAAAATCTTCCTGCGTGATTTGAACGGGAATAACCATCCCAATTTGAACTGTCAGCCCGGTAGGTATAAATTGACTGTTTTGAATCATAAATGTGCTATCTTCTGCTTGAACGCTTATATCTATAAGTACCAACGTATAATTTGAAATGGCGCTAGAAATTGTTTTTAAAGACGTCACTGTACCTGTTAACTCCAACATGTCTTCCTTTTTATAATCTGTATTGTAGGCAAGCAGGCGCGTGATGCCACCGGTTTCCAGTAATTCAGCAGGCTTGCCTATTTCGAAATAGAAGCCAGTTGGTTCAACAGCAGGCACCTTATAAATTTTTGAACCCGCCTGAAATTCAAGTTCTACAACTGTACCGCGACCTACTGCACCATATGAACGGACGGCGGCTAGGCGGGCACTTATCATGCGTTCTTCAGACACGGGTTCGTTTTCATTCACTAAAATCGCCTTATTTTTCCGCGGATTATAGCGAATCATCACTTGTCCGCCAGCGGAAATTTGGCTTAGGCTAGATATAACTTGATGGACTGTTATTTCCCTTGCTTCTCCTTTGTAAAAAAAGCGCAGTAAAAAACGAACTCTTGGCTGATTATTAATATAGGTGCCCGTCTCATTCGCGGACAAAATCGTAGCTTGTAAAAGAATCGATTCCGCCCGATTTTTCCTTTTAAACGGCCGTGAGACGATTGGTATAACAAAAGAAAATAACAGGAAGAAGACCGAAATGATGACCCAAATAAGCCAGTTAATCGATAAAGCCGGTGAATCTTTTAGGAATTCAATAAATAACATCCATTTTGCGTCTGCTGAAGTTTTGAATGAGCTGATTTCTTTGGCTGTAATCGAATTTGTCTTCCCTGTTTTGACATCTAAAACGGCAGCCATTTTACCAGAAGCATCAAAATATACATTATTTTCGTTTTCATTTTTATAAAAATAAGGATTGAGGCTTGTAATATCGGCGTAGGTTGCGTGCTTGAACATGGAACTAATATCTAATAAGCGATGGTTTTGTTCATTGTATAAATAGGCAATTAATTTCCCGTTCTGTTCATCTTTTTCAGTAGACCCAATGAGCAGACTTTCCGCCTGATTTAACGGGTGGATTTTTGCCTGATATAAGGGTTTAGGTGTTTTAAGCAGTGTCTCTTTTGAAGTTTGATTGGTATTTACTTGATAAATTTGTTTGGGATAATTTGTGCTTACCACAAGCATTTGGTTTTGATTTAAATGAGTGCTTTCTAAAAATTGTTTTTCCATGTTTCGTTCATCTGTTTCGCGGCTTATGGAATATGTATTTTGTGTATTTAAGATGCCGCTAAGTTGAACCTTTGAATCATCTTTTAAATTAGCGTTCCAGTAAGGAACAAACGTTGTATCATTTAATTTATTAAAGGAAATATTTGTAGGCCTTGCAGAAAGGCGTTTATCATTTGCTAAATCTAAAATAGTCACTTTGCCGTTATAAACTTGGATATAGTATTGTTGTTCATCGTTTTTGGCATAGGCGACTAGGCGGTCACGATAGTTATATGTATTCGTTTTTAAAAAGCTTTCTAAAGCTACATTTTGCGTCTCTAAATTGGTCGTATGACCGTTGCTGTCAATTTGTTTTAATTGAAGTTTGTCTTCTTGATTTTTGATAGCGAGTATAAACGCGCCGTTTTGATAACTTGGCACGACTTCTTTAAAAATATTTGTTGCGAGTGGAATCTCTTTTTCGACTTTTTGGTTACCCATGTCGTATAACTTCGCGACAAGTTTGTCATTATCTGGCACGACGAGCATCTTTTTACCTTTATCCAAGAAAAGAAGGTGTTGGGCATTTTCTAGGTTCTTTTTTTGCTCGGTTTGGTAATCTTGAAAACTGGTGTAGACGAAGATGGATAGAACAATTACGGGTAAAAGAAAAACTAAGCTAAAACTCCTTTTTAAAAAATTTATAGTAAGCGCCTCCCTTTTGGCAGTTAAGATATAATGAACAATCTGATTTTTATTATACTACAATATGTCAGTAGGTTGGGGAAAAGCAGAAAAATAAGAGATTTTTTTTAAAAATGCTCTTGTATCAATGGTTTTAATAGAGTTGATTTATACATAAAAATAGCTAAATTTTATACTTTTTAACAAAAATAATGGTTGTTTTGTTAAAAAGTTCACTAAATCGACACATTTTAAACTAATTTAGTAGTTTCAATGTATAAAAGTATCAAATCCATTTTTAGTGGAGTTATGTGAGCGGAAATGGTATTGATAAATGGTATATAGCTCGGTATATTAAATTTTGTCTTATGATTTTCTCGAGGAGGACTATGATGAAAAAAATTTTTTGTATCTTGTGTGTAGTGGCTATATTCTTTATTTCCCTTACACCGGCATTAACTGCAAAGGCAGCATCGGGAACTTATAGTGCTGGATTATCTGTTAAATCGACGGTATATCCGGCTGAAACAGAAAAATCTCTTCGTTTTTACCCCTATACGGACGATGACACGCTTACATATAAAGGGAAAATGACAATGCGCGGTAATTTTAAAACATGGGGAGAGACCATTCATTTAGATAAAAACAATAAAATTGAACTTATCAAGGAAGCGGAAATTGTCACATCTGGTGGTGTGTCTGCGGCCGATATCTTAGTGGAATATTCCAATGATGGCATTCATTTTCAAACAGATACGCCTAGCCCGGCAAACCCTTATACTTGGTACCGTTTTACTGTGAATCAAGAGGCACAATGGGATACAACTTTGCAAAGTGTATCGGTTTCAGTGCAGGCCAGAAGTACCGACAAAGAAGCGCTAAATGAAGGTGATTTTGATCAAACGACGGGGCATCAGGCGGAAGTGGTTTATTTTGCGACTGGGCGTGATGATAATCTGTCATCTTCGTCTAATTTATCAAGCCCACCTAAGGTTTTATTTTATAACCCAAAAGTTTACGGGCAAGCGTTTGAACGCGTGACGACTGAGCACGGTATCAAGACTTCTTGGAACGAACCTAGTTTAAACGACCCTTATGTACCAGGCATTCAAGTTGTTTTATATGATAAAAATAACAATGAAATTGGGCGCACGATGACGGATCAAAACGGCTACTATGAGTTTGATAAAATTACTAAAACAAATGTATATCAAACGACCTTTCATGACCCAAGCAATCGCTACTATTCAAGCTTTGCCATGCGTTCATCAGACCCTGCGACAACAGCTCCGGATGATTATGCCTGGTATAGTTTTGAAGGTGATAGTAAAACGCTATCCGGCATTCAATATCTTTATGCTAGTCCGCAAAATAAACAACTCCGTAAAATTGAACATTCCGTGGAAGCAGAAACGCAAGATATTTATTATCGGATTGGTGATACGATTCCCAATTTACGTGCTGGAATTACGAAAGCGTATGATAAATTTGAAGGCGATTTAACACAATTTCGGCTGTTTCATTCGCAAGACGGATACTTGTTTTCACCGTATAGCGCGAATATAAACTGGAACGTGCCGGGTGTTTATCCCGTTAAAGTGGGCATTCGTAATATGAATGCGATTTTTGGTTATGGTAACTGGGATAGCTCTGTAGCGGACGTTTCCTTTAATGTTATTGTGACTAAATCGCTGCCACCTGAAATCGAAGCGGATTCCCGCGAAGTCTACATCGGCGAAAATTTTGACCCGATGGAAGGGGTTCGTGCAACAGATCCGGACGATGGTAGTGACTTAACTGCGGATGTTTTAGTCGATGATAGTGCGATGGATTTACGGGCTGTTGGAAAATATCCGATTACGTATCGTGTGACGGATAAGGACGGCGACAAAGGAGAGAAGACGGTCTATATTTCAGTGCGTGATTTTGTCATTCAGGCACAAGACGTCAAACTTCAAGTTGGTGATGCTTTTAACGCGTTAGACTATGCGACGGCAATGGATTCGACTGATGGGGATTTGACGAGTCACTTAAGTGTAAAAGAAAGTAATGTCGATACGCACAAAGCGGGCACCTACCAAGTAACATACGCTGTCACGAATTCAGCTGGTCGCACGATTGAAAAAACAGTGGATGTCATTGTTCAAGATAAAATGGTTCCGCCTGTTGATTCAGACGCGCCAAGCATCCATGCTCGAAATGTTTCACTTTTTGTAGGGGATACGTATGATCCTTTTTTGGATATCACTGCGTCAGATAAGGTGGATGGTGATTTAACGAATGCCATTACCATCAAACAGACAGATGTCGATACAAGCCGGGCAGGTGTTTACCATACGACTTATCAAGTAGAAAACAAGGCAGGGAAAGTGGCAACAAAAACCGTCCAAGTCATCGTAAGTGAAAAAGTAGCCCCTTTAAACCCGCTTACTCCGGAAAAAGTGGATCCTAACACGCCAAACGAAAAAATAGATATTGTTTCGGCGAAAGCGGAGGTAAACAAAACGGCAGAAGCAAATTCAAAAGTCGTAACATCAAAAGAAAAGCTACCTCAGACGGGTGATTTTACAGGTGAAAAGACCGTTTTAGCAGGACTTCTAATTGTCTTTTTAGCAGGCATCTTAATACGCACAAAACGATTGCATTAAAAAAATAACCCCATCTGCTAAATTGATACACTCCCCATAAAGTAGACACTAGAAAACAAAAAAATCTAGTGTTTTTATGGGGAGTGTATCAATACTTTGTTAATGCCTCATTTTTTTAAGTACAATCAAGGTATAGAAAAAGGTATTTTTCAAAGTAGAAATGAGATAGTGCAAGGCGGCCCGATTAGTATATATAGCCTCTTCGTAACTATTGTCCAAATTCTACTTCAACCAGATTGCTATCATAGAATGGGAGTAATCATTTCTGCTGAAAAGGATTGAAAATTAGATAGGATAAGCCAAAACCACTGTACAATGGTTTTATGGCTTGGTTTTATTTCCTATCATTTTTTTAGATGTTAGCCATGATAAATGGCGATCTTATAAATAAATAAATTCGTTAATCTGGGCTTTGGCGTAAAGAATAGCTTTTCCACCAATTTTGACACGATTTGTCTTATTTTCGCAGTACAAAATACCTGGTCTAGAAGAAAGTTGCTTGGCAAGCATAACGTCTTTTTTGAGCTTCTGCGCCCAGTAAGGAATAAAATTGGAGTGAGCAGATCCGCATACTGGATCCTCATTTACATTTAACTTTGGGAAAAAAGTTCTTGAAACAAAATCAAACTCTTTGCCTGGTGCGGTGACTAGGACACCTATTCCTTGTGATAAACTTTTCATGCGAGTAAAGTCAGGCATAAGATTTATCACTTGTTCTTCGTTCTCGAAAATGAATACAAGATCTCGGTCTAAATAAGCGGCAGATGGTTGAGCGTTAAGAGCTAGTTCCATGTCAGCTGATAATTCGATTTTGCTAGGCATCAGTTTTGGGAAATCCAAATAAATGATTTCGTCCTCTCTATTCACCATAAGCTGACCACTTTTTGTATTAAAAACCAAGGGGTCTTTTTTGTTTATAAAATCATAATATTCATGATAGAGCACATGTGCAGCGGCTAGAGTCGCATGCCCGCATAAATTAACTTCTCCCCCAGGAGTAAACCAGCGTAAATCAAATTGGTTGTTATTTTGAACTAGAAAAGCAGTTTCTGATAAATTATTTTCTATCGCTATTTTTTGGCATTAATTCATCAGTTAGCCAGCTATTTAACACAAAAACTGCAGCAGGATTGCCTTCAAAAGGTTTACTTGCAAAAGCATCAACAATAAAATAATTCATGTTATCTCACCTCGATTAAGTATTGATAAAGCACACTTTACATAGGAAATTAATAAGCTGGAAAACATATTATGAAAGTTCTTTTATAGGAATATACTTTATCTCAAATGATGGAATTCGTCTATATATAAGAACATCCAAAAAATTCACTTTCTTAGAAAAAATTGACCTAGTTATATGGGGAACTAATTGGTAAAGTTATGAAATAGAATACATGTATGTCATTCTAATTGACAAGCTCTTAAAATGAAAATAAGTGCTTCTTAGGAGGAAAAGAAATGCCAGAAGTTAAAATGACTTTTATCAATTTGCCTGTAAGAGATTTAAATGAGTCCATTACTTTTTTTACTAAAATGGGGTTTAGCTTTAACCCAGAGTATACAGATGAAAATGCGACTTGCATGATTATTAATAAAACAACCTTTATTATGCTCTTAGTTGAGCCCTTCTTTAATCAATTTCTTACGGATACAAAGGTTTCGGACTGCAAAACGACAACATCCGTTATAACCGCCCTTTTAGTTGACTCAAAAGAAGAAGTGGATTCACTCTATGGAAAAGCTCTTCAAGCAGGAGGTGAGGAAGGGAACTGTTTAGATGGAAATGGAATGTATAATAAAAGTTTCCGTGATTTAAATGGTCATGTTTTCGAGCTAGTTTATATGAATAATTAGTAATAGAAAGGAGCTAAAAATGATACGTGTAGATTTTTTATATAAGGTCAAAACCTCAGATTTGCCGCAGATGATGAAAAAATTTGAAGAATCGATCCAAGCTGAATTTCAATCCACACCCTCTAATGTGAAAATTGAAATGGCATTTTATAAGGAGAACGAAACTACTCTTATCTCTTTAAATATTTATTATAACTCTGAAAAAGATTACGAGTTACGAACAAAATTTGAGAGAAGTCAGCAAGGATGGTTAAATATTTGGTTTAAAGAAAATGATATTTTTGAACTTGTTTCTCAAAATGTATTTTTTGTCCAGTAATAATTAAGAATGCCGAATCAGACTGTAAATAAACAAAAATTTTCTGATTGACAGGACACGTATGGTGGCAAATAAAGTAAATTTATTTGGAGGAATTTTAATCATGAAAAAAGCTTTTTTAGAATATCATAACTATCAACTGGCAACAGTATCCTCAGTAGATGAAATGACAAAACCGAATGTACGCACTGTTCATGGTGTAGAAGTTGCGGGAGAATTTATCTTTACCACGGGAGCCTATACAACAAAATACCAAGAAATAAAGGCGAACCCCAATATTGAATTTTATGTGCTGGATTTTAATAAGGAAAAAGAAACTTTTAAACAATTTAGAGTACATGGTATTGCAAAAGAAACAACTGAAATATCGAAAGAAGATTACTGCATAGCCTATTTAAGAAAGTATCCGTATCGAGAAGATTTTGTGAAAAATAGAATGAACTATTTTAAAGGGGAGGAAAATCGTCTTTTCACACTTGAAATGACCGGGTTCATAGTCGAAACACCCGGAGGAAATCGTGAACAGATTATTTAAATTAAAAGACAAGCTCGTGCCGCTCAAGTTGGAAACTTACAATGTTTCCTCCATATAATGGTAAAGAACTTTTGCAATAACCAACCTTAAAAGTGGTCAAATACAGCGTGTTGGTGTAAAAGGGATGTCTGGTTATATCTTCACAAACAATGCTAAAAAGCACCTATCTCGCTTCATTATCAAAAAAAGTATCTCCTCTAGGATACGCTCTCGGATTAAAGTCATTAATTTGGAATAACTAATTTTTTGAAATTCATGGTTCAATTTAGTTTCATCTATAAAATAATAATATCCACAACCTCCAAAACAGGTAGTGGACTTATTTTTAATAAAAACCATGCTATTTTGGTTGCTCTTCGCTAGGCATCGTGGTTTATTTATCAACTTAAAAGAAATACAACACTTGCTCGGTTCGATCTCATGATTGTACTTATTAAACTTTCTAACTATTATTTGCTTCGACCGCTGCCGTATTATAAATCCCACTATAAGAGAGAGTCATGCTTGAAGACTCTCTTATATTTATTATGCCACGGTATAGACAGAAGTTTTAACCTATCTATATGCGTAGGCCTTGAATGATAATAATACAGATCTTGTCTTATACATTTAATTAGGCGATATCACACAGCATCAAAATCTATCTTGTAAAGGTTACACGTTCTATATCATCTAGTCCTTTGATTAATCTCGCTTGATAGTGCAATGGCTCTTGCCATAGTTAATTCGTCGTTCCCCCCCGTACAAAACCAAGCTATCACCAAATCTCTTGAAGGAGATACATATAGCCCTTGACCGCCAACTCCTTGCTTATAAAAATCGCCATCAGAAAAAACGGCATCCCATTGATTACTATTTGTTATAGCTGATTCATCTAGCATTCCTAACATCTCTTTTCCTATAAATCCTTTCGCGTAACGCTCAAGATTTCCACTCACCTGCAATCTCCGGATATAATCATCTGGTACGATTTTTTGGCTAGATACTTTATTCCAGCTCGGGCTGAACATCAATCCATATCTAGCAAAGTCTCTGAGAGTAGAAGACATGAATCCAAAAGACATAGGATAGCCATCGGGATTAACAGACACATAGGCATCCGCTTGTGCGCCAATATTTCTCCATATTTTTTCACTGAGAAATTCAGCCAAGGGCTTTCCACTAACTTGTTCCACCATCATTTCTAAGACCCATGTATTTATCGAATTATATTCAAACACTTCTCCTGCTGGTTTAGTTCGTTTCATTTTCCGTAGTACTTCTGACACAACAGATTGCTGGTTATTATCGTTAGGAAAAATCCCCATTGAGACTGCCCACTGAAACCACCCTCTATCTGGATTAGTCCGTGAATCGTCTAAAATATCGTCATGTTCTGTAGAATCAAGACCTGTGGTCATATCCAAAATATCTTGTACTCTTACAGACTCCCAAACCGATTGACTTAATTCTGCCAAATAGTCAGTCACTACATCTTCAAGATTTATTTTCCCTTCATCTACTAAGAGGCCTATTAAAATTGACACAATAGTTTTGCCACAAGAAAACCAATTATGCTTATCAAATGGTCGCATTGTCTTGTATGCCTCATGCACAATTACTCCTTCCTGTACAATAACCATAGCATCCATAGGATAACAATCAAAATGCTCATTGACAGTCTGTATTCCTTGCGATTTATGTGTATACATTATTTCGCCAATCCCTTGTTTAATATTAATAGACAATTCACTGATTTGTCCATCTCTTAATACCATCGCGCAGCGTTGGTTTCTAGACATATTTTGCCATAGATAGGCTGTCATAGAGGAGGCTTGTTGTATATCGGGCTGGTTTTCCACTTTTTTAAAATAAGCTTGTATATTTCTAATTTCTTCAATACTGATATCTGCGTATAGATTCGTATTATTCTTGTTCATTTTTAATATTCCTTTCTGCTGTTATTTAAATTTGTCCACAACACTCGCAATAACACAACCATAAATGATTCGTACCAAAAAATCATCATTCTTTTGCAAATCTATTAGCTTATTGCACATTTCATCGATATCCATTTTGCACTACCTTTTATCAAATAAAGAGCTTTTACCATTATGAAAAAGCCGTTTTTCATTTTAACTCCTTCTGTTACAAAGACAGAACTACATCAAGTCCAGGTCCGAACAATAATGTAAATAGTATACCCAGCATAAAAATCAGTCCGTAATATTTCTTCTGGACCAATGTATCATTCTTTATGAAAATTATCCCTTATACCATGTTTCCTCCTATCAAGCGAAAGTGGGGTAAGGTTTGTCTGGACAATACCGTTCCCCATTTTCGTTTTGAATAACTGGGGCTTGCGAAAGACGTTAGGCTCTTGGTTTTTTTAGTAAACGATTAAGATTAGTTTCGAATAATTTCACTTGTTTTTGAATTTCTTCAAAATTTAACGCAAAACTATGATCTGAAATATTAAAATGAGCATAAAAGTGATTTTTTTTGTATTTAACCATAAGCGACGTTCTGATTGTTTCTTCGTTCGCATCTTTTATCGTGGTTGAATCATAAAAATACCAGTTTGTCTCACTAACGCTTTCTGCTTTATCTAAGTCGTGTAAAATGGTATCTATAATATCCTTTTGGACCATTTCTGTTAAATCTGCTAGAGAACCATACTCGTTATCTTGGTGCATTTCAACATCCGTATACCAAACATTTCTACTTGAGCGACCATCCACCGAATTGTATGTTTCATCATAAATTTTTTTCATTTTCATCTTGTCTCCTTTATAATCTTAATTTATTGCGACATAAGCTACAAAACCTTAGTAGATGGTACTTTGTTGTTTCTTTTTTTCTGCAAATTCACTTTTATATGCTGACAAATGTCCTCTTGCAAACCAGATTCGTAAAAGCTATTCTCTCTTTTATTTCCATCGTTCTAGCTTTTTCATAAATTTCTTCGTATACATCTTATTCAAAAATATTTTTGTACTTTATTTATATCAGATTCCTGAAATCTCTTTAAATTATATGCGTACATTTCATCAAAATTTAAATTCTGAGTCCATTCGCCATTTTGATAACAATGTTCGCAATATTTTATTGATTTAGTTCCATTTTTTTCAGTCCCTTCTAATGTACCTTTCCCAATTGGCATACCACAACTTTGACACTGGTTTGATTTCATCATATTACCTCTTCCGTATATATTTAGTTAATCTTTATTTGCATTTCTATTAGTAAGTCCATCAACAAATAGATATTAATTTCTTAAGCCCCACCAAAATGAATGGGGCTATGTTTAGTTCGTCAAATAGAATTAGGGGGTAATCATATTTGAGCTTTACTATCCTTTGTTACCTGTTATACTTTACAGATATATATAAAAGATAGTCCTTACCTAGGCAAGAATACTTAAGTTTAACACACATTTTGCTTTAAAATATGGCGTTTTTTCGAATGTTTTGTGACAATGATAAATTATAAATGTTTTAGATTTCCATCCGTAAGGCCTTCTTTGCTTTTGTTCTTCAGAGCACGACCATAGATGAAAAACCTGTCGGACAAATCCAAACACAATTCACGAGCCTTCAGCAAATCATATCTCGTTACAATCTAAGTCACAGAGTACTGTCTATAAGCTCTTACAGGAGCATCACGTTCAAAAATATACCGTTTTTGAGATGAGTCGATATGACCTTGAGACCATTGATGCTGTCTTTTCTCATTTTAAAGAACAGCAACAGCTCGCTATGGAATTGACAGAACAAGGCGAGTAGGGGACTACTAAATAGAATGAACCCTATACTTCTCCTTCTTGGAAAAGTTAATGACCATAGGAGCCTCGATACAGATTGCTAAAAGACCTCAAAAATACCCATGAATCTATCTCCATGGGTATTTTTAACAGTTTTTTCTATAATTGTGAGTGTCTTCAATTTCTCTCTCTCTAGTCGAGTGGAAGTTTTATTTAAGTACTGTTAGGGAAGTGATAAATAACATTTTAGAAAAGGGCGTGTTTACATGAATAGTACTCAAACTAGTCTCATCATACCAAAATCTTTACGGCGTCAAATCCAAATTTTAAATATTTTATTTCAAAGCAACTATTCATTAAATACTCAAGAATTAGCGCACAATTTAGATTGTACTGAAAAAACTCTTCTTAGTGATATCCGATATCTTCAAGAAATTTTGCCTTCGCCAATTTCAATCACGATTGATCGCTACAAATTAATAGACTTTCATACATCGGATAATCATATTTTCTATGAAACGATTACTGAAATGGTGAAAACCTCTCCATTATATCAGATTATAAAAGGAATCTTTCAAAACAACTTAATTGATTTAGAAAGCTGGGCAGACTATTTATTTTTATCGGATAAAACAATAAAAAGATATTTATTAAACTTGAAAAGTGTTCTAAAAAATTTTAACCTCCGATTGTCTATGCATCCGGTTAATTTATTGGGCAAGGAAGAGGATATTCGCTTATTTTTTTTTCCATCTTTTTTCATCTAGTGATTTAGGAATTGTTAAACCAGAAAAAATTTTTTATGAGCTTTCTCAAGAGCTTGTGAATGAGTTAGGAAAACAACTCCCTATATTAAAAACCCAACAAAAACGTTCCATCTTTTGGGCGCTTATTATTCTAACACGTATTGAAAATAAGCAATTTATCCAAACCTCCGTAAATGATGTTCGTAAACCTGAATATTTTTCTTTCTATAAAGAGGTACACAAAAAGGTGCTTCGAAAATATGGCTATGATGTTGATACTATTCCAGATATTGAATTTGTATTTGCTGATCGTATGGCACTTGATTCTGTGCTCTATTATGATGCAGCGACAAAATTAAAATTTTCAAGGGAAGAACTACCGGAAAGTGATTTTGAAATTGTTAGGGAAATATTAGATAAGAACTTTGACATTAATCCTGAACAGCATAGAGTTAGTTATCTCACACATTTATATTTTTTCGCCAATATTAGAACACTTTCTCAATTTACCCCGCTTTTTCAAAAGAATACCTTTGAGGTGAACTTGCTAATTAAGAAAAATCACCCAGAAATATTCGCAAAATGGATTTCGATTTTCAAAGGACTTAACCCGGAATGGCTAACTTTTATCCAACATACAGAGGATGTATGTGTTCGTTTAACCATGATTACTACATTATTTCTACCTACTAGAAAAAGTTATAGGTCCGTTTTAATTTTACTAACCGGGGATACTGTATTTGTCGATTATATAAGACGATTTTTAGCGGAAGGAATAGACTCTAATATAAGTTTAACCTATATATATGATAATAATATTAGCAATCTGCAAGTGGATAATGATAAATTTGATTTAATTATTACGAATAATTCCGCAGAATTTCCTTTTAGTACTACCAAAACACCTATTTATTCCATCTCTATGTTTCCGAATGAAAGTGAAGTTAGCCATATCCAACAACTCTTAAAATAAGTATAAATATTTCTGAGAATAGTTTTGGGTTAATGAAATAAGGTAGTTATACACAACCTTATTTTACAACTAAAATAACAGTCAACACTTAAGGCTTCATCAGAATAGGCACAAAATATATGATATTCATAAGGGAGAATATGTTTTCCAAAATAGATTAAGGCAATTATAAAACTTATTCGTTAATAATTTCACTTTATTGTGAATTTATTAACTTTCTTTTTTTTAAGAAAATTCATGTTTTACAAATTTTAGCTAGGGTAAACAATAGTACAGTATGAATTTACAACAAAGCGATTTTATAAATGAAAGGAGGGAGGATGATGAGGTTTTTATTTGTTAGTTTGATTTTGAGTATGGGGATTATAATTGTCAGTCCTGTACAGAGTATGGCCCAAGATGTAAATTCATATAATAGTAACGGACAAATAAGTTTCTATGGGAATAACTCTACTAATCCAGATACACCACCTAATATTCCGCCAGGAGATTCAAATGGAGGTGGCGTCGATAATAGTAGTGGTGGAAACGGTAATTCTGGAGGAGATACAGCGAATGGTGGAGCGTCCTCAGGGTTAGGTGGTTCTTTACCACATACAGGTGACACAGGGAATTTTATAGAGATAGTGAGTGGGATTGGATTGTTGTCTCTTTCTTTAATTCTTATGAGAAAGAGGGAACAGGAGGGATTTTAGCATGAAACACATAAAATTACTGATTATTTTACTGATAGGATTTATTTTTACAGTTAGTTATTCATTGACATCTCAAGCAGCGGAATTTAATTTTGGCGTAAAAACTGTTATCCCTGATAATCAAATTGATAAGGGAAAAACCTATTTTAATTTGCTAGTTAAGCCAGGTCAACAACAAGAATTGAAAATTCAATTGAATAATGATACAGATAAAGATGTCATTGTCAGCAATTCCATCCATACAGCTACAACGAATATTAATGGGGTAGTAGACTATGGAAAAGGCAAAAATAATACCAATATTGATTTGTCTAACAGGATGGAAGATATAGTAGACTTACCTGCAGAAATCACGATTCCTAAGCATGGGAAAACCGAGCTTACGCTTAAATTAAACATACCAGAAAAGAAATTTGAAGGTATGTTAGCTGGTGGAATTACGATTGAAGAGAAGGTGAATGAAACAAAGAAAGCTAAAACAAATGGGGTTCAAAATAGATATGCCTATACCATCGGATTATTACTTCAAGAAAATGAAAAATTAGATATCAAAGACAATCCAAAATTAGGTGAAGTGAAGCCTAGTCAAGTCAATAATCGAAATGTCATTTTAACGGATATTCAAAATGCTCTTCCAAAGTATATGAATCATGTAGCTGTTAGCGCGAACATCACAGGTGAAGGTAAATCAAAATCTGTTTACAGTTATGAAAAAAAGAAGATGCAAATTGCTCCAAATTCACATTTTTACTTTCCCGTTCCATTAATGGGTGAAAAGTTGAAGAGTGGAGACTATACGTTACATTTGAAATTGACTTCAGACGAAGGTAAATGGGATTTAACGAAAAATTTCAAAATCAAATCTGATGTAGCGAAAGCCTATAATAAAAAGGATAAATCAATCAAAGAGGATTCTAATTATATGAATTATATCTTGATTGGTATTGGTGTATTGCTGGTTGTGATTGGGACAATCATTATCTTCCAATTGAGAAAAAGGAAGGAGGGGAAATAATGAGAAAGATTTTATGTTTGATAATTCCTATTTTCTTTATCACTTCATTAACAACGGTACATGCGGCTGGACCAGAACAAAATCCTAACCAACAGCCATCAAGTGAAGTAGAACAAGATGCGCCGAATAAAGGTGTAGATGATTCTCAGAACGACGATGCTGTTAATCCTGAAAAATCTACGGATGAATCTAATAATATGAACGAAAAATCTGCAGATGAAAAAGTTGTTAATGATGTTGGAGATAAGTCATCTACTACTGATGAAAAAGTAGAAAGTACTCAAGAAGGAGAATCAGAAGTACAAGACAAAGAAAAGGAATTACCGAGCACGAAAAAAGAACAGCCACAGGCAAGAGCAGCTTTAGCAGGGGTCACGACCTATGACGAGTTTCGAACCGCGCTAAATGACAGCTCGGTGACGGAAATTTCTATCAGTGCTGATATTCAAGCACCAATAAGTGGAGGAAATGGAACGTATGATAATATACCAGCAAGAGATTTGGTTATTGAAGGGAATGGCCATAATTTAGACCTTCAAGATCGAGTTTTTGGTCGTAGTGCTGCGTCTGATGCAACGTTAACGATTCGAGATGCCAATATTTATGGGAGAAGCTTCTATGGACCTTTTGTATTAGCTAGTGGTTTAGGCCTTACACAAAGAGGAACTATTATTTATGAAAACGGAAGCTATACAGGTGGAGAGTTTGGTTATGCCAGTGCAAACGGGACATACAATTTAGCAGGAAGTTTTCAATATAATGGTGTGGCTTCCTATGTCAATCCGATAAATGGGAACACTTATAGTGTACCAAGCCCTACGCAAGCTGTATTCGAGGTTGGAAATGTTTCAGTGGCCCCGGGCGCTAATGTTACCTTGAATCCCTATACACATTCCATTGCGCAATCCAATTTTTTGGTAGATTCCAATAGTACTTTAACGATTAATCCAGGTTCAAGAACATCTACAGAATTGGGTGGAGTGCCACGAGGAGTTCTTGATGCCGATTCTTTAGCCATTAAATCAGGAGCAACATTAAATATTACAACTACAGATACGGCCAATGCCGGAGTTAGTGCGATTTATATGGCTAATGGTGCTGCCTTTACTGTAGAGGCAAATGCAAATGTCAATCTTCTTTACTCGAATCAAACAACGAGAACAAACCCTATTGTTAATAATGTATCAACATTGACAGTGGGGGAGGGCGCTAGTTTTACTGCTCAATCAGATGGGACGGGCAACCGGACAGCCATCGATT
Source organism: Listeria fleischmannii subsp. fleischmannii LU2006-1 (assembly GCF_000344175.1). Lineage (GTDB taxonomy): Bacteria > Bacillota > Bacilli > Lactobacillales > Listeriaceae > Listeria > Listeria fleischmannii. The sequence continues at coordinate 6,806 of NZ_ALWW01000043.1, read as the reverse complement.
TGCGGAATTCTAGTTCTACGGTTAGCTTGAATAGTGTTGAAAAATTTGATTTAGATATGCGGAATAATTCCAATGCTAATTCGAGGGTTATGAAAGGAAGCGGTACGTTTACAGCTGATAACCATCTTGTTCGTGTATGGAACAGAAGCAATGTCTCAGATGCAGAAGATCAGCAATGGAATCCCATCGATTCGATGACAGCTGTTTATTCTAATAGCGTGACTAACTCTGTTACAGCCACTTCAAGTGTTCCAGATGTAGCGAGCGATTTTCAAGCCAATTATAAAATGGAAAATTATGGTAGAATTCTTTATACGCCTCCGGTAGCAGCAGGTGAACTCATATTGGAAGTACCAGAGACTGTTGATTTTGGAATTAACCAAATTGCAAATTCACCGCAAAAATATCCCGTTATTAATGATGCGGTAGTGAAGGTAACGGATACGCGAACAACGAAGAGTGAGTGGTCTTTAGCAGCGCAATTGACCACACCATTTGAGAACCAAACGGATGGAAATGTGATTGATGATGGTATCAGTCTACAAGATGGTGCCAATGATACGACTTTATTGGTTGGGACAGATTCGATTGTAAAGCAAGTGGACACGGGGGATGAGGAAACGAATATCAGCCTCAAACCGAACGCAAATCAAGGCATGTATCTTTCTACTCAACCTGGGGATATAACTGCAGGGAAGTATGATACCACTATAAAATGGACTTTACGTGATACGCCTTGAAAAAAGGCAAAAAATATGAATTAAAAGAGAGGAAAGTGGGAAAAATGAATAAATTAGGTATGAAAGTTATTGGAGGAACACTTTTAAGTACAACCGCATTATTTGGTCTAGGGCTACCAGTGAATGTGTTAGCGGCAGATGTAGCCACGTATAATTCAAATGGAATTGTTGAGTTTACACCGAATACGGATGTTACACCACCGGTGGATCCAACTGATCCAGATCCAAACAATCCGGTAGATCCGATTGACCCAACCGACCCTAATGGTCCAGATCCAGGTACGCCAGGGCCTCTAAGTATTGACTATGCATCAAGTGTTGATTTTGGAAAAATGAAAATCACGTCTACAGATCAAGTTTATAACGCAGCGGCACAACAATTTTCTGATAGTACTGACGGTCCAAACTATGTGCAAGTAACGGATAGCCGTGGTGGCGCGCAAGGTTGGCAACTGCGTGTCCAACAAGATGATCAATTTACGAGTACAAGTGGTAAGGAGTTGACTGGAGCAGAATTATCCTTTAATAACGGTGTTGTGAACTCCAATTCTGATTCACCAAAACCAACTGGAACAGCAAGCTTTACGCTAGTTCCCGGGGATGGTACAACATCTGGACCAGCTGAAATTGTAATGGATGCTGCACCTGGACAGGGGGATGGTACGCAAGTGCTTGCATTTGGGGATGATTCAACAAAGGCTGAAAGTGTCAAACTTTCTGTACCGGGTTCGACATCTAAAGTAGCAGAAGTGTATACAACTTCTCTTACATGGACATTGGCTGATTTACCAGCTAATCCTTGATTGACTGACTATGTAAAAAATATTGCTAAAAAAGTGCGCTTAGAAAATTTGTTCATAAAAAGCCATTTTCTCTCATGGACTCTATGAGTGGAAATGGTTTTTTTATTATATATAGCATGGTACCAATTAGTTACTTTTTTTGTTGAAGCTAACCATCTGTAAAAAAGTTATTAATATATGAAGACAGCATGATAATCAAGTAAAAGAACTGACAACTTTTTCTTCAGTATAGAAAAAAACGGCCTTTAATTAGGGTGAAAAGCTATTTACAATGTAACTATCGACAATAATTCAAACGTGCCTTAGAAAGGAGGAGAATAAAAAAGAGGTCCAATTATTAATCGATAGTAAAGCAATTAAAAGGAGAAGTTTAAATAATGAAAAAAGCAATCATTATAACAGCAACAGCATTAACTTTTACTTCCGTACTGTCAAGTCCTTTACAGGTACTTGCAGCGCAGACAACGGAAAAAGTGGAGTCTTCTAACAATGTGAAAACACCACGTGCAGTAGGGGTTGCAGAAGTTTCTACTGCGGCTGAGCTAAAAGCTGCGGTTAAAAATACTACGATTAATGAAGTGCAGCTTAAGAATGATATTACACTAACATCAGGGTTAGATCCTAATCATCCTGTGGTTATTAACGGTTTAAATCATAGTTTGGATATGAAAAATCATACTATCAACCCTACAAGAGCAGCAAGCAGTTTATACTTCAAAGATATAAATTTATTGAACGGTCAAGGTGGGGAAGTTGGTACACTGAATTTAGCTGGAACTATTCTGGCAGATGGAACAACAGATATTACGTTTGAAAATACGACACACGTAGGTAAAGAATTAGTAAACGCAAGAACAAAAACGATTACGTTTAAAGGAAACAATACATTCACAAATACCGGTTCTACAGAATATATGGCAGGTAAAAATGTCGTCGTGGAAGACGGAGCTTCTGTTTTAGTACAAGGTTCTAAAAATACAACGTGGGATGCACCGGTTATGAGTTTTGCATATGGAGGAAATGGAACATTCAAGATGGGAACAGATTCTTCCTTCAAGATTGATAATCCAGGACGTGGTCCAGCACTTGGACGTGTTTGGGTAGAAGCTAACGATCTAGATGTTTATCTAGGGGAAAATTCTAAACTAGATCTGAATTCAACAACAAATAGTTATACAGATTCACATGCATTAACATTTACAAAATTAATTGGTAACAAAGGTGCTGAATTCAAAGCATATTCGAATAATGCGGATGCAATTAAGGCAATCCGAAGCGGTTCGACCATTGATTTATCGCAAACCAAATTTGATATTAAAACAAATAATGGTAATAAAAACGCGACTGCTTTAACAGGGACTTCTACTATTCTATTTGACAATAAAGAAGTTTCTTCTTGGGCTAAAGGATTAGTGAACGGAAATCCAACCCAAACATGGAAGAATGTTCAAGCGGTAGCGACTTTTAGCAATAATAGCTTAAAAACGATCACTCCAGCCGATGCCCTTCCTAACTTCGATCTTAAATCATACGGACGTATTAGTGGATTAGGTGAAGCTGTAACGAATGAAAAACCCGTCATCAATGCGAGTGACAAAGAAATCACAGTAGGTGATAACTTTGATCCAAAAGCAGGCGTAACCGCAACAGATAAAGAAGATGGCGATTTGACATCAAGTGTCACAGTAAAATCCAACAACGTGGATACAAATACACCAGGCACTTATGATGTGGTTTATACCGTAACAGATTCAGATGGCAATACAACTGAGAAAACAATCAAAGTGACTGTTAAAGAAAAAGCAAGTAACGAAAAACCAGTCATCAATGCAAGCGACAAAGAAATTACAGTAGGTGATAACTTTGATCCAAAAGCAGGCGTAACCGCAACAGATAAAGAAGATGGCGATTTGACATCAAGTGTTACAGTAAAATCCAACAACGTGGATACAAATACACCAGGCACTTATGATGTGGTTTATACAGTAACAGATTCAGATGGCAATACAACTGAGAAAACAATCAAAGTGACTGTCAAAGAAAAAGCAAGTAATGAAAAACCAGTCATTAGTGCAAGCGACAAAGAAATTACAGCCGGTGATAACTTTGATCCAAAAGCAGGTGTAACCGCAACAGATAAAGAAGATGGCGATTTAACATCAAGTGTTACAGTAAAATCCAACAACGTGGATACAAATACACCAGGCACTTATGAAGTGGTTTATACAGTAACAGATTCAGATGGCAATACAACTGAGAAAACGATCACAGTAACTGTCAAAGCTAAAGAAGAAAAATATGACTTAACAGCAGATGATTATACAATTGATTTCCAAAAAGGTGTTGTTCATGGTACGCATTCCGATAATATCACGAAAGTTGAATTATGGGTGGATGGTGAACGTAAACAAGTTGGTCAAGTCAATGCAGATGGTACGTATGATATCTGGGCAGGAAATCATATTATTAGTAAAGACCAAAATGTAGTTGTAAAAGGTTACAATCAAGCAGGTGAAGAAGTCAAACAAGTTCCTGTAAACATTATTGATGCACAATATACATTAACAGCAGATGACTACACGATTGATTTGAAAAATGGTATGGTTCACGGAACACATTCTAATAACATTACGAAAGTAGAGTTATGGGTGAACGGCGAACGTAAACAAGTTGGTCAAGTCAATGCAGATGGTACGTACGATATTTGGGGTGGAATGAACATCACAGATATCAACCAAAAAGTAACGGTACGTGGTTATAATCAAAAAAATCAGATGGTTAAAGAAGTACCTGTTAATTTACATGCACCTATCGAAAAATATGACTTAACAGCAGATGATTATACGATTGACTTCCAAAAAGGTGTTGTTCATGGTACGCATTCCAATAATATTACGAAAGTTGAATTATGGGTGGATGGTGAACGTAAACAAGTTGGCCAAGTCAATGCAGATGGTACGTATGATATTTGGGCAGGAAACCATGTCATTAATGCAAACCAAAATGTAGTTGTAAAAGGTTACAATCAAGCAGGTGAAGAAGTCAAACAGGTCACTGTAAACATTATCGATGCACAATATACATTAACAGCAGATGACTATACGATTAATTTGAAAAATGGCATGGTCCATGGTACGCGTTCAAATAATGTTACGAAGGTAGAATTGTGGGTCGATGGCACAATGAAGCAAGTTGGCCAAGTCAATGCAGATGGTACGTACGATATTTGGGGTGGAATGAACATCACAGATATCAATCAAAAAGTAACGGTACGTGGCTATAATCAAAAAAATCAAATGATCAAAGAAGTGCCAGTTAAATTACAAGCTCCTTTAGAAAAATATGACTTAACAGCAGATGATTATACGATTGATTTGAAAAACGGCATGGTTCATGGCACACGTTCTGAAAATATTACAAAAGTAACATTAGTTGTAGATGGCGTGCAAAAACGAGTTGGTCAAATTAATGCAGGTGGAACTTATGATATTTGGGCGGCAGATACGATTACTAATACGAACCAAAAAGTATTTGTAAAAGGATATAACAAAGATGGTCAAGAAGTTAAATCTGTTCAAGTAAATATTAAACCCATTCCCTCAAGTATTACAGCAGACAGTTTTGCTGTCGGAAGTGATAACAATGTAGTAGGGCAAGTTTCTTCTAATGTTACAAAAGTAGTTTTAAGCACAAATGGACAAACTAGAAATGGGCAAGTTTCAGGTACAGGCTATTCAGTTTATGCAAAAGATCTCATTACATCCAAAGACCAAGTTGTTTACGTCATTGCTTACGATGCTTCAGGAGCTGAGGTTGCCCGTACAAAAGTGACTTTAACACAATCCGTGAAAGAAGTTCAGATTAGTGCAGATCCATATACATTAAATGATGATTTCATTATATTTTCTGTATCTGGTAAAGATAAAAATGATGTAACAAAAGTGGTTCTTATGGATAAAACGGATAATAAAGCTTTGAAAACAGTCTTAGATATTTCTGGTGGTAAAATATGGGCGAAAGATGCTATTAATAGTCAAAACATGAATCATGATTTACAACTTGTTGCCTATAATAACAATCAAGAATTAGCAACTACCAAAGTAACAGTTTCTTCAAAGTAAGTTAATCTGTTTCCTAGTGTGGTGAATCATCACACTAGGAAATAATATTATGAATAGAGGTAGATAAAGATGAAAAAGTTTTTAATGATTTCAGCTTCTTTACTAGTTGTAATTGGGCTTTCTGCCTGTTCAATGTCACCATCTAAAGATGATAGTAAAGAGAAGAACGATGAAAAAGTAGAATTAAAAAAAAGAAAAAAGTATATAGTGACATCAAAGTTACACCCCTAGCTATGAATATTGTAAAAGATGATAGTTACGGTCAAGGAAATGAAAAGCTATTTAAAATCAAAGTTAAGATGGAAAATCAATCAAAAGAATCCATTGGAGCAGGTGCTGCACCTTTTTATATGAAATCCGATGATGGAAAGAATATTTCATATGTTGGAGAACGAAATAAATTTGGACAAGAATTAAAGCCGAAACAATCTGTTGAAGGGGATATATATTATGTGTTAGACAGTAAGAAAAAATATACTTTTGTTTACAATCCTTCAGCTATTGGAATTTCAACAAAAAGTATGGAAAAAAGATTTTGATGCTAATGATCGTAAATTAACTTGGAAGATAGGGATACCTAAAGATAATCAGTAGAGTTCTTCTTGTGAAAAGGGGATAATAACTTCTTCGTTTTTGATAAAAAATCTGTAGTTTTAATTTAGTAGGATTATTTTAAGTTATTATGAAAAAAGTTAAAAATAAATACAAGTGGTCGCGGTAGGCGACCACATAAAACCTTAGAAGCAAATGAGAGGAAATAGTGAAATGCTAAATAAACAAAAAATTATGATGTTTAGTTCTGTTCATGTTTGGAACGACACAAGAATTTTTTATAAAGAAGCTATGACTTTGGCAGATAATGGTTTCACGGTTGAATTTTATGCGATTGACAATGGAATGAAGCTTATTGAATATCCCAATATTCATATTCATTTATTAAAAGTTAGTTCGTCCAAATGGAGTAGACCCAATCGTTGGCGGAAACTTTATCAAATTGCGAAAACTTCTGATGCCAAGTATTATCATATACATGATCCAGAATTACTTCTTCTTTATCCAAGATTAAAAAAAAAAAGAAAGAAAGAAGCTATTATGATTTATGACATGCATGAAAAATTTCCCTAAAGAATATCGAAAGAAAA
>NZ_ALWW01000042.1 GCF_000344175.1 Listeria fleischmannii subsp. fleischmannii LU2006-1 | reverse complement strand
TGGAAATGCTTTTACCAAATAAAAAAAGGCAAAGTTAMAAGCTAAAGCTGTCACTCCAAAACTTAACGGCATAGCTTTTATGGCAGGTAAGCGCAAAATGACTAGAAAAATAAAAACAGATAAGATTGGCATCGCTGCCGTAATAAATTCAAAAAAATTCAATTTGCGCTCCTCCTTTACTTCTACTTTAAAGGAAGTTCCCACCTCTCATCAAGGGCAAAAATTGCATTAATTCTTGCAACTTTTGTATCTCATCCACATAAAAAAAAGAGTAGATTCTTATCTACCCTTTCGTGCTTTAGAATATAAAATTTCCACTAATTTAAAGTCTAACAAACCAGTATGGCGAAGTGTCATATCTGCATCTGTAAGCGTTGCGCCAATCCCAATACTTACCATATTCGCGCTATTGATAGCCTTTATGCCGGCCTCAGCGTCCTCTATCGCAATCACTTCATCAGGCAGTAAACCTAGACCCGCACACGCCACTTGAAAAATTTCAGGCGCTGGCTTCGAGCGCTTTATTTTCGCAGCATCCGCGACAAAATCAAACGCCTTTTCCAATTTTAAAGCCCGCAAAACGGTGGGAGCATTTTTTGAAACGGAAGCTACGCCGCATTTTACGCCCTGCTTTTTTGCCGCCAGAAGAAGTTCTTGAATGCCCGGTAAGATGTCTCTTTCTGTTAGCGATTCTAGCAAGCGCACATAATGCTCATTTTTTTTCGCAGCCAGTTTCTGAAGCTCTTCGCTATTAAATTGGTCGAGCTTATTCCCATTTTCTAAAATAAGCTTTAGGGAATCCATCCGGCTAACGCCTTTTAACTTTTCGTTAAAGGCCTCATCAAACGGAATTCCAAGACTTGTAGCAAGCGCATGCCACGCTTCAAAATGAAATTTAGCTGTATCTGTTATAACGCCATCTAAATCAAAAATAATCCCTTTCACTTGTCTCCACCTTTCCAAACTGCTGCCACATTTCGGGCTGTCCGCTCTAAGTTACTCGCCGACTCACTAAGCGTTTCAGACAGCGTAGCAACGCGCCCAATAGAAGGGAAAATAGCTGTTATTCCTTTTGTATAAAGCTCTTTTGCATCTTCTGTGACGCTACCACAAATCGCGATAACGGGCACGCCTTGTGGGGCATATTTCGCGACACCGAGAGGCGCTTTTCCTTGCGCGGTTTGACCGTCCATGCGACCTTCCCCAACAATAATTAAATCGGCATCCGCACACGCTTTTCGCATTTCCAGGCGTTCTAGGACGAATTCAATGCCGGGATTTAATTCGGCAGAGAGAAACGTTAGAAGACCAGCGCCCATTCCGCCGCCAGCTCCGCTACCTGGTTCTTCTGGTACATGACCAAAATGACGTTTAAAAAATGCGGCAAGTTGCCCATCAACTTTTTCAATTTCGGAGGAAGGTAAGCCTTTTTGAGGGCCAAAAATGGCTGTTGCCCCGTTTTCACCACAAAGCGGGTTTTCTACGTCGCTAATGACGCGAATTTTTAACTTTTTCCAAAAAAGCAGGTACTTGAGAAGCATCCATTTGCGCGATTTTATCAAGATTTTCACCAATCGCCGGTACCTCATTCCCTGCCGCATCTAAAAAGCGGTATCCGACACCTTGAGCCATGCCAATCCCGCCATCATTTGATGCGCTACCACCAATGCCAATTAAAATCTCTTCTACCCCGCTCTTCGCGGCACGTATAATTAATTCGCCAACACCAAAACTACTCACTTTGAGTGGATTTCGTTTATCTTCTGCTACTAAATGCAAACCGCACACTTCAGCCATTTCAATAAATGCCATTTTATCCGTGAGGGCATATTTCGCCTCTATTTTTTCCCCAAAAGGACCTTGTACAGAAGCCGCTTTCATTTCAGCCTGATGTGCTTTTGCTAAAATGGCAAGCGTTCCTTCTCCCCCGTCACCAACAGGAATAAGCTCATACGTCGCCTCTTTAAAAATTTGCCTAAAACCGGCATGAATCGAAGCTGCCACTTCAGGCGCCGAAAGACTTTCTTTAAAAGAATCAGGCGCAATAATAATTTTCACAGGGGAACCTCCTCCAAATTGACATGTATTTCCTTTTCTACTATATACTTTTTGCCAAAAATATTGAAATGAATCGGCGTATCTGACGATTTTCGAATGGAAATATCACGTTTTGTGAGCGTAAAATGCAAAGTCTCCCCGAGATAAACAAAGTTAAATTGCACTTTTTCCCATTTATCTGGCAGTTGCGGATTTAGTTCTAACCCTTTTTGAGTAACTGTGACGCCCGCAAAGCCGTTTATGACCATAAGCCAAATAGCGCCAAGCGACGCAGCATGGATACCATCATCAGATGTATGCGGGGCATCACCAAAATCAATACGGCAAGCTTCTTCAAAAAAGCGATAACTTAGCGCCTTTTCATTACACCAGTTAGCGATAATAGCATGTATTGCCTTACTAAGTGAGGAATCATGAATGGTCCTTGTTTCATAAAAGACAAGATTTTTCTTCATAATATCCGCATCAAATAGCGCCGGGAATAGATACATTAGCATGACCACATCCGCTTGTTTTAAAATTTGCATTTCATTGACCTCAGAACGTGCGTAGTCGAGTAAAACGCCTTGCTTCCCTTGTTCTTTTTTATATTTTTCTAAAGAAATAACGGGTTTAGATAAAAAGGTGTCATCTTGCGGGATAATGCCATTTTCGTTTGGTTTTGGTAGATAGAGTTTCTCCAAAAATTCTGCACAACTTGGGGCAAAATCTGCATTCCATTTTGCGGCTACCGCTACATTATAGTGCGCCATATAATTCGTATACGCATTATTGTCAATGTGTTCGGTATATTCATCCGGTCCAATGACATCACGAATAACCCATTTTTCCCCCAAACGCTCTGCCCGACTTAACCAAAATTCAGCCGTCATCCGCAATAATTTTGCTCCGTATTGTTTCATAAAAGTCGCATCGTTCGTCGCATTGAAATACTGCATAACCGCATAAGCGATATCCGCTACAATATGGTGTTCCGCAAGCGCAGAAGCCACTTTTTGACGTTTTCCTGTCTTAATATTAATGGCCGCAAACTCTGGCGTCTCCTCATCTCCAGAAAAAGCACTTTCCCACGGGAAAAGAGCACCTTTATAGCCATTATCGCGCGCTTTCTTCTCCGCACCTTCTAAATTATGAAAACGATATAAAAGTAAATTTTTCGCTTCTTCCGGCGAATGATGCAAAATAAAAGGTAAAAAGAAAAAATTTCTGTATCCCAAAAGACATGCCCTTTATACCCTTCTCCGGTTAAACCTTTAGCTCCAATACTTAAGCGCGAATCCTTTTTAGGCGACATAATTTCCAAGTGATAAAGCGCAAATGATACAAGCTTTTGATCCATTTCATTTTGAGATTCAATTTGAATACCAGCTTGATTCCAAAAATCGTCCCACTTTTGAATAGATTGCTTTAAAACTGCCTCATAATTTTCATTTGGCAAAAGCAAAATCGCTCCCGCTGGCGTCTCGTGATCAAGCGAGGTTATTACATATGTCATTTTTTCAAAAATAACGGTTTCATTTTTCTTACATATAAACGAAAGTTCGCCCGTAAGTTGCCGATTTTTAGCATAAAAAACAGCATCTGCCGATAATGTCGTTAAAATCGCAACGTTTTGCTTACTTTCCGTCGTCTGGTAGTGCGCAAACATTTGATTTGCTCCAAAAACTCGCGCTTCAAGCTCCACAAGTTGCTGTGTGCCAAAATTAGTTTGCTGCCCATCAATTCCAGTTTCCACTTTCATTTCCATATCCCCTGAAAGTGGCGTCACACTAATCTTTGCTGCCATAAGCGACTGCACCTTTTTAGAAGCAAATCGCCTAAATTCTAACACATAACGTCTGTTTTGCGGGCTTCGCCATTCTAGGCGACGTACGAACTCCCCCGTTTTAACATTCAAAAACAACTCAAATTGAGTGATATTTTCATTTTGCATAGAAAACACGTTACCATCTAATGTAATCTTGCAACGCGTCACATCCGGTAAATTAACCAGTTCGGCACTCGTAGAACCAGCCGGCGTATTATATATACCCGCCCTAAACATACCACGAACTTGTTCAGGATAATCTTCTTCAAACACCCCGCGCACACCAAGCGCCCCATTTCCCACAGTAAAAAGTGTGCCGTATTTATTCAATTTTTCCAAGCTAAAACCCTTTTCTGTCCATTTCATAGATATACACACGCTTCCTTTTCAGCCGATTCATAAAGAGCCGCCACAAGACGCTGAATGATAAGCCCTTCCTCACCAGTCGCCACATCACCTCTATCAAAAAGAACTTTTTCAACAAAAGCCGCCATACTAGCAGAATGACTATCTTCTTCTATAAAGCCGGGTGCTTTGAGCATTTCTAAATCGCCATCATTGTCTGTAAAAATTTCAGCAGGATAAAGCGTTCCGCCCGCTTCGTCCCCAAAAAAAGAAACATTAAAAATGCGATTTTCCTTCATATGTAACGCAAATGAAGTTTCTAACTCCAATATATGCCCGTTTTCAAACTCAATCCATCCAAAAAGCGCATCTTCCACAGTGAATTTTAAAGGATCCCAACTCCCAAATGAACCCATGCTCTTCTTCGTCCCGATTTTCTGAAAACTTTTCGCCATGACACGCTTAACTTTCGGAAAACCAAGCACGTACATCGCCACATCTAACATATGAATCCCAATATCAATAAGCGGGCCCCCGCCTTGAATTTCTTTATTCGTAAACGTCCCCCAACCCGGTACACCAGAACGCCTTAGCGCCTGCGCACGTGTCACATAAATATCCCCAAGTCGAGCCTTCTCTTTTTTCAAAAACCGCGCCTCATTTGAAAAACGGTGGTGAAAATCATAAGCTAATACGAGCCCTCTTGATGCCGCTTCCCCTGCCATTTGTTCCGCTTCTTCCGGCGTCATTGCAGGTGGCTTTTCGCACATCACGTGCGCACCATTTTGAAGAGCAAGCATCACATTTTCAAAGTGGAATCGATTGGGCGTACAAATACTTACGATATCAATGGCTTCCCTTTGAAACATCGTCTTTGCATCATCATAAGCCGCTAGAAAACCATTTTCTCTAGCAAATTCATTCGCACGTTCAAGATTCGGATCGCAAACCGCAGCAAGCTCGAGCTCCTCGCGCGTTTGATAGTAACTTGCGTGAACCGTTTCAGCCACTTGGCCCGCTCCGATGATAGCAACTCTTTTTTTCATTTTTTCAACCCCTTTATATATAGCAAGGTAAAATTTACCTTGCTGTTTTTTTCTTATAAGCACGCTTTAATATGACGAACTGCCTCTTGATAGGCTTTTTCCGGATTGTCACTTCGAATTCGACATTCGAATGTTAAATAGCCATCATATCCTAGTTCTTTTAGCGTATTAAAATGCTTTTTAAAATCAATCGCGCCACTTCCAGGCTGGAACCGATGATTTTCGGCAATGTGAATATGTTTGACATTCTTTTTATGCAAAGTTAAAGCCTTCGAAATATCGTCTTCTTCAATATTCATATGATAAAAATCAGCAATAATTTCTACGTTTGAAAGTTTATTTTTGTCGATGTAATTTTGCGCATCTTGAAGTGTATTAATCATATGGTCTTGGTAGCGATTTAGCGGCTCGAGATACACTTTTGTGCCTGTTTCACCGGCTACCTTATCCAGTTCAATTAAAGAGGCGCTAACAGCCTCAAAATCGCCTTTTGTGGAACGTGGGGATGTCATTGGAGGTAAGCGATAGGTAAACATGCCCCAGGCTGCAGGGACGACAATACCTTTGCCGCCAACTTCTTTTAATGCGTATAAAATTTCTTTGATTTCTTCTAAACCGCGCAATCGGCGTTCTTCGATAAAATCGCCAATCCAGCCGTCATAGCCGCCGCAAGCTGTTGAAACGGGTAGACCCGTCGTTTTGATTGCTTCTTTTACCTCATCAAGATTTTGAGTAAGCAATTTGCCGTCAATTTCGAAACCGTCAAATCCTAAATCTTTGATATACTGAAATTTTTCTTTTATATTTTCTGGAAAAAATGCTTGATTTTGCGTACCAATTTTCATTTTTTACACTCCTTAGAAAGTAATGCCCATTTTAATACTTTGATCTGGGTGTTGATCGACGTACTTCATAAAACCTTCTGCGCTATCTAAAAATGGCACAACAGGGTCAATAATATCCGTACAATCGAGATAGCCATTCATAAGTAGTTCAAAACATGTATCTTCTATGCGCTTTCTGTCCCAGCGTGGATAATCTGGATTTGGTTCGCTTGCTGCACGTGAAAATACAATTTTAGCGTTATTAAAATGAGCTTCACGTCCTAAATTAAATCCATCTGGAAAAGGCTTAGCAAATGCCACGTAAGAAATGGTTCCGCCGTATGCAATTCCGCGAAGTGCGCTTTGTAGCGCCGTTTGATGCCCGCTTGTTTCAATAATAGAATCGGCGCCAAGTTTATTGGTTACTTTTTTAATTTCTAGGCCGACATCCACTTTTGTAGGGTCGAATGTAAAATCGGCACCATGTTTTTTCGCGATTTCTAGGCGGTGCGGGATAGGATCCACGCCAATTACGATACTTGCTCCGGCTTTTTTAGCGAGTTGAATGGCAATTTGTCCAATGGCACCTAGGCCAATCACGACGACAAAATCACCTGCGCGAACATGGGCATCGCGAACGCCGCTCATGGCAAACTGGGCGGGGTCATAGCAAACGGCATTTTTATACTCACCTCCTGCTGGAATTTTACGCAGTTTGTAGTTGTCCACGCCTTTTGCAATGACGGTTTCTCGAATCTGTCCGTAAGTGAGTACTTTATCTCCCACTGCATATTCGGTCACAGTTTCTCCCACTTCCGTAATTTCGCCGCAAACCATATTACCAAGTGGTAAATCGCCAAACTCGATGCCGCGCGCGGCCCCCTCATCTCGTTTCACAAATAAGTTCCATTCTGGTGAAAATTCTTCATCAACAAATGGGCTAATTCCTCTAAAATCGACTATTTCTGTGCCGTGTTTGGGTGAAGCGAATTCTACTTTTATTTTTACTTCATCTGCTTGAATTTTTTGATCTTCATATTCTACAAGTGCGGCTACACGTGGTTTTGTCGCTACTAATTTTTTCATTTTTGAAATCTTCCTTTCTATTCTTAACCTTTAACTCCGCCGTCTGTTAGATTTCCTTTTATAAAGCGTTCGGATAAGGCATACATGATAACAACTGGTAATGCTGTAATAAGTGATGCGGCCATCATTCTACCCCAAATATAATCAGGTGTACTAAATAGGGTATTTAGCCCAATTGGTAGGGTAAATTTCTCGGAACTGGATAGGAAAATGGAAGCGAATAAATAGTCGTTCCAAGCTACCATAAAACAGTATACGAACACTGAAATAATTCCGGAAATGGCTAACGGGATAATGATTCTTAAAATAATTTGGAATCGGTTTAGGCCGTCCATCATCGCGGCTTCTTCTATATCGCTCGGTATGGTGTCAAAATAGCTTTTCAGCATGAAGACTGCTGTCGGCAAGGTTTGCACGACCATTGTGATGATAAGCGACATTTCTGTATCATATAAGCCTAAACTTGAAATGATTTTAAACAAAGGAACGATTAATAAAATTCCTGAAAACATATATACGGTGTAAAAGCTGGCGTTTATTGTGATGCGTCCTTTAAACCGCAGTTTGGATAATGCATACGCCCCTAATATCCCTAGCGCAACAGCGATACCGGCTGCAGCGACGGATACGACAAAACTGTTTTTATAATAGGTTAAAAACGGGAAAATATCCGGATTGAAAATATCAATATAATGTTGCCAAGTAAAATCGCGTGGGAAAATAGTTGGATTTGTTGAAATGGCCTCTTTTGTCCCTTTAAATGACGTCATTAGCATAATGAAAAAAGGAAATAAAGATACAATTAGAAAAGCAACCATCGTGATATAAAATGCGATTTTTTTGGTTCGTTTTGTTTTTTTGCTACTTACCGCCATTTAAATCCACCCGCTTTCTTGTAAAGATAATCACGACAAAAATAATGACGAATAGAATAACTGAAATGGCCGCCGCTTTTCCTAAATCGTTGAAAGCAAACGCCGTTTTATATAGATAAACCCCTAATATATTTACTTTATTCGTCAGTAAGTATACATCCGTGAACATATAGAACATCCAAATCGCCCGAAGTGTCACAACGGTGGCTAAAACAGGCATAATCGCTGGCAATGTAACAATTTTAAATTTCTGCCAAAAGTTAGCCCCGTCCATATCCGCTGCTTCGTAAAGCGAATTATCAATCGTTTGTAAAATGGCAAGAAACGAAATAAAAGCATATGGAAAATAGCGCCAAATCGCGAATAACACAACTAAAAAGAAACTTGAGACTGGATTATCAAACCATAGTGGTGCAGAATCAAACATGTGTAATAAATCCACAGTAAAGTAATTCACAATTCCATATCCGTTATTAAACATATATTTCCAAGCAAAAATAAGTGAAATTGACGGTGTCACGTAAGATAAGATAATAAGGGAGCGTGCTGTTTTTCTAAATTTAAAATCACGATTAAAGAAAATCGCGACCGCAAGTCCAAGTACAGTACTACCTGCCACAACAAGGACCGTGTAGCCAACTGTTAACCCCAGTGACGAATAAAATTCCGGGTCCTTTAAAATATCTAAATAATTGGTTAGCCCAATAAATGTCGATTGTAAATTAGGATTAAGCGGCATTTCGAGAAAACTAATTTGAATGTTCGATAGCATCGGATAAAGGACTAGCGCGGCAAGCAAAACAAAACTTGGTGCCAGTAAAATCATCGCGAGCTTAAAATCAGATCGTTTATAAACTTTTGTCTTCATAATTCCCTCCTACTAAATAAACCATACACATCCAACAAAGAGGAACAGCACACTCTTGGCTAAAATTTCGACCAAAAGAGTGCCATCCATTTTTTACTTGCCTGATGCGTCTGATTCAGCTTTAGCTTGTGCAGCTTTTAGATCCTTCGAAGGACTGCCACCGCCAACTGTTACATTATTCACCATTTGAGCGATGATACCTGAGCTTGTAATGTCCCCCATTTTTGTAAAGTTTTTGCCATCAACAAGTCCGAAAACTTGGATTTCATCAAATGAAGCAGCAATTTCATTTGAAAGGTCGCCAAACGCTTGAACGACTTCATTATTTTTATATGACTCTTCTTTTAAAACATCCTTGTTAACTGGTTGCGCACCACCTGGCGACATTAATACCCAAGATGCCATATTTTTCGGTTTGGAAAGGAATTCAACAAAGGTATTTGCCGCTTCCTTTTGCGCCTCATCAAGTCCCGCTGAAATGGTTAAACCTGAAACTGTCCCATAAACAGCTTTATCTTTTTCTTCTGGAATGGCAAAACCGATATTTTTCGACCCGCCGTCTTCAAATACAGCCGGCAAAATATAAGTGGAGTAAATAGCCATTGGCGCAGTTTTATTCATAAAAGCATCTTTAATTTCTGTTACATCGTTTGAGCCCGGCATCGTGTACTGCGAAAGCTCTTTATAATAAGTAAGCGCCTCGTTCATCGGCTTCGTATCAATCGTAATATCCCCATTTTCGTTTAAAACATTAGCTTTGTTTGAAAGGGCAAACTGAGAGAAAGCTTGCTCACTCATTGTGCTTTCTGCTGTTGGCATCGCAATCCCATACTTTTTGTTTTTAGCATCGGTAAAATGTTTCGCAACTTTTAAAACATCGTCCCAACTTTTTGGTTCCGCAAAACCAGCGTCCGAAAGAGCTTTCTTGTCATACCAAATCCCTTGTACCCAGCCGCTAATCGGCGCGGCAATATAGCTTTTACCGTCCTCAGAGCGAACTAAATTGCGGGCACCATCATAGTAACTATCTTCGCCAACTGACTTCATCACACTTTTTACAGCATCTTGGTCAATCAATTTATCTTTATCCATTACTTTCGCAAAATCTTGACTGACTTCCATAACCGCAGGAAGCTTTCCAGAACGTGCTAGCGTCACTACTTTCGTGTTATACGCATCTTCCTCAACCGGAATTTGTTTCACTTTAATATTTTTATGTTCTTTTTCGAAATCGGCAATCAATTTATTAATGACATCTAAACGATCTTTTTCAACAGAAGAGTGCATGAATTCAATGGTGGTAACCTTATCATCACTTGCTTTTCCTCCTCCACAAGCAGTAAGCAGTGCTCCTAAAACAAGCATTACAACAAGTAAAACTAAACTTTTTCTTTTCATTATTGTTCCTCCTTCGTTTGTTTTAGCCAGTAAAAGGCATAGGGGTCAAGTTTAAGGGTACCGCTCCCACGATACGACTTGCCCGTTAGTATATCCATATAGCTTCCTTCTTCTATGTCAAAATGGGCGGGCTCATTCGTTAAATTATGGAGTACAATTAATTCCTCCTCTGAATTTACACGCTTCATTACAAACAATGCTTCCCCGCCATCTAATACTTCCATTTTTATATCTGGATGGAAAAGCGGTTCATTTTTACGAAACTGAATGAGTTTTGTTAACGCATCAAAGGTTTTATGGCGTAAACTTGTCTCTTCAGCGAGTTCAGATGCTATCACATCATAATCATATTTTTTACGGTTAATAGAACGATTGTGCTGCGTTTTTTCAACACCCTCATAATCATTACGGCTACCAAGTACGCTTTGTACATAAACCGCTGGAACGCCAGGAATAGTAAGTAAAATGCTATGCGCTACTAAAAAGCGTTTCAAGCGTAAATCATCCTCATCCGTTTTTTGGTTTAGCGCATCCATATACGTCACATTAACCTCATACGGACTTTTCGTACCATCCGGATTTTCTTTATAAGAAACAAGCGCTCCCTCCTCTTCAAGCAAATGCACAAGAGAGAGAATCTCGTCTTCCGGCACAATACCACGAATCGGATTTAAGCCAATACCATCATGTGACGCCAAGAAATTAAAATACGTCGTTTGTTTAAAAGGCGTTTCAATTTTGCTTGCCCAGTCCGAAAGTATCGACGCCCTACCGTTTTTAATCGCATGGAGCACTAAAGGCGGCAGAGGAAACTGATAGACCATTTGTGCTTCATCATTATTTCCAAAATAACTAATATTATCACGGTGTGGAACATTGGTCTCCGTAATTAAAACCGTACCTGGTTTTGCCATATCAACAATTTGGCGGAAAAGTTTAATGATTTCGTGCGTTTTTGGTAGATGAATCGAGGTTGTACCCGGTTCCTTCCACATAAAACCAACCGCATCAAGACGGACATACGAAGCACCTTCCTCCAAATAAAACAGCAAAACATCCACCATTTGATATAACACTTCCGGATTTTCAAAGTTCAAATCAATTTGATCGTCGCTAAATGTGGTCCAAATATTAACATCAGACCCATCTTTTTTAGAAAAAGGGGTTAAAAGAGGGGTCGCTCTCGGCCTAGTCACCTGACTTAAATCGGTATCCGCAGGTAAATCAATAAAAAATGCCTCATATTCCGGATTTCCTGCCAAGTACTCCTTAAACCAATGACTTTCCTTTGAAATATGGTTACATACGAAGTCGAACATAAGTCGCGTAGAATTGGCCAGCGCCTTAATTTCACGCCAGTCGCCAAGTTTTGGATTCACTTCCTTATAATCAATAACCGAAAAACCATCATCTGAAGAATACGGATAAAATGGCAATATATGCACAAGTTCAAACGCATTTTTCAAATATTTATCAAAAAACATTTGAAAAGTCGAAAGCGTCTTCTCATCCTCCTTGAAAAATTGATCCCCATATGTAATTAAAACGACATCTTTTTCGTCCCACTCCGCCTTACTATAAAGCGCTTTCTTTTTTGTTTCCAAAATACGTGTTTCAATTCGTTTTCCGAGTTCACAAGCAACATCAGCTCCATAAATTCGCGAAAGTCGCTCTTTTAAATCAATCATATTGGCCTCCTTTTATGGTACCGCTCCCACAAATTGAATTATAAAATAGAAAGCGTTTTCTGTCAATTCATTTTTTATCTAATCGAGAAAAAGCCTTGCTACTAAATAATTCATGCTACTATGATGGACAATCAAGTTAAAATTGAGTAAGATAACTCTAGAGTGTTTTACATAGAACCGATACCATAAATAGAAAGGAAGATGGATTTGGCTGCCACGATATACGATATCGCAAAACTCGCGGGTGTATCGAAATCAACTGTTTCGCGTGTACTAAATAAACAAACTAATATTTCTGAAGAAGCACACAAAAAAGTGCTCCAAGCGATTAAAGAACTGGATTATCAACCGAGCAAACTAGCACGAGCCCTTACTTCATCAGGTTTTGATGCCATCATGGTCATCTCAAATCGCTCAACAAAAACAACTTCAGGGAATCCCTATTTTTCAGAAATCATCCATTCCATTTCCGTAGAAGCCGAGCGGGAAAACTTTGATTTAATTTTACAAACTGCTAAAAATAGCGAGGACGAACTCCAAAAATGCCTCACAAAAATTCAGCAAAAAATGATAAAAGGCATAATTATGTTAAGTTCCCCAGCAGACGAAACCTTTTTTGACAAAATTGACGCGTATAATATTCCTATCGTTGTCACGGGAAAAGTAGAGGGCGCTTATCAAAATATTTACTCCGTCGATACCGATAATTTCGGCGACAGCTACGCCCTAACCGAATTTCTCATCCAATCCGGCCATAAAAAAATAGCCTGTATCCACGCTCCACTAGACTATCATGTCTCCGTTGATCGCCTAGCCGGTTTCCGCAACTGTCTATTCGATCACCATTTAGACATCCGTTCTGACTGGATTATTGATAGCGGTTACCAAATTGAAGACAGCTATAAAGCAGCTGAAAAATTAATGGCTGGCCTAGATAAGCCTACCGCTGTTTTTGCGACCGATGATATTAAAGTAATGAGTATTTATAAGATGGCAGCTGACAATGGCTATAAAATCCCTGAAGATTTGTCTGTCATAGGCTACAATGATAAAGTCGCCTCTACTTTTTTGTCTCCCCCGCTCACATCCATTGATATTCCAATCAATCGTTTAGGACAGAGCGCCACAAAATTACTTTTTCAAATTTTAAAAGATAATTCCGATATTCCAAAAGAAACCATCATCACAACCAATATGATTGTGAGAGATTCCATTAAAAAAATTTAAATTCAATTGAAACGAACATCGAAACAGGCAGAAAGAAAATAAAAAGATTTTCTTTCTGCCTGTTTTTTCACGAACAATATGAATGTCTTTAAATGCTCCTCTTTTAATACAAAAATAAGCTCTTATTTTATGAACATTACATAAAATCTAAATTCGGACTTTAAAAAACGGACACCATCATTATTTAAAATGTGATGTTTGTTAATTATAACTGATAAAAAAGTTTAATTTGGCAACGCTAATGCGCGCAATCCTGCTCCACCTGATTCAGGAGCCCCGACTCTAATTGGAGCAAATTTTAGAATACCATCCACACGGTATGGAACATAAAGACCCGTATAATTATTCGCACTTCCCTCCACTACCCTTAATGTTGGGTTCCATGTTTTAGTTTCAGGATTATACTTTTGAGCCTCTAAAGCTCCATATCTAGTATAAAGAATACGTGAAGAAGCCCCATCTTGATTTACAAAATTTAGAATAGGCGCATCACTAATGCTAGAGGTTAAGATTTCAATAGACTCATTAAATGTTGTACCTAATTTATTATTGTTCGCACCTGCAATGATAGTACTGTTTTTCATGTTACCCGAAACATTTTCTTTATTACTAGTGAAAATAATATTTTGATTACAGCCTTTCCCCA
Source organism: Listeria fleischmannii subsp. fleischmannii LU2006-1 (assembly GCF_000344175.1). GTDB lineage: Bacteria > Bacillota > Bacilli > Lactobacillales > Listeriaceae > Listeria > Listeria fleischmannii. Next base: position 12,096 of record NZ_ALWW01000042.1, on the reverse strand, counting down.
AAATAACCTTCTCAATTCCTGTATGAAGTTCACTTTGCCCCGTTTGATTCAAATTATACTTACCAGAACCTTCAGTAATATCATTTTTCCCAACTTGTCGACGTATTGGCAAGACCATTACTTGATCCACAAAATATGCACCTTTGGCTTCTGTATACAAAGCATCTCCTGTAATTGCTTCATTCGTCTGCCCGATTATTGTTAAGCCTACCACAGAACGTGTTTCTGCGGTAAAGGAAATGGCTGTATGTGCAAAACCAGCTGAACATCCTGTTAAAGTCACACCTCTACAATCTTTAAAATCAAATGCAACTCCTTGACGGATGCTTCCAGGTAGTGCAGGTTCTGAAAGCGGCGGATTTGCAAAACCCTTACACCCTATTAGATTTATTTCTTGATATTTAGTGAATGAATAACAAGGTGCTATTGGCATATTTGTTGTATGGTCTACAATACAATTTTCGAGAAGAATTGTTTGCCCCACTTCGACAGTTGGATTTTCCTCCGTTTTTTTAAACAAGAAACCAGAAAAATCAGAGTGTACATTACGTACCTCAACATTACGAAAAGTAATTTGATCATAACCATTTTCAATGATAATTCCATTTGTTTGTTTGTTGTTACAATTAATATTAATCCCGTGATCTAGATTTATACCTTTGTTGCCTGAACGGTTGCTAGCTTTTTTAAAAAATAAAATAGCTTCTCCACTGAAATTATCTAAAGGGGTAATTTTAGTCAAATACGAGCTTGCAGTTTGAATACGAATACCAGAATCTGGAATGATAAGTGGTGATGAAATTCGAATATTTCCACTCGGAAAGACCACTGTACCTCCACCACTTGTTGCTATTTCTTCAAAAACTTTATTGATGGCACTTGTACTATCTGAGTATCCATCATTGTTAACACCATAATCAGTAAGATAAAAAATATTAGATTTCATGTTATGCTCTCCTTATAAATAGTTTCTGCCTTATCTCGGCGTATACTAATTTATCATCTTAACTTTAAAAAGACTATTTTAGTATCCACCAAAATAAAAAACGAGTTTTTTTATGAACAAGAATAATTTAGTTTTAATATTTTTATTTTTTAGTACCTTGCAATGAACAGTAGCTAATGATATACTGTATTCGGGTAGTGAATATTAATCAGTACTGAAAAATAAATGTAGTTAGAATGGAGGACTTTTATGGAAGTCAATCCGCAGTTTAAAAAAGGTGTTTTAGAGCTGTGCTGTTTGTACCTTATTCGCTCTAAGGACCGTTATGGTTATGAACTAGCACAACAAGTTTCCATCTATATTGAAGTCGCTGAGGGCGCCATTTATCCTGTTTTAAGACGACTCGTAAAAGATGAATACTGTACCACTTATTTAAGAGAATCAACAGAAGGTCCGTCGCGAAAATATTATCAACTAACATTAAAGGGTGAAATTTATTTGAATGAATTAATTTTTGAATGGAGCAATTTTACAGGTAGCGTTGCCAAATTAATGGAAAAGGAGGGAAAACGAGATGAATAAAGAACTTTTTTTAACAGAATTAGAAGAACGACTTGCTTCGCTAAATGAATCTGACCGAGAAGAACTATTAGAAGACTATCAGGAACATTTTCGAAGCGGTAAAGCAGAAGGAAAAAGTGAAGAAGAAATCGTTTTAAGTCTTGGAACACCAAAATCTATTGCAGAAGATATTTTTACTGAGCGTGAAGAGCTCCTGCAAGATCCAATAACACCACCAGAAACTTACTATGTCCCAAGAAAGCCAACTACAAAAGAACGTACGCCTGGTTTACGAGTTCTCCTACTAATCGGACTTATTTTCCTTTGATCTTTAGTTTTACTTATTCCAGTCGGCTTTGCAGTTTGGAGCTTTGTTATTTCGTTATGGTTACTTGTCGGAACGCTCGTTTTATCCCCTCTATTTCTAGTCCTCTCTCCGCTATTTGGCCAGACGATTGAAATGTATCAAGGTTTTGGAACCATTGCTATGACAGGACTTGGTTTAATGTTCCTACCTGCTGTTCTCTGGCTTACAAAACTAATTAAAAAAGCAACAATCATCGTCATTTCTTGGCATGCTTATACATTGAAAGGGGGACGTTAAGATGAAAAATAAAAATTGGACTTGGCGCCTCTTTTTTGCCGGCTTAGTTTTACTTATTATTGGAGGAATTGGCTTTGCCTTTACTTTCCAAAGCGGCAACATGTTTGAAAAAGGAGAAGCCTACTCTAAAACATTTACTTTAACAAATGATACGGTGAAAAATATAACAGTTGATACAACGCACGACAGCAACATTCTTTTTAAGGAAAGCCAAAATGGAAAAAATTACGTTGAGGTCTCCGGTCATTATTCTAGTAATGAGATTAAACAAATTAAATCGGCGGATGTCCAAAATGATGGTACCACACTTAATCTTGAAGTGAAAAACAAAGGTTCCTTTTTCAATTTCATGAAAATCTATGCATATGGAAAACAAAACGTTACAATTTATCTAAACAAAGATTCCGCATTAGATGAACTTACCATTCATGGGAATTCAGCTGACACACTTGTTTCAGACGGAAAAGTGAAGAATCTTGAAGTATCTGCTTCTTCCGGCGAAATTCAACTTGAACGGATGACATCAAACAGCACGAAAGTAACGAATGAGTCAGGCGATGTTCGTCTAACGGACCTTAAAGGTTCTACTACAGTGACATCTTCTTCAGGTGAAATTGAAACGACTCGTCTAAAAGGAAGTCTAACTATTGAAAGCTCATCTGGCGACATTAGTACAGAAAACATTTCAGGCGAAGAAATAAAACTAACAAATAACTCAGGCGAAATACAAGCCAATCTTCTTTCCGCTAAACAAATTAGTTTTGAATCAAACTCTGGTGATATTGAAGGTGCCCGCTTAGACGGAAAAGTTCATGCAAATAATTCTTCTGGCACAATTGATTTAGAAGATTTAATGAAAGATTCTTCTGCTAAAACGAGTTCTGGCGACATTGATTTGACGTTTAGCCAAGCACCAAAAACGGTAGACGCTAATTCAAATTCCGGTGAAGTTAATATAGAACTTCCAAGTGGGACAAAAGCCATTTATAATGTTCGTTCAGATTCAGGTAGCGTTAAAATTCCAAATAACTCGAAAAACGCATCAACCGAAATAAATGCTGTCACCTCTTCTGGAGATATTAAGGTAAGCCATTAAATTTAAAAGCCAACACTCTTTTTTTTAAAAAATTAGGGTGTTGGCTTTTAATTGAATTGACTTCTAGGGTTAAAATTCGTATTATTAATTTATACGGTCCTGTAGCTCAGTTGGGAGAGTATCACCTTGACATGGTGGGGGTCGCTGGTTCGAGACCAGTCGGGACCATTATAAACTAAAGCCAAGAATTTTTGCATTCTTGGCTTTTTATATTTACATCGACAAATTTGTTTCACGTGAAACATTTAAAATTTGACTACAAATATTTTCTACTGTTACACCATTTTCTGCTAATAATTCCGTTGCTTTATAACGGTCATGAAAGGCCTTATCCAAGCCATAATTTTGAACTTTTAAATGTGTATTTCCAAGATAGCTGGCTACGGTTTGACCATATCCTCCACTAATAATACCATCTTCCATGGTCACAACGAGTTGATGATTTGTTTCCAAACTATCAAGCAAATCCGTATCAAGTTCAGAAATAAATTTAGGGTTAATAATGGTCGCTTTTATTTGATGTTTTTTCTCAAGATTTTCAGCTACTTCTTCGGCTAAACTATAAAAATTCCCTACTCCAATTAAAGCCACACCAGAACCAGTTTGTGTAACTTGATTTTTATTTAGATTCTCGTAATCCGTTTCATCCGGAATCCCTGTTTCTTTAAGAGGACCCACTGGCACACGAATAGCCACTGGATGGTTTGTTTGATCAATAGACCAGTCAAGCATAGCGAGATATTCTTCTTTATTTGTCGGTGCAAGATAGACAAGATTTGGGATATGACTTAAAAATGGAATATCAAAAATGCCTAAGTGACTTTCATCATTCATTCCATTTACAGATGCTCCGTAGACTAAAATGGTCGCAGCTTGATTGTTTAAAGCTAAATCATGCGAAATTTGATCATACGTCCGTTGCATAAATGTGGAGAATACAGCCCAAACTGGTTTTGCTCCATTTTTGGCCAGGCCCGTAGCCATTGTTGCAGCATGCTCTTCTGCGATACCTACATCCACAAATTGCTGCCCCACTTCCTCACGTTCTGCTTGATTAAATATAAGCATTGGCGTCCCTGCGTTAACGGTTACTATTGTAGGATCATTTTTCATTTTTTCCATTAAGAAATCTGTGGTTACCTTGTTATAAGTTAATGGATTAGTAGCTTGTAAATATTCACCGGTTTCTAGGCTGAAAGGACCTCCTGCATGGAATTTTTCGTGGTTCTCTTCAGCAAATTTAAACCCTTTCCCCTTCATCGTGTGGATATGAAGAAGTACTGGATGTTCTTTATCTTTGACCTGTTTTAGTACAGAAATTAACGCTTCTAAATCATTACCATCCTCTAAGTAATAGTAGTCAAACCCGAGTGCTTTAAAGAAATTATCCGCAGCCTCGCCATTTGTTTCACGTAATGTCCGGAGATTTTTATAAATCCCACCATAATTTTCAGCAATTGACTGGTCATTATCATTCACAATAACAATCGTATTAGTGCCTTGTTCAACAATATTATTCAAGCCCTCATACGCAAGGCCACCAGATAGCGAACCATCGCCAATAACTGCTACAACATTACTTGTCTCTTTCTTTAAATCACGAGCTTTTGCTACACCATTCGCTAAAGAAAGTGAGGTTGACGTATGGCCAATTGTAAATAAATCGTGTTCACTCTCTTTTGGATTTGTATAACCAGAAACATCGTCATAATGTGCCGCATCAAGAAAGGCTTCCTTCCGTCCAGTTAACATTTTATGGATATACGTTTGGTGAGAAACATCAAATACAAATTTATCGACTGGGGATTGGAAGACATAATGCATCGCTACGGTTAATTCTACAACTCCTAAATTGGGGCCATTATGACCTCCGTGCCGGCTAATTTTCTCAAGAAGAGCCGTTCTCGCTTCCTTGACTAAAATATTTAATTCGTCATTTGTCAATTTTTTTAACATCTTTTGGGGATTCTATTTTTTCAATAATCATAGTAAATGCTCCTTGCAGTTTTTAGTTTTTTTCTAAATTTGAATACCATTCATCACTTACGGGTTCAAGCCATTCTGGTGTCCCAGCAGTAATAGCAATATGTGAAAACCAACTATCTTTTGTCGCTCCGTGCCAATGTTTAATCCCGTCATGAGTGACTATAACATCACCAGGTTTTAAAAATTGGGCTGGTTTTCCCTCTTCTTGATAATAGCCTTCACCACCTGTAACTAAAAGTAGCTGAAATCCATCACGATGAATGTGCCAGTTATTACGACATCCCGGTTCAAAAGTTACATTCCCTACACCCACATCAACATTTTCATCACTAACCAGTGTTTGCAAATAGCTCTGCCCTTTAAAATACTGGCTAAATGCCTCGTTTTTTTCACCTATAGGAAAAATAATACCGTCTTTTACTTCTTTATGTTTTGCCATGCTTCATCCCTCCTATGTTAATTTTTTAACATAGTCATCATAAACTCTGGAGTTCACTCCAAGTCAAGTAAAAACAATTTTCATCTCTTTCCTGCCTTTTTTGGAGGATAAAATGCTATACTAAAATTAAAGATTGTTTCACGTGAAACATTAAGGACTGGTTTTTATGGAGATTAAAACGTCAATTCATACTCTTTTCCTTCAAGTGGGAATAAATCGCCACGGGAAAGATGAATTTTTAAAAAATATGATTTTGCCACAATTGATTTTGGATTGCGAGAGGCCACCTCAATTTGTCCACTTAGAACAAAACGCCTCTGATTTCGAACAAAAGTTAGTGGAAGCGATTCGGTATCCTACAAACACGGAATATGTTTTTATTAGTACTGCTCATTTAACGGATGAATTTTATGGTTATTTAAATCGTCAGGCTGAAAAAAATCGTTATTCTATTGAAATTTTTGATTTTGGGGATTCAAAATCGGCTTTCCATCATTTAGATGAAGAGCAGATTCATCACGTTGATTATGGCCAAACGAATATATCTATTTCGAGTAATTACGAAGCATACGAGGAGTGTTTATTACCGGGAAATAAAACATATCATATTATTGGGGATACACATGAGTGTATAGATGAACTAAAAAGTTTGCTTATTTCTTTTGGTTTTCAATTTGATAAGGAAGATGCGGTTTTGGTTTGTCCACCTAGTGATCAGGCGTTTATTTTTTTAGGAGATTTTATTGATAAAGGAAAGCAAACGGAGCAGATGGTTAAATTTTTATATAAAAACTGGCAGTATTTCTATTTTGTACTTGGAAATCATGAAAGTTTTGTTTATAAATATATTCGCGGAGAAATTAAAGGGGCCAATCAAAAAATTGTAGATACTTATTTTGATTCGATTCCGGTATTAAAAGCAAATCCTGAGCTTCTTCAAAAGTTTAATTTTTTAGTAGAACATGCTCGCCCCTTCTATGAATTAAAAGGTTGTTTTATTGCTACACATGCCCCCTGTAAAAATAAATATTTAGGTAAACTGGACGAAAAATCACTACGTAAAATGCGCAATTTCCATTTGAATCGTGATATGCCCACTCAGGAACAGCTGCTATTTTTAAAAAAAGAGGCTTCGAATGACCTTCCATTTCACTTTTTTGGACACGTCGCAAGTGCTAATGCTTTTCGTATTCAAAATAAAGTACACCTTGATACAGGATGTGTTCACAGCAATTTACTAACCGCTGCCACTATCCATAACCAAAGTTTAAAAATCAAATCTATTCCTTCGCACCATGAAACGACTTTAGATAAAAAATTACCACATTTGTTTTAAAAGGAGTTTACCATGGGAGATATTTTATATAGTTTTAACAATATGAGGCGGAATTTATCAATTTATTTAAAGTGGATTAGTATTTTTTCGCTCGTCCAAATCGCGATTTTACTACCACTTTTTTCTTATTTTTTCTTTCTAATTTTACATTTAGCAGGTGTTCAAAGTCTAAATGATAACAATCTATTTGATATTTTCGGAATGCCAGTTATCCTAAGCCTTCTTATCGTGCTTGTTTTAGCTTTTCTTTTTATTTTTTATTACGAAATCGGCATTTTTATTTTGCTCGCCCATAACATTCAAAATCAGATTCCCTTTACATTAAGATCCATTTTAAAAACCCTTACAAAAAAAGCTCGCTATATGTTGAGTTTGCAGGTTTTCTACTTTCTCATTTATTTTTTCCTACTTATGCCAATCGCCGGCTTAATTTTGCCCGCCACTCTAACAGAAAACCTCTATTTACCGCACTTTATCATCGATGAATTAATGAAATCTTGGCAAGGAGCCGCGTTATATATCGGCGTCTTCCTCCTCGTATTTTACCTAAGCATGCGCCTATTATACGCGCTTCCTTTTTTCATCATCGAAAAAGAATTAACCATTTTTCAGGCGATTAAAAAGAGTTTTGCCGTCCCTCATAAAATTTTACTTCAACTTTTAATCGAAGCTGCGGTTTCACTCCTTGTGTTTAGTCTTATTTTCTCAGCCGTTTTATTTCTCTTAGGCTGGCCCGTTGATCTGCTTGACCGCACTTCTTGGCAATTTGTTCCCTTTTTCGCCGGTGTCATTTTAACCTGTATGCAAGTGCTCGCTTTCATCTACACCTGTTTCATCCAAGGCTATTTAACGCAGCTTTTGATTGCCAAATTAACCATCCAGAAAGTCCCCATTAAAACCAAAAACAATTGGACGCTACCCTATAAAAAAACCTTTATCCCGCTGCTAGTTATCACATTTATCGTACTAAGCTATTTTAATATCAATTCGATTTATCAAACTCTTTACACCCCGAACACACTTATCATTGCACATCGGGGCGATACTAAAAATGCTGTCGAAAATACACTTCCGGCGTTTAAAAATGCAGCAAAAAACGGCGCGGATTACGCGGAACTAGATATTTTAGAAACAAAAGATCATCAATTTGTCGTTTTTCACGACTCCACGTTACGCCGTCTTGCGGGACGAAATGACCGTATCCAAGACTTAACAGCCGAACAGCTCACAAAAATCGAGCTTCGTAGCGGAAATTATCGCGCCCACATTCCAACACTCGAAGAAACCATTACTTTGGCTAAAAGTGAGAATTTGCGTTTACTTATTGAAATTAAAAAACACGGCGGAGAATCAGCTGATATGGAAGAACGTTTTGTGCACCTTCTACAAAAAGAAAAAGTAACCAAAGACTATCTCGTTCAGTCTCTCTATCAAGACGTCAATAAACGCATTAAAAAGCTCGATCCAACCATTAAAACCGGCATGGTAACTGCCCTTAATGTTGGTAACCTTCCTAAAACGGAAGATAATTTTATCGTGCTTGAAGATTTTTCCGTCACAAATCGCATTTTATTCCAAGCAAATCAAGCTAACAAAGACATTTTCATTTGGACGGTTAACCAGGAAAGCCTTATGCGCCACTATTTACAAAAAAATGTAGATGGACTTATCACCAATTATCCAAAACGCGCTTCCGAATTGCGCCAAACAATCAATAAAGACACATCCCTACGCGAACGAATTGAAAATCAAATTTTAGATTAAAAAAGCGGTAGAAGAAAAATTCTTCTACCGCTTTTTTTATTTCGCTGGTTTTATCACAATGTAACGGTACGGGTCGCGCCCTTCCGAATGTGTTTCAACCTTTGTATTCTCGCTTAAAATAGCATGGATAATCTTGCGCTCAAACGACGGCATCGGTTCAAGATGTACCGCACGACGCGTTTTAACTGCCTTATCACCCATTTTCTTAGCAAGTCCAGAAAGTGTTTCATAACGTCTTTCACGATAATCACCAACATTGACCAAAATATTTTTAAATTGTTCGGTTTGTTTGTTAGCAATTAGTTGTGTTAAATATTGAAGCGAGTTTAAAGTTTGACCATGTTTTCCGATTAAAACGCCTAGGTTTTCTCCAGAAATTTGGATTTTAATATCTTTTCCTTCTTCTTCTACGTCAATTGAGATTTTTGCACCCATTTTTTCAGCAATATCCAAAATATAATCGGTCGCAATTTGCGTGCCGTTTTCTTTTTCAATTACTTTAACCATAGCTAAACGTGAACCTAATCCGAAAATACCTTTTTTTCCTTCATCCATAACTTCAACTTCGACTTGGTTTCGTTCCAGTTTTAGTTCATTAAGTGCATTTTGAACAGCTTCTTCTACAGTTTGGCCTTGCGCAGTTATATCTCTCACTTTCTCTTCTTACCTCCTTTTTTAGAAGCTTTCATGTTAGAGGCTTTCTTTTGCAGTCTTGCTTCTTCTGCTTGTGCTGCTTCAAGAGCTTCTTGCTCTCGTTTATTTTTAAAAGGATTATTAATTAAAAGTGTTTGGAATACAGTAAAGACATTACCGATAATCCAGTACAATGCTAGTGCTGATGGTAGCGTAATACCCATAAATAAAATCATAACAGGCATAATATAAACAATCATGGCCATTGATTTATTTTGTTGTGTTTGTCCCATCATCGAAATTTTAGATGAAAGGAATGTAGTAAGAGCCGCTATAATCGGCAGTATATAATACGGATCGGGGTTCCCAAGTGTCATCCATAAAAATGTATCTGTTTTAATTTCAGCAGTTCGACTAATGGCTTGATAAAAACCAATTAGAATCGGCATTTGAATTAAAAGTGGTAAACAACCCATCATGGGATTAATATTATGTTCTTGATAAAGTCGCATTGTTTCTTGTTGTAATTTTTGTTTCGTTTCATTATCTTTTGATGCGTATTTCGCTTGAAGTTCTTTTAATTTCGGCTGAACATTCATCATTTCTTTTTGGCTCTTAATTTGTTTAATCATGAGTGGCATGATAAGTAAACGAATTAAAATAGTTACAACGATAATTCCCATCGCATAGTTGCCACCAAATAAATCAGCAAACCAAGTAATTATCCACGACAGAGGAAATACGATGTAATGACTCCAAAATCCAGTGGAATCTTTTGTGATTGGCTCAGTTGAGTACCCGCATCCTGAAAGAACTGCCATAAGAAGTACTACTAAACCCGCGATAAACAGTTTTCTCTTCAGGTTTTTTTTCTTTTTCAAAAAATGTTACCTCCCATTCCGCCTTTTTTTCAAATTCTCACTCATTTAGAATAGCTCTTTTTAGAACGTTTCATGACTTTCGCAATTTTTTAAAACGTGCTCTAAGCTACTTTTTACTTCGTGAAAATCCATATTGGCCGCCGGTTTTCTGGCGATAATAATATAGTCATTTTGTGAATCAATTTCCGTTTCAAATTCATGGAAAGCTTGTCGTATGTAACGTTTAATCCGGTTTCGACAGACAGCGTTTCCAATTTTTTTACTAACAGATAAACCAATTCGAAAATGATTTGAGTCTTCTCTCTTTAATTTATACACGACAAATTGACGGTTAGCAAATGACTTCCCCTTTTTAAAAACAAGCTGAAAGTCATCATTTTTTTTGATGCGATATTCTTTTTTCATAGTGACTCCTTTAGCAAACTTCTACAACTAAAAACGAAAAAGATTATTCTTTTTAAAGCACAATGATTATGTAATCTAACAATAAAAAAACCACTGAGCCTTTTCAGTGGTCTACGCAGATAATACTTTTCTTCCTTTACGACGACGTGCTGCTAAAACTCTACGTCCGTTTTTAGAACTCATACGTGTACGGAAACCATGTACTTTTTTTTCTTTTTACGTTTACTTGGTTGATATGTTCTTTTCACTTTGTTACACCTCCCATAAAAGGGTCCAATCGAATTAAATCTATTAGACAGTCTTAAATATTGTACGTAAATTAACTTTATTTGTCAATAGAGCCGGATAAAACTCCGCACATAATCATACCACATTTTGACCATCAAAAAAACCCTTTACTGTGATAAATTCAGATATTTTTTTTCGTTCCGTTTTTATACATGGAATTTGTCGCTTCGATATTTTCCTCAAATACTCGAGAAACTCTCCTATTTTTTCATATTCTAGTGGACATTCAAATTTTAATTTATGTTGGATCAAATAATTATCAAGATAGTAACTCGATTCATTAAATTTCAATAAATCTTCTATAAAATGAATCACTTTCGAAAATTTAGGCATCTCCTCTTCTTCCTCAATATCCGTATAATGAAAAAAAAGAACATAAATATGATTTTTCTTTAGACTATTTTCAAAAATTTTTGGTTCAATGCTACTTTTGTAAAAAACAGTAAAATCTTTTAATACAGCTGGTTTTCTCTTATCATAAATAACCAAATAACCAAATACATCTTCTATATTTTTTTGCTCGGTGACACGATAAAATTCTAAATCTTTACTATTGATTAATCTTTGAAAACGCACGATTAAACACAACCTTTTTGTCAAATTAGCACTGTACCATTTTATTGTAACATAGCTCATTACTTTTTGTTTAGCGTGTGGATAAATATTTATTTTTGTTAAAATTTATCCACAAACCTAATTTTCGCTTGTGGATAATTATTTTTTTGTTAAAATTTATACAGAGAACTACTAACAAGTTATACACAATTACATATGCTGTGGAAAACTTTTTTTAACAAGTGCATAAGTTTGGGGATAAAATTTGAAAGTCCTTGCTATTCAAGCTTTTTTTTGATAATATATCATGTGTTGAAGAGAAAATAAATTGGGGAAAACTAAACTTATCCACAACTTTATTTAATATTGTGGATATTTTTTAAACAGGGTTGGGATATCTTTATCCACCGTTTTTTTATCTTGTGGATAAGTTCAACCTAAACTTTTTATTTTTATAAATATCGTAGAGGGGGGAGTTTTTTGCAATCTATTGAAGATATTTGGTCTGATGTGCTACAAATTGTCCAAAAAAATATGAGTAAACCTAGTTATGATACATGGAAGCTCGTACCGTCTGAGCATCCATCGATTGTACAGCCTAC